>JBAYUD010000069.1:0-15453 GCA_041675265.1 Desulfurivibrionaceae bacterium | reverse complement strand
TTTCTCCTTTTTTGGGGTTATCCTGGCGGGGCCAGGGAGTTGATTTTTAAAATGGTTGTAATTGATAACTAATATTTTAGATGGACATCGAATATCTTTAATTAATTCATTTAGTTATCCGTTTTTTTGCCCCTCATTGTCCATCTAAGGAGTCCAGCTAAAAGTTTTCGTTTTTCAATTTAGGGGGTATCGCACGCCCAGATCACTTTTTCACGAGCACACAATCATAATTTGCCAAAACCACTATATATATTAAAATCCTGTAGATGGACATTGAAGCTCAAAAAAACGCCTAAGAACATGATATTTAAGGCTTTATTCGATGTCCATCTACCTTTCAATGTCCATCTAACAGGTCACTCAAAAAACTTTTTAATCCCCTTGCTCTCCAAAAACTTCCCGCCAATACGTTTCAAAGCAATATTTTTTTGAGTCCAGACGCTCCAGATAATCGAAAACTTGATTGAATCTCGGCGCCGGTTTATAGCCTTTTTGAATATTGACATCTATCAAGTGATGATCACGAAAAAACTGCATATTTCTTTGGATGGTTTTGGAATCGACACCAAATTCATCCATCAAGTCGGCCTTACGCACGCAACTCCCATCTTGACATTTCAGAAGTTCATAGAAAATATGATGGAAGCGTTTACCGGAATTTTGATGCTGTTCGTTGCCGTCATTATGAAGTATTTTATCTATGTCGATTATGATTTTCTCAATCCCGGCAATCCCATGAGTCTGCCGGTAAGCCTTGGCATACTTCTCCAACTTGCAGTTCCTCGCCCGGTAAATCCGGTCAAGTAATTCATAGGCATAGGAGACGTGCCGCACCTCTACATTCACCTGGTCAAAATCTTCCGTGGTGGAGAGGTCAAGGGCTGCATACGCCACGGATAACCTCGCCATGGTCTTGCGGAAGTCTTCAGAATAGACAATGGGGAGGTCGTCGGCACCGCCGTACTTATCGCTCATGTGCTTCGCCATCTGGCGGATGTAGTGGGCGACCTTGGTATCAATAACGATCTGCTCGGGCTTGAGGTTCCAGGCGAAGAAGATCAGGGCTTGCAGGTCTTCAACTTCCACCTGCTGCGCCGTGTCGGGCTTCTCAGGGAAGTAAATTTTCTCTTTATCCTCGATATCCCAGGACGCGGCGAACATGACAAAATCAATTCGCCTGATCATCATGTCGGGGAAAATGCCCTTGATGGCCTCACACCCGTACCGAAAACTGTCCATGGTGCGTTGCCCTGCATGCCATTTTGGGTTGACCGGGTTGCAGCCGAACAGAACACGGGTTTTGCTCTCGAACACCTTATTCTGGATTTTATCAATGCGTACCAATCCCGTGTCGATCCCCTCTGCCATGGTCTTGAGGTCTTCCGATGCGATGTCCTGAGCCTCGTCCACGATGAGAGCTTGCCTGTTCGCCTTGAGCAAGGCCCCGGCCTTAATCCGCCAGCCGCGGCGCTCATCATGCTCACACCCGTAGGTTATCCCGGTCCTGCTGGCGGTCATACCGCTCACCCGGTTCCCCACCTTGGCGAAGTTGAATAACCCCTCGCTCACCGTCGTCTTGCCGGTGCCCGTGTCGCCCACCACGATACCTGTTAGCCACCCCCGGATATTACCTTCCCCCGGAAACTCGAAGCCCAAGGGGGAACAAAGGATTAACAGACACCCGAGATGTAGGTCAGGGCGCTCATAAATTCGGGTCACATGGACAGCCAAGTCTTCCGCAATCTCATCCGGGTCCATCGCCCTGATCTTCTCCAAGTTGGCCCGGTATTTCTCCACGGTGAATGCCTGGTAATCCTCTTCCAGGCGCTCCATCTGGTCTATCAACATAGTGGGCTGCTGGTCCCGAAAGGAGGTGAGGACTCTTCCTGTGGCTTGGTACTTCCCAATCTCCACTAGGCTGCCACCGATGACATAGACGGGGTGCTCGACAAGCTCTATCCGCTCGGCTGCCATGGCGCCGACCACCTGGTGCCCGTAAACCTCCCGGATGGTCAGCCGGTCCTCATCCTTGTAAGTCAGTGCCGGCCGCTTGTCCTTATCGCAGACAAAGGCCCGAAGGTGGTTCTGCAGTTGCCCCTCGGTGGCGCGCACCCCGGCAATCATCAGGCGGTCCCCCAGGGGAATTTCAATCTCCCCCCCGCAGGCCCCCTCGCATCCCTTTTTCCCGTTGCACTTGCTGTTGATCAGGTCCAGGCAATGCGAAACTTTGATCTTGGTGAGGGCGTGGTAGGCGACGGTGTTCTCCCCGAACACTTGGATGGGGACCGTTACTCGTTTTCCGGCGTACTTTCCCTGGTCCACCTGCTCGAAGCTGTCCAAGGTGATCGACGACTCGATATAACTGACGGGTTTCAAGTAGGTGTGCGGCTCGGTCTGAGCGATCAACTCTTTCAGCCGGGCACCTGAGCCCCCGTCCTTAACAATCCAATCGGTGAAGTCCTTGTGCGCCTTATCAATCTTGTCGTATAGCCAAACCACCTTGATACTGGGTATCTGACCCGACTCGACTGCTGGCTTGAAATCAGCCAGGATTTTCGGCACACCTTCCCGGCCCTCTTTATCAGCGTCATAGAGTATGACCACATGGAACCCGTGGAAGTGCCGGACCCATTCTTTTTTGAATGCGGCGACCCCGTTGGTGGATGAGACGGCGAGTAGGCCAGTTTCTTGCTCTACTAGCATGGCATCAAATTCGCCTTCACAAGCCACCACGGTAATTCCCGGAGCGGCTTTAGTCAGGCGGTCAAGCCCCCATAATTTCGCTCCCCCGCACCCTGGCCAATTCAGCGTTTTCGGTTTTTTTTTCGAGTTATGATATCGGACGTTGACCAAAGCCCCGGTTTCATCGAATACCGGGAAGGCGTTACGCTCTTTCTTGAGGTCCCAACCGATCATGTGCTTCGTTAAACTATTTTCATTAAGCCCTCGTTTATCTTTCATGTACTGGACGATCTCGGGAGTGAGGTTTTTCTGGTACGCTTCGATATCTGCCATGGTGGGCGGCGTTTTAAATTCACCACTCTTCCCCCGGCCTTCCCCCGTGAGCACCCCGGTCTGCTTACCGTAAAAATTATATGCTTCCCTGCCGGTCATAAACGGGCTGCCGGTCATCCCGGCCAACATGTCGAAAAATGACCTGGCTCCGTCGCCGGTGGGAGCGTGATCAGTATAAATGCCCCGTTTCGATGGGTCAGGGCTAATATTGATGGCTGCAGAGGGGTTATTGTCTTCTCGGTCGATAGAGTGGACTGATTGCCATTCGCCATCGGCACTACGATATTTTCCTACCACGCCGCCATGCTTTACGAACTCTACAATCGGGTCAATGCGACGCACGATTTCATCACGAGTGGGATTACTTGCCATTCTTACTCCTAAGAAATTCTTCGGTTTGACGGTCTTTCCAAAAGCGTTCGAGTAAAATATGTGTGTACCGTTCAGCAAATTCACGGTCAGGGCAGGGCATAAAATGTACGTTAAACCGTTGACACCAAGCAGCGATAGATCGGACAATCGTTTTTGGTTTTAACCGGGACCGAACAGGAGGCCGCTTGATAATGGTATGCCAATCCGCCTCGATGATTACCGCGGCAAATTGGTAAGTCACCATCCGCTCAAGCTCTCGTTGGAAGCGATCCCGGCCCTGGCCAAAGGTGCCGTAGCAATCAATTAAACTTTTTCTTTCGATGCAGACTTGATCTTCGTATCCCTTGAGAGAGTAATCCCCTGTCCGTAACGTGGCGGTCTCTATCTTGGGCTGCGGGGTGATGCAAGCGAACGTGTACCCACGTTGCTCTCGGGTGTCAACGACGATTATGAACGGCTCCGGTTCGTTGCCCACTTACTTCGACCCCTCCACCCGGGCGAGGTCACCTTTTATTTCATCCATGATCCCCACGGCGGTCCCGGTGGGCTCACAAATCCACCACTGTATGCCGTCCATATCCCGTAGGGCTTCCAGGGAGGAGTCAAAAATCGACCGGATAGCGTGTTCTCGAATCCCCACGCTACCCACGCCAAATTCTAAGAACATCTCTGCCAGGCGTTTATAGGCCAGCCGCAACCGTTGGATTTCCAGGTTCACATCATCGGCGGGGAGCAGGGTGTCGTGCGAGTGTTCCACCATATCTTTCACCTCAAAAATTTTTGGATTGATTGACGAGACGGGTAAGTTCCCGTGATAACAACTCAGCGATCTTGACGCATTGCACTCGAATCTCACCCAGGGCCTTGGCCTCTTGGATGGTATTCGCCGGGCGCTTGGGGAGAGGGGCGATGTTGACGCGAATGGAGAAGTTCATCAGGCGAGACCCTTCCTCTCTAGCCACCGACACAGCCAAATTCCCGCCACCCCCGCCACGAAAAACGCCCAGACAGGGCACCAATCCAATAAAATTAAAAATTCATGAAACATAAGTTATCCCCCTATTAATAAATTTAAAGTATAATCAGGGAAAACAATCAGCCTCTCCCGGAGCATCGAAGTCGTGATCCGGTTGTGACTCAACCCGCAGGTGCGACACCAAACACCCGCCAGCCGCCTATACAAGAAAATCCCGATATCATCGACATAGATGCGCGACCTACCTTTCTCATAAAGGTCTTTGCTCACTTGGTTCCAGGAGCAAACCTTCAAAATTTTCTTTAATATTTCCTTATGATTCTCTCGATAATCTTCATAAGCCATGGTGCTTATCCTTCTTGCAGATAAGGAACTGCGACCCTAAGCTCGGGCTTCAGGTCCAAAAATTTTATTCCAAAAAGACGACCATCCACCCCCCTAAGCTCCATGATTTTTACTGCCATCAGGAGGGGAATCGGCTTGCGGCCTGTGTTGATATGACAAATAAAACTTCGGTCAACTCCCAGGATGCCGGCAATGTCCAGCGGAAGGGGGTGGGGCAAGGGTCTGCGCTTCTCTTTGGCTCTCATGGGTTGCAGTATTATGCCAAGTGGACATAATTGTCAAGAATTTCTTTTTGATTTAAGACTTGACTTTGGCAAGGAATTTAAACATTATGTTCCAATATTAAGACGAAATACCGCCTGTCATAAAGACCTATTGCCCGGAAACGCTATGGATACAATATAATTGACAATTTGGTCCGTTTTCTGCATTATATGGGGTCATGGATGACATCAAACAGCGGAATAAGAAAATTACCGAGACGATCCGGGGGCTTTTGGAAGAAAGTGGGAAGTCCCCGCACCGAATCGCTCGATTGGCGCGAATCGAACCAGCGAACTTCTACCGATTGCTTGAAGAAGAGCGGGAATGGAATCTGGGGCATCTGGAAAAGCTGGCTCCCGTCTTTGGCAAGTCGGTGGAGGAACTGCTTACTGCCACCCGTTCGGTCCCGGTTGTGGAAAGAGCATCCGCCCTGAGAACCTTCCCGTATCCACAGTTGATCCGGGAGCGGTTTGGAAAGGTTAATTATTTGGGCGGAGGAGACATGCTAAATGATCTTTATGCTGTTGAAGTAGATGACCGGTCGATGATGCCAGCCTTTAAACAGGGGACGAAATTCATCGTTCAGAAGGAGTCGTTCCGGAAAATTAAAGATGAAGATATCGTGATATGCGTAGATCAGGTAGGCCAGGCCATGATTTGCTATATCCGTTTGACCCCGGAAACTATCACGCTGAAATCCCTGAATCCGACGATCCCTGATACGATCATGCCCCGCACTCATCTCAAGGTCTGCGACAAGGTACTGGAAGCGATTTATCCGGAATAATTGCACCTGTTCAGATAATTAAACATTAGGCCATTCTTTTATTTCGGGATGGCCTAAAATTTTCTTGACTATTAGGTCCGTTTGACATATTTATGCAGACATAGTTTAAACGCCCCCTGCAGGGAGCCAACAGGCCAAACCAAGTTATCGCAACTTGAGGGCGGCCCCCGGTGATGATCTGCAAGGTGGAAGTCCAAGCCATGTCGGGCCGACCCGGAAGCTGGCTGGGCGAAAACGAATTTAGGTGGGACGCAAATTGCCGATTCGTCCTGGGGATGGTTCACAATCCACCCCGCAAGTCGAAAGGGGAAGGTGGGAGCGACCGACCCCCTTATGTCCCATCATCACGATCTGCACACCCGCAACCGGGGCTCGCACGGCCCCCGCAACCGCCCCCGGTGACCATGATGGGTAAAGGCATGGCGCCGGGGGCTTGGAGGAAAGGAATGAAGGAACGGCAATTAGTCGCCCTGGATAATCTCGGGGAAGGCGCTGCGGCCGAGCTATTTGAGCTTGAACTACAGCGTGTCCTCGACAACATCCAGGACCCCAATACCAAAGCTACGGCGGTTCGGTCGGTCACTCTGACGATCAAAATCAAGCCGGATGAGGACCGGGATTACGGCGCAGTGAGTATCGCTTGCGTCTCCAAAATGGCCTCAGTCAACCCCTACCCAACTCAACTGGTCTTCGGCAAAGAGGGCCAGAAGAACGTGGCCACGGAGTACAACCCGAAGCAGAGCGGGCTTTTTGAGCAGCCCGTGGCGAAAGAGAATGTCGTGCCGATGGCTGGCAAACAGGAGGCGAAATGATTAAAGACGCCCTACAATGGATTAAGAATCAGGCTCCGGTCCAGAATTTGACTTTTGGGGGCCGGCAATACACGGACCAGACCATTGTCCCGGTAAAAGATCCGTCACCTGAACCTCTTTACCTCCACACCCTCACCGGCATTAAAGATTACTATGGGTCTATGGGTAACGGTGGCTACGATGATATTGACGGAGAAGCGACTTCTCTGCATGTCGTGTCTCATGCCGAAGTCCGACTGATCGGCGCTCTCTATGGGGGCTTTCAACAACGGGACACCTTCCTGATCGCCAAATTACCCGAAACCCGCGGCTACCCCTTCGGGCAATGGCAGGACCCGGAGACGTTCATCATTTCCCTGCAGGCCATGTTCGTGCAGGATGAGGCCAGCGCCGCGCTCCTGCGGTTCGTTACTTCCATCAAGGAAGAGGACGGGCGCACTTCTCAGGACGACGGTATCAGTCAGGCCGTCACGGTCAAGAAGGGCGTAACTCTGGTGGCTGAAGAAAAGGTCCCCAACCCGGTCATCCTGCGACCGTACCGTACCTTCCTGGAAGTTGAGCAGCCAGCCATCTCCTGTGTTCTGCGGTTGCGCTCAGGACCCCAACTGTCCCTCCATGAGGCGGACGGGGGCCAGTGGCGGTTGGAAGCGATTCAAAACATCAAGGATTACTTGGTGGCGGCCATGGCTGAACTCGGGCAGAAAGTCCCGGTGATCGCCTAAGTGGATCTGGTCGGCAAACTTTGGTTCAACCCCGAAGAAGGCCAAACCTTCTCGGGCCGCATCACCCTGCCGTACGCGTTACCCGCAGGGGTCTCTATCCAGGCAGTTTTAGTGCCAAAGCCCCTGCGAAGCAGGAAAGAGATGATGGAGTTGCACATCGAAACCCTGCTGGAATTACCACCAGAGCCGCCCAGGCCTGTAGATATTCCACACTTTAAAGGAGAACTTATGAACGAATTCTTCGGTCCTGCGCGGCCTCCCGGTAGACGGGCAAAGGTCATGATCATGGGGGGGAGCGGAACCGGAAAAACCCTCAGCGCCCTCGGCTTCCCCCGGTGCGCGTACATTGATAATCATCGGTCCTCTGAAAATTACCAGACGGCTTATCCCGGCAACCTGTACCTCCCCAAGCCGGGCCAGGTGGCGACGGTCGATTATGTCACTGACGCCATCAAGGCCCTCATGGAGGACCCCGGCGACCGCCTGACCGTGGTGATCGACGATATCACTACATACAACGACCAGGTGGATTTCAAGTGGAATAATCGCTTCCTCCTCCGGCAGCCGGGCAGCAAGGGCCACCATCGGGAGTATTACTCCAACCAGCCGAATGACTACATCCATCCCAAGCGGGAGAAGAACGCCTTTATCCGGCGCCTGCTGGCCATGGATATGAACGTCATCATCATCGCCCGGATGAAAAAGGAATACGCCGGGACTTCCGGTGGCGCCGACTTCATGAAGGTAATCGGTGAAACTTTTGCTGGGGACCCCAACCTTGTTTACGAATTCGACTACATCTTCCATCTGCTCAACGAGGACGAGGGCCGGTTTGCTGAGATTAAGCTGAAGCAACGGGTCCCCGTAGGCGGCAAGCCGTTCCCTGAACGCTTTCCGTTCCTGATTACCGATGAGGGCCGATCTGATTTCTTTGACATCTTCAAGGCAACTGCGCTGTCAGAATACTTCGACACGATGGCGCAGAAGGTTAAGGACCCGGTGGTCGAGGCGGAAGGCGGCGGCGCGGTGAAAGAAGACCATCCGGCTGAGGTCGCCCAACCTTCCGAGACTGCCTCAGAACAGACAACCGCAACCGCGGCGGACGGAACCAAGAAATCCGAAGAGGCCCAGCCTCCGGCTGGCACTTCCGATAAGGTCACCGAGGCGCAACTGGATCAGATCGTGGCCCTCAAGCAGAAATTCAACATCCAGAAGCCGGAATGGGAAAAGGACCTCAAGCTGTACGATGTTACCAGCGCCCTGGATCTGACCGGTGAGCAAGCGGAGAACTTCATTAAGTACCTGGAAAGCGGCAGGGTCCCGTTTTAATCACCTTTAACCCCAAACCGAAGGAGAACAACACCCATGGCAGAAGTTGAATATTTGGATGATAGCCTACTCAACACTTCCGTCAGTATGAAGGGAGTGGATTACGAGTCCATCGAGAGCGGTGGCCAGCCCTCCCCCGGCCAACACCTCGCCAAGATCAAGAAGGTTAAAGCGCAGAAACAGGACTGGAAGGACTACACCGGCGCTCAGGCCGTCATTCTGTTCACCATTATCGACGGCCCCGACAAGGGCAAATCAGCCTACGACCGCATCCCCATCGAGCATGAGAAGGAAGAGGACTGGAAGAAAAACAAGCGGCTCCTGGTGGCCAAGCGGGCCGGGTTCATCTCCCGGGAGGATAAGGCGACCGTTAACGTCAACTGGAAGCTCCTGGAGGGTATGACTTTCCTGATCGAACTCGAAGCCAATGATTACGAAGACAAGGTGACGAAGCAGATCAAACACGGTATCCAGTTGAACCCCTTCAAGAGCTACCTGGACCCGGCTACATATAAGGCAGCCGGGAACGCCGGGGGACAGACGACGGCGGGAACCAGTAAGGCACCGGCTAAGTACGCTGATATCTAAAAGGGCCTCATTGAAACGATCACCGGCACATTATCAGACATCAGATTTGCCAAGAACGGCTTCCTCATAGGCATGCTGTCTTCCGGGGACCCCGTTCTTGGCAATATGGCGGAACCCGTCATCGGTCAGGATTATCGCCTGGCCGGTGATTGGGTTGAAGACCCTAAATGGGGGCGTCAGTTTCGGTTTGAACGGTATTCTGCGGAAACTCCCCAAGATCAGGAAGGCATTTTTCGGTATCTGGTTAGAGTGGCCCGGTGGGTCGGCCCCGCGGTGGGGCGCCAGATCATCCATGAGTTCGGAGACGATGCCCTTACCATCTTGAAGCAAGACCCCCAGCGGGCCGCCGAAGTCATCAAGGGGCTCACTGTAAAACGGGCCCAGGAGATTTCCCAGAACCTGCTGGCCAACGAGGACCGGGAGGCAGCGGCGGTAGAGCTTGAAACTATGCTGGGCGGCCACCATCTCCCCAAGAACTGTATCAATTATTTAATCGAAACACACCACTCTGACGCTCCGGCCCGGGTACGGAAGGACCCATACATGACCCTAATGGACGTGCGCGGTGTCGGGTTTGCGTCGGCTGACCACGTGGCGACTTCCATTGGGTATGCTCCGGAAGGGCCGGAACGGCGTCAAGCGGCATCACTCTACGCCCTAATGGAAGCTGCGGCGGCCGGCCATACCTGGCTCCCGGGGGAGAAGTTCATCGGAGACGTTCAAGAGTTGATCGGCTTTCCCCCGGGTTCGGATGTGCGCGTCAAACTGATCGAGGCCGATGCTATCCGGATTAAGGATGACATGGTGGCTTTGGCGCAGTTCGCTGACGATGAGCGAGACGTGGCCGGTGCTGTTCAAAAACTCTTAACCCAGGGTGAAGATTGGAGCCCTCACGTCACCGTTGACCTTCAGGGGTTGGCCCCGGACCAGATGGAAGCGTTCGTGCTGGCCATGAAGCATCCGGTTTTTATCCTCACTGGAGCTCCCGGAACCGGCAAGACGTACCTGCTCCGGCGTATCATCGAGCAATATACCGCGTGGAACAAGCGCATTGCCCTGGCGGCGCCCACGGGGAAGGCGGCCAAGCGGATGACCGAGATGATCGGGGTGCCGGCCATGACTATCCATCGGCTCCTGGGGCCGGAACCGTACCAGTGGAAGGGTGAAATTAAGTTCGGATTCTCCTACGGGATAAAGAACCCATTACCTAACGATGTAGTGGTTATTGATGAATTTTCCATGGTGGATATCTCCCTGGCCGCCAGCCTGTTCCGGGCCATCAACCAGGGGACCCGAGTGCTTATCGTAGGCGACCATTATCAGTTACCATCGGTCGGCCCCGGTGCCGTCCTTCGGGACCTCCTGACGGCCGGCGTCCCCTCTTACGAACTGACCGAGATCAAACGCAACACCGGGGACATCGTGCAGGCCTGCCACGCGATTAAAGACGGCAGGGAAGTCACCCCTTCCCTTGAGTTGCGGCCAGAGGAAGGGCTGAACTTCCGGCATATCGAGGAATCGGACCCGTTCCGGATTCTGGAAATCATCCAGGACCTGACCATTAAACGGTTGCCAGCGAGGGGTTACGATCCGGTCTGGGACGTACAGGTCTTGAGCCCCATGAATGAGCGCACCGCTCTGTCCTGCCTGGATATTAACACCCTGCTGCAGAACGCTCTTAATATGCACCCCCCGGTCCCGGGTACTCCGTTCCGGGTGGGTGACAAGGTGCTGCAGCGCAAGAACAAAATGATCGGTGACGAGTTCGTGGTCAACGGTGATCTGGGAGAAGTGAAGTTCATCAACGACAACGAGATCGGGGTGGAATTCAAATATCCTGACCGCATGGTGAAGATCAAGAGGAAGGCTCATAACCTACAGCTGGCCTACTGTTTGACTTACCACAAAATGCAAGGCAGTGAATCCGCAGTAATTATTCTTCCCGTTCATTCCTGTTTCGGCGGGTTCTTCAACCGTGAACTTGTCTATACCGCCATCTCTCGGGCCCGGGATATCTGCATTACCGTGGGCGAGTGGGATTCTTTGGAAGCTGCAGCCGGCCGGGTGAGTAACGGGAGAAGGATTACTCGGTTGGCGGAAATGTTGAACATTAAGCCGATTATTAATGAATTTCCGGAATTTGGTGGACCAGAACCAGAAGACGAAATTCCTTTCTAAGGGGGACCAATGATAAAAAGCCTATCCATTACCAATTTCATGCAGATCGAGAAGTTGGAACTCGAACTCGCCGCACCTCTTAATTTCATCGCGGGCCAGAACGAGGCCGGCAAGTCTTCCATCCGTGATGCGTTACTCTGGGGTTTTTGTGGTCAAGCCCGTGGCCTCAAAACCCAACAGGAACAGGCCGCAATGATTCGGGAAGGTGCCAATGTAACGGAAGTGTCAATTTTTATGACCAACGGCCACGCCTTCACCCGGCGTAAGACGCTGAAAACTTCCGCGCAGGTCCTGGGGGATGTGCCTGATATCGGCTTGGCCCCGGCGATTTTGATGGACCCCTTCACTTTCCTATCTTGGCCCGAAGCGCAACGCAGAGAATTACTCTTCAAAGTGATCCCTGGCTTGGCCCCCACGGAAGATAATATTCTTAGCCGTATTTGCCGGTGGCCCGCGGTGGAAGCAATCCAGACAGACGATGAAAATACTCAACCTTTAGCGACCTCTCCCTTGGGTATCATCAAGTCCGTCTCCAAAATGGCCGTATCCCATGGCTTCCCTGGGGCAGAAAAAGAGTGCGTGACCAAACGCCGGGAGGCCAAGCGGCTCCGGGATGAGTTCAAGGGCGCCGTAGAGCCGGAGAAGATCATTGTCATTGATGGTAAAGAGTACGATATCCCCACCTTGAATCTTCCGGCTATCGAGGCCACCTTGAAGGACCTGCAGAAAGAGAAGGATGGTCTGCTTCGCCAGAAAGGGGCCGGGGAAGCTCGGGCGAAGCGGTTAGCAACGGTCAAAGGTCAACTGGAAAAGATCGGAACTCTCCCCCCGCCTCCCCCCGATAATTTCATTCAACAGTTACAACAGGACCTCGCCGGCAACAAGTGTGCTCTGGAGATCAACACCGAAGAAATGCAACAGGCCATGGTACAGGAACAGTTCTTCCCGGCCACTTGCCCTGTTATCACCCTGGAATCTATGGCTTGCCCTAAAGCCGGGGGCAGGGTGGGGAGTGCGCCGGTTGACCCTGGGGTGATTGAGTCCTTAAAGGCCAACCGACAAGGATTGATCAAGGCCGGAGACGAGATCACAATCAAACTGGCCGAGGCCAACAAGCAGGTTACTGAATACCAAACCGCAACGGCCCGCAAGGCGTCCCTGGAAGAAGAACTGGTCAAGTTGGCAACCGAGCCCGATGCCGGCGCCGACTTGGACGTTGAGATCGCTACCCGCCAGAACCGGATTAACCGGGGCAGTGCTTTCGAGAGGGCTGCTTATGATTACGATATCGCCTTGGGTATCTACAAGGGCCAGATGGAAAAGCTGGCGGCCGCAGAGCAAGAAGTCATTATCTATGACGCCCTGCAGAAGGCTTTGGCGCCAGACGGTATCCCGTCCCAGATGATCGCTGAGGCTCTGGATGGGGTCAACGATCTCTTGGACGAGGCGGCTACCTACCTTTTCCCAGGTCGCTATTTGCACCTCACCGGGGATTTGTCGATTGTCTTGCAGAACTCCCCCTACGTCACCTTGAGCAAGTCAGCTAAGTATCGAGTCGGCGTCGCCTTTCAGTACGCCCTCTCCCGCTTGGTGGGTGCCAGGATACTGCTTATTGACGAGGCTGATATCCTGGACACAGAACACTTTGAGGCGTTCTACAATTTCCTCCTGGCCCACCTTGAAAATTTCGATCAGATCATGGTGTTTATGACCGCTGACTGTATCTACGATGTTTTTGGTGATCCCAGAGCGCAAGCATGGTGGCTTGCAGACGGCAAACTGACACAGGTGGCAGCATGAATGGTACTGTTTCCAAGCGTCTCCGGCGCATCGCCTACGAGGGCCGAGGCCATCATCCGGGACCCGTGCAATATGGCCACACCAAAGCGAACCCCACCACGATCATCGCTGACCAGCACCGCCAGAAGTACCAGCGGTTGAAAGGGCTATACCTGGAACGGGTGTTCACGCTGGATGGAGGGGTGAAGGTATGATCTGCTTTTATCACCGCGGCGACCTCGATGGTCACTGTTCAGGCGCCATCGTGCGGCACAGGTATCCGGAGTGCAAGATGGTGGGAATTGACTACGAGGATGAGTTCCCCTGGGCGGATGTGTCTCCTGGCGAAGATGTTATTATGTGCGACTTCTCCCTGCCTATGGATCAGATGGAAAGGTTACGGATACTCTGTATCCAGCCTCAAATCTTTTGGGTAGGTGGTAAGCCACACCATAACTTCACTTGGATTGACCACCACAAGACCGCCATTGATAAGGCTCGGGAAGCCGGTTTTGTGACTCCGGGGCTCCGGGTGGTGGGCAAGGCTGGGTGTGAACTCACTTGGGAATACCTTTTCCCGGATGAGCCGATGCCCTGCGCCGTATTCCTTTTGGGTCGCTACGATGTTTGGGACGAAAGGAATGTTCTTTGGACTTCTGACATCCTACCTTTCCAATATGGCTTACGGAAAGAACTTACCGACCCTGCTAATCCCGATACCGCAGGGACTTGGGAAATGATTTTACGGGCTGCTGAATTTGAACCAATTTTTGAGGGTCTTATTGGGGAAGGTAATGCCATTCTCACCTACCAGCACCAGCAAGATGAAAAGCTCATGGCCCGCCATGCGTTCATTACCACCTTGGACGGCATTGCGGCCCTGGCCGTAAACAATGGCCCCGGTGGGAGTATGAAGTTTGAACCGGCTCCCCCGGGGCACCATCTGTTTTTCATCTCCTTCGCCCGGCTCCCTGGCAAGAAGTGGCTCGTCAACCTCTACACCTTCCGAGACGATGTGGACTGCGGAGAGATCGCCAAGCGTCACGGCGGCGGCGGGCATCGAAAAGCGGCCGGCTTCATCTGCACTCAACTTCCTTTTGAGATTTGAGGTGGATATGAGCAAGCCCAGCAAGCCCCTTTCCCACCAGGAGATCGAGGGAGTCCAGATTCCTTATGGATATTGTCATTGCGGTTGTGGGCGAAAAACTCCGATGTACCGTCAAAATTCTGCAATTAATGGTGCAATTAAAGGAGAACCACGGAAGTATCTAAATGGACATCATGTCCGCAAAGGTAAAGAGTCTGCTTCTTGGAAAGGAGGAAGAATTATACAACAAGGCTATATAATGGTTGCTATGCCAGGTCACCCGAGAGGGGATAAGCAAGGTTATGTACCTGAGCAATATCTTATAGTTGAAAACATTATTGGCAAAATTCTCCCTCTTCATGTAATCATCCACCACAACAATAGGAAAAGACATGATAATTCTAACAATAATCTTGTGGTATGTCAAAATGCCAGCTATCACTCCCTGATTCACGAAAGAGAAAAGGCATACATGGCGTGTGGTAATGCTAAGTGGAGAAGTTGCCAATTTTGTCATTGTTATGATGACCCTAATAATATGGTAGATGCTAAAACCCATTATTACCATAGGTTATGTAAAAATTCATACCAAAATAACAGGAATAAACTAATAAGAAAAGGAATATGGCAAACATTTCAACAATAACACCAACCGGCTCCCTATCCTCCCCCGGAGCACCTGTACCCGGGGACCAAGGCGGACTGTCTTCGAGCGCAGCGAAGGTCCAAGGCCGCGGGGCGCAACATAGCCGGTTCCGGTCATCAGCGGTCTAAGTTCTGCCAACAGGGCCTCGTACCCCGGGGGCTGAATCGGGGTTACTTACTATTTGGAGAAATGTGGGTCGATGAGATGGTGGCTCTGACAACGGAACTTGAAGTCAAGGGGATTATTCTTGCAGCGCAGAAAGTCTACGGACAATGCTCCTGGTGCATTTGTAGAAGGCAAATAAAACCATGTCTACCCCGAAGAAAATCTACCAGCCCCGGATCTGTGCCCTGGCATCGTGCGGGGTGGAGTTTATACCTACGCGAGGCTGGCAAATTTACCATACCCCAGAATGCCGGAAGGCCGCGGGGAAAGAGAAACGGACGGTCGTTTGCCCGAGATGCGGGATGGTGATTGGAGGGAAGTAATGATGACCCGAGATGATAAGGCTATAGTGAATTTGGGAGAACTGGCCGCTGAGAATATTAAACAG
>JBAYUD010000068.1:0-15710 GCA_041675265.1 Desulfurivibrionaceae bacterium | reverse complement strand
GCAGCCAAGAAAGAAGCTGAAAACAGAACAACTAAACCGGGAAGCCAGCTCGGAAGCGGCGAAAAAATCAATCCGCCCTCATTCGGCGAACCATTTGAAATCGAGTTTTTCTACAGACTCGTTGGCATGATTTTCCTGGGAGAACTCGGCATCATGCGGGTTCTGTCCTTTTTTCCTCATTTGCCTCCCAGCATCGCCGGCCTGTTGGACGGTGTTCTCCTTTTTTGCCTGGTCTTGCCGTTGTGGTTTTTCCTCTCCTACAAACCCATGCGCGAAAAAACCCAAGAATGCACGCGCGAGCGGCAAGAGATCGCTCGGCAGAACGCCTTCCTGCTTACGGTGCTTGATGCGCTGCCATTCCCTTTTTATGTGATCGACGCCACTGATTACCGGGTGAAAATCATCAACCGGGCGGCGGGAACCAATAACAGCGGAAATCTCACCTGCCATGCCCTTTCCCATAAAAGCGCAACGCCATGTTCGGGGGGCGAACATCCTTGCCCCATGATCGAGGTGAAAAAAACCGGGAAGCCGGTCATCCTGGAGCATCTTCACTATAATCAGCACGGCGCCCAGCGGGTTATGGAAGTGCATGGCTATCCGATCTTCGACGAGAGCGGCAAGGTTGTGCAGATGATTGAATCTTCCATGGATATAACCCAGCGGAGGTTGGCGGAAGATGCGCTGAAGAGGAGCGAGGCGAGCCTGCAGGATTTTCTTGATAACGCCAACGATCTCATTCAAATTCTTGACCTGAAGGGGCGATTTCTCTATGTCAACCGGGCCTGGCAGCTTGCTTTGGGATACAATGAAGCGGAAATCGGGAGTCTGAGCATCCACGACATCCTGCATAAGGATTTCCAGGAAAGTTCGTCAGGGTTGTTCGGCTCGACCAGCAGGATTTCGCAGATCATTGGGCATGAGCTGGTTTTTGTCGCTAAAAACGGGAAGGTCATAATTGTTGAGGGAAATATCACCACCCAGATGGAGGAGGGCGCTTCCGTCGCAGTGCGGGGCATATTCCGGGATATCACCAAGCGGAAACGGCTTGAAGAACAGTTTCTGGAGCAAAAGAACATCACGGAAAAGATGATCAAGTTTTCGGCGGTGCCGATCTTTGTGCTGGACAAAAATCATGTGGTTACCAACTGGAACAAGGCCTGTGAGAAAATGACCGGGATCACGGCACAGCGGGTGGTCGGCACCAGCGATCACTGGCGGGCTTTTTATCCCAGCAAACGTTCCTGCCTTGCCGATCTGGTGCTTGACGGGGCGTATGACTCGTTCCCTCGTTTTTACGAGGCATTCGCTACCTCGACCTTTCTGCATGACGGGGTGCGTTCGGAGGGGTGGTTTGACAATGTCGGCGGAGAAAGGCGGTACCTCGTCTTTGACGCCGTGCCGATCTACAACCGGGCCAAGGAGCTGGTTGCGGTCATCGAAACCTTGCAGGATATCGGCGAGCGCAAAAAACTGGAAGAGGAGCTGGGGCGGCTCGCCACCACCGATGCCCTCACCGGCCTGTGCAACCGGCATCGGTGCAACGAGCTTCTGCAACAGGAGGTTGCCAGGGCCAGGCGCTACCATACCCCGCTTTCCCTGATCATGTTCGACCTGGATTATTTTAAGAATATCAACGATACGTACGGCCACGCGGTTGGCGATCAGGTCTTGCAGGCCGTGGCCGACGTTATCCGGAAAAATGTCCGGACCACGGATTGGGTCGGGCGGTGGGGCGGCGAGGAGTTCATGGTGCTTTGCCCGGAAGCCACGGAGAAGGACGCGGTTTCCACGGCGGAGAAACTGCGGGCGCTGGTGGAGAGCCATACCTTTGAAACCGTGAAAACGATTACCCTCAGCTGCGGGGTGACCCGCTTCAAGGCGCCTGATTCGGTGGATGCTTTTGTCCGCAGGGCGGATGACGGCCTGTACAGGGCAAAAGACAAGGGCCGAAATATCGTGGAGATAGTTTGAGCCTGAATTCGCCCGGATTTTTCCATGCCTTTGTTCTTGATGCAGTTGGTCCGCCAATCTCCCGTGGTTTTCCCATCCCAGCTCGTTGAAACGGTCGATTCCCGGCGATGTCGGATGGCTTCCATTTTGCAGATATTCCGGGAACCGCGCGGTGGAGGAAAAAAGTGTTTAAGGATTTAATTAAAAGTTGTACAATTGTGCGGCAATTTACCACAGGTGCATGTGCGGCAAAGAAGACCATGCGGCAATCCCGGAGATGAGGGCGCGTTTTTTGGGTAATACAGATTTCCAGCATTCAGCGGCGGACAAAGAGATGGATCAGGCATGCGCCTTATCGGAAGATGATGCTGTGCAGCGGCAGCGGGCGGAAATATCATTTCTTGCCGGGAGCCGTTTTTCGCAGACCTTTTTGGATTGCGCCAACGATTTGATTCAGAGCATCGACCGGTCCGGGAGATTCCTCTATGTCAACCGGGCATGGCGGGAAACCCTGGGCTATGATGACGCCGAGGTCGCATCCCTTTCTGTTTTCGACATCCTTGACCCGGATTGCCGCGAGCATTGCGCCACCCTGTTTCGTGATATCGCCGCAGGCAAGATCTCGCATACCTACGAGGTGGTCTTTATTGCCAAGAGCGGACGCCGGATCCCGGTGGAAGGAAAGATCAGCACCGATTTCAAGGACGGCGAACTGGTGGCGACCAGGGGGATATTCCGCGACATCAGCCGCCGGAAAGCAGCGGAGGATCTGCTGCGGGATCAGAAGCTGCTCACGGAAAAACTGATCCGTTATTCGGCTGTGCCTATTTTTGTTTTGGACCCGCAACATAGAGTAACCGACTGGAACCGGGCCTGCGAGATGCTCACCGGCATCCCTGCCGAGCAGATGGCGGGGACCACGAATCATTGGCAGGCATTTTATCGGGAAAAACGGCCGTGTCTGGCCGATCTGGTCATTGATTCCGCCGACCGGCGCGATCTCGACGCCTTGTATGCAGCGGCGAAAAACTCCGAATTGCTGGAAGAGGGCATCCACGCCGAGGAATGGCTGGATGGGGTGGGCGGGGCGCGCCGCTACCTGTCCTGCGATGCCGTGCCTATTTACAATCACAACAAGGAGCTTGTCGCGGTTGTTGAGACCCTGCACGATCTTACCGAGCGCAAAAAGATGGAAGAGGCGCTTATCCGCCTTGCCACCACCGATACCCTGACCGGCATCCATAATCGCGGCAAGATCGAGGAATCGTTGCGGCAGGAGATGGCCCGTGCCGCCCGGTATGGCAGCCCCCTGACCATCCTCCTTTTTGATCTTGACGACTTCAAGAAGATCAACGACAGCCTCGGGCACTCCATCGGCGATCAGGTCTTAAAAGAGGTAGCCGCCACGGTGGGAAAGCAGCTCAGGGAAACGGATGTTTTCGGGCGTTGGGGCGGCGAGGAGTTCATGGTGCTCTGCCCGGGCATTGTGGCGCAGGACGCAGTGGCCATAGCGGAAAAGTTGCGGCAACGGGTGGAGGAGCTGCCGATCGGCGTCACCATCAGCTGCGGACTCGCCGGCTGCCAGCCGGGGGAAAGCATGGACGGGCTGATCAACCGGGCGGACAAGGCGTTGTACGCGGCCAAGCATTCAGGCCGTAATCTGGTGCGGCTGGCGGCCTGAGATAAGGTCTTCCAAATTTCGGTAACCCCACAAGAAAGAGTAACCGATTGGCAGTGGTGCAGATGCGCGGAAGAGGCCTGCGAAGTGTGCTATTGCACACGAGCCGACCGATGACAAAGCAGATGTGGTGCTGCCAATCGGTTACTTCAGCGGATCTCGTCGCTGTCCACATAGGCATAGGCGCTGTGCTTGTGGATGGACTCAAAGCTTTCCACGCTCACGGAAAACCAGGTGATGGCCGGATGGGCCATGGCCTGTTCCGCCACCTTGCGCACCGCGTCTTCGACAAACATCGGGTTGTTGTAAGCCTTTTCCGTCACGTATTTCTCATCCGGCCGTTTCAGCAGGGAATACACCTCGCAGGATGCGCCCGCCTCGGCCATGGCGATGAGCTCTTCCATCCAGATAAACCCCGAATACTTGACAATGAGATTCACCTCGCCCCGCTGGTTGTGGGCGCCGCAATCGCTGATCTCCCTAGAGCAGGGGCACAGGGTGGTCACCGGCACCCAGACCGAGAGGATAAAATCCTCATCCTTGCCGATGCCGCCGGTGAACCGGCAGGTGTATTCCATGAGTCCCGGCGTGCCGGTGGCTGGAGCCTTTTTTTCCAGGAAATAGGGAAAGGTCATCTCCACATGGGCCGATTCCGCCCGCAATTCTTCCTTCACCTCGGCCAGCAGATTGCGGAAGATCCGGTTGCTCATCTCGTCTTGATAGGTGTTCAGAACCTTGATGAAGGTGGAGACGCAGGACTCCCGGTACTGGCTCGGCAGGCTGACCTGGAGGCTGATGCTGGCCACGGTCTGCTGGATGCCTCCGGATTTTTCGCGCACCCGCACCGGATACCTGATATCTTTTATGCCGACGGTATTGAGCTTCATTTGGGAAGATATATACACCATTTGCCTTCGCGCGGAAAGCGGTAAACGGGGAGCGCCGGTCCGTGGAAGGGGCCTGGCCCCGGTGGGCGCGTCGTGGTAGGCTGAATAGAGCTGGCAGGAGGCGGAGTAAACGATGACAGAGACGCAGGTCCGGCTGGACAAATGGCTGTGGGCCGCCCGTTTTTACAAGACCCGCGCCCAGGCCTCCCTGGCGGTGGCCGGGGGCAAGGTGCAGGTGGGCGGCTTGCGGGTAAAGCCCTCCCGGTTGGTGGCGGTGGGCGATGGGCTGCGGATTCAGAAGGAACAGGAGGAATTCGCCATTGTGGTTCGGGCGCTCAGCTCCCAGCGGAGGGGCGCGCCGGAAGCGCAGCTGCTCTATGAGGAAACTCCGGACAGTATCGCTGCCCGCGCCGAGGCCAGGGAGACCCGGCGTCTCTTGCGGGTTGTTGGTGCCGCGCCGCCGGGGCGTCCAGGCAAGCGGGATCGGCGGTTGATCAGGAGGTTTACCAAGAAAGAGGATTAAGGCTCGGGGGGCGGCTTTTTTTCGCTTACCCATCTGTTTGCTTTGCGTCTTCGCCTCTTTGCGTTACAGTGTCGGTTCAGAGTTCGCGCGAGACGCATAGGTTGTTTTGATATGATATCCATGAGTCAGGAGGAAACCATGAAAAAGATAGAAAGGGCATTGATCAGTCTCACCGACAAATCCGGAATCGAGGGGTTTGCCCGGGAGCTTGAGCAGCTGGGGATCGAGATCCTCTCCACCGGTGGTACCGCCAAGAAGATGCGGGACAACGGCATCAAGGTCAAGGATGTTTCCGAATTCACCGGCTTTCCGGAGATGCTCGACGGCCGGGTCAAGACCCTGCACCCCAAGGTGCACGGCGGCATTCTCGCCCAGAAAACCAATCCGGACCATGTGCGGCAGATGGAGGAGCATGGCTTGCAGGCCATCGATCTGGTGGCGGTCAATCTCTATGCCTTTGAGAAGACCGTGGCCAATCCGGCCTGTACCCTGGGCGAGGCCATTGAAAACATCGATATCGGCGGCCCCACCATGCTGCGCTCAAGCGCCAAGAATTTTCAGGATGTCACCGTGATCGTCGATCCGGCCGATTACCCGCAGGTGCTGGCCGAGATCAAGGCCACCGGCAACACCACGCTCAAGACCCGCTTCCGCCTGGCGGTGAAGGTTTTTGCCCTGACCAGCACCTACGACACCGCCATCGTCAACTGGCTGAACACCGTGGATGTCGATGCCAACCCCTATTTCAAATGAAGTATCTTATGTTTTGTAACCCGTGAATCGACACGAAACCTAGTCCCCTCCCCCCTCGCGGGGGAGGGTTAGGGTGGGGGGGAACCCGTTACGGAGAAGGCCAGGTTGTTGCTTCACCCACCCCCTAACCCCCTCCCGTCAAGGGAGGGGGGATGCGAAAAGAAAACAGTACATTTCAAGTAGGTGGCGCCAATGAAGATGGCGGTATTGCTCTCCGGTTCCGGCCGGACCCTGGACAATTTTCACGAGCGGATTGCCTCCGGCGCCATGCAGGGAAGCATCGAGGTGGTGGTCTCCAACGTGCCCGATGCCCTGGGTCTGACCAAGGCCAAAAACTACGGGTATCCGGCCTTCCATGCCAAGGACAATGAGGCCACCAATGCCATCCTGCAAAAGTACGGGGTTGAGCTGGTGCTGCTGGCTGGGTATCTCAAGCTCTACCAGCCTCCACCCCATCTGCAACGGGCGGTGCTCAATATCCATCCCTCCCTGATCCCTTCCTTCTGCGGGGCCGGGATGTACGGCATGCGGGTGCACCGGGCCGTCAAGGCGCGTGGGGTCAAGGTCAGCGGCTGCACGGTGCATTTTGCCAACGAGGTGTATGACGAGGGGCCGATTGTGGTCCAGCGATGTGTGCAGCTTGATGAGAGCGACACTCCTGACGATATCGCCCATAAGGTTTTTGATGCCGAATGCGAGGCGTATCCCGAGGCAATCAATCTGGTGGTGGCGCGGGGCATCGATTCTTTCTGGCCGTAACCCGGCAGGTGTGGCTCTTAATCCTGGAGGAAAAAAGATGGAAAAACGGATCATGTCGGCAGAGGACATCGACCGGTCATTGCACCGGATCGCCTTGCAGATCGTGGAAAACAACCACGGCGTTGCCAATCTGGCCATAATCGGCATCCATACCGGCGGGGTTTTTCTCGCCGACCGGATCCAGAAGCTGATCCAGGACCGGGAGAAAATCGTGCTCCCCACCGGCACCCTGGACATCACCCTCTACCGGGACGACTGGAGCCTGGCCAGCCAGAACCCCATCGTCAAGAAAACCAGCATCACCTTTCCCATGGAGGAGATGGTGGTGGTCCTGGTGGACGATGTTATCTTCACCGGCCGCACCATCCGGGCCGCCATGGATGCCTTGATGGACATCGGTAGGCCGCTCCGCATCCAGCTGGCTGTCCTGGTTGACCGGGGCGGCCGGGAGTTGCCGATCCAGCCCGACTATGTGGGAATGGACATCCCGGTCAAGGCCGATGAGCATATCCATGTGCGCCTTGCCGAAAAGAGCGGAGCTGATGAAATAGTGCTTGTCGGCCGGGATTAGTCTTTTCTCTGTACCGGCCCAGGTGATACAATGTTGCCGGTAGCCGAAGGAATCATGCAGTACGCTCTTGCCGGTCAGGGAGATCATGAGCCAGGAACCCCAGTCAAGCACGGATTTGCAGCAGATCACGCTGCGGATTAGGGAAAAGCAGCGGAACTACGCGAGCTATAACCTCAGCCCTGCCCAGAACGACCTGTTGCGGGCGTTTTTCGACCTTGCCCAGGAGTTCGATTCCAACGAGGACTTTTATCGGGTCTGCGTGGCAGCCCTTTCCGAGTTCCTTGGCCTGCACAGTCGGCTCTATATGTTTGACAAGGTCAAGGAAAAGCTGGTTCTTGTTTGCGAAAGCAAAAAAGGGCTGCGGGCAAAACCGGTTGTTGCCCCGGACCATGTGCGGTTGTCCTTTAAGAGCTACGAGAGCGAACATTCGCTGCTGGTGCCGATTCACTGCAAACCCTCCCCTGAAACGCAGGACGAAGGGATGCAACCGCTCAACATGCAGGTGATGGGGGTTCTTGAGGTGTATCCCCTTGAGAAAATCTCCAAGGCGGACCGTTTTTTTCTGCGCAAATACGCAAACCGCATCGGCTACAACCTGCACAACCGTCTGATTTCATACGAAAATATCAGGCATCTGAGGTTCATCAACAATCTGGTGATGGACATCGAACACAACGTCATCACCCCCAACATGTATTTCAAGCATCTGTTCAATCAGCTCAAGGCCCGGATAGGGGATATCGACGAGCTGGAAAAACTCATCTCCGGCTTAAAGGCCACCCAAGGGGTGCCCAGCGCGAGTTGTGAGCTGGTGATGGGCAAGGTGAGCACCCTGCACCGGAGCTTGCTTGAAAACCATCGCGAGTTGCTGGAACATCACGCCAATTACAGCCTTTTTCTGGAGAGCCTGTTTAGGCGGGATCACTTTGCCCAGGGCCGTTTTGTGCTGCGCCCGCGGAAATGCGCCATCGACCGGGAGATTGTCTCGCCGCAGCTGGATCATTTTCTGAGCCGATTCGGAGCCCGGGGGATTGTGGTGGAAAAGCCCCATGATATGCAGGAGGAAGAACTCTTTCTGCGGGTGGATGTCGGCTTGCTTTCCCAGGTCTACGCCAACCTTTTCTCCAATGCGGTAAAGTACACCGGTGAGATAATCAACCGCAGCGGGAAGGCGAGAAAAGCCCTGGCCTATGGCCGTGAGCTGCTTGCGGATTATTTCGGTCCCGGCAAGGCAGCGGTAAAATTCAATGTCTTCACCACCGGCGAGCATCTTTCCAAGGCGGAGGCTAAAACCGTTTTTGCCGATGGCGTGCGGGGAGAACGGAGTAAGTCGGTGCCGGGAACCGGGCATGGCTTGGCTTTTGTCAAGCAGGTGGTGGAGATCCATGGCGGCGTGGCCGGCTACGAGGCCACGGAAGAGGGGAATAATTTTTATTTCATCCTGCCGCTGCCCGATCCGGGCAAGATCCCGGTTGACCAGGCCTGAAACGGAATTGTTGAGGCATGTTCCCCTTAAAGGACGATATCCCCTCCCAGCATTTCCCTGTTGTCAATCTCTTGCTCATCATCGTCAACATCCTCTGCTTTGTCTACCAGCTGAGTCTTGGCCAGGAAATGGAAGGCTTTATCGTGGCCCATGGTTTTGTGCCGGTCCGGTTCGCCGCCGAACAGGCTGGAACCGGAGTGTCCCTTGCCGGTTATGGACCGATTTTCAGCGCCATGTTTCTCCACGGAGGCCTGCTGCATATCTTTTCCAACCTGTGGATGCTGTGGATCTTCGGCGACAACGTGGAAGACCGGATGGGGCATGGCCGCTATCTGTTGTTTTATCTTCTCTGCGGGGTCGGCGCGGCCTTGGCCCAGTTCTGGGCCAATCCCCAGGCCCAGGCCCCGATGATCGGGGCGAGCGGCGCTATTTCCGGGGTGCTGGGCGCCTATTTTCTCCTCTACCCCAAGGCCAGGATTCTCACCTTTGTGCCGATCTTCATTCTTTTTTACCTGGTGGAGATTCCGGCCTACTTTTTTATCGGCTTCTGGTTTCTCATGCAGTTTCTGCAAGGCGCTGTGCAGCAGGTGGCACTGGGCAGGCTGGCCGAGGGCGGGGTTGCCTGGTGGGCCCATGTCGGCGGCTTTGTGGCCGGGGTGCTTCTGCTGTATTTTTTCAAGCGGAGCAACGGGAAAAAGGCAGGGCAGGCGTGGGGGTAATTTGAAAGCGCAGCTTGTAGCGATGTCTTGGAGTTTTGCGGCTAAAGCCGCTCCTGCGTTTCGTATAATAACAAACAGGTAAACCCCCGGCTCTGCCGGGGGACTCGCAAAGTGTGACAGTTCCGGAAATGGTTTTCGTAACCCATGTCATCCCGGCGAAGGCCGGGATCCAGAAAAAAGACTGGTTTCCGGCTTTCGCCGGAATGACGGCGGAAAGCTCAAGTCTGTTTCGGAATGGAATTGGAATAATCCGGAAAGTGGATATCTTCCCGGTCAGGAACCGGCTTTTTTGTTCTCCACATAATGGGCTGCTGCCAGGGCTGCGGTGCAGCCATCCGCCGCAGCAGTAACGATCTGCTTGGCGTATTTTTCCTTGAGATCGCCAACAACGAAGATGCCCGGCGTGTTGGTCTCGCATTTGTCATCGGCAATCACGTAGCCGTTGGCATTCATCCTGGTGCCCGCCGGAACCAGGGCATTGTTCGGTTCAAAACCGATGAAGACAAATACCCCGTCCGTGGCAAGGGTGGCGGTTGCGCCATCCAGGGTGTTTTTGGTGGTCACCCCTGTTACCCCTTGGGCATCCGCCAGGATCTCCGCAAGCACCGTGTTCCAAAGCACGGTGATCCGTTTCTCATCCATGACCCTTTTTTGCAGGATCATCCCGGCCCGGAAGGCGTCCCTCCGATGGGCGATGTACACCTGCTTGGCCAGCTTGGCCAGATACAGGGATTCCTCCAGGGCGCTGTCCCCGCCGCCCACCACCACCACGGTTTTGTCGCGGAAAAAGAAGCCGTCGCACACCGCGCAGTAGGAAACCCCCCGGCCATAATTCTGGTCTTCCCCCGGGATGCCCAGCTTTTTCGGGCTGCCGCCGGTGGCAAGAATAACCGCGTGGGTTGCAAGGGTTTCGCCGTTATCCAGGCTGACGGTGTGGTGGTCCCGCCCTGGTTCAATGGCAACAACCTCGCGGTTCAACACCTCAAGATCATAGGCTGCGGCATGCTGGGAAAATTTCACGGCCAGTTCCGCGCCGCTGATCTTTTCGGTGCCGGGCCAGTTTTCCACCTCGTCGGTGTTGTTGAGCTG
Organism: Desulfurivibrionaceae bacterium; assembly: GCA_041675265.1. Lineage (GTDB taxonomy): Bacteria > Desulfobacterota > Desulfobulbia > Desulfobulbales > Desulfurivibrionaceae > Thiovibrio. The sequence continues at coordinate 5,292 of JBAYUD010000068.1, read as the reverse complement.
GCCGCCGGGGATGCCTTTTTCGATGAGCACCGTTTTGAGGGCGGCGCGTTGGGCATAGATGCCGGCGGTATAGCCGCCAGGGCCGCCGCCGATGATGATCAGGTCATGAATGGCTTCGTGCATGGTAATCCTCCGTGGCATGGGTGGATTTTATTTAGTGGTGAAGGTAAACGAGCCGTCCCAGTCCGGTGGCGGGGGGGCTTGCTTGTAATGGGCGATCCGTTCCAGATACAGATCGTAGAGCTGTAAGGGATTGGCTTGCTTGAGGGAGAGGATGATTTCCTCCGCTTGGTCAAATTCACGATTTGCGTAATGACGCAGGGCCTCCGCAAAGGTTTCCGTCTCTTTTTTCAGCGTCGGTTCAGGTTCGCCTTCGCAAAGGGGCTCGTATATCCGTACCGGAACATCCTTGCCCTTGACTCGGACCAAATCGAGAACCCGGCAGTAAAACCCTTCCCCCAGCGCACCTCTGGTGTATTCCGAGATGGCAATGTTGGTGCCGTAGACTTTGTTGGCGCCTTCCAACCGGGAGGCTAGATTGACGTTGTCGCCCATGACCGTGTAGTCGAAACGCTGGTCGCTGCCAAAATTGCCCACGCTCATGATCCCGGTGTTGATGCCGATGCGGATATCAACTATCGGCAAGTCGCGTTTCTGCCAGTCAGCACGGAGTATTTGAAGTTTGTCCATCATCCTGAACGCGGCCCGCACACAGTTGGCGGCGTGGTCAGCATCCTCAAGGGGCGCGCCCCAGATGGCCATGACCGCGTCGCCGATGAACTTGTCAACGGTTCCCTTGTGTTCCAAAACAATATGGCTCATGGCCGTGAGATATTCATTCATGAACCGGCCAAGCTCTTCGGAGGTCATTTTTTCGGAGATGGTGGTGAATCCCTTGATGTCGCTGAACAGCACGGTGAGGGTTTTTTGCTCCCCTTGCAAGGAGAGCTTTTCCGGGTGCTCCATGAGCTGATGCACGATCTGGGGAGAGACGTAGTGCCCGAACGCCGAGCTGATGAAGCGCTTTTTCTGGCCTTCGAAAAAGTAGTTGAACAGGGTGACCACGAGAAAAATGGCAAAAAAGGTCAGCAACGGATAGGAAAGGCCAAGGAGCTGGTTATGGCTGAAAAAGAAGGAGTAGTTGCCAGTCAGGGTGGCCAGTACGAGCAGCAGGCCGCCGAGTCCTCCGGCCAGGGGGCTGGCATAGGCGAGGAGCGCGCTTAATCCCAGGCCGCCGATCAGAAGTAGGGCGTAGGTGATGCCGATTTCGGTGTAGATGTCATGGGTGAATGGATCCTTGCTCAAAACGTTGTCGATGATGTTGGCGTGGACCTCGACGCCTGGATAGATGTTGGAAAAGGGCGTGGCCCGGAGATCGAGAAGACCTGCGGCGGAGGTGCCGATGAGAACATACTTGCCTTGCACCCGATCCAGATTTTTACCGGCCAGGATGTCCATTGCGGAAAGGTAGGGGTAGGTCTGGCCCGGCCCCCGGAAATTGACGTTGAGCTGGCCTCTTTCATCGGTGGGGATAAAGGTCGATCCCAGCTCAACCCCGAGGATGTCCCGGAGGTTGGTTTTTCCCTGCCGGGAGATATGGATGGTCATCTCCTGCGCTTCGGAGCCGATGCGCAGCATTTCCAAGGCCAGGGAGGGATAGGGAACCCCGTCCATCATCATGAAAAGCGGCACCTTGCGCACCGTGCCCGCGGCATCGGGGAACACGTTGAAAAAGCCTTCGCTCTGGCCTTGGGCCACGGCCAAGACGTTGGTAATGGCCCGGTAGGCCCGGAGCAGGGAGATATCCTCATAGCGTATGTCCGCCGGGGCAAGGCGGGTGGTGCCCGAGGGAAAGGGGATATCCGTTTGATTTTTCAGGTTGTCGTTTTGGGTCTGGAAGACATAGCCCAAAACAGAGGGCGTCGCGGCCAGGGCTTTGCCCAGGGAGAGATCGTGATCCAGGCTTTCTTTCGCTTTCAGCTCCGTCATTGTTTCCGGCGGGAGCTGTACCGGGAGAAACTGCTGCAACTCGTCGATAAAGTTTTTCGGTGAGGTCCGGTCCGCTTCGGCAAAGACGATATCAAGCCCGATCACCTTTGCCCCGCCCGCGCCAAGGTTTTGGATCATCCTGGCCACGGTGTTGCGCGGCCAGGGCCATTGGCCTATGGTCCGCAGGCTTTTCTCGTCGATATCGATAATGACGATGGGCTGGGAAGGCTTGACCGTGCCACGCCAGCGAAACATGGTGTCGGTCAGCCGGTTGTCCAGGGTTTCGAGAAGGGGAGGTTTTTGCTGGCCAAAGGAAGCGAAAAGGAGGACGGCTGCCAGGGTTGCCAGGCAGCCGACCTTGAAGGGCGAGAGGGTGAAGAATGATTTAAGCCGGGATATGTTCATGGGTTCGTGGCGTTGTTCCCATTTGCTTTAGCGATTTCCGCCGAAGATGCCGAGGTACTGCTTGCCTCCGGTCAGGCTGTAAAAGTTGCCGCCCACGGCCTCGGCATTGGGTCCGTAAAAGGCGCCTTTAATGCTGCCCCCTGTGAGACCGGCAGAGAACTGGTTGGTGGAGCCGTCGGCTGAATAGGCGCCGCCGCTGATATTAAGAGTGGTGCCGTTCGTAAAGGCCAGGCTGCCGGTGATACTGGGGGTGGAGGTAAAGTTGGCGGTGAGATTCATGTCGCCACTTATTTGGGAAATCTGGGTGGTATCGACCGTATCGATCATCGTGCCGAAGGCCTTGCCACTGTATGTGCCAATAAAAGTCGTATTGATCACCGAATTATTCGAGGGGTTTCCCGCCAGCCACATGGACTCCGGTACGCGGATCTGACGCTGGAGGGAAGATGCTTCGTAAGCGACCTCCCAGTAGCCCCAGGTAAAGTAGGTGGAGAGCTGGTTTTTCGGATCGACCACCATATAGTTGCCATATTCTTTTACTGTGATGCCGGCGGCATCACCCAACAGCGCTGCCATGAGCTGGTCGTTGAGATATACTGAGCCGTAGGATCCACCCACGGTCATGCCGGAGATATTATAGCCCCCGCCGACATTTACGTCGGTGGTCAGGGTGCCGAGGATGGTGCCAGCGTCCTTGTTGATGTTCATGGTGAAACTGTTCGGGTTCGTGTTGTAAATGAGGTGGCGTCCGGTGGGACGGTCGTTCATGTTTTCACTCACAGCCACAACAAAGCCACTCCATATTTCCGAGACCCCCTTGGGGGCAGTCGGTGTCATTTCTCCGACTACCTGTTGGCCACCGCCGGAAACAGTCCAGGAATCCAGCAAGGTTTGTGTGGGCGTCCCCTTGGTAAGATAGGAGTTTCCTGTGGCGTTGAAGCTGAAAAAATCAAAGGCACTGCCTGAGAAGAGGCCGGAGCCGCTGCCGCTGATAAATGCGCCGTCGTTGTATGGGTAAGATCCACCCTCATCTGAACCAAAGATCTTGAGGTCGGAAATGGTGGTGCCATTCACTGTGCCGAAGAAAAAGGCCGGTTTGTTTTTCTCGACCGTATCATCATAGGCAACCCCGAATATTTTGTGGTTATGCCAGTTTACCCCCAGGTAGAGACTGTTGGTAAACGTATCCGTAGAGCCGTCGGTCTTCGTCGAGGTGCCGCCCAGGCCGCCTTCAAAAGCGTAGATACCATCGCTCGGAGGGGAAGGGGGGGCGGAGAATTCCCAAATTCGGTCGCGGGGGTCCGGCGGGACTGGTGGAACAGGGACTGGTGGAATAGGGACTGGCTGCGGCAACGGAGACGGAGTTGGTTCAGGGGCTGGTTGCGGCTCCGTCCCTGTCTCCGTTTCACCGTCGGCAGGAGGCGGCGCGGGAGCAGGCTGTTCTTCTCCGCCGCTCTTCTCGGAGTCGGCCGGTTGCTTACCATTCCCGCCATTGCCATTGAGCTGGCTGCTGAGGTTCTTGATGTCCTGTTCCGTGAATTTGGAGGGCTTTGCGGGCGGGGCGTTCAGCACAACCCGGGTGCCGAAGCCTGGGGCGGTGATGGTTACCTTGCCGAGATCATTGTAAACTTCAATACCCTTGCCTCCCTGGAAAACGATGGAGAGGGAGTCCTTGGTCGTCTTGAAGGTGTACATGGAGCCACGGATGCCGATGGTGGCGGTGGGGGTTTCGGTCTTAAAGTTCTGGGGGGCTTCCTTGGCAATAGCCCCGCCCATGACCCGGAAAGTTCCTTCCTTGACCTGGGTTTTGAGAGCGCCGTCTTTCTGGTCCTGCTGCCAGCGGTATTCGGCGATCTTCATCTCGCTGCCGCGGCCTACGCTGATAATGGTGCTATCGGTGAACATGATCTGCAGTTGGCCGTTTGGGCCGGTTTTGAGCACATCTTCCTGGAAAATCTGGCTTTTGAGAGTCAGATTCCGGCTGGCGCCGCTTTTGTTCTGGGCAACAACAGTGCCTCGGAGAGCGACAACGGTGGCCACGGATTGTGGCTCGGCGGTGGCGGGGGAAAATGACGCGACCAGACAGAGCAGGCAGAGCAGGACTATGGCCGGAAAGGATGCGGTTTTTTTCATGGTGTCCTCGCAGCTTAAAAGCTCACGGTCAGGTTGAGTTCGGTTACGTTCTTTCGGTAGGTGTAGAGATTAATATTGGATTCCGAATTGGTGTAGGTGTGGCCCAGCTGCATGATAAGCGCCTGGTTTTTGGCCGTATCCTGCCAGAGCAGACGGGAGACCCCTGCTGTCAATTCCTGGATATCGTCGCTGCGGAAGGCGGAGAAGAAGGGGTGTTGGGCGTCATAGTCGGTGTTGGTGTAGCCAAGCCCGGCGAAGGCGGAAAAGTCGTAGGGCAGGGAGCGGTCGTAACGGAGTTTCCAGCCGAAACGGCTGTAGCTGTTGACCGCGTTATCCGCGTTTTCATTCTCCTTGCTGAACAAGAGGCTCAGGCGATTCTGGTCAACCAATAGAACCGGCCCTGCGGAAAGCATGAGGTTGAGCGCGTCCCGGTCAGGGTCGACATAGTTGTTTTTCTCCTCGGCCTTGATGCCGACGGTGCCCATGATATTTTTCGAGAAAAAGTAAGTTAAGGATGAAGCGGCCCCAAAGGCGCCCTGATAGCGGTCATGCTCGACGTCAATGTGCGAGACGAGGGCCTGCACATCCCAGATGAAGGTGTCCTGCTGGAAAACCGGGCCTGAGGTCAAACCAAGATAGTTGATGTCGAGATCGTAGAGGCTCTGGTACAGGGAATTGTAGGAGGTTGCCGCGGTTTTCCACATGAAGGGGTATTCTTCGTTTTTATAGATGTGGTTGAGAACCAGGGTGGCGTTGTTGGTCTGG
>JBAYUD010000067.1:0-16008 GCA_041675265.1 Desulfurivibrionaceae bacterium | reverse complement strand
CCCGTCATGCCGGATGGCGCGGTGGGCAAGGCCTTGCCCTACCATCTTGCCAAGGCCCTGCATCGTCCGCTCAATGAATTCATCTACGATTGGCAGATCACGGGCCGTTTCAAGGATCGGCTCCAGGTGACGGTCTACCTTTTTCCCGCCGGGGTATTTGATAAAATACGCCGCGAATTTACCCGGAAACAGATCGAATTCTCCTTTTTTGAACCGGACGTCTTCGCCTCCTTCACCTTTCTTTTTCAGGAAAAAATGCTGCCGCCAGGCGAGGCCGCCCTCTGCGTGCTCCTCTGGCAAGACAGCATCTCCCTGGCCGTGTATGAAAAAGGCAAACTCCCCCTCATCCGCACGGTAAAGGCCTTGCAGCCCCAGGGAGAAATCAGCCTGCGCCAGCCGGAGGATATTGAGCTGCCATCCACGCCTATTCCCGAGCCGCCAGAGGATCTGCTCATTTTCGATGACAACCAACCGCACTCCGACGAGCACATCGACACAGCCTCGATCCTTGCCGATTTCTCCATACTGACAGCCAATAACTCCGTACGGACCGGGACAAAATCCGCCCCATCGGCCACCACCTCGCAACCCTCCCTGGAAGAACCGGGGTTCGCGATGACGGACTCCACCTCCTGGCCGGATTATTTGCACAGAATTCCCCTGGAGATCATGCGCACTCGGGACTATTACGCCTCCATCCAAAAAGGCGCGGCCATCCGGAACATCTTTATCGGAGGAGCCGACGGTTTCTGGACGGAACTTTCCGATAGCAGCAACAATCTCCTGGGCGTCCAGTGCAAATCCTTGACTGCCACCGCCGGAGGCCCGGATTGCTCTGCCCTGCTGCATGTCCTGGCCCGGCACAGGCGCGAGGTGGTGAGCCATGCTTGAGCGGATCAATCTTGTCCCCCAGCTGCCCCTGGCAGAAAGGATCAAAAAAACGACCCTGCCCGTTGTCGGGCTGCTCTTGGCCGTTGTCTTCCTTTTTCTTGCCGCAAGCGACCGGATTCTCAAAACCAGAATCAGCTCGCTGAGCCGGGACATTGCCGCGGCCCAGCAACGGGCCGGGGAAATAACCATAACCCAGGCAAGGATTGCGCAGCTTACCAGCAATATCAAGCAGCAAAAAGACGAAAAAGAACGGTTGAGCACTCAGGCGGTAAAACTCACCAGCATTCAGGAGCGGAAAAAATATTTTTCCAGGCTGCTGGCAACCATTACCACGACAATGCCCGCTTCGGTACGCTGCGAAAAAATCGTCTTCACCAAAGACGGGGGCCAGATCAGCGGCAGTGCCCTCCAGTATCGGGAGCTGCCCGCCTTTGTCAAGGAACTGGGCAACAGCCCCCTCTTTGCCAATGTGCTACTCCGCGACCTTGACCGCAGCCCGGATGCGCAAAAAACCGATTTCACCTTCACCATCGCCTTTCAACTGAAGCGAGAGGGTGATCCATCGTGAACGCCCAGCAACTCATCACCATCGGAAACAAACTGAAGGAATGGTTTTTCCTGCTGAAAAGCGATCCGGAGGCTTTTGCCGAGCTAAGAAAATTATTCCTCGGGATTCTGGTCTGCCTTGCGATTCTTTATGGCGGCTCCACCCTGTTCCTGGCTCCGCAGAAAAAGGAGCTGCGCCAAAAACTCACCCAGAAAACCGAAATCGAGAGCACCGCTCCCGTCCAGATGGCCAGCGCGCTTGCCGCGCAGGTTTCCCAGCTGGAGATCGAACAAAAATCCCTCCAGACACAGACGGAGACCCTGGCCTTGCAGATCCGGCTTATCGAGGAACAATGGCATTCGCTGACAGACCGCGAGCAGTTTTCCAAAACCCTGTTCACCCTGCAGACCAACGCCCCGATCAACATGGAAAACCACCTGCGGCAAATGAGCCAGCTTGAAGACCGCTCCGTGAACGGCTTCACCCTCAATACCGTGAGCCTGGCCGGAGAGGTTCCCTTTCCCGAGCTCTACCGGTATCTGCAATATATCGAAGGGAGGCCCGAGATCGGCATCATCGAGGATCTTGCCGTGGAACGGCTGAAAAGCGCGGGCTACGATCAGCAGGCCAAGGTCAAATTCAGCATGGTTGTCGGCAGAACAACCCTGGACAAGCCATGACCGGAAAACAATGCCTCGCAACCTTTGCCGCCATTCTGCCGCCTCCCCTGGCGGGCGGCGCCCTGCTACTGGCAGCCCTGCTCCTTGGCCACGCCCTCCCGGTGCAGGCAGGGGAACCCCAGGTTCTCACGGTGCGGCCTGAAAAAATCGAGGCGGTTCAGGGCCGGAAAGCCGCCAGTCCGCCACTGGCAAGAGACCCCTTTAACTGGAGCCGCGAGCAAATCAGCTTTTTCAAGGGCCAGGAACCACGGGAAAAAAGCAATTCCATTGGCGGCTTGACCCTCTCTGGTATAATCTGGGACAAGAACAATCCCCAAGCCGTGATCAACGACCGCCTGGTCACCAAGGGGGAGACGGTGGGCGACTCGACCATCCGGCAAATCCTCAAGGATCTGGTTATCTTCGAGCAAAATGGCGTGGCCCATACACTATGGCTCGAGGCCTCGCCCAGGCCTCTGCCCATGAAGGATAAAAAATAGTAATGCGAATCCCTTCCCTGCAAGCAATACTCTTCTCTGCCGTGCTTGTCCTGGCGCAGGGGCTGCTCCCGGCATCAGGCCTGGCAGCTCCTCCGACGGAACCGAAAAACGAGGCTCCGCTGCTGGAAGCCCTGAAAAGTTTTCCAGCCTCCCTCCGAACGGAAAATTTGCAGGTCTCTTTGCTCTTGCGCGGCATGGGCCGCCAGGCCGGGATCAATATCCTGGTGGCGGACAACATCACCGACACCATCAACCTCGACGTGGAAAAACTGAACCTGTACGAGGCGTTCCTGGTGATCATGGATGCCAAGCAGCTGCACTACTATCAGAAGAACAACGTCATCTTCGTGGAGAAAAAGGCGGACTTCCAGGGAGAAAAGCGCGACCTCGTCAGCGAGCGGCTCTGCACCAAGTTCGGCAATGCCACCGCCTACGTGGATCAACTGAAGCCCCTCCTGGGCCAGAGCGGCTCGATCATCGTCACCAACCGGGGCAATTGCCTGGTCATCCAGGACCGGAGCGACAACTTCCCCCGTCTGCGCGAAATGCTCGCCGAGCTTGATCAGCCCATCCCCCAGGTGCACATCGAGGCCCGCATCGTCTCCATCTCCAACGAGGCCAAGAAACAGCTGGGCATCATCTGGGGCTACAACAACTACCGCGATGCCGCGGCCCTTGCCGGCAAGATCAACCCCATCACCACCAGCGCGGATTTGAGCGTCAGCGAGCCCACCACCAGCCTGGCCTTCGGCTTTATCCGCCAGAACGTCAATCTCAACGTGGAACTCCAGGCCATGCAATCGGACAGCCTGCTGGAAATCCTCTCCTCGCCCAGCATCCTTGTGCTCGACGGCAAGGAGGCCGAAATCAAGCAGGGCAAGGAGATCCCGTATGTGACCGGAACCAGCACAACCGTGAACACCTCCTTCCGCGAAGCGAACCTCGGCCTCAAGGTCAAGCCCACCGTCTTGCAGGACGGCTACGTTATCCTGGATGTCGGGGTTACCAACGACAGCGTTGACCAATCAACCACCAGCACCAGCGGTCTGCTCATCAACAAGCAATCGATCACCACCAATCTCTTCCTGGAAGACAAGGTCACCGTGGTTATCGGCGGCATTCTCCAGCAGAACAAAAGCCGGACCAACAGCAAGGTTCCTGGCCTTGGCGATATCCCGCTGCTCGGCAACCTGTTCAAGAATTCCGACAAATTCAACGACCAGACCGAGCTCATGGTCTTTATCACCCCCCGCGTTGTCAACATGGAGCAAAAACAAAACAACGGGACAGCGGCCAAGGAACCGGCGCCTTCCGGGTCTCCGCCCGGAAACCACAAGGAAGAACCGCTTGCCGCCGACGAACCGGCAAAAACGACCATGGGGAACACGACACCGCCGCAATGAATCACCTTGAGTTTTTCGGCCTACAGGATGACCCTTTCCGCATGACGCCGGACAGGAATTATTATTTCCCAACCAAAGGGCATGCCGCCCTGCGGGAGGTTATCCGCTATGGCCTTCAAGGAGATGAGGGGTTCATCATCGTCACCGGCGAGATCGGCACCGGCAAAAGTCTCATGCTCCGCCTGATGATGGACGATCTGCCCGACAGGTTTGAAACCGCCCTGATCCTCTCGCCCCATCTCTCCCGCCTTGAACTGCTCCTAGCCATTTTTCAGGATATCGGTCTTTCCGTCCCACCGGACCACCCTGCCAGCCTCGATTCGCTGCTGCGGATACTGAACGACCATCTGTACGCTCTGGCCCAGCAGGGCAAAAAACTACTCATTGTCATCGACGAAGCGCAGAATCTTCCCGACGAGAGCCTGGAGCAGCTCCGGTTGCTCTCCAATTTCGAAACAGACACCCAAAAACTGCTGCAAATTGCGCTGTTCGGCCAGCCCGAGCTGCGCGACAAGCTGGCCCAAACCAACATGCGCCAGCTTGTCCAGAGGGTTACCATCATGGAGACCCTCTCCCCGCTCTCAAAGCAGGAAATGGTCAGCTATATTCTCCACCGCTTCAAGAAAAGCGGAGTTTTCGAATTGCCGCGCTCCTTTGCCGCGACCGATCTTCTCTGGCGTTTCACCAAGGGCTATCCCCGTCTCATCAACAAACTCATGAGCAGGGCGCTCCTGGTGGCCTTCGCCGAAAAAGAAACCCGGATCTCCCGAAAAATCGTCCGGGAGGCGATCGTTTCCTTCAACACCCCCAAACAGGGAGGGCTGTTTGCCAGCCTTGCCCTCCGGTGGGGCGCGGGCGTTTCCCTCGTTCTGCTCCTGTTCTTGGGGGTTGCCCTTTCCCCGCGCTGGTCCGGGTACACCGTGGCCCTGCCCTCGTGGTCCGGGCAGGGAACAGCTTGGCTCACGGGTCTGATGGGAGATGACAGACAAGCACCCAGCCGGCCGCCGGTGCCGATGCAACAGGCGATGCCGTCGCAACCACCGCTCCCTCCCCCCAACCATCTCCCAGAGGGAGAGGAAAACAAGACAGCCCCGGCCATAACACCAGCGGGAGAAACCGTGAATCCCGCCCTCCCCTCTCCCTCGGGGAGAGGGCCAGGGTGAGGGCCTGGCAACCCTCCCTCCCCCGCAAGAGAGGCTTGGGATGGATAGCCACCATGGACATCCCGAAAACATCCGGCGACTCTGCCGTGCGCAATAACGCCTTGCCAAACATCCAAGCGTGACGCTCCCGATGACGATACAACCGAAACGAAGAAAATTTGGCGACATTCTTGTGGAAGGCGGGCTGATCACGGCCACCCAGCTGCAACAGGCGTTGTCCTACAGCACCGACTGCGACATAAAACTGGGCGAGGCCCTGCGCGAACTCGGCTTTGTCAACGATACCGCCGTTGCCAACACCATTGCCCGGCAGCTGCGAATCCCCTTCATCGATTTCAGTAAAATCGTGGTGGACCCCGAGGTGGCCCAGATCATTCCGGAAGCCGTCTCCAGAAAATACAAGGTTCTCGCCCTTGGCAGGCGTCCCGGCGAGGTACTGGTCGCCTTTGCCGACCCGCTCAACATCTTCGCCATTGACGAGGTTGGCCGCTACATCACCGATAAAACCGTGGTCTGCGTGGGGATCGAATCGGAGATCGTCGCCACCATCGAACGGTTGTATGCCTCGGTAGCCAAGGTGGAGCAGCGGTTTGAAGAGACCGGCGAAGAATCCGCCACGGTCAGCGCCATCAATGATATCCTGCTCAAGGCCGTTCGGCAGCGGGCCAGCGACATCCACATCGAGCCTGATCATGAGCGGGTACGGGTCCGCACCCGAGTGGACGGCATCCTCCGCGAAGCCAACTCCTTCCCCCTGGACATGCACCCCAACCTCGTTTCTCGCATCAAGATCATGGCCCACCTTGATATCGGCGAACGCCGCAAGCCCCAGGATGGCCGCTTTGAACTGCCCATCTCCGGCAAGGAGTTCGACGTGCGGGTTTCCATCCTACCCCTGAGCGCCGGGGAAAAGGTGGTGATGCGGCTGCTGGACAAGGGCACGATGCGCTTCAACTTGCAGGAATTGGGATTCGAGCCCTACCAGCGCGCCCTGTTCATGGAGCATCTTTCCCGGCCCCATGAGATCATCCTGGTCACCGGCCCCACCGGCAGCGGCAAGACCACCACCCTCTACGGCGCCCTCAATTATCTCAACTCGGTGGAGAAGAACATCGTCACCGTGGAAGATCCGGTGGAGTACGAACTGACCGGGATCAACCAGGTACAGGTCAATGTCCGGGCCGACCTCACCTTTGCCAACTCCCTGCGTTCCATCCTCCGCCAGGATCCGGACATCATCATGATCGGCGAAATCCGGGACACGGAAACCGCGGAGATCGCCATCCAGTCTGCCCTTACCGGCCATCTGGTGCTTTCCACCCTGCACACCAACGATGCGGCGGGCGCGATCACCCGGCTCATCGACATGGGCATCCCCCCCTTTCTCATTGCCTCGGCCGTGGGGCTGGTGGTGGCCCAGCGGCTCCTGCGGTTGCTCTGCCCATACTGCAAGGGCTCCTTCGCTCCGCCGGAAGAACTCCAGGAGGCACTGGGCCTTGCCCATGACCCGGCCCGACGTTTTTACAAACCGGTGGGCTGCGACAAATGCGAGGGATCGGGCTACAAAGGGCGGATCGCCATCTACGAAACCATGCCCATTTCCCAAGCCATCGAGGAGCTGATCATCAAGAAGTCCTCCAGCCACGAGATCTTCAGGCAGGCGCAGGCAGAAGATCTCACCTCGTTGCGGCAGTCCGGCATCGCCAAGGTGCTCAGCGGTCAAACCTCGGTGGATGAGGCCTTCCGCGTCACCATGGAGCTGAAGGAGTAACCGGTGCCGATCTTCCGCTACGAGGCCATCAACTCCGCCGGCCGTATTGTTTCCGGCACCCATCCCGCCGAGATCATGCAGGAGGTGGAAAACTGGCTGCAAAAAGGGGGCTTGAGCCCCGTGAACATCCAGGTTCTCTCCGAGCAGCAGTCCGCCGGGATAAAAGAGACCACCCAATCAGCGGTCGGCCCCTCGCTCAGCGAGCGGCTCTTCGGGATCACCCTGGAAGACAAGATCCTTTTCTGCCGGCAACTGGCAACCCTGTTGGCTGCGGGGGTGAGCATCATCGAATCCTTCGCCATCCTGACCCTCCAGGTAAGCAACCCCATCCTCAGGGAGATCATCCTCGCCATGACCGCCGAGGTGGAAAGCGGCGCAAGCCTGAGCGACGCCGTAAGCCGCCAGCCCAAGGCCTTCAACGTGCTGTTTTACAACATCGTCAAGGTAGGGGAGGAAACCGGCTCCCTGGACAAGGCCTTTGCCTATCTGGCCTCCCTCTATGAAAACGAAAAAGCCATCAAGGAGCGGATCAAATCCGCCACCCGCTACCCCAAGTTCGTCATCATCGCCATCACCGGCGCGGTTTTTTTCCTGATGAGCTTCGTGGTGCCGAAATTCGCCAAGCTCTTTGCCACGGCCAAGGTTGAGCTCCCCCTGGCCACCCGGATTCTCATGGGGATCAGCACCTTTTTCGCCGACAACACCCTGGGGATTGTCGGGGCGGCGTTGGCCTTGTTCATCGCCTACCGGCTGGCCTTGAGTTCCCGCGAATTCGTGCTCTTCCGCGACCGGCTGCTGCTTCGGGTGCCGGTTTTCGGCCCACTGGCCACCAAGATCTACATGGCCCGCTTCTGCCGGGTTTTTTCCGTGCTCACCTCCAGCGGGATCAACATCATCAAGACCCTGCAACTCTCGGCAAACGCCCTGGAAAACCTGGTCCTGTTCCAGATGGTCGAGGAAATCACCAGCGAGGTCGAAGAAGGCGTCAGCCTGCACGAGGCCATGGCCAAACACCACGCCATCCCGCCCATGGTCCCCCAGATGATTGCAGTGGGCGAGCAGTCCGGCCGGTTGGATGAGATGATGGAGAAGGTTGCGGATTACTATGATCTGGAAAGCGACTACACCATCAGAAACCTCTCCACCCTGATTGAACCCATATTGCTGCTGGCTCTAGGCATAATGGTGGGGCTCATTGCCCTGGCCATCTTCACCCCCATGTGGGACATGCTCAAGGTTGTCCGGGGAGGACACTGACCCAGACGAACACAGACGGCGCAACCCCTTAAAAAAACAGCCAATGCGGCATAAAAGATTTGACTGGAGATTGGCAAACAGAGTAAGGAAAATTCAATAACCATATACAAGGAGAATGGTATGAAAAAGAGTCTGGCGGGAAATGAAAAAGGTTTTACCCTGATTGAGCTGATTGTTGTTATTGTCCTTTTGGGTATTCTGGCGGCGGTGGCTATACCAAGGTACCAGGATTTAACGGAAGAAGCTGAAGTGGCTTCTTCTGAGGGATTACTGGGTGCGGCAAGAGGCGCGGCGGTCATGAGTTTTGCCAGGAGACTTGCCCAGGGTAGCGTCACCCCAGCAATAACTGACGGAGCCGCGCTTGTGGCACAGATAGACAGTAGCGGTTACACATTAACTCCTTCAGGTAACACTTTTACTACAGTAATCAACGGAACAACTTATACCTACACCATCACACCTGCAGAAGCAGCAACCAGCCCTGCAGGCGTCACAAAATCACCCTGATTTTTTCAATTACAGCTCTATTTAACAAGGAAGGCGGCAATTGCCGCCTTCCTTGTTAAATCTTACAACAACCAACATTCATGCCCATTCTCAAAAAGACGTCTGTCGTTTTTTTCCTGTGCACCGCTTTTTTAGCACCGCTCATCTGGTATCCAGGTCTCAGCGATTTCAGCAATCTCCCCCAACGCGTCTTTTTGGAAACCGCCGGAATTCTTCTTACCCTTTCCTGGCTGGCCACCCAAACAAGCAGCAATGCTGTGTCCCTGCCCAAATTACCCATTTTCACTTGGCCGCTTCTTATCTTTTTCTGCTGGGCCCTATTCACCGCAGCCTTTGCGCTCAGCCCCTATGAAGCCTGGAAAATCAGCCACCAGTGGCTGATTGTAATCCTATTCTTTTTCCTGATCCAGCAGCTCGCAGTCACATCGGCCCAAAGACGCCAGGTTTTCAGCGCTCTGTTCACAGCCGCCATTCTTGTCGCCATCCTGGGCATCAGCCAGCACCTGTTCAATCTATCAATTGTTCCCCAACTTGTTCCGCCTGCCGCGAACTTTGCCAACAAAAACATGGCAGTGCACTTCATTGTCCTGCTCTTTCCCGTCGGGGGCTTCCTTTTTCTGACCACGAAAAAAACTCCCACTGCCTGGACTGCAAGCCTCATGCTCAGCCTGATCGTGGTCTATCTCATCTACACGCAAACCCGGGCTGGATGGCTGGCCGTTACCTGCCAATGCCTGTTGTTCGCCCTCTTGCGCCGCATAACATCACTCAACCTCGCCCCCCTCTGGTCAACCCAGAAAAAATACGCTTTGCTCACCGGCCTTGTTGTTGTTCTCGCCATGATGAACATCGGCCCTGCCGGCTTCACCCCCGGCTACGAAGCAGTCGGCCTCAGGGCCGCGTCCATCGCCTCCATCCAGGGGAATCATGTCCGTTTTGCCATCTGGACTGACACCATCTCCCTGATCCAACAGCATCCGCTGATAGGGGTCGGACTGGGAAACCTGAAGGTCCATTTCCCCTCCGTGCAAAAGGAATCGCTTTTTATTTATACCCAGTAACTGAAAGACGCCCATAACGATTATCTGCAAATCTGGGCCGAACTTGGCCTTGTCGGCCTGACGCTTTTCGCCTGTCTCATCGGCTCGCTGGGGCTCTTTCTTTTCAAAACCCACAAAGAGTGCACCGGGAACCTGCCGAAAAACCTCGAACTTCAGGCCATGGGGTTGTCTCTGGTGGGAATCGGCATCAACGCCTTATTCTGTTTTCCGTTTGAAAGGATGATCCCGCTTTTTACCATCATGGTTCTGCTGGGGCTTCTCGCCTCCCTGGCCCAGGAGGGAAACCCCGGCAAGCCGATCCATATCCCCAAACGCTTTCCCGCCTATGCCGCAATCGTCCTTCTCGTGTTTACACCGATTATCTTGGTGGACAACCTTAAGTCCATTGCCGCGGATCATTTCTACCTCAAAACCTGCGTGGCCACGGTGGAGGAAGACTGGCAAGGGGTCATTGATTCCGGCAACAAGGCCTTGCATTATCAACCAGACGATGTGACTCCGCATGCCTATATCGGCCCGGCCTATCTGGCCCAGGACAATTACGGCGAAGCCTTACCGCATGTGTTGACCATGCTGAAAAAATTCCCATACCACTATATTACCCTGCTCAATACCGGGACTGCGTATTACGGCCTGCACGACTATCAGAAGGCACAACAATACTTTGCCAAGGCCGTACAAATCGCACCAATAGCAGGGGAAGCGCACGGCCAGTTGGGCAAAGCTCATTGGAAACTCAAGGAATACCAAAAAGCGCTCGGAGAATTTAATGAGGCCATTCGATTGGACCCCAAGAAAAAATCGTCCTATCTCTATAACCTTGGCCTTGTTGAACGTGAACTGGGCCATGTCCCTCAGGCGATCGCCTCATTTGAGCAGGCCATTGGGGTAGACAGCAGGTTTGCTCTTCCCCATAAAGAGCTGGCCATGATCTATCTCCAGCTCAGGCCCGACCAAACACGCGCCGGTTATCACACCAGAATCTTTCAGGAACTCTCTCAAACTCCCTCCGGTGGCAAGCCGATAAATCTTGACAAGAGGCTCAGTCCTTAATACTGTTAGTCCGTCCTAAGAATATTCTCACAATACGAAAAGAGGCGCATCCTGTTTGCCTGACACCCACAACACCTCTTTCCCGATCCCACCCCCACAAAGGACGCCCTTTTAAACCCATGCCCCCAGCCAAACGACTCAGCGCCAGCCTGGAAGATTATCTGGAAACCATCTTCCACATCATCGCCGAAAAACAGGTGGCCAGAGCCAAGGAGATTGCCAGCACGCTCAAGGTCAGCCGCTCGTCCGTGACCGAGGCCTTTCGCTCCTTGGCCCAGAAGGGGTTGATCAATTACGCGCCCTATGAAGTCATCACCCTGACTCCGGCCGGGCAGGAAATGGCCAAGGATGTTATCCTCCGCCACCGGGCGCTCAAGGATTTCTTCATCAAGGTTCTCGCGGTCGGGGAAACGGTTGCGGAAGAAGGGGCCTGTAAGATTGAACATGCCGCGCCCAAGGAAATCATCGAACGGCTGACCCAGTTTGTCAGCTTCATGGAGCAATGCCCACGGGGCGGCAGCGATCTGATCGCTGGCTTCAGCAAATACTGCCAGACCGGAAAAACCGACAAGAAATGCAAGGAATGTATTGCCCACTGTCTTGAAAAATAGAAAGATGGGACACAGACGGGTAGTTACACAGACGCAATACTCAGGAGACAGACAGGCACATGGACGGCATATATACTGAAGGCTGGTTTACACACCCCACTCAAGGACTTATCAGGGTTGTCAACAAAGGAGGAGATTGGGTCTACCAGTGTTACTCTCAGAATGGCCAGAAGGCGCTCTCAAAGGAGCGCCCCCTGGACAGTTGGACCTGGGCCTTGAGCGAGGCCAAAAATCAGGATTTCGGCCCAGGCTGAGGCCTGGGTCATAACACCTACGAGAGTTTCCCCAGCGCCGTTGCCAACCGCTTCATCCCTTCCTCGATGGTCCCCATGGCCGTGGCAAAGGAGAAGCGGATAAAGGCATCCGCCCCGAACGCCGCCCCCGGCACCGTGGCCAGCAAGGCCTCGTCCAGCAGATAATCCGCCAGATCAACCGAATTCGCCATAACCTTTCCCTTGAAGTTTCTGCCATAGTAGGCGGAAACATTGGGGAACACGTAGAAAGCGCCCTTGGGCCGCACACAGGTCACGCCGGGAATATTTCCCAGGGCGGTCATGATGAAGTCAAGCCGGGGCACAAAGGCGTCCCGCATCATGGTCGGGAAATCCTGCGGCCCGCTCACCGCTGCCAGGGCAGCCTTCTGGGAGATGGAGCACGGATTGGAGGTGCTCTGGCTCTGGATCTTGTTCATGGCCGCGATGATCTGCTTTGGCCCGGCAGTATAGCCGATGCGCCAGCCGGTCATGGCAAAGGACTTGGACACGCCGTTGAGCACCAAGGTCTGGGATGCCAACCGCTTGTCCACATCCAGGATGTGCGGCAGCTTGCCGTCGCCGTAAACAATGGTGTCGTAGATATCGTCGGAAATGATCAGCCATTTGTTGGCCAGGGCCAACTTTGCCACCGCCTCAAGGGCCTTGGCGGAGAACACCGCGCCGGTGGGATTTGAAGGGCTGTTGAGGATAATGGCCTTGGTTTTCGGCGTGGCGTAACGGGTGAGCAGCTCCTCGCTCAGGTCGAAGTCGTTTTCCTCGGAGAGCGGCACCTCCACCGGAGTGGCGCCTGCCAGCAGGACGATGGGCGGATAGGAAACCCAGTACGGGGTCGGGATCAGCACCTCGTCGCCGGGGCCGAACAAGGCCTGGGCCATGTTGTAGAGCCCATGCTTGCCGCCGCAGCAGACCTGGATCTGATCGGGTTCATAGCTCCAGCCCTTGTCCTGGCCCAGCCGATTGGCTATTGCCTCCCGCAGCTCCGGGATGCCGGGCACCGCGGTATAGCGGGTAAACCCTTCGTCGATCGCCTTTTTCCCTGCCTCGCGCACATGGGGAGGGGTATCGAAATCCGGCTCACCCACGCTGAAATTAAGGATGTCAGCACCCGCAGCCTTCAGGGCCTTGGCCTTGGCGTTCACCGCCAGGGTGGGCGAAGGCTTGATCTGCTTGACTCGTTGCGCAAGAGTAATAATTTCCGCTTCCATTTTTCTTCCTTGTAATGGCGTTTGCAAAAAAGCTCCGGCAGTCATCCCACGAAGCCAACGTAATCTAGTACAGAACCGTTTTCAAGGTCAAGCCCTTGGCGGGCGCTGTTGCCCCGGCCAGGGTTCGATCCCGGGCAGCCACAATCTCCTGGAAATCAAGGGGAGTCAGCCGCCCACGCCCCACGGCAAAAAGGGTGCCTACAATGTTGCGCACCATATGCCGCAAGAAACCATCCCCGGCAATGGTCAGCCTATAGACCTCGCCGTCTTTTCCCTCTTGGGCAAGACGGGCGCTAAAGATGGTCCGCACCGCGCCCCTGCCACCGGTGGTCGTCAAATCGCGGGATCCTGTAGCCTCAAAGCTGCTGAAATCATGGGTCCCGGCCAGCATCGGCAAGCAGAGCCGCACCGCGCCGCAGGCGAAAGGGGCCCGGACCTGGGCGGCGTACAGCCGCAGACAGGGCGGCATGATCTCGGTGCTCATGAAGGTGTACTCATACACCTTGCCCCTGGCGTTATAGCGCGCATGAAAATCAGGCGCAACCTTTTCGGCGGCCAGCACCCGGATAGCCTCGGGCAGCATGCTGTTCAGCCCCTTCACCAAACCGGAAACCGGGATAACCGACTCGGTCTGAAAATTGGCCGTCATTCCCTCGGCATGCACCCCGGCGTCGGTTCGCCCCGCCCCGTGGAGGATGATCGGAGACTGGGTAAGGCGGGCAATGGCCTCTTCCATGATCTGCTGGATGGTGGGCTGCCCCAGCTGCCTCTGCCAACCGGCATACCCAGTCCCGTCATAGGCAAGAACAAGCTTGATGTTTCGCACTGCGCTCTACGGAAAAAGGGGAACGATTCTCAGCCCGGTGTTCTCCGGAAAACCGCACATGAGATTCATGTTCTGCACCGCTTGTCCGGAAGCGCCCTTGACCACGTTGTCTATGGCGGAGAGGATGATGACCCGCCCGGTGCGCGGATCAAACTTGCTGCCGATATCACAGTAGTTGCTGCCCCGGATATATTGGGTCGCAGGATACTGCCCGGCCTGGCAAATCCGGACAAACTCCTCATCCCGGTAAAAATCCTGGTAGAGTTCGGTTAAGCCGGAGAGCGGCTTGACGGCTTTTGCATAGATCGTGCTGAGAATCCCCCGCGACATCGGCACCAGATGCGGAGTAAACGATACCGTCACCGGTTTGCCGCACAACCCGCCCAGCTCCTGCTCAATCTCGGGGGTATGCCGGTGCTCGCCCACCTTGTAGGCCTTGAAGCCGTCGGCCACCTCGCAGAAGAGCGACCCTACCTGCGCCGCCCGTCCTGCCCCGGAAACCCCGGACTTGGAGTCGATGACAATGGTCTCCGGATCGACAAGCCCGGACTTGAGCAGCGGCGCCAATCCGAGAATAACGCTGGTCGGGTAACAGCCGGGGTTGGCAACCAGCCGGGTATCGCGGATCGCGGCCCGATGCAACTCAGGCAGGCCGTACACTGCGGTGGCCAGCAGATCCTTGGCGCTGTGCGCCTGGTACCACTGCTCATAGACCTGCGCATCGTGGATGCGAAAATCAGCGGAAAGGTCGACGACCTTCTTGCCTGCTGCCAACAGCTGCGGCACGATGTCCATCGCGGTCTGATGGGGCACGGCGGTAAAGAAAAAATCAGCCCGGTCGGCAAGCGCCTCGACCTGAAGATCTTCGCAAAGAATATCCGCCCTGCCCTGCAGGCTTGGAAAGACATGGGAAAGAGGCTTTCCGGCGTATTGCCGGGAGGTGGCCACCGTCAGCTCCACCTCGGGGTGATTGCACAGTATCCGGGCAAGCTCCGCCCCAGTGTATCCGGATGCACCGACAATGCCGACTCGTACCATCTTCTTCTCCACTCAGCTAGGAAGCATCGGCCTGCCTGGCGCAGGCCAAAAAAAATCAGGGGAAGAGCGATAAGCGCCTTCCCCTGATGAGATACACAATTAGTGCCGGTGATATTGACAAGGCAATACCAGACAGCGATTAACGCTTGGAGAACTGGAACCTCGCTCTGGCCGACTTCTGGCCATACTTTTTCCGCTCTTTCATGCGCTGGTCACGGGTCAGAAAACCCGCTTTCTTCAAGGCACCCCGGTGCTCGGGATCCACAATCAGGAGAGCCCGGGCAATGCCATGGCGCAGGGCCTCGGTCTGGGCGATCTTGCCGCCGCCGGTCAAGGTGGCCATTACATCAAACTTTGCCCCGGTGTCGGTCAAGGCCAAAGGCTTTGCAACCTTCTGCAGGTAGTCATATCCGCCACCGAAATAATCCGGCACACTCATCTTGTTGACCTGGATGTTACCGGAACCGGGCTTCAACCATACCCTGGCAACAGCGGTTTTTCTTTTTCCGGTCGCGTAAAAACTATTATCTGCCATGTTCAAGCTCCAATACCTGTTTTAACAGGATTTTATAATTCCAGAGACTCAGGCTGCTGGGCGGCATGGGGATGCTCCGTTCCGGCATATACCTTTAATTTCTTCAGTTGAGCACGGCCCAGGGTGTTTTTGGGCAACATGCCACGAACAGCCTTGCGCAACAGCTCTTCCGGCTTTTCCACCAAAAGAACCTTGGCGGTCTTTTCCTTCAAGCCGCCCATGAAGCCGGTGTGATGACGGTAAACCTTATCATCCCACTTCCTGCCGGTCAGACGAACCTTGTCCGCATTGACCACGATAACGAAATCGCCGACGTCCTGAAAGGTGCAGTAATTGGCCTTGTGCTTGCCGCGCAGACGCGTGGCAATCTCGGAAGCCAGACGGCCAAGCACCTTGTCCTGAGCGTCAACGATCAACCATTTACGCTCAATATCTTTGACCGGGGTCAAATAAGTCTTCATTTCAAAGCCCTCGCAAAACGAAAAAAGAATACATCTATATAAGTCAAAATGGCCCGTTCTGCCATGAAAAAATGCAGGACGGGCTGTCGGTCAATGCAAATAGGCCCACGGACTCGAGCCTCAAACAAAAATGGAGCGGGAAACGAGATTCGAACTCGCGACTTCAACCTTGGCAAGGTTGCACTCTACCACTGAGTTATTCCCGCTCATTTTCAGTATGTGAAAAACGCCAGATGTATAACAAT
>JBAYUD010000066.1:0-16262 GCA_041675265.1 Desulfurivibrionaceae bacterium | reverse complement strand
GGGCTGGCCGGGGAGGATTCCCGGGCGGCAATCGCCGCGTATCTGGCCGGAGTCAACGGCGATATGCCCAAGGACACCAAGGCTGCCCAGCAGATTCACCTGCAGTTGGGGGATCTGTTCAGCAAGACCAGGGAACTGGAGAAGGGGCGCGGGCATCTCCAGAAGGCGCAGGCCGGGCCGGACGAGCTTCTCAAGAAAAAGGCGAAAAGCATCCTGAACCAGATTGAAATCGATCTGGGAAGAAAATCGAGAAAGGTTGCCCGGTGAAAGCGAAAACAAACACATGTCGCCCAGGCGGGATCGTCTGATGGCGCAAGCAACCTTTGATACCCCCGAGCATTTGCGGGAATTCTTTTTTGCCATGATCGAAAGTCTGCCGGGCGCGATCCTGCTTGCCGACCGGCAGGGGAATCTGCTGGCGGTAAACCAAAAGGGCTCCCAGCTTCTCGGCCTGGCCGGTTCCTCGCTCCAGAATAAAACCTGCTGGGGACTGCTTGCCCAGAAATTCGGCCTGACCCATGAGCTTGCGGCGTTAAGTCTTTCCGGAGGCCGTCTGCTTTGCGAGTTGCCGGCATCGGCCGAGGGGGCGGAAAAACGCTGCATCCTCATCAGTCGCAACGATTTGCAGAGCCCATTCTTGCATGTGGCCGGTTTTTTTCTCTCCCTGGAGGATGTGACCTTTCCGGCCCTGATGGAGATGCATCTCGACCGGAGCAAGCGTTTTGCCGCCATGCAGGAGATGGCCGAGGCCATGAGCCAGGAGTTGAAGAACCCTCTGGGCAGCCTTGAGTTGTATGCCTCCATTCTCAAGCGGGAGCTGGCTGGTGACCCCGACAATGAACGGGTTGCCGCCCGGATGCTGGGGGCGGTGCGGACCATGCATCATCTGCTGGATAATTTCGTCACCTTTTCCGGTTTTCCGCTCCCGCGCATGCAGGCGCTGGATATGGTTCCGCTCTTCGAAAAAAGCATGGAAACTCTCCGTGAAATGGCCGGAGAGCATGGTATACTCATGGAAAGCCGGATCGAGGCGGAGCAGGCATATCTGCTCGGGGACCAGACCCTGCTGGGACAGCTCCTGCTCAATCTCGGCCTGAATGCCATGGAAAGCATGGCCGTGGGCGGGACTTTTTCCTTGGGCCTGCGGATGCTGCCGCCGGACAGGGAGCATGGCGCCCTGGTGGAAATCAGGGTGCAGGATCGTGGGGCCGGGATTGCCCCGGAAAATCTGCAAAAGATATTTGATCCGTTTTTCTCCACCAAGGGCAGGAGCCGAGGGCTGGGGCTGGCCAACAGCCATGCCATTGCCGAGGCGCATCATGGATTGATCGAGGTGGAGAGCGAACCGGGCCGGGGAACAACCTTCAGGGTATTGCTCCCGGCGGAATCCGGATCGGGAACAGAAACCAGCCGTAAAAAAAATGCCAGAGCCGATGCCTGAACAAACGCATACAATCCTGATTGTTGATGATGAGCAGAACATGCGCGTTGCCCTTTTTGAGGCGCTGAGCCGCAATGGGCATGAGGTCGCGGTTGCGGAAAATGGCCAGATGGCCCTGGAGATGATCGGGAGAACTCCGCCGGACCTGGTGGTTACCGATATAAAGATGCCGGGCATGGATGGGCTTGAGCTCCTGCGGCAAATAAAGGCGCTGCGCCCGGAACTGCCGGTGGTGATCATGACCGGGTTCGCCACGGTGGACACGGCGGTGGAGGCCATGAAGCAGGGGGCCTTTGATTATTTATTAAAGCCGTTTCCCGTCGAGGTTATCGAAGAGACGGTGGCCAGGGTTTTCGCCCTTGGCCGCAGGTTGGGGCAACCGACCGCAAGGGTCGGGGGACCACCGAAGAGCGGGGAAACGCAACCCCTTGATAAGCCGATCATCGGCCGGAATCCCAAGCTGCTGCAGCTCATGGCCCGGGCCATGAGCGTTGCCTCCAGCAAGGCCACCGTGCTCATCCTCGGGGAATCCGGCACGGGCAAGGAGGTTTTTGCCCGCTTTATCCACCAGGAGAGCGACCGGCGCAACGGCCCCTTCGTGGCCTTAAACTGCGCCGCTTTGCCGGAAGGCCTTCTGGAAAGCGAGTTGTTTGGCCATGAGAAGGGGGCCTTTACCGGGGCCATTGTCACCAAGAAAGGCAAGTTCGAGCTGGCGGACACCGGCACCCTGCTGCTGGACGAGATCGGCGAGATTCCCTTGCATCTTCAGGCCAAACTCCTGCGGGTTTTGCAGGAGGAAGAGGTGGACCGGCTGGGGGGCAGGGCTCCGTTCAAGATCGACGTGCATGTGCTGGCCACCACCAACCGTGATTTGGAACAGGCGGTGAAGGAAGGCACCTTCCGGCAGGATCTGTATTACCGCCTGAATGTCATCCCCCTCAAGCTGCCCCCCCTGCGGGAGCGGCGAGAGGATGTCGGGATGCTGGTTGATTTTTTCATCCGCAAGTATGCGGCCCAATACGGCAAGCCGGTGAAGAGCCCATCCTCGGCCGTTTGGGCCAGATTTGCCGACCATGACTGGCCGGGCAATGTGCGGGAGATGGAAAACCTCATTGAGCGGGCCATGCTCCTCTCCCAGGGCCATGAGCTTGAGTTGTGGGATTTCTGGGACGATGTCGAGCCGCCAACCATCATCGAACCCGTGGCGGCTGTTGTCGCTCCGGCATCGGGCCATTCCGCGGTGGCGGCGGCCAATACCTCCGCGGCCTTGGAGATCGGGGCGCAGACCTTGCGCGAGGTTGAGCGTCAAATGATCCTGCAGGCCTTGCAGGCAAACGACAATAATCGGACACATGCGGCCGAGATTCTCGGGATCAGTGTTCGCACCCTGCGCAATAAACTGCATGAATACCGTTCCCAGGGTATGATCGATTAAGGCCCGTAACCCGGCTGGCGGCGGCGCGGGTTTTTTTGTGCCTGGTATTTTTTTCTTCTTTTATTCCAGCATGTTATCTTGTAATCCCCCGCGCCTGGCTGTGAGTTTTTTCTTCGGCCGCGCTCCTTCTTGTGCTTCCTTCCCTTTTGTGAAAACAATCCCATTCCGCGCTCGCCCTTCCTCGTGGTGAAAAATGTTTGTGGTTGGCATTGTTTTTGCAAAGATATTGGGCAAGTTGTTTGATCCCGAAAAGGAGGATGGTATGCCCATAAATAAATTGTTCGACGGCAATATCGAAACCATGCGCCAGGCGCTCAGTCTGCGGCAGGAGCGGCAGGGGCTCATTCAGTCCAATGTCGCCAACTATGAAACCCCGGGCTACATGGGGCAGGATTTTAATTTTGCCAAGGTAATGGAGAGTGTGATGAGCGGCCAGGGGGAATTGGCGCTCACCAATAAGGGGCACATGCAGCTTGACGCCATGGAGGCCAGCAAAACCAGGGAGTTCGCCAGCGAGAAACGGCCGGTGGATCTGGATCAGGAGATGGTGAAGATGGCTGAAAACCAGCTGATGTTCCAGGTTATCGCCAAGAGCATCGGGAAGAAATTCGATGGATTGCGCTATGCCATTGACGAGGGAGGTAAATAATAAATGGATACCTTAACCGCCATGCAGATCAGCGGTTCCGCCCTTAAGGCGGAGCGGGCCCGGCTCAATATCGCGGCCATGAACCTGGCCAACGCCAACACCACCCGGACCATGGAAGGCGGGCCGTACAAGGCCAAATCCGTGGTTTTCGCGGCCAAGCCGGTGGAGGGGGTGAATTTCCAGGATGCGCTCAACTCCACCACCGAGCGGCTCCGCAAGGTTGAGGTGGTGCAGATCTCGGAAGATAAGGCCCCGTTCAAGGAGGTCTATGATCCATCGCACCCGGACGCCGATGCCAACGGGGTGGTTCGTTTTCCCAACGTCAACGTGGCCGAGCAGATGGTGGACATGATGAGCGCCCGGCGTTCCTATGAGGCCAATGTCACGGCCCTGGACTCTGTCAAAAATATGGCGCTCAAGGCCCTGGAGATCGGCAGGTAGTTGCGGGTTGGAAAATGGTGCGGCTCCTTGCGCCGCAAATCGTGAGCAACTGGAGGGAAGAAGATGAAAGAAGTAACCATGCAGCCGGTCAGCCTGCCCGGATTATCCCAGCTGAAGTCCCCGGCAACGCCGGGTGCTGCGTCCACCGGCTTTTCCGAGATTTTGAGCCGCTCCATCGCCGAGGTGAACGGCCAGAGCCAGGAAGCGGATCTGCTGGTGAAAGGGCTTGCCGCGGGCGAACACGCCAATATCCATGAAACCATGATCGCCATGGAAAAATCGGGCATCTCCTTTCGGATGATGACCCGGGTGCAGCAGAAGGTCATTGACGCGTACCGTGAGGTCATGAGGATGCAGCTCTAACCGGTGCATGGAAAGCCGCGAGCGGCATGCGAAGCCGTAACGAAGCAGCGTAAGCGGCGATGGTTACTCAGTAAGGGCTCCTAAACTTTTAGGAAAGGAACACAACATGGCTACCCCAAAAGAAATTCTTGAGCAGATCGCTTCAATCGTCAAGGGCCTGAGCATGACCCAAAAGCTGCTCGGCCTCGTGGTGATCGCCGTAGTGGTCGGCGGGCTGTTGACCCTGACCACCACCAGCAAGGAAACCTCCTACAAGGTTCTCTTTTCCGGGCTGACCCAGGAAGATGCCGGCGAGGTGGTGGCGAAACTCAAGGACCAGCGCATCCCGTACAAGTTGTCCGAGGACGGCGGGGCCATCATGGTTCCGGCCACCCAGGTATACGAGGTCCGCTTGACCTTGGCGGGCGAGGGTTTGCCCAGGGGCGGCGGCGTTGGTTTCGAGATCTTCAACCAGACGAACTTCGGGCAGACCGATTTTGTGCAGCGCTTGAACTACCAGCGGGCCTTGCAGGGAGAGCTGGCAAGAACCATCCGGAACTTCCAGCAGGTGGTCGAGGCCAGGGTGCACATCGCCACCCCCAAGGAGTCGGTGTTCATCGAGGATGAAAAACCTCCCACCGCCTCGATCAGCGTCAAGCTGCGCGGCCGGGAAAAGCTGAGCCAGCATGAGATCCAGAGCATCGTCAACCTGGTGGCCAGCGCGGTTCCTGGGCTTACCACGGAAAATATCACCCTGGTCGATACCAGCGGCCGCTTGCTCTTCCGGAAACAGGCAGAGGGCGAGGGGGTGCTCACCGGAAATCAGTTGGAGTACCAGATAAAGATCGAGGACACCCTGCGGCAGAAGGTGGAAACCATGCTGGAGGAGGTGGTTGGTGTCAACCGGGCCAGGGCGCGGGTTACCGCGGATATAGATTTCAACAAGGTCGAGCGGACCGAGGAGATCTTTGATCCGGAGGCCCAGGTGGTGCGCAGCGAGCAGATGCTCACGGAAAACGATCAGCGTGGCGGCCCGACTCCCGAAGGAATCCCGGGGGTCAAGGGCGAGTTGGCCACCTTTGCCGAGGAGGGCGGGGAAGGAGCGACTGCCGCCGGCTATAGCCGCAACAATGTTACCCGGAATTACGAGATCAGCAAGCAGACCAAGCATACCCAGGAGAAGGGCGGCTCTGTCAAAAAATTGTCCATCGCCGTCATGGTTGATGGTTCCTACGAAAAGAGCGTTGACAAGGATGGAAAGACAAGTCTAAAGTACGTGCCGAGAAGTGCTGAAGAAATGCGGAATTTGGACAAATTGGTTAAGAATGCCATTGGCTATAACGAAGAGCGGGGCGATCAGGTGGAAGTGGCGAGCCTGCCCTTTGCCTTGTCCTCTGTTCCCGAGCCGGAGCCGGATGCCATGGAAAAATACCGGGCAATGATGGAATGGCTGGCCATGCCTCTGGTCTACCTGCTGGTCGCGGTTCTGGTGATCCTCTTTGTTATCAAGCCGTTCCTGAAGCTTCTTGCCGCTAAGCAGCTGGAAACCCACCACGCCGGCGGGATCGTCTCCAGGGCCGGTCATGTTCCCGCGGTCGGCGGAGTTGCGGGCGAGGAAGAGGAAGATCTTACCCTGGCCCCGCGCGGGCTCACCGACCAGGAGCGGATTTATCGCCTGGCCCAGAGTGATCCCGACCGGGCTGCGGATCTGGTGCGCCGCTGGTTACGTGAAGAGGCCTAATCCATGAGTAAGCCTGAAAAAAAGAGCGGTGAATCCCTCACCGGCCCGGAGAAAGCGGCGGTCTTTCTGCTCACCGTGGGTGAGGATTTTGCCGCCCAGGTTTTCCAGAGGCTCGACCCCGAGGACATCAAGCATGTCGGCCGGCAGATGGCCCGGATCGACAAGGTCGATAAGGACGATCTGACCGCCCTGGTCAACGAGTTCAAGGCCGACACCGGTGACACCGACATCTTTCTTTCCGGCAACGAGATGCTGGAAAGCGCTCTGAAACGGGCGCTCTCCAGCGACAAAGCCAGCGAGATTCTGGAAGAGATTCGCTCCGACTGGAAGCTCACTCTTTTTCAGAAGGCGCGCAAGCTCGAACCCAAGGTGCTGGTCAACTTCCTGCGCAACGAACATCCCC
Source organism: Desulfurivibrionaceae bacterium (assembly GCA_041675265.1). Taxonomy (GTDB): domain Bacteria; phylum Desulfobacterota; class Desulfobulbia; order Desulfobulbales; family Desulfurivibrionaceae; genus Thiovibrio. Next base: position 9,810 of record JBAYUD010000066.1, on the reverse strand, counting down.
AGACCGTGGCCCTGGTCCTCTCCGTTCTGGAGCCGACCCAGGCGGCGCAGATCCTCATGGAGTTCAATGAGGATATCCAGGTGGAGGTCATGATGCGCATGGCGGAACTCGACAAGGTAAGCCCCGAGATTCTTGTCGATGTCGACCGGGTGTTGCAGGAGGAGCTGCTTTCCGTCGAAGGCATGGAAGGCCAGCGTCTCGGCGGGGTGGAGGCCGTGGCCGAAATCCTGAACAATGCCGATCGTGGCCTGGAGGCGTCTATCCTCGAAGGGATTGAGGAACAGCGCGAAAACCTGGCCGATGAAATCCGCCGGCTCATGTTCGTCTTCGAGGATCTGCTGAGCGTGGACGATCGTGGCATCCAGGCGATTCTCAAGGAGGTCAGCACCGACGACCTGAAGCTGGCCCTCAAGCTTGCTTCCGAGGAACACAAGACCAAGATATTCGGCTGCATGTCTTCCCGGGCCGTGGAAATGCTCAAGGAAGACATGGAAATCATGGGGCCGACCCGGGTAAAGGATGTCGAGGCCGCCCAGCAGTCCATAATCAAGATCGCCAAGCGTTTGGAGCAGGAAGGCAAGATCCAGCTCATGAGCGGCGGCGGCGGCGAGGACGAATTTGTCTAAGGTTATCAAATTGCAACAGGATCGTGCAATGTCGACGCAGACCGCACCAAGCCTGGAAACGGAAGAGTTTCTTTCCTTCGAGGACTTCTGGCAGGCCAAGCCTGGCAGCGCCGAGGCCAAGGAGCGCGAGCGGCGCAAATCTCCACAGGAGATTGCCATGGAGGAAGCGGCGGAGATCATTCGCCAGGCCGGGGAGCAGGCGGATAAATTGAAAGACGAGGCCTACGCCGAAGGGTTTGCCAAGGGGGAAGCCGAAGGCAAGGCGGCGGGGCTGGCCCGGTACGAGAAGCAGCGGGAAGAGCTTGCCGGGTTGTTTACCGCCCTGAATGGAGAGCGGGAAGCGGTTTTGAAGCAGCATGAGGAGAGCATGCTCGCCCTGATCACTTCCATGGTGGACCGGCTGGTCTACCATGAGATCTCCGTGAATCCCCTGGTTATCCAGGCCTGTCTCAAAAAGGCCATGGAATTCGTGGTGGAAAACTCCACGGTGCAGATCCATCTGCATGGTGATGACTTCGCTCGGCTGAAAAAGGCCAGTCTGGAGGATTCCCGGCTGATCGAGGGCAAGAACCGGATCCAGCTTGTGGAGGATCCGAACATTGCCGTGGGCGGCTGTTTTCTGAAAACGGATTTCGGCGAGATCGACGCCACCCTGGAAACCTGCAAGGCAAGGCTGTATGGTGCGGTTGAGCAGGCTTTTCTCGCGGCCATGGCGGCAGACATTACTGATAGCTGATAGCTGTCAGCTATCAGCGTATAGCTAAGGATATTCCATGAACCTTTCCCACTGCCTCCAGGTTGCCCAGGATACCTCGCTGGTAAGCGTGGGCGGTCGGGTGAACCAGGTCATCGGCATGGTTCTGGAGAGCCTGGGGCCCGGGATTCCGGTGGGCAGCATCTGCGAGGTCTCGGTTTTCAAGAATCAGAGCACGGTGCTTGCCGAGGTGGTTGGCTTTCGCGAAGGCAGGGTGCTGCTCATGCCTCTGGGCGAGATGCGCGGGGTTGAGCCGGGCAGCGCCATTCGCTTGGTGGGCGGGCAGGCCGGGGTGCCGGTGGCCGAGTCCCTGTTGGGCCGGGTTATCGATGGCCTGGGCAATCCCATGGATGGCAAGGGCCCGTTGCGGCCCGAGGCCCAATATCCCCTTTACGCCGAGCCCCTGAATCCCATGGAACGGGAGCGTATCCTCGAGCCGGTGGATGTGGGGGTACGGGCGATCAATGGGTTGCTGACCTTGGGCAAGGGGCAGCGGATCGGGATTCTTGCCGGGTCCGGGGTGGGGAAGTCCACCCTGCTCGGCATGATCGCCCGGCATACCGCCGCCGACATCAGCGTCATCGCCCTGATCGGCGAGCGCGGCCGCGAGTTGAAGGATTTTATCGAGCGGGATCTCGGCCCCGAGGGGCTGGCCCGTTCCGTGGTCGTGGTGGCCACCTCGGATCAGCCGCCCCTGGTGCGGATGCGCGGGGCCTATCTTGCCACGGCCATCTCGGAGTTTTTCCGGGACAAGGGCCGCGACGTCATTTTGATGATGGACTCCGTCACCCGTTTCGCCATGTCCAGCCGGGAGGTCGGCCTGGCCATCGGCGAGCCGCCCACCTCGCGCGGCTATACCCCCTCGGTGTTCGGGCAGCTCCCGAAACTGTTGGAGCGGGCCGGCACCTGCATGGGCAAGGGGAGCATCACCGGCATCTACACGGTGCTGGTGGAGGGCGACGACATGAACGAGCCCATCGCCGACGCGGTGCGCTCCATCGTGGACGGCCATATCGTGCTGAGCCGCGACCTGGCTAGCCAGGGACATTATCCCTCCATCGAGGTCATGGGCAGCGTCAGCCGGTGCATGACCGATGTGGTGTCCAGGGAGCAGGTGCTCGTTGCCCGCAGATTCCTGGAGGTCATGGCCACCTACCGCCGCTCCGAGGATCTGATCAATATCGGCGCCTATGCCAAGGGCAGCAACCCGAAAATCGACAGCGCTATCGCCATGATCGACCGGTTGAACGGCTACCTCAAGCAGTCGGTGGAAGAAAAGGTTTCCTTTGAAGAAAGCGGTCGGCAACTGGCGGCGATTTTTGCCGGTGAGGGGCAGGCCGCTGCCGGCACGGCCAGATGATGAGGGAGAGCAATGGCGTATCATTTCAGGCTTGAAACGGTCCTTGGGCTGCGGCGGAATCTGGAAGAGCTTGCCCAGCAGAAACTGGCCCGGGAACTTACCCTCCTTGAGGAGCATAAGTTCCGCCTTGCCGAACTCAAGCAACAGCGGCAGGACTTGATCGCCGAGTTTGAGGAAAAAAAGCACCGGCAGATGTTGGCCCCGGTTTTTGCCCTTTTTATGGAAGGCATCTTCCGCAAGGAGCAGGAGATCGAGGCTGGGCACGCCCTGGTGGAAGCCCAGCAAGGTGCTGTTGCCCAAGCCAGGGAGGAGTTGGCCGGGAAGATGCGGGATAAAAAGGTTATGGAAAAAGCCAGGGAGCGGGATTATCAGAAATTCCTTCTGGCCCTGTTGAAAAAAGAACAGAACGAGGCGGATGAGCAGATGGTGCTTCGTTTCGGTCGCAAGGGCAATCTCCACTGAGCAGGAACAAGGGGCATCGAACCCCGGAAGGGATCATGAAAAAACGCAACCGCGGATACCTCATAGCAAGTCTCATTGTGCTGTTGCCTCTGGTGGCGGCCATCCCTGCCTTTACCGAGGAGCCCCCTCCCGGCAGACTCACATCCCAGGAGGTCTCCGTTTCCGCCAAGTTGAAGGAGCGCGAAGACGCCTTGGCTGCGAAGGAAAAGGCGCTGGCCGAGAAGGAGAAGGAACTCTCCGCCCTGAACAAGGAAGTGGATGAGAAATTCACCAAGCTCAATGCCATACAGGAAGAACTCAAGGGGCAGCTCGGCGGGGCGGGTAAGGGCAAGGATCAGCAGTTTAAAAATCTGATCAAGATATACAGCGCCATGAGCCCGTCCAAGGTGGCCCCTCTGCTTGACAAGATGGAGGATGACGAGGCGGTGGAAATCCTGCGAGCCATGAAGACGGACGCGGTGGCGAAGATTATTCCCAAGCTGGCCCAGGACAAGGCGGTGCGGGTGAGCAGGCTTCTTGGTTTGCCCTGAGCAGTGTTGTTTGATTTTTGGTTTTTCAAGCCCCTCCGGTGTGTAGCCGGAGGGGCTTTTTTGTACCATTCTCCCCCTCCCTCGGAGTCTACGCTTACCTGACGGGAGGGGGCAGGGGGGTGGGTGAAGGCGCCGACTTCCCCAACGGTCATGCCGCTGGCCATGCCCCCCCACCCTAGCCCTCCCCCGCAAGTGGGGAGGGGATTCAGTACATCTCCCGGCAATTCTTGCCCAACCCTGCTTCCTCCTCCTCCGGTCTGTTTTGCATGGGGGAATTCTTTTCCTCCCTTGCGGCCCGTGGGGTCCATTTTTGGGTATGTCTCTCTTTTGCCGTTCTGTTTAACTCTTTGTTTCTTCAATATTATATTGATTTTATGTTTGTGTGATTTTGGCGTGGCACACCTTTTGCTTTTGCTGATTGGCAAGCGCGTTCCATTGGGGCGCGAAGGGAAGAAGAGATCAATCATACAGCGAGGAGTTTTCCGTGGACGCACTTATGATTCCTGTTGTGCAGGCCCCCAAGTCCCAGGTAACGGCGGCGGTTGAGGTGAAGACCCCCGCCGGCAAGAAAGCCGGTTCGAACTTTTCCGACTATATGGAAAAGAAGATGGTCACGGAACGGAGGAGCAAGAACAATCTGCTCGGCATGCAAAAAGGCAAGGCAGCCGCTGCTTCCGCCGCCGAACGGAAAGGGTCTGCCGCCGCCTCGGCGCAGAAGGAAGGGACGGAGGAGTCGACCACCACCATTGCCGCCCTGTTGGGGCAGTTTGTTCAGGATCTCCAGAAGAGCGCGGGCGACCAAAAGCTGGGGCCTGGTGAATGGTCATTTCCGGTGCCCGATCCCGAGCTGCTTCGGAAGATCGCCACGGATGCCGGCATGAGCGAAAGCCAGCTGACCACGCTCATGGAAAAAATGAAAAACCAGGACGGCAAGCTGAATCTGGCCGATTTTCTTTCCTCGTTGTCCCGTCATTTTCAAAACTTGCAGGATGAAGTTCCCGTGACCGCGCCGGAAACCGATCTGCCGCTTTTGCAGAGCTTTCTTGAGCGCCTTGGCGTGCCTGTTCCCGAAGTGAGCCGGATCAGCGAGGCGGCGGTGCGGGGGGACAACACCCTTGATCTGCAAAAACTTCTTGCCGGGTTAAAGGAACTGCCCGGGCAAGGAATTACCGACATCACCGCGGCGGAAGCGGAGCAGTTGCAGGATATTCTTGCCAATGCCGGGGTTTCCCCGCAATTGCAGCGCGCCCTGTTGCCCGAACGGTTGCCGGAGATTGAAGGTCTTGTCGAGACAGGCCCCCCGGTGACCCTTACCTTGGATCGCCTGAAAAACATGCTGGAACAGGCCGTTCACGAGGTGAAGGCCAACAGATTGCAGGCGGACCCGGTTTCCTTTCTTGCCGATCTTCAGGAGGTGTTGACCAAGTCCGGTTTTGAAACCAAGGGGCCGAGCCTCTCCGCCGCTGTGCAGGGCGCGGTGGTTTCCGTTTTTGAAAAACTCATGGAAAGCGTGGATCTCTCCAAGGTCAAGGTGCAGAAGGGAATTGTCGCGGATGCGGCCCTGGAGAAGAAGCTGGATCAGACGGAGGATCTTTTTTCCGCCCAGGATGCAGACGCGGCGGCATTGCTTGACGGGGAAATCACCGAGCCGGTTCTTGCCATGGATCGGGACGGTCAGCCGGCAAAAGACGGCAAAGGTGCTCTTGCCGGCGGCGAACTTTTTTCCGAAAACAACAGCACTGTTTTTCAACCCGAAACCGTTGTCGCGGCCAAGGCTGAGGCTGTCGGCGCCGCCGTTTCCAGTCAGGCGCCACGGCCTTTTGTGCATGTGGCAAACCTGCCCCATGGTCTCCAGCAGCAGAGTTTCACCCAGCTTTCCCAGGGCGTGCTCCAGGGGTTGCGCAACCAGGAGCATCATCTGGTCCTCAAGCTCTATCCCAAGGAATTGGGCGAGGTCAAGGTGGAGATGACGGTGCGCGACAATCAGGTGGCGGTATCCTTTGCCATGGAAAATTCCAAGGTAAAGGAGGTGCTGGAAAGCAACCTGGAGCAGTTCAAGGAAAATATGGAAAAGCAGGGGTTCACCCTGGGCGAATGCATGGTCTCCTTGAACAAGGATAATGGCGGCAACGAGGCCTGGCAGCAGTTCCAGGCGGCTTCCCTGGAAAAAGGCGCGGGCCAGCGGAGGACAACCCTGGCGGATCTGCCCGAGGATATTCTCTATCAGCGGGCGCAGCCCGGAACCGGCCGTGAAAGCGGCGTTGATCTGTTTGCCTGAGAACGAGCGAGGAAAAAATCATGACAACCACAGCAAGCACCACCGCGACCCTGCCCACCCAGGACACCACGACCATGAAGACCGTGGGCAAGAAAACCCTGGATCGCAGCGATTTCATGACCCTGTTCATCACCCAGATGCAGCATCAGGATCCTCTGGAGCCCATGGACAGTACGGAAATGGCTTCCCAACTCGCCCAGTTTTCCAATATGGAAGCCACCATGAAGATGTCCGACAACATGGAGAAACTGCTTGAGTACCAGACCTCGCAGAACAATCTCCAGCTCCTGACCCTGATCGGCAAGGAGGTGCAGGGGACCGGCAATACCATGGGCGTGGTGGGGGGTGCTGTTTCCACCACCCAATACACCCTGGCCGATGCCGCTGACTCCTGCAAGGTGGAGATTTACGATGCGGCAGGCCGCATGGTGGATACGGTTGATCTTGGGTATGCCGAGTCCGGCGTGCATGACTTGAGTTGGGATGCGAAAACCCCCAGCGGCACGGTGGTGCCTGATGGACAGTACTCCTACGTTGTCAAGGCCATGAATGCCTTGGGGCAGGAGGTTGATGTTGATTACCGGACAACCGGGAAGGTCACCGGCGTGAATTTCGACGGCGGCGTGGCCCAGGTAACGGTGGATAAGACTGTAACGATGAATGTCGGCGATATCCTGGTAGTTCAGTGATGCCGGGTAAAATCAGAGAGCAAGGAAACAGGAGGTAGGGACATGGGTGTTTCAAGTTCGTTGTACGCAAGTATCAGTGGTCTCAGCACCATGGGCAACGCCATGAGCGTTTTGGGTGATAACGTTTCCAACGTCAACACCATCGCCTTCAAATCAAGCCGGGCGACCTTTCAGGATGTTCTGTCCCAGAGCGTGGCCACAGCCGCGGGCGCGGCCCAGGTCGGACGCGGTGTGACCATGACCACCATCGACGGCATCTTTGCCCAGGGCTCGTTTGAGTCCACCTCCACCGCCACCGATCTGGCCATCGGCGGCCAGGGCTTCTTCATGCTGCGGGCCGCTGGCAGCGCCGAGGCGGATATGTACACCCGGGCAGGAGAATTCCGGTTCGATAAGGAGGGCTATCTGGTCAACCCCACCGGCAATTTTGTCCAGGGGTGGACCTTGGACACCACCTCCGGTGAGCGGCAGGGCACCATCGGCGACATCAACCTCGGCAAGACCACCCCCCCGGTTGCAACCACCGGTATCCAGGTTATAGCCAACGTGGATTCCCGGAAGAACAACGAAACCACCGAGCAGCGGCTGTTTGACGCCTGGAACGGCACCAACCCCGCGCTGCCCGTGCCCACCTCTCCCATCGACGCCGCAGCCTACGAGTACACCACCGCCATCAAGGTGTATGACTCCGTGGGTGCGAGCCATGACCTCACCGTGTATTTCGACCGCACCACCGAGGATAACCAGTGGGAGTTCCTGGTCACCTGCGAACCCAGCGAGGACAACCGGATGCTAAGCACCGGCCGTGACACCACCGGCGCCCTGGACGGCACCAACGACGAGGCTTCCATCTACACCCCGGATACCACCTACAACTACGAGAACCACAAGGGGGCCGGCGCTCTGCTCTATGGGGTATTGGATTTTTCCACCTCCGGCGCCATCAGTAATATCACCGCCTGGAACGTGCCGCCCGACGCCGAGGTGGACCCGGCCCAGAGCACCAATCTGCTTACCTTGGGGAACACGGACCAGTACTACTCCTTTGCCGCGAACTTCACCGGCGCGACCACCAACCAGATGATCGAGCTCAACCTCGGCGCCCGGTACAGCGGTCAGGCCACTGCGGTCAGCCAGGTTTTGGTCAGCGGCGGCGCAGCCTATGCCACCGCAGGCACCTCGACGCCCATTACCAAGGAAACCCTCTGGAACACGGTGTATGACAGCGCCGGTACCCTGGTCGACACCGGTACTCCGGCGGTGGTGACCTTTGCCGGCTATGATAACAGCGGCGCTGCAGTGAACAGCACCTATACCTTGGCGGCCACCGACAAGGTGCAGGATCTGCTCGATGTCCTGGATACCACCTTCAATGTCACCTCCACCATCGACGCCATGGGACGGATCAAGATGACCGATGCCACCGGCGGCGCCAGCGGTCTGGCCGTGACCACCTTTACCTTCAGCGCCGGGGTGAATCCCTTTGGCGCCAGCGACGCCACCACCAATACCTTTAATGTCACCACCGCGAAACAGCAGGTGGTCTCCACGGCTCGGGCCACCACGACCTTTCCCGGCTCAACGCCGATCACCGCCAGTACGCCCTTGACCAGTGTGTTCGACAGTGCGGGGGTCGCCCTTACCTCTACGGATGCCCTGACTTTTGTCGGAGTACGGGGAGACAACACTCCCGTGAATGCAACCTTTACGGCAGGCACAGACTTTGGCTCGCCGCTCACCGCGCCCAATAGTCCTCCCACCATGCAGGATCTGCTTTCCTGGTTGGAAGATACGTTTCAAGCCGAGGCCTCCGTTGATGGCGCAGGGCGTCTGGTGCTCACCGATCGGGTGGCCGATGAGGTTGCCGCCACCGGGTATCACAGCCAGCTGGAAATCACCTCGATAACAAATCCTGATCTTCCGGTGGGGGTACCTTTTGATAACGCATCTCCTTTTGGTGCCGGTCTCTTTACCACCATTGCCGCCGACACCAGCGGCGAAGATGGCAGTCTGACCGGGGACACGATGAGCATCAATTTCAGCACCGAGGCGTTGTCCACCACCCAGTATGCCAACAGCTCCACCACCATCTTTCAGGATCAGAACGGGTTTGCCGCGGGCTTTCTCCAGTCGGTTTCCGTGGACACCGACGGGGTCATCACCGGCAACTACTCCAACGGACAGGTTCTGGAAAGGGCCCAGGTGGCTCTGGCCAGCTTCAACAACCTGGCCGGGCTCAGCAAGGAGGGCGGCAATATATTCCGGGAAACCAGTGAGTCCGGCGCGCCCATTACCGGTCCGCCGGCAACCAACGGCCTGGGCACGATCTCGCCCAACTCGCTGGAGCAGTCCAACGTCGATCTGGGCGCGGAGTTCGTCAAGCTGATCACCACCCAGCGCGGATTCCAGGCCAACTCCAAGATCATCACCACCACCGACGAGATGCTGGCGGATTTGATCAACATCAAGCGGTAAGCTTTTTAGCCCAAGTCTCCTGCCTTAGCCGGCGGTTCGGAATATTCCGGGCCGCCGGTTTTTTTTGTGGGGAAGTTGGTGCTTGCCACAACATGCTTCCCCTCCCTCGACGGGAGGGGACCGAGGGGTGGGTGAAATTGCAGATGGCCTCACACTGGCAAGTTCCCCCTCTCCCCAGCCCTCTCCCGCCGGGGGAGAGGGAGTTTTTCTGTGCCTTGATCTTGTGCGTCGTCACCCCGGCGAAAGCCGGGATCCAGAAGAAGCAAACGGCCCTGGATCGGAGTCTCGCTCCGCTCGCTTACCTCCGGCCTTCGCCGGAATGACGGTACGGTAATGCGGTCTCTCATGTCTTTATCGGTGGCATATTGAGCGATGCTCCATTCCCTATCATGGGATGCAAAGCCCTGTTAGGTTGAAGATGCACGAGCCTTTCTTTTAGCGGAAGGAGTAAAAGAATGAACACCATGAACGACAAGGGGAATGCTGTACGAATTGAATTTGACGTGCGCGATGATATCTTGACCTTCCCCCGGAATTGTGGACAGTCCGAAAAGCTGCTACAACAGCACCAGGAGGACTGTCATGGTTTCAAAGAGAAGACGTTTTACCCGTGAGTTTAAGATCGAGACGGTTCGT
>JBAYUD010000065.1:0-16481 GCA_041675265.1 Desulfurivibrionaceae bacterium | reverse complement strand
CCGCAGAAAACCCGGTACCACTCCTCGTAGGCGAGGTCAGCGGTTTTTGCCGGATCGAGTTTGACGTAGGGCCAGGGCCACTGTTCCGTCGCCGGCTTGGCCTTGGCCAGGTCGGGCAGAGTGAATCCTCCCGCCGAAACAAGCGCGGCTCCGACGGCGACCTTGCCGGCTCCGATCAAGAGCGAGCGGCGGTCCTGGTTGCACTGGCTTTTGTTGCTCTCTGTCATGCACTTTCCTCCCGAAGTGTTTTTCCGACGTGCACGGCCCATGCCTGCTCGTGCGCGCGTTGCGCGAACGCACCCCATCGTGCGGTCGCCTGATAACCACAATGTGGCATGTTACATTGTGGTACCATCGGGAAGACCGCTTGGGAATGCGGCAAAAAGTCGCAGGGGAAAATAAGGGGGGCGAAGCCCAAGGCGGAGGAAAAGGAGAAGGGGTTGCCGCCGCCGGACAAGGCTTGCAGGCGGATATCGGCACCCTGCTCGGGGGGCATCGAAAAATCTCCCGGCGTTCAGCGCTGAACGCCGGGACGGAGTCAAGGGGAAATCAGAGCGACGGCACTCCGCCACCCACCAAGGTAAAGAGCAGGGCCAGGATCAGGGTTTGGATAAGCCAGCCGATGGCGCACACCCCCACCGCCCGCCAGGTGCTCTCGTAATCAAGGGCCTGCCGGACCGCAATCACCATGGCTACCAGCATCCAGACTGAAGCCACGAAGAAAACCAGCGAACCCAACCCCGGGATGATCCCCAGGACTCGGATCAGGCCGGGGGAACTCGAAAACCCGGTGGTGCGGAGCAGTTGCCCGAGATCGGCCTCGGTCTGCGGCTCCGGCAGCCAGCGGGTGCCGATGAAATAGGTGAGAAAGGCCCAGATGTACCACCCGCCCAAGGCGGCGAGGGTTCCGAACAGGATGCCGCCCAACCCCATGCTGCCGATGCTGCCTATGCCGGCGGCAATGCTGCTTAGAACAACAACGCCCATGGCCTGACGGATCGCCGTCGTGTCGGCCTCGACCTCCTCGTAGAGATGCACGTCCAACTTTGCCGCACGCAACATCCGGTCCAGAAAAATAGTCATCGTGGCTCCTCGTTCGGGGTAGATTTGTAGGGAAAAATTCCAAAATTCGTCAGATACCGTCGCATAAATTGGTGAGGATGTCAATGTGTCTGGATGTTTCCGCCACTTCCGGGAATACCGGGATGGTTCAGGGGATACGGAGGCTGGAGAGAAGCGCTTTGAGTTGGGCAAACAGGAGGGGTGCCACCTGCCTGATGCGGGTCAGGATGGTGTCGGTGAGGGAGTGGCTGGTTTGCGCCGGATCGGGGGCGCCTTTTTCCAGCCGGTCGGCCCGGACTCCCGGGGCCGGATGGCTGGCCAGAAATGAGTGGTCGTTGCCCAGGGCGGCCAGCTTCCGCAAGGCGGACACCGCGGGTTTCTTGCCATGTCCCTGGCGTTCCAGGAAGGTGGCGCCGTAGTCATCCGCCTCCCGTTCCTCCTGCTGGGAAAATTGGGCGTTCACCAGGCTTTCCGTGAAGCCGCCCAACTGGGAGGCGGCAATGGCCCCGGCCGTGCCGGCCTGCGAGGCGATGCCTTTGCGCAGGGCGCTGGCCGCATAGGCGAGTTGCAGCTTCTTGCGGATATGCTTGCGCACCACATGCCCCATCTCGTGGCCGATGACAAAGCGCAACTCACCGTCGTCCATCATGTCCATGAGGCCGCTGTAAACGCGGATGGTCCCGTCCGCCATGGCAAAGGCGTTGACCTCCTTGGCAAGGTAGACCCGGCAGGTGAACTGGAACCCGTCCGCCTCGAGATGTTCTCCGGTGAGCCGCGCGAGCCTTTGGGCATACTTGGAGGCGGGGTCGGCCAATCGGTTTTTGTCGTCGCTCAGCCGGGCCGCCTGCTGGGCAAGCTGGTGCACATCCCGGTCGGACAGGGTAACGGCCTGAACCGCGTCAATTCCGGCCTCCGTGGCCAGTTGCAGGTCGGTGTTCTCGCAACCGGCGAGGGTCAGCAGGCAGGCGAGCAGGAGCCAGGCGCGATATGGCATGGGCTGGGCCAACATTCGGTGCAATCAGCTTTCCTGCTTGTTCAGCTTGCTGTGGTGGATCGAGTACGAGAAGTAGACCACCACCCCGATTGCCAGCCAGACCGCGAAACGCACCCAGGTAACCCGAGGGAGAAAGGCCATGAGCGCCGAGCAGGAAAAGGCGCCGAGCAGCGGAAACACCGGGTTGAGCGGATTCTTGAAGGGCCGGTGCAGATGCGGCTGGTTGATGCGCAGGACGATCACCCCCAGGCAGACCAGGACAAAGGCGGCCAGGGTGCCGATATTGACCAGCTCGGCCAGCTCGCCCAGGGGGATGAACCCGGCGATCAAGCAGATGATCAGGCCGCAGATTCCGATGACCCGGATCGGGGTCTTGGTTTTGGGGTGGACCTGGGCGAAGAACGGCGACATTAAGCCGTCCCGGGACATGGCGAAGAAAACCCTGGTCAGTCCGTAATAGAGGACGAGCATCACCGTGGTCAATCCGGCGATGACCCCGGTGGCCACCAGGGCCGAAGCCCAATTGACTCCGATCAGCTGGAGGGAGTGGGCCACGGGCGAGGGCACGTTCAGCTGGGTGTACGGCACCATTCCGGTGAGCAGCCCGGCGACCACGATGTAGATGGCGGTGCAGAAAACCAGGGAAAAGAGGATGCCGAAGGGCACGTCGCGCTGGGGGTTTTTTGCCTCCTCGGCGGCGGTGGAAACCGCGTCGAAGCCCACATAGGCGAAAAAGACCATGGCCGCCCCGGCCAAGACCCCGACGGGCTTGCCCTCCGGGCTCTGGCCGCTCCAGCCGTAGGGCATGAATGAACGGGCTCCAGTTTTCCGGGTTGACGTGGAAGATGGCCACCCCGATGAAGACCGAGATGGTCAGCAGCTTGACGAAGACCATGACCATGTTGGTGCGGGCGCTCTCCCGCATGCCCAGCATGAGCAGGACCATGAGGATCAGGACGATGCCCGCGGCCGGGAGGTTGATGATCCCGCCCAGGGAGGGGGCCTTGGTCAGGGACTCCGGCAGGGTGAGGCCCACGGCGGTAAGGGCGTTGTTGAAATACCCGGCCCAGCCGTTGGCCACGGCGGCGGTGGCCACCCCGTATTCCAGGATCAGATCCCAGCCGATGATCCAGGCGATCAGCTCGCCGAAGGCTGCGTAACTGTACCCGTAGGCGCTGCCGCAGCCGCCCACGGCGGAGGCCAGTTCGGCATAGGCCAGGGCCGCGAAGGCGCAGGCGATTCCGGCGATGACAAAGGAGAGCACCACGGCGGGGCCCGCCTGGGTGGCGGCGGCGATGCCGGTGAGCACGAAGATACCGGTGCCGATGATGGCCCCGATCCCCAACAGGGTGAGGTCAAAGGCGGTGAGGCATTTGTGGAGGCCGGTATGGTCGAAGTCGTCCGGGGTGGTGGTCTTGGTGCGAAAGATTTTCATGGTCTTTCCTGTCTCAAGGGATGGCTCGGTCCGGTTGCGGGTGGAATCCGGCAAAGCGGCAGGGATCACCAGCCCCAGAGGTCGTCGCGCCGGACCCAGCCGGTGAGCCCGGTTTCATGCTTCACCTGGACCCAGCCTTTTTTGTGCTTAACGGTCCGCAGAACCACGCCGCGGTTGGCATCGCCCACGACGCGCTGTTTTTCCCCCGGGCCGTTGCGGAGAATGGCCTTTTTATCCGTGACGATCATGTAGGGGGTTTTTCCAACCTGTTTTTTATAGATCCAGCCCGAGTCCGATTCATAGTCGGTTACCTTGAGCCAGTTGCCCTGGCGGCTGACCACCTTCAGGGGGTAGCCCAGGCCCAATTCCCACTTGACCCGGGATTTTTCTCCTGGTTCGGAGCGCATCTTCGCCTTGGCGCGGCAGACGCTCACCATCTCCGCGTGAGCCGCCGAGGTGAAAATTAGGAGAAAAGCGAATCCGAGGCAAAATCGGCGGAACATGGAAAAACCTCCTGGTGCAGGGTGATGGATCACGGTTTGTTGGCCGGGGACATGCCCCGGTCCGGAACGGCCAGAGGGATGCCGCCTATCTCCAGGGAGATGGCGTCGAACTTGCAGGCCTTGTTCATGCAGGCCAGGCAGGTGATGCACTCCGGGTCATTCGGTGATTCGTTGAATTTGACCCCCATGGGGCAGACATGGTGGCAGGCCTTGCAGTTGGTGCACTTGGCCTCGTCGAGGTGCAGCTTGATCAGCCGAACCTTGCTGAACAGCGCATAAAAAGCGCCCAGAGGGCAGGCGGTTCGGCAAAAGGGGCGGCTGGAAAAGACGGCCCAGGTCATAAAGAGGATAAGGATCACGAATTTGTTCAGGAACAGCAGACCGAGGGTGTTGCGGAGATTGGGCTGGAGAAAGAGCATGGGCAGCCCTGCTTCCAGGGTTCCGGCCGGGCAGACGAATTTGCAGAACCAGGGATGGCCGGTGCCGAATTCATCGACAAGCACCAGCGGCAGGACAACGACAAAAAGAATCAGGAGCAGGTATTTTCCATAGGAGAGCATGCGCGGAATCCCGAACTTTTTGCTGGGGATCTTGTGCAGCAGTTCCTGGATAAAGCCAAAGGGACAGGCCCAGCCGCAGATCATGCGGCCGAACATCCCGCCGAGCACGCCGATGGCGCCGAGCACCGAAAGGCCGAAATAATGCTGGCCGTTTTCCAGGTTGAGGCGCAACCCGCCCAGCAGTTGCTGGATCGAACCCAGGGGGCAGGAGGTGGTGGCCGCCGGGCAGGAGTAGCAGTTCAGGCCGGGGGCGCAGATCACCTTGAGCGGCCCTTGGTAGATGGTCTTGGTGAAGGGAAAGGACCAAGAGCTGTTGGTGAGAAAGCCGATGATCACCTGGACCCATTTGCGGACTCTTTCCATCTCAGCCTATCCCTATGCAGCTGAGGCAGACCTGCACCGCCTGCTCCAGAACCCGGGCCGGTTCCCCGGTGGCGACGCCGATCAGCCAGAGGAGAAGAAAGGCTGGGATCACCACAAAGGGGGGCTTGCGGAGTGGTCTTTTTTTGTGGTGCGGGTGGGTGGTCTGGTTCATGGTCGTGTGATCCCGGATTGTTTTCAGGTGAGGCGGGCCTGAACCGCGGCGGTTTTGTCGCCCAGCCTCACATCCTTGTCGCGCCGCTCGTCGAGCACCAGTTGGGTCACGACCCGCTGCACTCCGTGGGCAAAGGGCAGTCCATGCAGCCGGGCGGCCAGGTCGAGAAGCGCCTGGGGTTCGCCCTCGATGATCGTCCCCATGTCGGTCAGTTCATGGCGCACGCCTTCCCTCCGCAACACCTGCTGGATCTCGGCCACGTATTGACCCACGCTGGGGGTTTGGGTGCCCAGGGGGATAATGGTCAGCTGCATGATCGCCATGGTTCTTTCCGGAACACGGGTTGTCGTTGCAAAAAAAATAACGCAGAGGCGCAATGGCCGCAAAGTAAAAAGAAAAGGGCCTTAGCTCTGGTCCCGGAAATTCTCGATCTGGGCGGAGAGCTCATCGTCCAGCGCGTCCGGATCCTTGGAGTTGTAGTAGAGGATGTTTTTCAGATGAAAAAAACTGTCCAGATCCATCTCGTAAAAGTGCAGGGCCAAGCCGTCCTCCGCCACCCGGACAACCGTGCCCTTCATTTTCAGGGTCAGGTGGCTGGTGGAGCCCACCAGCCGCAGGGAAACCAGGCACTTCTCGCCGACCGTGTGCCCGGTAACGCCAAGCACGAAGACCCCCTTGAGGCTCAGGTCCGCGATTTCGCATTCCGCATGGTTCCGGTCCGGAAAGTCCAGACCGATGATCACCTGAAACGGCACCCTAGTGTTTTTGCGCTTGTTTTTCATGGTCGAACCCTCTTGTCCTGTGGTCTGGTTGCCTGCTACTCCGGCATAAAGAGAAAACCCTCCCGTTCGAGCAGCCGGCCGATGTTCAGCAGGTGCAGCTCCTTGTCTTCCTCAAGCCGGGCGGGGCCGGCAATGTCTCCATTTTTTGCCCGGTCCAGGGAAAGCAACGGGGTTGCTTGCGGCTCAAGGGCGCGGCAGAAGATCACCCCGTGCCAATTTCCGTTGCTGACCACCACAAGCGTGGTGGCCTCTTCGTCGGGGATATCGGCAAGGGTCATGCCCCTGGGGACCATGAGGGGGAGGAGCATTTTTTTCAGCTTACCGTTTTTGATCAGGGCAAGGGGCCCCTTCATCCGTCCGGAGAGGCGGCCAAACCAGCCCCCCAGATCCTTCAGGGGGATCTGGCTGCTTTTGATGTATTTTTTTCGCCTTTTGGGGGAGAGGGGCTTGACCAGGGCGATGTGTTCCTCGGCAATGGCGAGGGGCAGCTTGCCGATGGTGATGGCCCGGATCATGGCCCCGGGCTGGATCGGCAGGGGCTTTGCCTCGGCGGCTTTGGGCGCGCTCTTTTTCGGAACCCTTGGCAAGGGGGGGTGCACCGCCTTCGGCGGGGCGGCATCGTCCAGGGAGACCGGCTCTGTCCAGGAAGGCTCCAGATCAGCGGTTGACCCCGGCGATTGGGGTGCCGGCGTTCCGTCCTTTTCCGCGGCTACTTTCTCCTTGAGCTTGGCAAACTTGCCATACACCCGTTTGAACACCTCGGCGTCCCTGTCCGGATCGAGCTTGGTGTCTTCGTACATGTTGACCACATGGGCCATGGTTTCCTTGAGGAAATCGATGAACTCGGGAGGAACCTGTTCCTGCCGCTTTTGGGCGTACAGCAGGATGCTGTCCGCCATGGTCAGAATGGCCAGGGCGTTTTTCCTGGTGCTGAAACGGTTTTTCAGACAGGTAAAGGCCGCCTGCAAGGGTTCTATTTTTTTCGGGGACAGGCTCCAGTCCTGGGAAAGAATCTCTGTTTTCAGTTTCTGGATGGATTCGTCGAGGGAAAGAATCACCGGCAATACTCCACAGCCATGGGCTCTATTAAAGAGAGAAAAGAGAAGAAGCCGCGCAGACTGTGAGGCGTGGATCCTGCTCGGGCAATTTTATCCAGCTCTGGTCAGGGGCCAATGGCCTATTGTGACTGGAAATTTTGTAGGGTACTATAGCAGAAATTTCCGTGGTTTGGCAACAGGCAGTTGCGTGGGGAATGCGGTTGCCTGGCGGACTGGAAAAAATTCCGGCATGGCCGGGTAAGGAAACACGACGCATGGTTGAGAATACGCTTTCTTTTTTTGTCGCCCTGTTCGGGGCCCTGGTCGGCAGCTTTCTCAATGTGGTCATCGTGCGTCTGCCCGAGGAAGGCGGCTCCGTTGTTTTTCCCCCTTCCCATTGCCCGGTCTGCAAGAAGGAGATCGCCTGGTACGACAACATCCCCCTGGTGAGCTTCCTCCTGCTGCGCGGCAGGTGCAGGCAGTGCCAAGCGCGGATCTCCCGGCGCTATCCCCTGGTCGAGGCGGTCACGGCGCTCATGGCCCTGGCTCTGTACCTCCATTTTGGCCTTACCCTGCTCCTGCCCATTTATTTTCTCTTCAGCGCCGCCCTGATCGCCGTCATCTTCATCGACTTGCAGCACCAGATCATTCCCGATGTGATCAGCCTGCCCGGCATCGTCATCGGGTTTATCCTCTCCTTTGTCAACCCCTTCGTCACCTGGCAGGACGCCGGGTTGGGGATTGTCTTCGGCGGGGGGAGCTTTTATCTGGTCGCTCTGGGCTATTACCTGCTCACCAAGCGGGAAGGCATGGGCGGCGGCGATATCAAGCTGTTGGCCATGATCGGCGCGTTTCTGGGCTGGCAGTCCTTGCCCTTTGTGGTATTCGGCAGCTCGCTGCTCGGCACCGTGGTGGGCGTCGGGGCCATGATCAAACAGGGCAAGGGCGGCAAAACCGTCATTCCCTACGGGCCATTCCTGGCCGTTGCAGCCTTGCTCTATCTTTTTTTCCGGCAGGAGATCCTTCTGCTGTTTGTCCGGTTCATACTCCACCGTTGACCCCGGCCTTTTCCGTCCCACCCCGCGACAGGCCGCTCTTTCCGGCTTTCCCCCCTCTCTTCCGGCATCACCCCGTCCGTCTGTTCCCCTGTGCGGCTCTCCCACATTTACCGAATCTTTACCGCCATTAACAACATCTTTACGCGCAGTTGCTGTATGATGATCAAATGATTGCGAGGTAAGTCCGGAAGTAAGGGAATAAAGACACGGATCAACGCGTCAGCCGGAATACAGTCCCCAATGCGTCTCGCTTTTGCCCCGTTGGGATAAGAACAACAACTTGGAGTCAACAACAAGGAGGATGCATGCAACTTCTGAAATCCAGAAAACACGTCGGTGCGCTTCTTGCGGCAGGCCTGGGCGGACTGGCGATTCTGGTCTTCCTGATGGTCGGACCGCCGCGCCTTCTGGCCAAATCGGAATCCCCGGCATTTTGCGCCGGTTGCCATGTCATGGAGGAACAACACACCGCCTGGAGTCACGCCGGCGCCCATCGGCGGATCCGTTGCGTGGACTGCCACCTGCCCAACGGTGGCCCCATTGGACATTACTTCTGGAAGTCCATTGACGGCATGAAGGATGTCCTGTCCTTTCATTCAGGCCGGGTTCCCGAAAGAATCACGCTGAGCAGCCACGGGGCGCAGGTGGTGCAGAAAAACTGTCTCCGCTGCCATGAAGAAACCGTGTCCCGCATGGATACCACCCGGAAATGCTGGAACTGTCATCGCCAATTACAGCACCGAATGACCGGAACCATTTAACGATCAAGGGAGGAAAGAAAACAATGAAGAAGACCACAAAGAGGATACAGCAAAGCGCGGTGCTGGCATTGATGGCGACCCTGGCGCTTGGCGCCGGATGCGCACCGGAAAAAGCGACCCCGGTGAAGACCGTGCAGATTGCCGATGGGGTGATCGATCCGGCCCAGTGGGGCAAGGCCTGGCCGGTGGAGTACGATATGTGGAAAAAAACCGGCGAGCCGACGCCTGTCGGCAAAAGCAAGTACAAGAAGGGCAATGACGGCGGCGTGACCTATGACAAGATATCCGAATTTCCCTTCCTGGCCCTGCTCTTCAACGGCTGGGGCTTCGGCGTCGAGTACAACGAACCCCGGGGGCATCTCAACATGCGCAAGGATCAATCCCTGGTTGACCCTTCCCGGGTCAAGGCCGGCGGTGTCTGTCTGACCTGCAAAACCCCCTATGCCGCGCAGCTCGAACAGAAAATGGGCAAGGATTATTATGCCAAGCCCTACGATGCGGTGTTGGCCGAGATTCCCAAGGAGCATCAGGATCTCGGTGTCGCCTGTATCGATTGCCATGACAACAAGGACATGTCCCTCAAGCTCTCCCGCGGATTCACCCTGGGCAAGGCTCTGAAGACCATGGGCGTGGATGAGACCAAGCTGACCCAGCAGGACAAGCGCTCCCTGGTCTGCGCCCAGTGCCATGTGACCTACAACATCCCCAAGGACGCAGACATGAAATCCGTGGACGTCTTCTTCCCCTGGGATGAGAGCAAGTGGGGCAATATCACCGTCGAAAACGTCATCAAGAAGATTCGCAGCGACGCATCCTACGGCGAATGGAAACAGAGCGTCACCGGCTTCAAGATGGCCTTTATCCGCCATCCCGAATTCGAGATGTTCTCCAACAACAGCGTCCACTGGCAGGCCGGCGTTTCCTGCGCCGACTGTCACATGCCCTACACCAAGGTGGGCAGCCAGAAGGCCTCGGATCACCGGGTCATGAGCCCGTTGAAAAACGACATGAAGGCGTGTCAGCAATGCCACACCGAGACCCCGGAATGGCTGAAGGAGCAGGTCTTCGCCATTCAGGATCGGGCCGTCTCCATCTTTATCCGCTCCGGGTACTCCACGGCCACGGTGGCCAAGCTCTTTGAGATGACCCACAAGGCCCAGGCCGAGGGCAAGGAGATCGACAAGGATCTGTACGCCAAGGCCAAGGATCACTACGAAGAGGCCTTTTACCGGGTGATCTACTTCGGGGCCGAGAACTCCGTCGGGTTCCACAATCCCACCGAGGCCATGCGGATTTTGGGTGATGCCGCCATCCACGCCGGACAGGCGGAAGCCCTGCTCCGCCAGGGGTTGACCGCGGCGGGTGTCGTTGTCCCGGCCAAGATCGACCTGGAGCTGCCCAAGTATCTCAACAACCGGGGTGCGAAAAAGCTCATGTTCCAGCCGGAACAGGAGTTTAAGGACCCCTTCGCAGCCAAGTAACAGCGGCTCCATTCCCGGCCCGGGGAAATCCCGTGCCGGGAATGTTCCGATCACCATCGTTTTTGCGCCCCCGCCTCCTTTTCAGGATCGGGGGCTTTTTTTTATCTGAGTACCACCAATCTTCAGCCGGTTTTTTCGTCATTCCGGCGGAGACCGGAACCAGGGCAAGGTGGCATCGGCCTGCCTGCCCATGGACCTAAAGCCCTCCGTGTTTCTCCCCGTCCTCCATCTCCGGCGGCCACATTTACCGAATCTTTACTCCCATTAACAACACCTTTACGGGAAGTTACTGTATACTGAAGACGAAGGGAGAACGAGGAGGGAGCAAGTTTGCCGAAAGGCAAGCACCGTGGCTTTGCGTTGAAACAAAAAGAAACGGAGGAGGAAAACATGTCCAAGAAAACTGTTGTGACGGTTATGGCCCTTTTCGCCTTGGCGCCGATGGCCGGGATGTTCGCCACCGAGTCTGACGCCGCAGGCAAGGGCGGGGCCGCCCCCAAGGCTCCGGCGGAAAAAGCGGTGAAGGTGGAAACCTGCTACGAATGCCATGCGCCGGTCCAGCAGCTCCACACCATGGGCAAGCACAGCACGGTGAACTGCATCAATTGCCACAGCGGGCTTGCCCGGCATCTCGCCGACCCCGGCCCCGCGACCCGGCCGGTGACGAGCACTGCCTGGGAGACCTGCGGCAAGTGCCACAAGGACCAGTACGAGAGCTTCATGAAAGAGGCCATGCACCGTCCGGCCCGGGACGAGAAGTCCCAGCTCACCAACCGCTCCCCCAATCCCCTCTGGGATAAATTGATGGCCGGGCACGGCTTTACCAAGGAGCATAACCTGACCCGCAGCCATGTGAACATGCTCACCGACCAGTTCGTGGTGGATCGCGCCTTCGGTGGCCGTTTCCAGCCCAAGAACGGCTGGGAGTACATCTTTGAAAAGGGCAAGGTCTGGGACATCCTGGTGGATACCCATCCCGAAACCAAGGAGCAGAAGGTCTTCAATCCCCAGACCGCGCCCGCCGCCAATCCGGTCTGTCTCCAGTGCAAGACCCAGGATCATATCCTCAAATGGGCCTACATGGGCGACAAGGTGCCGGATGCCCAGTGGTCCAGGGAATCCAATGTGGTGGAGGTGGCAAAGGATGTCGAGCACGGGCTCAACTGCTTCACCTGCCATGATCCCCATGCGGCCAAGCCCCGGATCGTGCGGGACGGCCTGATCGACGCCCTGACCCAGCCCGACGGCGACACCCTCTGGCACAAGGATCCGAAACGGACCGGTTTCAAGGTTATCGACATGGGCGTTCGCGGCTTTACCCGCAAGATCGCCCTGCTCGACAAATACGACTCAAGGCTACAGTGCGGCCAGTGCCATGTGGAGTACAACTGCAACCCCGGCACCGAGCCGAAAACCGGCAAGCCGGTCAAGATGGACGACCGGCGGACCAACCACTTCCCGTACAAGGATGTGTTCGGCCTCTACGATCATTATGTGAACAAGATCAACTTCCTCGACTTCAAGCATGCCCTCACCGGCGGCCTGCTCTGGAAGGGGCAACACCCCGAGACCGAGTCCTACTATAATTCCAAGCACGCCAAGGCCGGGGTGGGCTGTGATTCCTGCCATACCCCGAAGATGAAGAACAAGGCAGGCAAGGTCTATACCTCCCACTTTGCCGTCACCCCGAAGGTTATGTTGAAGGAAACCTGCCTCAAGTGCCATCCGAAGTGGAACGAGGAGCAGGCCAAATACGCCATCGACTCGATCAAGGCCCATATCAAGGGCAAGATGCGCAAGGCCGAATACTGGCTGGGCGCCCTGATCGACAAGATCGTGGCGGCGAAAAACGCCGGCGTGGCTGAAGAGACCATCAAGAAGGCCCAGGATCAGCACCTCAAGGCGCACATCCTCTGGGAGTACTGGACCGCCGAGAATTCCGACGGCTTCCATAACCCGGAGATGGCCAAGGAGGCGCTGACCAAATCCATGAATGAGTCCCAGGAAGGCATCAAGATTCTCACCGAGGCCATGGCGCCGAAGAGTGCGGCGGCAAAATAAGGGATGAACAGACCAGGAGCGGCCGGGGTGGGAACGCCCCGGCCGCTCTTCTTCCGGGGATTCTCCCCGAGGAACTGTAACCGTCGCGGCTTCCCAGCCCGGCGACAAGGAGGGATCATGAAGCGATTGATCGTGCTGATTGGCTTGTGTCTGCTGATGCAGCCGCAGGCAGTGTCGGCGGCGGCAGGGAAACATCCTGCCACCCCGGAAAACCAGGAGTGCGTCGAATGCCATGGAGACCAGGAAAAGGTCTGGTTTGACGGCAAGCACGGGTTGATGAACGTCAAGTGCATTGCCTGCCACGGCTCAACGGACAAGGATTTTGCCGCCAAGCCGGGGCGGGCTTCCTGCCGTGGCTGCCATGGTGACCAGGTTGCCCAGGCAATGAAGAGCAAAGGAAAAGAGGGAAAGAACTGCTTCCCCTGCCATGACCCCCATGCCTTGACGGTACAGGGTGTATCCGCCAAGCCATATCACGCACAGGGAGGCAAACAGCCATGAAGATGACACGAAGGGAATTGATGAAATATTCGGCGGCCCTGGCCGCCGCGTCGGCCATCGGCTTTGATCTGCCCCTGCCCAAGGGCGTGCTGGCTGCGGCCGGGGAGCCGGACAAATGGGTGAAGGGCGTCTGCCGTTACTGCGGGGCAGGCTGCGGCGTCTACACCGGGGTGAAGGGCAGCAAGGTCGTGGCGGTGAAGGGCGACAAGGAGAACTGGAACAAGGGGTTCCTCTGCCTCAAGGGCAATTTTCTCCCCGCCATCCTCTACGCGCCGGATCGTTTGCAATACCCCTTGCTGCGCCGCGGCAACAAGTTTGTCCGCATCTCCTGGGACGAGGCCATGGGGGTCATGGTCAACAAATTCCATGACGCCATCCGCAAGAACGGCCCCAATTCCGTGGCCTTTTACGGCTCCGGCCAGTCGTACACCGAGGAATCCTATTTCGTCAACAAGCTGTTCAAGGGAGGCTTGGGCACCAACAACATCGACGGCAACCCCAGGCTGTGCATGGCCTCCGCCGCGGTCGGCTACGTTTCGACCTTCGGCAAGGACGAGCCCATGGGCGCCTACGACGACATCAACCATGCCGACTGTTTTTTCATCATCGGCTCCAACATGGCCGAGGCCCATCCGGTCATCTTCCGGATGGTGAACGAGCGCAAGCAAAAGGGCAAGGACGTGAAGATCATCATGGCCGACCCCCGCAAGACTCTGTCCGCCCGGATCGCCGACCTGCACATGAGCTTCACCCCCGGCACCGACCTGGCGATCCTCAATGCCATGGCCCATGTGATCATCAAGGAAAAGCTCCATAACAAGGCCTTTGTCGACAAGCACACGATCTTTAAGACCATGGTCGATCCGGGCCCGCCGCCCAAGATCTCCAAGGTGACCTGGGACGACTATGTGAAATTCCTCGAGGACTATACCCCGGAGGCGGCCGAGAAGATCTCCGGCTGTCCGGCAGCGGAGATCGTCAAGGCGGCGCGCTGGTTTGCGACCTCCAAGGCGACCATGAGTTTCTGGTGCATGGGCTTGAACCAGCGGACCAGGGGCGTCTGGGCGAACAACATGGTGCACAACCTGCATCTGCTCACCGGCCAGATCTGCCGGCCCGGCGCCACCACCTTTTCCCTCACCGGCCAGCCCAATGCCTGCGGCGGCGTGCGCGACGGCGGTCTGCTGAGCCATCTCCTGCCCTATGGCCGGTTGGTGGCCAACGACAAGCACCGGGAGGAGATGGAGAAGTTCTGGGGCTTGCCCGCGGGCAGGATCCAAGCCAAGCCGGGCCTCACGGCCATGGAGATGTTCCAGTCGGTGAACAGCGGCGCCACCCGCTGCCTCTGGGTCGCCTGCACCAACCCCGGCCAGAGCCTGCCCAACGTGGATGTCTACCGCAAGGGCATGGCTGCGGAGGATTCCTTCCTGGTGGTTTCCGAAGCGTACCACCCGACCAAGACCTCGGAGCTTGCCGATCTGGTGCTGCCTGCCGCCCTCTGGGTGGAAAAGGACGGCACCTACGGCCAGTCCGAGCGGCGCTATCAGTATGTGGAAAAGGCCATCGAACCGCCGGGCGAGGCGCGGTCGGACCTTTCGGTGATGATCGATTTCGCCAACCGGCTTTTAGCGGCGATGGGCCGTACGGAAGAGGCGAAGAAGCTCTTCAACTATAAAAACTCCGAGGAGGTCTGGAACGAGATCCGCCTCTGCTCCAAGGGCACGGCCTACGATTTTATGGGCATGACCCGGGCCAGGATGAAAAAGGCGCATGGCCTGCAATGGCCCTGCCCCACCGAGGACCACCCCGGCACGGTCCGGCGCTATACCTCGGAATACGACGTGCTGGTCAAGCAGCAGGATCCCAAGGCAGAGGGCGTTCTGTTCTACAGCGCCAAGCCGGACGATAACCGGGTCACCATCTGGCTCAGGCCCCACAAGGGGCCGGCCGAGCCGCCCGATGCCGAGTACCCCTTTGTCCTGACCACCGGCCGCCAGATCGAGCATTGGCACACCGGGACCATGACCCTCAAGGTGCCGGAACTGAAACGGTCGGCCCCGGACGCCTATGTGGAGATCAACCCCAGGGATGCCGCCAAGGTGGGGGTCAAGAACAAGGACAAGGTCAAGGTGACCTCCCGCAGGGGAACCATTGTCCTGGAGGCCAAGGTGGTGGATGTGCCGCGCGACGGGCTGGTGTTCATGCCCATGCACTACCCGGACCGGATGATCAACTCGTTGACCACCGATGCCTTCGACGCCATGTCGAAGCAGCCGGAGTTCAAGATTTGCGCGGTAAAGTTAGAAAAGGCGTAGTAACTGCCCAGCAGCACCGCATCTGCTTCGCAGTCTCGCTGCGCTCGCTTAGCTGTCATCGGCCTGCTCGTGTGCACTAGCACACTTCGCCGACCTCTTTCGCGCAGCTACGGCACTGCTGAACAGTTACGTTTCTTGGAGTAAACTCCCCTCCCTTGACGGGAGGGGGCTGGGGGGTGGGTGAGGGTGCAGGCATGGTGCATCCGCCGAGCTTCCCCCCCACCCTAACCCTCCCCCGCGAGGGGGGAGGGTACTTTTAAAGGAAACGGAGAAAAAAATGGCGATTGCAAGCGTGGTGGTGGCAACGGAAGCAGGGGCGGCCGAGGCAGTGCTGGCCGACCTGGCTCGGTTGCCCAATACCGAGGTGTACGGCAGCAAGGAAAACGAGATCGTCACGGTTATCGAGGCCGAATCGGTGGCAGCCCTGACCGAGGGCATGCAGCGGCTGGCCGCGGTGGAACGGGTGGTCGGGGTCTATCCCGTCTACGCGGGCGCTGATGAGTAAGCAATTTTTACGACCGCCGGGCGCGGTGGGGGAACCGGAGTTTCTCGGCCGCTGCATCCGCTGCGGCAAGTGCGCTTTGGCCTGCCCCTACCGGGCGATTCGGATCGCCGGGCTGCTCGACGGTCTGGAGGTCATGGGCACGCCAATCATTCGGGCCAGGCAATCCCCCTGCTATCTCTGCCTGAAATGCGTGCCGGGCTGCCCGTCCGGCGCCTTGGACTCCAGGGTGAAAAAACGCGAACAGGTCCGGATGGGGGTTGCGCGGATCAACAAAAAGGAGTGCCTTACCTGGCAGGGAACCTTCTGCCGGAGTTGTTATGACCATTGCCCGCTCTTCAATGAGGCGATCACCATGGACAGCGAACTGCGGCCGGTGGTGAACGAGAAAAAATGCGTGGGCTGCGGGATCTGCGAGCATGTCTGCCCAGCCGATTCCGCCGCCATCACCGTAACCCCCAGGGGGGCAGGATGAAGATTACCCCGATCCGCAGAGCCGTCCAGATTCTTTCCCTCGGGGCCATGGTGGCGGTGCCGCTGCTCAACAGCCGTGGGATCAGCGCGGTCAGCGGCAGCTTTTATTCGGTGGAGATCGGCCGGCTCTTGCTCACCGACCCGCTCATTGCCATCCAGCCCCTGCTGGCCACCATGAGCATCGACCCTATCCTCCTGGACTCGGCCCTCATCCCGGCTGGCCTTGCCCTGGTCCTGGGGAGGGTCTTCTGCAGCTGGGTCTGCCCCCAGAACGCCCTGTCCGAGTTGTTTGACGCAGTGAACGCCAGGTTGGGGGGCAGGCGGTTTTTTATGCTCACTCACGGTCCGCTGGTCCGTTACACGGCGCTGGCCCTGATTCTTGCAGCCACCCTGCTTTTCGGTTTTCCCCTGGCCAGCCTG
>JBAYUD010000064.1:0-16923 GCA_041675265.1 Desulfurivibrionaceae bacterium | reverse complement strand
GGCGTGACAGGCCGGTATTCTAACCAACTGAACTACCACTCCTCTTGTGGTGGGCGAAACAGGGATCGAACCTGTGACCCTCGGCTTGTAAGGCCGATGCTCTCCCAGCTGAGCTATTCGCCCCACATGAAGTGTGGCAAGATATACCCTTGCCACCCATAATCCGTCAAGCAAAAAACTTACCGCATTCCAAAAATAAAAAGCCGCCGGCCATGCCGATCCGGCCACGGCCCGCGGGCAGCCAAGAACCCCTTGCCGCTAATGCGCCACCTTACTCGCGGGAAGCACACCTTCCACGCCGAAGCTGCCGAAGGGAATGTCCTTGAAGAGCTGCTCCCCCTCCTTGAGCACCAGAGCCTTGACCAAAACCTCGTCCACATGCTCAACCAGCTCCACGGCGAGGCCCTTAAGGATCTTGGCCGGGATCTCGTTGAGATCGGCTTCATTGTCCCGAGGGATCAAAACATGTTTGATATTGCCGCGTCGCGCGGCAAGGAGCTTTTCGGTGAGGCCGCCGATGGGCAATACCCTGCCCCGCAGGGTAATCTCCCCGGTCATGGCGATATCCCGCCGGACCGGAAGTTTGAGCAAGGCCGAGACCATCGAGGTCGCCATGGTGATCCCGGCGGACGGACCATCCTTGGGGATAGCTCCTTCCGGCACATGGATATGGATATCGAGTTTCTGGTAAAAATCCGGCAACAGACCGAGCTGCAAGGCCCGGGTCCGCACATAACTCAAGGCCGCCTGGGCGGATTCCTGCATGACATCGCCAAGCTTTCCGGTCACGGTCAGCTTCCCTTTCCCCGGCATCAGGGCCGTTTCGATCTGCAGCAGCTCGCCGCCCACCTCGGTCCAGGCCAGACCGGTGGTAAGGCCCACCTTGTCCCGCTCCTCGGCCAGGCCGAAACGGTACCTGACCCCGCCCAGATACTTGGCGATGGCCGCATCGTTCAGCCGGTATCGCTTGTCCGTCTTTTTCCTTTGCCGGTCCCGGGCCACCTTGCGGCACACCGAGGCGATACTGCGCTCAAGATTGCGCACCCCGGCCTCTCGGGTATATCTCCGGATAATCTCCAGAATCGCCGCATCGTTGAAGGAAATATCCTCGCGGCCGAAACCGTTGGCCTCCAGCTGTTTCGGCACCAGAAAACCCTGGGCGATATTCAGCTTGTCTTCTTCCGTATAGCCGTTGAGCTTGATCACCTCCATCCGGTCCTGGAGGGGGGCCGGGATTGCATGGAGATTATTGGCGGTGGTCACGAAAAAGACCCCGGAGAGATCATAGTCGAGATCAAGGTAATGATCGTTGAACGCAACGTTTTGCTCCGGGTCCAGCACCTCGAGAAGGGCGGCGGAAGGATCCCCCCGGAAATCCGTGCTCATCTTGTCCACCTCGTCAAGACAGATAACCGGATTCACCACCTTGGCCTTCTGCATGGACTGAATAATCTTGCCCGGCAACGCTCCGATATAGGTGCGCCGGTGCCCGCGGATTTCGGCCTCGTCACGGACCCCGCCGAGGGAGAGGCGGACGAACTTGCGGCCCATGGCGCGCGCCAGGGACTTGCACAGCGAGGTTTTTCCCACGCCGGGGGGGCCAACCAGACAGAGGATCGGGCCCTTGATCTTCTCAACCTGGGCCTGCACGGCAAGATATTCGAGAATCCGCTCCTTGGGCTTCAAAAGACCATGGTGGTCCTGGGCCAGGATTTCCTCCGCCTCCTGGATATCGATTTTCTCTTCGGTTTTTTCCTTCCAGGGCAGGCTGAGGATGCAGTCGATATAATTGCGCACCACCGTTGCCTCGGCGGACATGGGAGGCATCATCTTCAGCTTCTTGAACTCCTGCTCCAGCTTGGCGCGAGCCGCCTCGGGCAGATTTTTCTCCTGGATCGCCTTGTCCAACCCCTCGAGCTCGGAGGAGGCATCCTCGGCAGTGCCCATCTCTTTCTGGATGGCGCGGAGTTGCTCCGCCAGGAAGTAATCCTTCTGGGTCTTATCCATTTTCTTCTTCACCCGGGCCCGGATAACCTCCTCAAGCTCGGCGATCTCAATTTCCTTATGGATAAGGGAGAGAACCTGCTCCAGCCGCCCGACAACCGAAAAATTCCCCAGAATTGCCTGTTTTTCCTGCACATTAAGGGGCAGATGCGCGGCCAAAACATCGACAAACTTTGCGGGCCGCTCAATGCGGGCCAGGGATTTGACAACCTCGGCCGGCACCTTTTTGTTGTATTTGACATACTCCTTGAAACTCGTCTGAATCTCGCGCACATAGGCGGTTGCTTCAAGACCGCCCTCGTCCTCTGCTTCCTGCTCTTCAAGCTGGACGACAAAATAGTCGGGGTTGGGCAGGTGCTTCATGATCCTGCCCCTTCTTTTGCCTTCCACCAGGGCCTTGATCGTGCCATCCGGCAGACGGAGCAACTGCATGACCGTGGCCACGGTGCCAACCGTATGCACGCTTTCCTCGGAAGGATCATCCTCGGCCGCATCCTTCTGGGTTACCAGAAAGATCTCGGAACGCTTGGCCATCGCCTCTTCAAGGGCCTTGATGGAGCGCTCCCTGCCAACCACCAAGGGCGCCACCATATAGGGGAAGATCACGATGTCCCGCAGGGGCATCATCGGATAGGCAACTTCCTGCTCGGAATCAAGTTCAGCCATAATGTTCCATGCAACCGTGATGGGTTAAGGGGGACTGCGCGCCGACTCAGGCGCTTTTCTTTGATTCCGCGTCGTTATCGTACAAGATCACCGGATAATCGCCGTTCAGCACCACCTGCTCGCTGATCACGCATTCCCGCACGTTTTCCTTGGAGGGCAATTCGTACATGATATCGAGCATGGCCTGCTCCATGACCGTTCTCAATCCGCGGGCGCCGGACTTTCTCTTGATCGCCTGCTGGGCAATGGCCTTGAGCGCGCCCTCGGTGAAACGCAGCCGGATATTGTCGAAGGCGAAAAGACGCTCATACTGCTTGGTCAGGGCGTTTTTCGGCATCCGGAGAACGCGGACCAAATCTTCCTCGTCCAGCTCCTCCATGGTCGCCACCACGGGCAGACGACCGACCAGCTCGGGAATCAGGCCAAAACGCAAGAGATCTTCCGCCTGGACCTGGGCAAGGATGTCTCCCACCGACTTCTTCGGCTTGCCGACAACCTTGGCGCCAAAGCCCATGGACTTGGTGCCGGTGCGCTGCTTGATCACCCCGTCCAGCCCGACAAAGGCCCCGCCGCAGATGAAGAGGATGTTGGTGGTATCGATCTTGATATATTCCTGCTGGGGATGCTTGCGGCCGCCCTTGGGAGGAACACTGGCCACGGTTCCCTCGATGATCTTCAGCAAGGCCTGTTGCACCCCTTCGCCGGAAACATCGCGGGTAATGGAGGCGCTGTCCGATTTCCGGGCGATCTTGTCGATCTCATCAATGTAGATGATGCCGCGGCTTGCCCGCTGGATGTCGTGATCCGCGGCCTGGAGCAGATTGACCAGGATATTTTCCACATCCTCGCCGACATAACCGGCCTCGGTCAGGGTGGTGGCATCGGCCATGGCAAAGGGGACATTGAGAATCTTGGCCAGGGTTTGAGCCAGCAGCGTCTTACCGCTGCCCGTGGGGCCGACCAGAAGAATATTGCTTTTCTGCAACTCGACCTCGCTGCCGTCGTTGCTCCCCTGGGCCTCTATCCGCTTGTAGTGGTTGTGCACCGCAACGGCAAGAACCTTCTTGGCCTGTTCCTGGCCGATCACATACTCATCGAGATGGGCTTTGATATCGTAAGGCTTGAGGGTCGAAGCCACCATCTGCGATTCCAGGGCCTGCTGCCGGTCCTCGCTGACGATCTCATTGCACAGGTCGATGCACTCGTTGCAGATATAGACCGTCGGCCCGGCGATCAGCTTCTTGACCTCGTCCTGGCTTTTGCCGCAGAAGGAACAGGTTACTTCCACTTCGCCGTTATGATCTTTTGCCATGACTGTTCTCCTCTTCAGGATTCGCCCGTTTCACCAACACCTTGTCAATGACACCATAGGCCTTGGCTTCCTCGGCGCCCATGAAAAAATCCCGATCCGTATCAACCTGAATCTTCTTGAGCTTTTGCTTGGTATGATGGGCAAGAATGGTATTCAGGGTCTGCCGCATCCGCAGAATCTCCTTGGCGTGGATATCGATATCGCTGGCCTGCCCCTGAAACCCTCCCATGGGCTGATGCAGCATGATCCGGGAGTTCGGCAGCGCATACCGTTTGCCCTCGGTGCCGGCGGCCAGCAGCACCGCGCCCATGCTGGCCGCCTGCCCCATGCACAGGGTGGCGATATCGCACTTCACATAATGCATTGTATCATAAATGGCCATGCCTGCGGTCACGACTCCCCCGGGCGAGTTGATATAAAAAGTAATATCCTTGTCCGGATCATCGGCTTCCAGAAAAAGGATCTGGGCGATGATGATGTTGGCTATATCGTCATTTATGGCCGAACCCAAAAAAATAATCCGCTCTTTCAGCAACCGGGAATAGATATCATAGGCCCGCTCTCCGCGGGGGCTCTGCTCAACAACCATGGGGACGAGATTCATAACCATACTCCTTCAAGAATTTACTGGGCAGTGGCCGGCACGATTTTCATCTTGGCTGCGTCAAGCAGGAAAGTCAGGATTTTTTCATTCAACAGCTCCGCCATGAAGGGCAGCAGATCGTCCCTGCTGGAAAAGTACTTTTTCACTTCGCTGACCGGCATGTTGTACTGCTCGGAGATGCGCTTAAAGCCCCTATCGATGTCTTCATTTTCCAGCTTGAGCCCTTCCTTTTCCGCCACCTTCTTCAAAAGAAAATCACCCTTGACCCGGGACTGGGCGGCAAGCTTGTACTGTTCGACCAGGGAATCCCGGTTGAACCCGGCGGCTTCCAGGGTCATCCCCTGCCGCTCCAGGTTGCTTTCGAGCTCCTTGATCATGGCCTCGATTTCATAGGCCACCAGACGCGGCGGAATCTCGAAGTCATGGTTTTCGATCAACGCCCGCATCAACTTGTCGGTGAGATCGCCCCGCTGGGCATCCTTCTTGGCCTGCAGCTTTTTCTCGCGGATATGGGTTTTGAGCGCTTCCAGATCGGCAAAGTCATTGCCCACTTCCTTGGCGAACTCGTCATCAAGAGCGGGCAGAACACGCTCCTTGACATCCTTGACATTGATCTTGAACTCCACCTTCTTGCCTGCCAGGATCGGGTTGGCGAAATTCTCGGGAAATTCTATTTCCTGAGAAGCTTCCTCGCCTTTTTTCAGGCCGAGGAGCTTCTCTTCAAACTCTTTGCCATACTGACCGGAACCCACATCAACCGAATAGTTTTCGCCAACCACCTGTTTGATGGGGTTACCGTTATGGTAACCCTGAAAATCCACCACCGCCAGATGCCCATTTTCGATGGCGCGGTCCTCAACGCTTTGCAGGGGAGCCATCTGCTTGCGCAGCACCTCAAGCTCCTGGGCGATCTCCTCGTCGGTCACCTCAAGCGCAACCTGCTCGACCTCAATCCCCTTGTACTCGGCGAGTTCAAACTGGGGCCGGACATCGACCTCGGCAGTATAGACAAAGGTGCCGTTATCGACAAACTTCTGCTCACGGATGTCCGGATGCACCACCGCGTCGATCTTGCTTTTTTCAAGGGCGTCGAAATAGGTATCCTGGATCAATTTTTCCGCGACTTCATACTCAACCTTGGGCCGGTAATTTTTCTCCAGCACCTGACGGGGCACCTTGCCCTTGCGGAACCCCTTAAGCGATACTTCGGAGTTCAGTTTCTTGTAAGCGGACTCCAGTTCCTGGACAACCTGCGTTTCCGGCAGGGTGATGATCATTTTTTTGGTAAGCGAACTTACGTCTTCGACATTGATCTGCATGCAACACCTTCCTTGTTTCAAACATTTTCAACAACACAGTCATACTGTGGGGGAACACCACGGTACGGATAAGATATCAACCTGTACTCCGGCTTTCGGACCGGAGCTCTTTTCTCTTGGTGCGAGAGGGGGGAGTCGAACCCCCATACCAAAGGCGCTGGTTCCTAAGACCAGTGCGTCTACCAATTCCGCCACTCTCGCTTGAACATGGAAAAATAACCAACTTTCTGGTCACAGTCAAGGACGGCTTACGATCTTATCCCGATTTAAGGCCAAATCCCCCGTGATACCAGGACAACAGCCCACTTCCCTCCCTGGCGCAGGATAAAACCTTTTCAGACACACGCGGCTTCCCTTCTCCGCTCCGGAAATCCAGACCTTCCCCGGACATCGCTTTCAGCTCGAAATCCTTTCTGTCCTGGTCAATCTCGATTACAATATCACCACAAACACAAACGCCGCGCAACGACCTCGCCACGGCGAGACAACCACACCCGAGGAGGAAACCATGAAAGTCGTCGCTTTCAGCGGCAGCGCCCGCAAGGGCGGGAATACCGCGAAATTATTGAATACCGCCCTGGAAGAGCTTTCCATGCAAGGGATCGACACCGAGCTTGTGGAGCTGTCAGGCCAGCCGATTTCCGGCTGCATCGCCTGCTACCAGTGCTTCAAGAACAAAGACAGCCGCTGCGCCGTGGAAAAGGATATCATCAACGACTGTCTTGCCAAGATGATCGAGGCGGACGGCATCCTTCTGGGCTCCCCCACCTACTTCGCCGATGTCTCCGCGGGCATGAAGGCCCTGATCGAACGATGCGGCATGGTTTCCCGGGCCAACGGCGATCTGTTCAAACGCAAGGCCGGCGCCGGCGTGGTTGCGGTCCGCCGGGCCGGCGCCTATCAGGTATTCAACTCCCTCAACGCTTTTTTCCTCATCGGCCAGATGATCGTGGTGGGATCCTCTTACTGGAACATCGGCATCGGCAGGGAGCCGGGCGAGGTGGCCAACGACGAAGAGGGCATGAAAACCATGCGCGACCTGGGGCGAAACATGGCCTGGCTCCTCCAGAAAATCAAGACGGAATAAGCAATCAACTCAGGGACTATTATCCCGCCCAAGGCATCCCCCGAGCTGTAACTGTTCAGCAGCGCCGCTTCACTGCTGCCACAGATGCGCGGAAGAGGTCTGCGAAGTGTGCTGTTGCACACGAGCAGGCCGATGACAAAGCAGGTGTGGTGCTGCAGAGCAGCTACCTGCAGCCGAGAAAACTCCAGGACTGTACCTCCCGCTGCAGGAGATGGCTGTCATACCGTTGCAGCAGGGCAATGGACTCCCGCGTGGCCGCCGGGGAAAATTGCAGACGCTCCAGCTTGCCTTGCTCCATGTCCTGAACCCTGCGCAGCAATTGTATGGTCTGAATGGAAAGGGGCTGGGAATTCGCCGCGGCACGGGGTTCGCAACGGCTGCAAACCAGCCCGTTGCGCAAGGGACTGAAACGGTACACGACCCCGGGTGCGCCAAGCGCATGGCAATCAAGGCAGCCTGTCAAGTCCGGACGATACCCGAGGATATCCAGCATCTTGACGTGGAAGAAGATGATCGTCCGGCCGACAGCCCCCCCCGCCGTGGCCAACCCTTCCAGCGCCCAGCGCAGCAACCGGAAAAGCTCTTCATCACTGTCATGTTCCCTGGTCCAGTGCAGGACAAGCTCGCAGAGGAGGGAGGCGCCTATGTACAGTTCGTAGTTTTCCCGCAGCCTGGGGAAGGGGGCCAGCAACTCCGCCTGATCAAGACGCATAAGCGAGCTGTGACGGCTTGGGACGAAATCGATGGCAAGGAGGGAGAACAACTCAAGTTTGTTGACAAAACGTTTCTTGCTGCGCTTGGCACCCTTGGCAATAAGCACGATCTTGCCGTGCTCCAGGGTGTACAGGGTGACGATCTTGTCCGAATCCCCGTGATCCTTAACCTGGAGTACAATGGCCAGGCTGTGCTGCAAGAGCATCCGCCGTCACTATGGCGATTCGACCGGGAATGAAATCCGGGCGCTATCCATTGGCTTGCCGAAGGGCGGCACCTGTTTACCGTTCAGGGTGAGGACAACGCCTCCGGCGTTCCCGACAAAAAGAGAAATCTTTTTTTCCGCCTGCCAGACCATGCGATCCCCAGGCTGATAAATGGCCGACTTCTTCTTTTCCTTGTCCACCTGCGCGGAGAGCCAGGTCGTCTGGGTGAATTTCGCCTCCAAGACATAATTCATCCCAGGGGCCTTCACCGTGGAAAGCACCGGCGCAACGACTGCCGCGGGAGCCGGCTTGGCCACCTCCGGAGGCGGCTGGGTTTGCCCCGGCTTCTCCTTGACGGCCTGCGGAACAATTACGGGTTTTCCGTCATCTATTTTTTTTTTGTCCGCGAGGGACTGCGCCCCATCAACCTTCTGGGGCTCCACCGCCTGCCCGACCTTTTTCTCTTCTTGCCCTGTTTTGGTTGGCTCGGCCCCAGGCAGGGACAGAGCCGGATCCGGTGTTCCGCCCTGCGTCACGGGCGGCGCCTGCTCCGTTCCCACGCTTCCGGCGCCGGACTCCTCGGTGCCCGGCTCACCGGCCACCGGAGCGAACGGCGGCGGAGGCTGCTCAACCAAGGCCTGGGGAGCGGTATTTTTTGCGGGAACATCGACTGGCGGAGCCGAAGAGTTCAGGAAGTCCAAAACCAGATAGCAGGCAAGAAAAAGGATGCCCGCGACAACAACAAAGGCGATGACCCGGCCTGTGGGGAAGGTCTGAACCTCGGCCAGCGACTCACCGGCCAGCACCTCCTGGACATTGATTTTTTCCGTTGGCCTGGGCTCTCCTGCATTTTGCTCGATATACCAGGCCAAGATCTCGTTGGGATCAAGGCCAAGATACTGCGCATAATTTTTCACAAACCCCCTGGTAAAAACCTCCGCGGGCAGAGCCTTGGGGTTGTCCTCCTCAATGGCCCGAAGGGTCGAGGCATGGATACGAATTTTTTTCGCGATTTCGTCGAGATCTTTCCCCTGACTCTGCCGATGCCTTTTCAGGAAACTGCCAAGGGTTTCATCGGGATGTGATACAGCTGCGGATTGTCCGGTTGCATCATCAACAGAGGTTGAGTCCTTGGTCATGAGCGACATCCCTTATCCAAAGGTTATTGGGACAGACGAGACTAAGCCGTTGCAATAAAAACCGTGCCATGCAAATGGCAAAAAGCAGCGCCGTTCACATTGCCGACAGCGGCAATGGTTCTTCGGCAACGAACCTACAATATCTTTTTGATATACGCCTGATCGCGAAGCTCTTTTACCCATTTCTGAAAGTGGCTGTTCAATGCCTCCTCATACAACCGCTGCCTGATCTGCTCTTTCACCGACTCATATGAAGCCTGGAGACCGACATCTCCCCGGTCGGAAAGAAGCTTGAAAAACTGGTACCCGGCCGGAGTCTCCTGAATGGCGCTTATCTGTCCCGCCTGCAGACCGAGGATGCTTGCTTTCATATAGGGTGCCATTTCCGTTTTCTTGAAGACTCCGATGTCTCCGCCATCCTTGGCCGAAGGCAGGTCGGAAGACTGCCGCGCCAGGGTGCGGAAATCCTGTCCGGCAAGAGCATGCTGATGGGCCTCGTCAGCCCGCCGCCGCGCATCGTCCTTCGCAGCCTGGGTGTTTTCCTTCCAGACAAAACCCATCTGCAGAACATGATAGGAATCTTCCTTGATCTTCTGGGCATAATTTTTTTCGTAAAATTCCCGGATCCGCTCTTCATTCACCACAACCCGGGAACGGATTTCATAATCGATCAGTCTTTCCCGGAGAACTTGGCTTCGGATAAGTTCCCGATAGTCTTGCTCGTTGGAACCCATCAACGCCATCTGCTGCCAGAACTTTTCCGCAGTGGTCTTGTTGCGTTCGATGATTCGGCTGATCGCGCCCTCCACCTCGGGATTGCCCACCGAGATACCCAGCTTCTTGGCCCGCTGTTCAACAATAAGCCTGTCGATAAGACTGGAAAGCACCTCCTCCCTGGCCTTCAACAAGGCCATTTCAATCTGATCCGGCGGGGCCTCCTGGGTGATCCGGCGAAACAGCGCTGCCCCTTCCCGATTGAGGTCGGAGAAGGTAATAACGTCATCGTTAACGATGGCGATAATGCGGTCCACCATTTCCGCTTGGGCAACAGGGGGATGAAAAAAAGCGAGAAGACACAGGGCCGAACATACAACATGCAAGGGAAATTTCACTAATCCACTCATAACAGGTTGGAAATATTGTTTTTAATCTTAGGAGACCTTATAAGCGCCAAATTCTACCATAGTCATTTTCAAATGTCATCTTCCGCGAGCAAGGCAAGAATATTTTGCGCATTCCCAAGGGTATGCTCCGGCGAGGCAGCGGATTCGGTTTTGACGATCAACCGCGCCTCGGGGGTGAAGCGCGCCTGCTGCTTGTACTTTTCCAGCAACCGCATGATCTTCTCCGGAGTTACCGGGGTTTTTTCGTGAAAGGAGAAGACCAGATTGCCGGGCCCCTGTTCGAGCTTGCTGATCCACAGACGCCTGAGCAGGGTTTTCAGGGCCAACACCGCAAAAAGGTTGAGCGCCTCCGGGGGAAGCTGGCCGTAGCGGTCGACGAATTCATCCTTCAGGTCCATCAGCTCTTCCACCTGCTCGGCATTGGTCAGGCGGCGATAGGCGATATAGCGCTGTTCCGTCGCCGGGATATAGCGTTCCGGCAAAAAGGCCGAAATCTTGAGATTGATCTCGGGCTCGATCTGTTCCTGGGGCTGCTCCACGCCGGCACCTTTTCGCTTCAAGTCGAGGACCGTCTGCTGCAGCAGCTCAAGGTAGAGATCATAGCCCACCGCAGCGATATTGCCGCTTTGCGAAATCCCCAGGATTTTGCCTCCCCCCCGGATCTGCAGGTCGCTCATGGCCAACTTGAAGCCGCCGCCCAGCTCGTTGTAATCCATGAGCGCCCGCAGACGCTGCTGGGCATCCTTGGACAACCCGTCCAGGGAGGGGACCAGCAGATAGGCATAGGCCTGCTCCCTGCCCCGCCCCACCCGGCCGCGGAGCTGATAGATTTCCGCCAACCCCAGCCGGTCCGCCCTGGTGATGACGATGGTGTTGGCATTGGGGATATCAAGGCCTGATTCGATGATGGTGGTGCAGACCAACACATCGATCTCCCGCTTGACGAAACGGACCATGATCTCCTCAAGCGCCTTTCCCGGCATCTGGCCATGGGCCACGGCCAGCCGCGCCTCGGGGACCAGCTTCTGCACCCGGGCCGCCATTTCCTGAATGGAGTGGACCCGGTTATGGACCAGAAAAACCTGGCCGCCCCGTTGCAGCTCCCTGACCACGGCCTCCTTGATCACCAACTCGTCATCGCGGGCCACAAAGGTTTTCACCGGCCGCCGGAACTCCGGCGGCGAGCTGATCACGGAAAGATCGCGGATACTGAGCAGGGAGAGTTGCAGGGTGCGGGGAATCGGGGTGGCGGTCAGGGTGAGGACATCCACCTGGCTCTTGAGTTTTTTGAGTTTTTCCTTGTGGGACACGCCGAAACGGTGTTCCTCGTCGATAATCAGAAGGCCGAGACGTTTGAAAACCACATCCTGGGACAAGAGCCGGTGGGTGCCGACCACGATATCGACCCTCCCCTCGCGCACCTCCCGGACAATCTGCTTCTGCTCCGCCGGACTGCGGAAACGGGTAAGACTTTCCACCCTTACCGGAAAACCCCGCAGCCGTTCGCGGAAGGTGGCGGCATGCTGCTCGGCCAGAACCGTGGTCGGCACCAGGATGGCGACCTGGAAATTATCAGCCACCACCTTGAAGGCCGCCCGGACGGCGACCTCGGTCTTGCCGTAGCCCACATCTCCGCAGACCAAACGGTCCATGGGCTTGGACGAGGTCAGATCGTCGAGCACCTCGTTGATCGCCTTGAGCTGCCCGGCTGTTTCATCGTAGGGGAAGGACTCCTCCATCTCATGGAACAACTCGTCCGGCGGCGAAAAGACATACCCCTCCACCATGGCCCGCCGGGCATAGAGGCCGAGCAGATCCTGGGCCACCTTCCAGACCTCTTCCTTGACCTTTTCCCGCCGGGTCTGCCAGACCTTGCCGCCCAGCTTGTCAAGCTTCGGCTCGGTGTCGGAGAGCCCCTGGTATTTGCTGATCACCTTGAGCTGATCCACGGGCACGTAGAGCTTGTCCCCGTCGCGGTACACCAGCTGAAAGAAATCATTGGCAATGCCGTTCAGCACGATATTGACCAGCCCTTCGTACCGGCCGAGACCATGGGAGGTGTGGACCACGATATCGCCGATATTCAGCTCTTCAAAATTCACCGGCGGCCTGCTGCGCTGGACGCCCTTCTTTTTGCCCGTTCCCAGGCGAAGCTCGCCGAAGAGTTCGCTTTCCGAAACCCAGTGCAGCCGCGCCGCCGGCAGGTCAAACCCCGCGGCCAGCGGCGAATCCACCAGGACAATCCGACGGTCGGGAGAAGCACTCTCCTCCACCGGAGCCGGGGTGATGGCAACCGGCAGATCATACTGCCGGAGCAGTTCCGCCATGTGCTCCGCATGCCGCCTGGTCCGGCAGGCAAAAAAGACCGCATCTCCGGCCTCAAGCCAGGCGTGCAGCTGCCTGGCCAGCTCGGGCATCATCCCCTGATTTTTGCGTTGCAGTTCGAGCTGCTGCCGGAGCAGGACATGGTTGCCGCAGGGGATCTCCAGAGTTTCACCCTCCTCCATGTCCGGATGGGCAAAATCATAAAATCGCCCCTGCGGGAAGCGGGCCAGACGTTCTTGCCATTCACTTGCCGGCAAGAATACCTGTTCAGGGGGCAAAACGGGCAACCGGGCGCCGGAGGCCTCGGCGAAATTAGCTTCGACCCTTTCCCGGCAGAGAGCGAGACTTTCCGCAATTGCGGTCGGCGAGGAGAAAAAGACGACGGTATCATCCGGCAGGTAATCGAGCACGGTCGAAGGCTTTTCGTGGAAGAGCGGCAGCAAGAATTCCACCCCTGGAAAGCGTTGGCGATGCCCGAGACAATCCTCCATCACCCTGACCCGGTCACTGTCCCAACCAAGATCCGCGGCCGCGGCCTGAAAACGATCGATCAGTTGCCCCAACTCCTGCTCTCCGGCAGGATAGAGGATATCGCTTACCGGCAGGAGAACGACCTCCTCCAGATCCTCAACCGAACGCTGGCTGATGGGATCAAACTTCCGGATGGACTCAACGGTATCGCCACAGAAATCAAGACGCACGGGCATCTCGAAACCCGTGGGGAAGACATCCAGAATACCGCCGCGCAGGCTGAACTCGCCGACGGATTGCACCAAGGACGCGGCATCGTAGCCACAGGCGGCCAGGGAAGCGATCAACCCGTCGAGGTCGGTATCTTCTCCCCGCATGACCAGCTCGGCCAGGTTCGCAAGGGAAGCACGGGGCAAAACCCTTCTCAACAGAGCCTCAACGGACGCGACCAGGATGAAGGGCTTGTCGGCGCCGTGGATCTGAAACAGGGTGGCAAGGCGTTCGGCCACGGTCCGGCTGTCCGGCGACAACGGGGTATAGGGGGGAATTTCATGCCCGGGGAAATAGAGAACCTGAGCATCGCTGAAAAGCGCCAGATCCTGGACAAGATGCTGGGCCGCAGTCTCGCTTGGCGTGATACAGAGGATGGGCCGCTGCCCGAGCCGGGCTGTGCGGCCAAGGTGAAAAGCGGCCCCGCTTCCGCGCAGGCCGATGATATTGACGGAACGGCCCTCGGTAAGGAGGGCCGTTAGCCTATTGTCCATTTTTTATCAGGAAGATGGCGAAAACGCCTTGTAAGGAGAACACATGTCCGGATGCGGCCATGCGCTAGAAAGCCCCGCCGATGCTGAAATCCCAGACCCCCTGCTTCTCGCCCTCTTCCGGGTCGAGGTTCCAGCCCCATTCGAGGCGCAGGGGCCCCATGGGCGACAGCCAGCGGAAGCCGAGGCCGGTGCTGTAGCGGAGATCCGCGACATCCCAGGTCTCCGAATCGTTGTAAACATTGCCCAGATCAAAAAAGACAATCCCCTTCAAGCCGATCTCCTTGACAATGGGGAATATCCATTCCACATTGGAGTACCACATCTTTTCACCGCCAATCCGGGAATAGGTGACCCCATCGGGGTTCAACTCCAAGGGGCTGACCTTGCCGCTGTCAAAGCCCCGGATGGTGTTGAGTCCGCCCAGATAGAACTTCTCATACACCGGCAGCTTTTTCTCTTCATTTTCAACCACATAACCGATGGACCCCTTGATATGAAAGGTTGTTTCCCACCACAACGGATAGTACCAGCCGGAAGTGGCCTCGTACTTGGTAAAGGCGCTGTCGCCGCCCAGGGGTCCGCCCGCCTGCTTGATGGAATAGTTGGTGAGCCACCCCTTTGAGGCGTCCGTGAGCTTGTTCCGGGTATCCTTGGAAAGACCGAGCCTGATAAAGCTGGTGGTCTCAATATCCATGGAATCCAGCAAGGTTTGGGGGACATTGGTCACCAGCACATCGGTCATCTTGGTGTCGTCATAGCCATAGCCCCAACCGAGGTTCCACTTGTTCCAGACCGGATAGGCAAAGCGCAGGGCCGCGCCGGTGGAGTCCTTGGTATAGTCGTCGTATTCCCTGGACCAGTTGTAGATATCGTAGCCGAACAGCAGCTTGGTGTCGTTGAGATGGGGCTCGGTAAAGCTGAAGTTGTAGCGGTTGCTCCGCGAACTCACGTTGGCCTGCAAGGAAAGCCGCTGCCCCTTGCCGAGAAAGTTGTTTTCGCTGATCTCGCCCATGAACATGAGGTTGTCCACCGAGCTGTACCCGGCGCCCACGCTGAAGGTGCCGGTGGCTTTTTCCTTCACGTCGACCACGACATCCATCAAGCCTTCCTGCACCGTGGC
The DNA here is from genome assembly GCA_041675265.1 of Desulfurivibrionaceae bacterium. Classification (GTDB taxonomy): domain Bacteria; phylum Desulfobacterota; class Desulfobulbia; order Desulfobulbales; family Desulfurivibrionaceae; genus Thiovibrio. The sequence continues at coordinate 2,068 of JBAYUD010000064.1, read as the reverse complement.
CTCCGGGGTGACGTTCACCTCTTCAAAAAACTCAAGCCGCTGCAGCCGTTCGCTGCTCTTTCTGACCGCGTTTGCATCGAGCAGCCCGCCCTCCTTGACCTGCATCTCCCGGCGGATGACCTTGTCCCTGGTCCGGGTGTTGCCCTTGATGTTGATCCGGTTAATATGCACCAGGGTTCCCTGGGCGATCTTGAGCGACAGATCCATGCGCTTGTCTTCATCGTTCTTGCTGAGCTTGGGCTCCACCTCGGCAAAGGCGTAGCCGCTTTCCGCGTAACGATCCGTGATGCGCATGACGTCGTCCCGCAGAATCTTCCGGCTGAAGAACTTCTCCTTGCTCAATTCGACCAGGCCGAACAAGTCGTTTTTATCGCCGACAATATCCCCCTCGATCTCGATGGTGCCGACCCGGTAGCGATCGCCCTCCTGAATATCGAAGGTGACATAGAGCCAGTCGCCTTCGTCGGTGATCTCCGGCTCGCTGATCTTGGCCTCGATGTAGCCGCTGTTGTGGTACAAGGCGCCGACCCGGGAACGGTCCTGCTCAAGCAGATCGCGCTTCAGCTTGCCCGACTCGGTAAACCAGGAAAGCAGTCCCTTTTCCGAGGTGGTCATCTCCTTGCGCAATTCCTTGGCGGTGAAGGCCTTGTTGCCGACAAAACGGATATCCTTGATATACATCTTGACGCCTTCTTCGATGTCAAAGGTGACATTCACCTTGTCGGGCGTGGCATAGTTGAGCTTGGCGGCGACGTTGGTCCGGTAGAACCCCTTGTCCTTGTAAAGTTTGCGGATATTTTCAACGGAGGCCTGCACCTCCTTGGTGTTGATGATGGTATTGGGCGAAATGCTCACCACCTCTTTCACATCCTTCTCGTCAAGCTCTTGCTCGCCGTTGATGAGAACCTGGCCTATCACCGCCTTTTCCGTAACCTGGAAGGTAATGTCCTTGCCTTTTTCGGTATCCGTCACCAAGATCTGCACATCGTCGAAATAACCCATCTGAAAGATGTTTTTCAGGTCCGCCCGCAACAGCTCCGGGGCATAGCGATCCCCGGCCTGACTTTTTACCTGGCGCATGATGGCCCCGGAATCAACGCGGGTGTTTCCGGCAATGGCAATGGACTGGACGAGAAAATATTGGCCGGTGTGGGAGAGAATGTCGTTGGCTATCTGGGCCAGGGATTTCTGCAGCTCGGTCTCGTTATTGCTGACCTGATAATAGAATTTTGGTGGATTGTTGCCGAAGATGTCATAGAGGACGAAATCCAGGCTGAGCTGCTCGCCGAGCTTGGTAATACTGCCCACAGCCACATAATTGACCGCCGGGGAGGTGATCAATGGCTTCAAGGCCTCGACCTTGGGAGGCCAATGCTCGTAGCCGATCTTCTGCTGCACTTCCTCTCTGGACAGCGTTGCCAGCCCCTTGCTCTGCACAACCTCAAGCAGGGTCTTGTCGCTCAAGGCGACCAGCTGGTCAACCCCGGCCTGAGCATTGATCCGGGGCGGAACCATGACGGTGTTCGGCTCAGGCCCCGCGCCGAATGCCTCCCCTGCCAGCGGCAGGACACCCTGGGTCAGAACGAGGACAAGGGCTGCAACAACAATCTTCATGGCCCCGGAAAAAGCGCGGGAGCGTAATATGTGCCGGGCTGAATTGTCTAGTTTCATACTCTCGATTTCGCTGTGAAGGACTTGAGTGGACCGCCCCAAAGATGCGGACGTGCTGGCGATCGGTTAGTTTAGGGGCCGTTACGAAATAAAAAAATGCTGGCCGGATTGTTCCGTCACAGCCCCTTATAAGGTTATTTTACGACAACAGCTTATCAGAATTATCAGGCCTTGGCCCTACTGTCAAGCATCTTTGCTCTCACCCAAGGTTTCATGCAAGCCCCCGTCCCGCAAGGTGAAACAACGGGTCATCCGGTGGGCCAGATCAAGGTTGTGCGTCACCATGACCGTTGCCAGGGAGAGGGTTTCGCTCAACTCCCGGATAAGCTCGAAAACCGTGCGCCCGGTTTTAGGGTCAAGGTTGCCGGTGGGCTCATCGGCCAGCAGAACCTCGGGC
>JBAYUD010000063.1:0-17218 GCA_041675265.1 Desulfurivibrionaceae bacterium | reverse complement strand
CACATCGCCGCGGCCGGCCAGAAAGATGAGGATGTTGCCCAGCCCCTGCAGGTCGAAGCCGAACATGGATTCGCTCTGCTCATAGTTGTAGTCGAAATCGATCCAGCGGTTTGCCTGGGTCTCGTCGTCCCAGATGATGTGGTCGCGCCGGATGTCGCCGTGCTTTTCGCCGTGGTCGTGCAGGAATTGGATGGCCAAAAGCAGATCGAGGTATTGATCGAGCACTTTGGGAAAGTAGTTGTGGAAGTAGTCGTGATGGTCGGTGCCGTAGCCCGCCACAACATCGTCGAAACGCGGGCCGCGAATGAACTCCAGGATCCGGACGTTGTTGCCGGCCGTGTCCAGAACCCAGTGGCCGTGCATGAAATTTTTGTGGTCCGCCACCAGATCGAGCACCCGCGCCTCCTTTTTCGGGCTGCGGAAGCAGGTGATTTTCACCTCGCCCACCGTGGCTTCAAACTGTTCGTGGAAGACCAGTTTGATGATTTTGGTGGCGCCGGTGGTCAGGTCGATGGCCCTGCGGACCCAATATTTCGGCTCATCGTCGATGCCGAAGCGGCCTTCCTTTTCATAGCGCTTGACCCAATACGGAACACCGCCGAGCACCACCACGTCGTTGTACTCCACCCGGAAGAAGTCGCTGGTGTCGGTAATGATCTTGAAGCGCGCCGGAACCCGGTCCGGACCGGCATGACCGGCGATGAGCGCGCGGATTTCCGCTTCTTGCAGGGGGGCGGCAGGGTGGGCCATCAGCATGATCCTCCTAGCTTATGGTAGCACCGAACAGGGGGGAAAAGACACTTTTTTCGGCAACTTCGGCCTTGCCCGGATCAGCCGCCCCAAGGCAGACGGGCAAGAAAATCCGCCAGCCGAGCCGGATCGCGCAGCTCCTCCTCGTCGGCGATGGGCAGGGAGGGAAAGCGCTCCATGACCAGCCGGGTAAAAAGCCCGGGGCTGTATGCGTTCTCCCCTGCCCCCTGCACCGCCACCCGTTTGCCGCAGGAGGGGGAGCGGGCCTTGAGGATCAGGCCGGAGACACCCTTGTCCGGGAGGGTGTCCAGCCGGTGCAGGCACCAGTTCCGCATCGGTCCGGTCAGGTCGCGGCGGCTGACGGTGGTCATCAGCCTGGGGTTTTGCGGATCTCCCTCAAGGCGCATGGGCTCGCGGGGGATGCCCAGCCCGCATTCCGCCTCCGGGCAGAGCGGCATCAGGGTGACGGATTGGCGCAAGGTCTCCACGAGCAAGGGCTCCTGCCTGTTGCCGCCGTCGTAGCGGGTATTTTTGCCGAGGAGACAGGCGCTGATTCCGATTGTGATTTGGGTGTCCATGGAAGTATTGTAGCATGAATAAAACGAGGAGAACAAACGATGTCTCAGGGTTTCAAGCTTGGTGCCTTTACGATCCACTGGTTGCAGGGCGGGGAGTTCGAGATCGACGGCGGCTCCATGTTCGGCGTGGTGCCCCGGGTGCTCTGGGAGAAGAAATGCGCCTCCACCCCGGACAATCATGTGCGGCTGGCGGATTCGCCCATGCTGGTGCAAACCCCCCAGGGCAATGTGCTCATCGAGACCGGCCTGGGCAACAAGCTTACGGACAAGCAACAGAGCATCTTCCGGGTGCGGCGGCAGTGGGATCTTTTGGCCGGCCTGGCTCGGCTGGGGCTCTCCCGCGAATCGATCAGCCATGTCATCCTTACCCACGGCGATTTCGACCATGCCGGAGGGGTGACCATGCTGGGCGAAACAGGCGGGCTGGAGCGGACCTTTCCCGCGGCCATGCATTACCTCCAGCGCCGGGAGTGGGAGGATATGCTGGCCCCCAACAAACGCTCGGCCAGCGCCTACTGGCCGGAAAACTTCGCCGGGTTGGCAGAGGGGAAAAACCTGCATCTGATCGATGGCGAGGGCGAGGTGGTGGAGGGCATACGCTTGGAGCGCACCGGCGGCCACACCAGGGGACACCAGGCGGTCTGGCTCGAATCAGGGGGCGGGATTGCCCTGCATCTGGGCGATCTCCTGCCCATGCCCGCCTACGGCAACCCGCTCTGGATCACGGCCTACGACAATTTCCCCCTTGATTCCATCGCGGCCAAGGAACGGTTTCTGGGCCAGGCGCTCGATAAGGATGCCTGGCTTCTCTTCTATCATGATCCGGAAATATTGGCCTGCAAGCTCGACGGAGATGGCGAGGTGCGGGATCCCTTTCGCGCGCAATGAGCAATTCGCTCAATACGGTGGCCTGGTTTCGGCAAGCAAGGCTTCGCGGCCGGCAAGGGAGATGGCTCGGGCGCGGAGGAGTTCCTCCGCGGTGAGGGGCAAGGGAATCCTCCCCTGCTCTTTATGGCTGTATTTCTCCGCAAGCAGGCCAAATTGGCGGTCCGGGGCATCGATGAACACGCCGGGCCAGACAATCTCCGCCCCTGGGGCGGGAAGCGGACTGAAATGGTTGAAGCCGCGCAGACGCATCTCGGCAACCACCTGTTCGTGGCGAAGCCACAGGGCGGGAAGGTGGTCCCGCCAGCGGAGGGTTTCCGGATGGCGGGAATACCCCTTTTTCCCTTGGCTGAGAACGGTGTGGATGGCATGGATTTCCCGGTGTTCGCCCAACAGGCTTTGTCTGTTGAGAAATCCGGGGTGAATATCCCAAACCCGCATGCCTTGCTCCAATGAATTTTTTCTTGTTGATCCTGCCAAAAGGGGGTAACACATCAGCTCTTTACCACAGGATAAAAGAGCGCTGGAGTTATAGGAACATGGCTGAAAAACTGAAGATTCTGATTGCCGAAGACGAGGAGGTAACCCGTCATCTTTTCCAGATCGCCTTCCGGGACGAGGAACAGTTTGAATCCCGGCAGGTCACCAACGGCGAGGAGGCCCTGGTTGCCTACAAGGCTTGGCGCCCGGACATCATCCTGATTGACATCATGATGCCGCACATGAACGGTTTCGAGACCTTGCAGGCCATCCGGCAGACCCTGCACGACACGGTCACCACCGTGATCATGGTCAGCGCAGTCACCGACAAGCAGGACATCGTTGCCTGCGCCAAGCTGGGCATCCAGGGCTATGTGCTCAAGCCCTTTCAGGTAAAAACCCTGGCCGAAACCGTGGTCAAATATCACCACCAGCACAAGAAAGTTAAAAAAGTCTCCTAGAGCGGCAGGATCTGCACCTCTTCCCGCACGGGGTGGGTGCCTTGTAAAAACAGACCCTTGCGCCCGTCGATGCTGATCGCATCGCCGAAACGGATCTCGCGGCCGTTGATCTCGCAGCGCTCTTCCGCCTCGTACACCTTCAGGTCGTTGCACCCCACCACACAGGTTTTTTCCAGACGGATGGTGACCACCGCCGCGTGGGAGGTCTGACCGCCGCGCGCGGTGAGCAGCCCTTCGGCCATGGCGATCTCCTTGATATCCTCGGGCACGGTGTCCTGCCGGATGAGGATCAGCGGGGTGGCGGGGTCTTCCTCCTTGAGCTGCCGGATATTTGCCGCGGTGAACACGGCGCGGCCCGAGAGGGCGCTGCCGGAAACGCCGATGCCGAAGCCGAGCAGAGCCTTGTCCAGCGCCTTGCCCTCGGTGAACACCGCGAATTTTTCCCGTTTCTTGATGGTGATCATGTCCCTGGTCTGGAGGAGAAAGAGGTTCCCTTCCTCCGGCCCCTCAAAGGTGAACTCGATCTCCTGCGGGTTCCAGCGTTTTTCATAGACCAGCTCCCGGGCAATGCCGAGCAGCCGTTCGTACACCTTGGGGAATCGCCTCTCCAGGCTTTTTTCCTCGGCTCGGCCGTCCAGCTCCGCCTGTTCCACGGAGATGGGCTGGGTGGCGACCAGGCCGCTCACTATATCCTCGCCCTGGTCGCCGGTGGCATAATCGCCCCACAGGGCCACCCGGCTCACCTTGCGGTAGGGGTGGGCGGTGAAGAGCACGCCGCTGCCCGATTCCGGCCCCAGATTGCCGTAGACCATGGCCTGGACGATGACCGCCGTGCCCCAGGCCTCGGAAACATCCATCAACCCCCGGTATTCCTGGGTTTTCTGCGCATACCATGAATTGAGCACCAGCTCCACCGCGCCGGTGAGCTGGTCCCACGGCTCGGCCGGGATGCAGATGCCCGCGGCGCGGATCTTTTCCTGGTATTCCAGGGCCAGCTCCCGCATCTGGGCGGCGGAAAAATCCTTTTTCACCGCGATGCCGTAACGACCCTTGGCCTCGTTCATCAGGGTCTGGAAAACCTCCCGCTCCATACCCTCGGCCATGGCCCAGGACTGGAGAAAGCGCCGGTAATTGTCCCAGGCCAGATAGTCGATCTGACAAGACGGCGGATACCCCTCGCCCGAGGATCCGGCAAAGCCCCGGCTGATTTCCTCGTTGAGCCCCACGTTGTGGATGGTGGCCATCATCCCCGGCATGGAGATGGCCGCGCCGCTGCGCACCGAAAGGAGCAGCGGGTTGGCCGGATCGCCGAAGCTCCGGCCGGTCTTTTTTTCCATCTCGGCCAGGGATTTCTTGATCTGGGCCATGAACTCGTCATGGGCCTTGTAAAACCCCTTGACCACCGGCCAGCAGCGGAAGATCTCCGTGGTGATGATAAAGCCGGGGGGCACGGGTTTGTTGTCCGTGGCCAAAACGGTGAGGTTGAAGCCCTTGTTGCCCAACAGGATCAGGTTGTTGGTGTGGTGGTTCTTGAGGTGCAGGCTGCTTACGGCCCGGTCCGGGTTGTAGGTCATCAGCAGGTCGAGATCCTCCTCGCTCAGGATCTCCTTCTGGTGCTCCAGGGTCTGGTAGATGCGGGTGATGAAGTTGTCCAGATGCTGGAGGCCGAAGGTTCCGGCGATGAGATCCCGCATGAAGGTTTCCGAAAGCCTGAGGATGTTGCCGGGCAGGTCGTCGGGCTCCCAGAGCGAGCGGTGCTTGGGCAGCAGGTTGGCCTCGCCGATCTTGGGGATGATGGTGGAGAGGTTGTTCTCGTGGATGTTGGTGTAATAGGTGTAGATGATGTCCTTCACCCCCTCGGTGAAGCCCCGGAAGATGTCGAGGTACTGGGTGTAGGAGAACCGTTTGATGTTGAAGGAGCTGGTCAGCAGCGACATATAGGTTTCCAGCCGCCGGCTGGTGATGCCGTCGATCTTCAGGGCCCGCAGATAGAGGCGCAAACATTTCATGATCCGGATGAAGGTGGCCCGGGTGATGAAGGCGAGGTTGACGGTTTCGGGCAGTTTTTCCAGATAGACGTTGGCCAGGTTTTCCAAGCGGAAGGTGAGGCCGAGGGCGTCGAATTTCTTTTCCCGGTAGCGACCGTAGACCGAGGGGATGTCCACGGCGATGTGGCGTTTGTAGTAGATATCCTCCTTGGCCTCGAATTTCTCCGGGCTCTGGATGGTCTCCTTGAGGCTTTCCAGGGTGTCGAGCAGCGCCTCCAGGCACTGGAAGGTGTCGCAGATCTCCAGGTCGCCCAGCAGCTGCTCCATCTCCGGGAAGCCGCTGTTGGCGGCGAGATGCAGCTGGTGCCGGATCTCCGCCACCCCCAGGTTATACTTCTGGTGGCAGAGCTGATACATCTCGATCATCAGGGTGAAGCGGCGGACCTCTTCCGGCCTGAGCCCCTGCTGTGAGGCAAGCCAGGTGTCGCGGCGGTGGTCGTCCCAGGTCAGCAGCTCCTCGATCTTTGTGATGGGACTGTCGCTCAGCACCCTGCCCATCAGGGCGTGGAGGTCGTCGACAAACACTCCCCGGGTCGTCACCTCCTTGAGCACCTCCTCGGGCAGGTAGGGCGCCAGGGTGGATTTGTCCAGGGTCTGCCAGAAACGAAAGATCGCCTCGATGAAATCGACGATCAGGTTGCTCGACTCCACGTGCGCCTGTTTGCGCAGGAAATGGATGAGCCGGTCCTTGCGGCGGTGCATCTCGTCGAGCTCGGTGGAGACATCGCGCAGCTGCCCTTCCGCCCCGATTTCATTGAAGAAAACCGGCATCAACTTGGCGAACTGTTTGGCCAGGTTGTAGATGGGCTCGATGGGGTGGTTCAAAAGCTGGGTGATGTCGCGCTGGAAAAGATCGGTGTCCTTGACGCAGGTGCCCGAGAGCTTGAGGTTGATGATCAGGGCGGAAAACAGGGTGGAGCACCATTTGGGCTCCTGCATGATCAGGCTGAGCCAGACCCGGATGTTGTCCAGGTGGGCCGGGTTGGTGATGGGTTGCCAGTCGTCGTTGAGCCCCTGAAAGTTGGCGTACTGGAAGCCGAAGCGCACCGTTTCAAAAAGGAAGGTTTCCACCAGCCGGCTGTTGCCGCGATGGAACACCTCGCTGCCCAGAACCTGGATGCATTGCAGCGAGGTGTGCGGGTATTTTTTGACGTTGGCCTTGAGGAGCGCCAGGGTGGTGAGCAGGAAGCGCTCGATCTCCTCGAAGGTCTGCTGGCGGATGAGCTGGACCAGGCTGCGGTTGATCTCGCGCAGGGTTTCCTCGTGAATCAGTCCCAACCCGGCGGTGTCCATGATCCGGAAGAGGAAGAGCAGCTTGCGGTTTTCGGCAAAGCGGTCCACGGGCAGGGCTTCGGAGGCGATCTCCTCCCCGAGGCGGTCCGGCGCCTCTTTGTAGAGCCGGACGATGTCCATGTGGTTGGGCAGGGCAAGCAGTGCGGACAAGGCTCCGGGGACGGCCGGATCGATCCGGCTGACTCCGGCCAGGTGCTCCTCCAGCCTCTGGTGGGAGATGGCGTTGAACAACGAGCCGGAGCGCCAGCCCATGCAGAGATCCCCGCATTGCTCGCTGAACCAGGTGAAGGGATCCTCCTCGCCCAGCCAGTAGTGGTAATTGAGGCTCAGGGCCTTTTGCAGGAGTCTGGCCGCGCCGGGCTCACAGGTGCAGCCGGGCGTGGCCAGGCAGAGCTGGTGCAGCCGGGTCAGGATCTTGCCCTGGGGATGGTGGCCCTGGACCAGAAAAAGAAGAATTTCGTCATCCAGGTCGTGGAGCCGGTCGAAACAGCCGACCAGGGCGTTCTGGTACCGGGGCAGGGTGTCGGGGGTGAGCAGGGAGGTCTGCTTGTCCAGATAGGCCAGCAGGCACTCCATGGCCGTGGCCAGCAACGGTTCGTTCTTGCGGCCATCCTCCACCGCCTCAAGAAAGATCCCGCAGAAAAGGGTGAACGCCTCCGGCCCCTGCTCGTGCCGGAAATAATGGTCGATATTCTTGAGGACAAAGGAGCGGAGCCTGGGCAGGATCATCTTCCAGTTGCGGAACGGATGGCCGACCTCGTACAGCAGGGTCTCGATGTTCTTGCTTATCCCCTTGTAATTGTTGACGATATCAAGGAGCGGGAGCAGCGAGTCATCGATGGTCACCGAATCCACCGCGGTTTCAAGGAGATTGGCCTTGAGCGCGTCCGATTCCAGTTCCGGCGGGGTGTGTTCGGTGGTCATGGCAATCCTGATCGGCTGCGCAAAAGATTACAGCAACGAGGCGGCGGGGTGTGAACTGTTATAAGCGTGATGCGAGGAGGCGAGGACGGAGCAGGTCGGAGCAGCAAAGCCCCCCGACCTGCTCCGAAGAGGCCTGTTATTTCTTTGCGGGCTTTTTGGCAGCAGCGGCTTTCACAGCCTTTGCCGGTGCTTTTTTTGCTGCCGGCTTGGCAGCAGCCTTTGCAGCAGGCTTGGCCGCAGCTTTCTTGGCGGGAGCCTTTACTGTAACCTTTGCAGCAGGCTTGGCCGCCGCTTTTTTGGCGGGAGCCTTTGCTGTAGTTTTTGCAGCCGGCTTGGCCGCAGCTTTCTTGGCGGGAGCCTTTGCTGTAGCCTTTGCAGCCGGCTTGGCCGCAGCTTTCTTGGCGGGAGCCTTTGCTGTAGCCTTTGCAGCCGGCTTGGCCGCAGCTTTTTTGGCAGGAGCCTTTGCTTTAGCGCTTGCAGCGGTTTTCGGTTTGGCAGCAGCCTTTGCAGCCGGCTTGGCTGCGGCTTTTTTTGCCGGAGCGGGTTTTGCGGTTTTCTTCGGTGCAACTTTTGCAGTAACCTTTGCCATTCTCACTTCCTCCCTTGGTTTGATTCTCTCCTTCGGTTTTGGAATATGTAATTTGCTATGCACCGTAGCATGGGGATTTTCTTGGTTTACCAGAACGCGTCCGGTCACAGCCACACTTGGCACAGAGGCAATTGTATTTTTTTGGCTCTATTATCGCATTGTTATCTCTGTTTTATTCCAAGATGTCGAGTATTTTTTCCAGAAATACAGCGAAATGCCTTGTTTTTCTCCGTGCCAGCCATGTTACGTCGTTGTTCCTGTTTGGAAGCAGGCGGCAAGAGCCTTGTTGCAGTAAGCCCCGCACTCGTTTGCACAAGGTCTGCTCCCCGCCTTTTATCGGAGATTACAACGGCTTCTGGTTCTCCATCATCAAGATCAAATCCAGCACCCGGTTGGAGTAGCCCCATTCGTTGTCGTACCAGGACAACACCTTGACCGAGGTGCCGATCACCTTGGTGGACAGGGCGTCCACCACCGAGGAGTGCGGGTTGCCCTGGTAGTCGATGGAGACCAGGGGTTCTTCGGAATAGCCGAGATAGCGGTTGGCCGCCTCCTTGAGGGCCTGGTTTACCTCCGGCACCGTGGTCGGCTTTTCCACCTCCATGACCGCGTCCACCAGCGAGACATTGGGGGTTGGCACCCGCACGGCCAGGCCGTCGAACTTGCCTTTCAGTTCGGGGATAACCAGGGAGACCGCGGCAGCGGCCCCGGTTTTGGTGGGGATCATGGAGAGCGCCCCGGCCCGGGCGCGGCGCAGGTCGCTGTGCGGGAAATCGAGGATGCACTGATCGTTGGTGTAGGAGTGGACCGTGGTCATCAACCCGGTCTTGATGCCGAAGCGGTCGAGGATGACCTTGACCATGGGCGCCAGGCAGTTGGTGGTGCAGGAGGCGTTGGAGATGATGTGGTCTTCCGTGGGGTTGTATTCGTCCTCGTTGACCCCCATGACGATGGTTTTGACCTTGCCCTTGGCCGGGGCGGAGATCACCACCTTCTTGGCCCCGGCCTCAAGGTGCATGGCCGCTTTTTCCCCATCGGTGAAAAGACCGGTGGATTCGACCACGTACTCGACCCCCAGTGCGCCCCATGGGATTTCGGCGGGATTGCGGTGATTGAAGATTTTGACTTGGCGGCCGTTGACCACAATGCCGTCGTCGGTGGAAGTCACGCTTTTATCGTAGACGCCCATGATCGAGTCGTACTTGAGCAGATGGGCCAGGGTGGCGTTGTTGGTCAGGTCGTTGATGGCAACGACCTCGATATCGGCAAAGAGGGGATCTTTGTCAATGGCCCGAAAGATATTGCGGCCGATGCGGCCAAAACCGTTGATGCCTATCCGTATCGCCATGCCAGTCTCCTTTCTGTGTAACTGTTCAGCAGCACCGCACCTGCTTTGTCATCGGCCTGCTCATGTGCAATAGCACATTTCGCAGGCCTCTTGGTCGGCACTGCTGCCGACAATTGACACGCGCATCTGCGGCAGCAGTGAAGCGGCGCTACTGAACAGTTACGGTCCGTGGTTTTTCCAACTTTCCGGTTCCAAGCTGGACAGTTTTTCTGTCGTTTTTCCCGAAGGCGCGAAATTATTGTACCTGCGAAAGTGCTTCGCGATAAAGCGATAAATAATGGGTTAGCACTTTATCCCAGGTATAGGTGTCGTGAATCGTTTTGACCGCGGCTTTCCGCATGGCTTGGATTTTTTTGGGATTGTCGCGGAAGGTCTGCAGGGCCTTCTGCATGGCGCCCATCAGGGCGGCGGACTTGTGCTCGGGATAGGCAAAGCCGGTTTCCCCGTCCCTCACCTTGACCAAGCCGCCGATGTGGTGGACGATGGGCAGGTTGCCGAAGAGCTGGGCGATATAATCGGTAAGGCCGCAGGGCTCGTAGCGGGAGGGGATGAGAAAGAAGTCGCCCGCCGCGTAGATGCGGTTGGCAAGCTGCTGGTCGTAGCCCCTGAGCAGGCAGATGCGGCCCTGGTTTTTGCGGGACGCGGCCAGCCCGGCCAGGGCCGCCTCGATCTCCTTGGTGCCCGAGCCCTGGATCAGAACCTGGAAGTTTTGGTCCAGGGGAAGCAGGGTTTCCAGCGCGCCCAAGAGTTTGTCCACCCCTTTTTGGGAGGAGAAGCGTCCGACAAAGGTGAACAGGGGGGTGCCGGTCCGATCGTCCAGGGAGCCGGTCTGACGGACCGTCTTCAGGTTGCGTTGGGCCAGATCCTTGATCAGGCTCCGGCGGCATTTTGCCTTGCCGGACATGTCGCCGGTCGCCGGGTTGAAGGGGGCGGCAAGGCCCAGGGGTTTCGGTTTGCTCGGGTCAAAGTCCGCCGGGTTGATGCCGTTTGTCACGCCCTTGAGCACCACGCCCCTTGCCAGGAGCCGGTGGCCGAGCATGCCGGTCAGCGCGTCGTCGTCGGTTTCCCGCAGCTCCCGGGCATAGTTTTCGCTCACCGTATTCATCACCGCATAGGGCGAGGCAACGAGAAAGGGGTCGAAGTTGCCGTCCAGCAGGTTGGCGTTGATCAGCGCTCCGGGCAGCCCGGTGATTGCCTCGGCAAAGGGCAGGTCGCCCACCTCCTGATGGTAGCCGGTCCCGGCGTTGTGGATGGTCACCACGCAGCCGGTTTTGGCAAAGTAATGGCGGAAGCCTTCGCTCTCGCGGAGCATGGCCGGGAGGATGGCGGTGTGGCCGTCGTGGCAGTGGATGATATCGGGGCGCTCGCCCAAGCGGATCATCAGGGCGGCGGCCGCCTTTTGCAGCAGGACGTTCATGGCGAAGTAGTCGAAATGACCGGAGCCCTGGCGGTGGAAAGGGTCCAGGGCCTCGTCCTCCGCGGTATAGGTGTAGACGCTCTTTTTTTCCAGATAGCGGGCCGCGTCGATCAGGTAGATGGCAAGCGTCCCTTTTTTGGCGGCCGGTTGTGCCGTTTTGGCAAAGACCCGCACATACTCCCGGCGCGGTTCCCCGGTATAATCCATGTCGATGTCAAACCCCAGATCCAGGGGGGTGAAGCCCAGCTGACCAGGGTCCATGAAGCCGTAAAGCGGCAGGACCACGCTGACCTTGCGGCCCGAGCGCGCCAGGGCCTCGGCCAGTTGCCGGGCCACATCCTTGACCCCGCCGGCCCCGGCAAGCCCATCGTACTCGCGGGTCAGCATCCAGACGTTGCTGATTTTCATGGAAGGGCGGGACTCAGGGGACATGACTTCTCCGGTTAAAATGGGGCTGTGTGTTTATGTGAAAGCAGGATTCATTGTTGCGCGAGTTCGCCGGGGAGAGGCGGCTCCGGTTCGCGATCGGTTTCTGTTTCTTTTTTGTATCGATCATAGGAGATCTGTTCTTGTGAAGCGACATCAAGCGGGTGCTGAGCCATTCGCTCACGCATCTTGAGCCCCTCGTAAATATGTTCGTACACCTGTTCTTTTGATGAACAACCGGTGCAGGAAATGATGAGAGAGAGGCATAAGAGCAGGGAGAGATGTTTCATGGCTTTTCCGCTGTGTGCGCGTTGTCCTCAGGCAATGGCCTTCTGCCGGAGCAGATGATCGGCCAGGCACAGGGCCACCATGGCCTCGCAGACCGGGATGATCCGGGGGATGGCGGAGATGTCGTGCCGACCGCCGATGCTGACCGTGACCGGCTCGTGGGCCAGATTGATGGTCTGCTGCTCTTTGCCGATGGAGGGGATGGGCTTGACCGCCACCCTGGCCACGATGGCGTCGCCGTTGGAGATTCCGGCCAGGATGCCGCCGCTGTTGTTGCTGGCAAACCCCTCGGGCAGGATGACATCGTTGTTTTCCGAGCCCCGCATACCGGCGGCCGCAAAGCCGGCGCCGATCTCCACCCCCTTGACCGCGCCGATGGACATCAGCGCGCAGGCCAGGGCCGCGTCGAGTTTCTCGAACACCGGCTCGCCCAACCCTGCGGGGCAGCCGGTGGCGAGAATCTCGACAATGCCGCCCAGGGTGTCGCCCTCCTTGCGCACCGTCTCGATATGGCTGATCATCTTGGCGGCGGCCGCGTTGTCCGGGCAGAACAGGGGGTTGTCGTTGATTTCATGCAGATTGCGTTTGGCGGTGGTGATCCCGCCCAGAGCCACGGTGTAGGCCGTAACCGTGATGCCGTGCAGGGCGAGGAGTTTTTTGGCCACGGCCCCGGCGGCCACCCTGCCCGCGGTTTCCCTGGCCGAGGCCCGGCCGCCGCCCCGGTGGTCGCGGATCCCGTACTTGGCGAGATAGCTGATGTCGCCATGTCCGGGCCGGAAGATATCCTTGAGGTTGTCGTAGGATTTGCTGTGGGCATCCTTGTTGAAGATGGCCAGAGCAATGGGGGTGCCGGTGGTTTTCCCTTCAAAGATCCCGGAGAGGATCTCCACCGCGTCCGGTTCCTTTCTGGGGCTGGCGGCAGGCCCCCCCTTGCCGGGCCGTCTGCGGTCCAGCTCCGCCTGGATGTCCCGGGCGGTGAGCGGCAGCCCTGGGGGGCAGCCGTCGATGGTGGCGCCCACAGCGGTGCCGTGGGACTCGCCCCAGGTGGTTACGCGAAAAAGAGAGCCAAAGGTATTTCCAGCCATTATTTGTTCCTAGCAGAATATGGGGTCCTTGGGGAGCGAGGCTTCGACATCGCGAAGAAACCCGTCGTCACCCAGGGCCGTTTCAATGATATGCACGATTTCGCCCGCGGTTTTGTTGCTGGTGTCCACGGTAAGGTGCGACCCTTTTTCATAGAGTGGATCCCGCTCGGCCAGCACCTGGGCCACCTCGACATAGAGATCCGAGTCGGTGAGCGTTGGCCGCTGCTCCGCACTGTTTGCATCCTCGGCCAGCCTGCGGCAGATGGTGTCGATGTCCGCCGTGAGCCAGACGGTGAGGCCGGTTTGCCGCAGGAGGTTCCAGATATCCTGATGGAGGATCGCCCCGCCGCCGGTGGAAATGACCGCGTCCTTGCGGCAGATCATTTCGGCCAGCAGATCTCGCTCCAGGAGGCGGAACTGCCCCCACCCCTGTTCGGCGACGATCTGGCGGATGGACTGCCCTGCCCTGGCCACCAGCAGCTCGTCCATGTCGATGAAATCGAGGTGCAGGTGTTCGGCCAGTGTAAGACCGACCAGGGTTTTGCCGGTGGCCCGGTAACCGGTGAGGATTATTTTTCTCCGCGGTGTGAACATATAGAGAATTTACGGGAAGATAGGTGGGGTGTCAAGCGCGGCCTCGGTTTCTTTTCCGTGGTTGACCGTGATGCGGGAAAAATCCCCTTGGCTTTTTTGGGGTCGTGGCCCATGTGTTGAGCCCCATGGGGAGTTTTGTTCCCATGTAATCTGTTGAAATGCAATGATATTTTAATTTTTCTCGAAAGCAGGATAAAAAAGGTTTGACTTTGATTTATACAAATGATAATTTTTATCAAACACGAGTTAATTTTCTTTGCTCATCCCTTTTACGATGGAGATATGTCATGGGTGATACTTGTTGCGGCGGCTTGCAGGTTGGTCAGAATGTGCCGGATTTTTCCATGGAAACCTATGAGCCGACCGATTACGGCTTTGGTACCGTTTCCTTGGAGCAGTTGAAAAAGGCGGGCAAATGGACGGTGCTGGTCTTCTATCCGGCGGATTTTACCTTTGTCTGCTCCACCGAGCTGGGCGATCTGGCCGACGAGTACGACAATATCAAGGCAGCAGGCGGCGAGGTGGTCACGGTGAGCACCGATACCGTTTACACCCATCTGGCCTGGAAACGGGAGGAGAAATTCCTGGAAAAGGCCAAATACCCCATGGCCGCGGACCCCACCGGCACCGTGTCCAAGTTGTTCGGCGTCTATGACTCCGCCACCGGCCTGGCCCTGCGCGGCACCTTTATCATCAGCCCGGAGGGCAAATTGGTCGCCTCCGAGGTGAATTTTTACAACGTCGGCCGCAGCGCCAAGGAGCTGTTGCGGAAACTGAAAGCCAGCGTCTATGTGGCGGCCCATCCCGCCGAGGCCTGTCCGGCCCGCTGGGAAGCAGGCGACAAGACCCTGACCCCCGGACCCAAGCTGGTCGGGCATGTGTATGAAGCCCTGAAGTAATTTTGTAACTGTCCAGCAGCACCACATCTGCGTTGTCATCGGCCTGCTCGTGTGCAATAGCACACTTCGTAGACCTCTTCCGCGCATATGCGGCACTGCTGAACAGTTACATTTTCTGGTTTTTGTTGAATTTCGGCATCAAGCTGGATAGTTCGAAGTTTTTTCTCCCTCTCTCTCTTCCCCACCCCTGAAAGCCCCTTTTCCCCCTCCCAGGAAAAGGGGCTTTCTTTTGTAACTGTTCAACAGCACCACATCTGCTTCGCAGTCTCGCCAGTGCTCGCTTAGCTGTCATTAGCCTGCTCATGTCAAGAGCACACGTCGCAGGCCTCTTCCTCGCATCTGCACCACTGTTGAACAGTTACAGTGTTCCGCTGTTACAATGTTTTTCGATAAATGACCCGGTCATCCCCTGCCCGGTAGAAATCCGTCAGCACGCAGGCCACTTGATAGCCGTTTTTTTCATAAAACGAGCGGGCCCGGTCATAGCCAGGGGTGGAGGAGGTGTCCACGTAGACGATGCCCCCGCCCTGCCCTGCCAGTTCTTCCTCCATCCGGGCAAGGAGCTGTTTGCCCACGCCCTGCCTGCCCAGGTCCGGGTCCACCGCGATCCAGTAGAGGTCGAAGCGGCGGTCGGTCATGGGAATCTCTCCGTAGCAGACAAAGCCCGCCACCCCCTGCCCCTCGGCTACTGCCACGAGGATGGAATAATCGTTTTTGGCCGGGTCCAGGGTGTCGTCGATGACCTCGATGGCCACCGCCACCTCCTGGCTATTGAAATTATCCTGCCGCTCCACCAGCCTCAGGAGCTGGGCGCGGTCTTCCGCGGCAATGGGCCGGATGGTGATCATAGGGCGACCCTTGAGGAGACCAGCCGGACAAATTCCTTGATCATCTCCGTGTAGCCCATCGCGCTTTCGGCCACGGCGGCGGGAAACCCGGCGTCCGGGCTCAGGCAGGGATTGGCGTTGATCTCCAGGATGCTCAGGCGGCCTTGCGGATCGAGGCGCAGGTCAACCCTGGCGTAGTCGCGCAGGCCGAAGAGTCCAAAGCACTCCTGGGCCATGCGCCGCATGGTCTGCTGCAAGGCATCGGGCAGGTCGGTTGGAAAAACTCGCCGGGTGTTGTGATACTCGAAGGAATCCTCGTCCCATTTGGCCTTGTAGCTCACGATCCGGTGCAGCTCAGCGGGAAAACCGGAGAAATCGATCTCCGCCAGGGGCATGACCCGGGGCTGGGGATAGCCGAAGAGCGAGACATTGAACTCCCGGCCCACGACATACTCCTCCACCAGGATGGGTCCGTACCGGGTATACAGGGCTTCCAGCCTGGGCAAAAGCTCGACGCTGTCCGCCACCACCGATTCCTGCTCGATGCCGATGGAGGCGTCCTGGAAGCGGGGTTTGAGGATCACCGGGAAATTGAGCCCGGCGGGCCGCAGCACCTCGCCTCCCTCGTAGAGGAAAAAGGGTGGGGTGCGGAGCCCGGAGGCGGTGAGTAATCTTTTTACCGTGAGCTTGTCCGTGGAGAGCAGCAGCGCCATGGCCGAGGAGCCGGTGAAGGGGATGGAGAGCAGCTCGAGGACTGCGGCCGGGTGGCCGATGAGGAGCGGATCTTCGTCCACCGACTCGCAGAGGTTGAAGGCTTTTGTGATCCCTGCCGCCTGCACCTGGCTAACGAAACGGGCCAGATCGCGGGTAAAGGGGATGCGCGCATGGGGCTGGCCCAGCTCGGTGAGCGCGGTCTCGATGGCCTCCACCTGGGCCAGGACATCGGCGGAGGATTCCCAGTTCGGCTCACCTTGGGGGATCGGCTCGTTGTGGATGATCCCGACCTTTGGGTGCTTCATGGTTCAAGCCCGAGCCGGGCAATGGCGGCGGCCATGATTTCGCTGAGCAGCTCTTGATAGGTGATCCCGTACTTGGTGGCGATGATGCAGAGATCGGAATGCTCGGGATGCAGCCCGGCCAGGGGGTTGACCTCGATGAAATTGGGGATGCCGTTGGCGTCGGAGCGCAGGTCCACCCGGCCGCCGTCCCGGCAGTCCAGCCCGCGCCAGGCGGCCAGGGCGGTTGCCTCCGCCTGCCGGGCTTCGGCATCGTCCACCTTCCGGTATTCCACCAGCTCTTCGCAGAACTCCTTGTTGTGGTACGAATAGACCTCCGGCTCGGAATCGGGCAGCAGGACCACCTCCATCACCCCGATGGATCGGGCGGAAGCGCCGTTGCCCACGATACCCACGGTGAACTCCCTGCCCGGCAGGAAGGATTCCACCAGCACCGGCTGGTTATAGGTCTGCAACAGCTCGGCGCAGACCACGTGCAGCTCTTCGGCAGTGCTGATCTTGGAGGCCGGGGTCACGCCCTTGCCGGTCCCTTCGGCCACCGGTTTGGCAAAGACCGGATAGGGCAGAGTCACGCCAGCCACATCCGCCGAGCTTTTCACCACCTTAAAGGCGGGGGTCGGGATGCCGAGATCCCGGAGCACATGTTTGCTCATCCCCTTGTGCAGGGTCAACCCCAGGACCAGGGGGTCGGAAAAGACGTAGGGAATCCGGTGCGCCTCCAGCAGGGCGGGCACCAGGGCTTCCCGGCCAAAGCCGTACAGCCCTTCGCAGATATTAAAGACCAAATCCCACCGCTCGCCGGCCAAAAGCCGGGGCATGAGGCCCATGAAATTGCCGATGGGCACGGTTTCGTGGCCCATGTTCCGTAGGGCCTGGTCAATGGCCGCGATGGTCGATTCCCGGTCGAACTCGGCGGTTTCCTCTTCTCCGTAGCCCGCGGCCAGATAATCGCTTCGCAGGTCGTAGGTCATTCCAATCAGCATAGGGGTTTTTCCTTGGTTACAGGGCAGTTAGCAAAAGCGAACAAGTTCCCTCCCCCCCGGAGTCTGCGCTTACCTAGGGGGGAGGGTTAGGGAGAGGGGGAATCAGCTATGAGCCCGGCAGATTGCAGCTTCACCCACCCCCTGGCCCCCTCCCGTTGTATAGACCGGAGACATGGGTTACACCTGTTCGGGGAGATGGGTAATAGTTTTAAACATACTATGAAACTCTCAGATCAATTTGTGCAATACATTGTTGGCAAAAAAAGACCTTCATCATGCCATCTTCGCTGGCTGGTCGCAACGCAACGGGATAGCCGTGAAACGCTT
>JBAYUD010000062.1:0-17293 GCA_041675265.1 Desulfurivibrionaceae bacterium | reverse complement strand
TGAGCAGGCCCGCGGCATTGATGAAAACGCCAAGGCCATCCAGCAGTTCGATCAGGTGATCCAAAGTAACAGCGCGGCAGCCCAGGAGATGGCCTCCACCAGCGAGGAACTCACCGCCCAGGCCTCCCAGATGCAGGAAACCATCGCCTTTTTCAAGGTGGAGGCGGCGGGAGCGAAAGTCATGCCGCGCCCGGAGGGACGCCGCCCCTTGCCTCTGCCCGGCGCAAAGGCGGAAAAAGGGGGGGCGCCTTTGAAAGGGGGAGTGAAGCTGACCCTGCCAGGCGCGGGAGAAGGTGATTTCGAGCGGTACTGATTAGGTAACTGGGGTGGGTGGGTAAGCTGCACATCTGAAGGAGATAAAATGAAAAAGAATATCAGGAACAAGATGCTGTTCGCTTTTGGCGGAGTTTGTCTGGTTCTGGTGATTCAGCTCCTGGTGAACGGATTTTTGCAAGGCCGGGTGACCAGTAGCGTCGAAATGGCCAGGGACAAGGGCTATGGCGGCAACGAGCGGGCCATGAATATCAAGCTCGAGGTGCTTCAGGTGCAGGAAATATTCACCGACGCCTGCGCGGTGCGCACTGCCGAAGTTCTTGCCGGCGCTATCAAGGATGCCGGGGAACATGCCGTCCGGTTCCGTGAACATGCCGAGGCGCTGAAGGCGCTCCACCCCGACAACCGCAGCGAGATAGAGGAGATCGAGAAGCTGTTCGGGGAACTTTCCGAAAATGGCAAACGCACTGCGGAATTTTATGTGAAAGGGGAGCTGGCATTGGCCACCAAGGCCATGGAAGGGTTCGACGCTGCTTCCGAGGAACTGGGCAAGCGGGTGGACCGGATTGAGGAGGAGATGGAGGGTGAGGCGCAGCATGAAATTGCAGACGCCCTTTCCACAATCAAGATGTCGAATATTGTCAGCATCGTGCTGGCTTTGGCCATTATTATTTTCACCATTATTTTGGCCTTTGTTTTTTCAGGCAGGATCGCTTCGGCCCTTGGCAAGATGGTCGGCGTTGCCCAGCGGATCGCCGATGGGGATCTGGCACACACCAAGATGGAGGCCAACAAGGAGGACGAGATCGGGCAGCTGGCCGAGGCTTTGGATTCCATGGTGCTGAAACTCCGGGAAATCATCCAGGATGTGCGCATGGCTGCGGATCAGGTTGCCGCCGGCAGCCATGAGTTGAGCAGCAGTTCCCAGCAGGTCTCCCAGGGCGCAAGTGAACAGGCCGCTTCGGTGGAGGAGATTTCCAGCTCCATGGAAGAATTGGCCAGTACCGTGGCCCAGAGTGCGGACAACGCCCGGCAGACCACGGCCATCGCCAGCAAGGCAGCGAAGGACGCTGTGGAAGGTGGAAAGGCCATGACGGAAACCGTGGGCGCCATGCAGCATATCGCCGAGAAGATAGAGGTGATCGAGGAAATTGCCCGCCAGACCAATCTGCTGGCTTTGAATGCCGCCATCGAGGCGGCTAGGGCTGGAGAACATGGCAAGGGCTTTGCCGTTGTGGCCTCGGAGGTGCGTAAGCTTGCCGAGCGCAGCCAGGTCTCGGCCCAGGAGATCAAGGGAGTTGCTTCCGCCAGCGTGGCCACGGCTACCAATGCCGGCAAAGTCATCAACGAGATCGTGCCCCAGATCCAGAAAACCGCCGAGCTGGTGCAGGAGATTGACGCAGCCAGCAATGAACAGGCTAGGGGGTTGGAAGAAAACGCCAAGGCCATTGAACAGTTTGATCAGGTCATTCAAGCCAACAGCGCGGCGGCCGAGGAGATGGCCTCCACAAGCGAGGAACTCACCGCCCAGGCTGCCCGGCTCCAGGAGACCATCGCCTTTTTCAAGGTGGATGATTCCGGAAGCAAAAGGCGTGCGGCAGGTGTGGCGGATAGCGGTTACCGCAAGCCAGGGGGCATTTTTCTGGCCCCGCCTTCAGGAAAGGGATTAGGCGGGCACGGAAAGAAGACCGCCCCGCCCAAGGAAAGCGGGGCGAATATTGCCTTGGATAATCAGAGTGATTTTGAACGCTATTAACGAACCTGTTTTACGTTATGTTTCAGGGGAAGGGGGAGCATCGCTGATGCGGCGATATATTACCGGAAATACTCAGCCAGAGGAGGTCGTATGTTACAGGATCTAAAGATAGAGACCAAATTGATCGGCTGTTTCCTGGTGGTTGCGGCAATCGCCCCGCGATTATCGGCATCTTCGGCAATGTCAAGATGCATGAGATCGATGATGCCGACACCTTCCTCTACCAAAAATGCACTGTACCGCTCGGTCTGCTGATTGATATAGGTGGGCGGTTTCGAGCGGTCCGCCGCCAATATCGGCTATATGATCTATCAGAAGAATACAGATCATTTGAAGATCGTCGAGGAAGCGATGGGAGAGGTGGAAGCCCCTCTCCGGGAATCTTGAAAAGGGGGAGTGAAACTGACCCTGCCAGGCGCGGGGGATGGTGATTTCGAGCGGTACTGATTGGGTAACTTGGGCGGGTGAGGGAGCCGCACATCTGAAGGAGATCAAATGAAAGAGAATATCAGGAACAAGATGCTGTTCGCTTTTGGCGGGGTTTGTCTGGTGCTGGTGCTTCAGCTTCTTGTGAATGGGGTTTTCCAAAGCCGGGTGATCAGTAGCGTGAAAGAGGCCAGGGACAAGGGCTATGGCGGCAATGAACTTGCCATGGGACTCAAACTCGATATGCTTCAGGTGCAGGAAATATTCACCGACGCCTGCGCGGTGCGCACCGTCGAGGTTTTGGCCGACGCCGGCAAGGATGCCGCTGAACATGCCGTCCGATTCCGGGAAAATGCCGAGGCGTTGAAGGCGCTTCATCAAGACAATCGGGGCGAGATCGAGGAGATAGAAAAGCTTTTCGGGGAGTTCTTTGATAAGGGCAAACGCACTGCGGAGCTTTATGTGAAAGGCGATTTGGCTTTGGCAGCCAAGGCCATGGAGGAGTTCGACTCTGCCTCCGAGGAACTGGCCAAACGGGTGGGCGAGATTGAGGAGCAGATGGAAGGTGAGGCGGAAAACGGCATTGCCGGCGCCCTTTCCACCATCAAAGTGGCCAACATTGTCAGCATCGTTTTGGCCATCGCCATCATTCTTTTCACCATTGCCCTGGCCTTTGTTTTTTCCGGCAGGATTGCTTCCGCCCTTGGCAGGATGGTTGAGGTTGCGCGGAAGATGGCGGTCGGCGACATGAACGTGGTGATCAATGACTCGGGTGAGGACGAGATCGGTCAGCTTGCCGGTTCCATGCAGGCTTTGTATAAGGCCACCGGGGACATAGTCCAGCTGGCCAAGGAACTTGCCAATGGCAATCTCAACGTGGAGGTGCGGGAGAGGTCTGACCAGGATGAACTCATGCGTTCCTTGAAGTCCATGGTCGTGAAATTGAGTGAAGTTATCGCTGATGTACGGGGGGCTGCCGATCAGGTTGCCGCAGGCAGCCATGAGTTGAGCGCCAGCTCCGAGCAGGTTTCCCAAGGTGCCAGTGAGCAAGCTTCCTCGGTGGAGGAGATCTCCTCGTCCATGGAAGAACTGGCCAGCACCGTGGCCCAGAGCGCCGACAATGCCCGGCAGACCTCAAGCATTGCCAGCAAGACGGCGATTGATGCCGGGGCCGGTGGCAAGGCGGTGGCTGAAACCGTTACCGCTATGCAGCATATCGCGGAAAAGATCGAGCTCATCGAAGAGATTGCCCGGCAGACCAACCTGCTGGCCTTGAACGCCGCCATTGAGGCGGCCCGGGCCGGCGAGCATGGCAAGGGCTTTGCCGTGGTGGCCTCGGAGGTGCGTAAGCTTGCCGAGCGCAGTCAGGTGTCGGCCCAGGAGATCAAGGGGGTTGCCACCACCAGTGTGGCGACGGCAACCAATGCCGGCAGACTGATCAACGACATTCTGCCCCAAATCCAAAAAACCGCCGAACTGGTGCAGGAGATCGATGCGGCCAGCAACGAGCAGGCGAGGGGGATCGAGGAGAATTCCAAGGCCATCGAGCAGTTTGATTCGGTCATTCAGTCCAACAGCGCGGCAGCCGAGGAAATGGCTTCCACAAGCGAGGAACTGACCGCGCAAGCCTCGCAACTGCTGGATGCCATTGCGTTCTTTAAGCTGAATGAGGCAGGGGGGCAAAGGCGTCAGGCAAGTAATTATGCTGGTGGTGGGCAGAGGGCGGCGAAGGCTCGTTTGGTCTTGCCAGCGGCAAAGAAAGTGAAGGTGGCGCACCCAGGAAACGGTGGCAAGCTGACTTCTGAACCATCAGGGCTTGGTGGTGGGGCGAATATTGCCTTGGAGAATGAGAAGGATTTCGAGCGCTATTAACCGACCTGTTTTTTTCGAAATACGGTTGACCGAAAAGGTGGATCATGGCTGATACGGAATATGCAGAGGTTTTTCGTGAGGAAGCAGGAGAGCTTCTTGAGGAGTTGGAAACGTCTCTTTTGGAATTGGAAAAAGATCCTGCCGACCTCAAGATAGTGAGCCGGGTTTTTCGGGCCATGCACACGATCAAGGGGTCCGGGGCGATGTTCGGCTTTGACGATATCGCCGGGTTCACCCATCATGTGGAAACGGTGCTGGACAAGGTCCGGGACGGCTCGGTGCCGGTGAGCACGGAGTTGATCGATCTGACCCTGGCCTCCAGGGATCATATTCGCGCCCTGCTGGACGCCGCCACCGGCGGAGGCGAGGCGGATCCCGCCGAGGGGGAGCGGATCATCGCCGCGTTGCAGTCCCTGGTCGGCGGCAGAGCCCCGGACAAGGCGCAGGCGGCTCCAGTCCCGGCGGAGCCGGAGGCGGAAAAAGATCCTACCGAGGGCAGGCGTACCCATTACCGGATTTCCATCAAGCCGACGCCGGAGTTCTTTGTCGGCGGGTACACCATGGAATCGTTGATCGCCGAGCTGGGCAAGCTCGGGGAAAGCACACCGTTCATGGAGGCCGGGCAGGAGGGCGGGGGAGTGCTCATCCTGCTCACCACGGACAAGGGGGTCAACGCCATCGAGGATGTGCTGGTCTTCGCCGAGTCCAGCTGTCAGGTGACGGTGACGGTGCTTGCCGTCGAAGGGGAGGAGGATCTGGAGGAGCACAAGAGACTCGGCGAGATCCTGCTGGAACGGGGGGAAATCTCCGACGACGACCTGAAAACCGTGCTTGAACGGCAGAAGCCCCTGGGTGAACTGCTGGTGGGGGAAAATCTTGTTTCGCGAACCAGTGTCGACGCCGCCCTTGCCGAGCAGAAGCTGGTCAGGGATGCCAAGGAAAAGGCGACGGTCGCCAAGGGCGCGGAAAGCATCCGGGTTGCCTCGGAAAAGCTGGATGAACTCATCAATCTGGTGGGCGAGCTGGTTGTTACCCAGGCCCGGTTGACCCAGGTCGCAAGCCACCACAAGGACTCCGATCTTGTCGAGCCGGTGGAGGAGGTGGAACGCCTAACCGCCGAACTGCGGGATTGTGTGCTCAATATCCGAATGCTGCCCATCGGCACTACCTTTGCCAAATTCAAACGTTTGGTTCGGGATCTTTCCGCCGAGCTGGGCAAGGAAGTGGTCATGGTCACGGAGGGCGCCGAAACCGAACTGGACAAGAATGTCATCGACCAGTTGGGCGACCCCATGGTCCATCTGATCCGCAACAGCATCGACCATGGGATCGAGTCGCCGGAGGAACGGGAACTTGCCGGTAAGCCGCGCAAGGGCACCATATCCCTTGCCGCCCAGCATTCCGGGGCCAATGTCGTTATCACCGTCACCGATGACGGCAAGGGCCTCGATGCGGAGAAAATCCGGCAGAAAGGTCTGGAAAAGGGGCTGCTCCGTGCGGACATGGAACTGAGCGAGCAGGATATCTGGAATACCATTTTCGCGCCGGGGCTTTCCACGGCCAAAACCGTTACCAGCGTCTCCGGGCGCGGGGTGGGCATGGATGTGGTGAAAAGCACGGTGGATGCCCTCAAGGGCTCGGTTTCCGTTACCAACAGCGTCAAGGGGCAGGGCACCACCATCACCATCATGCTGCCCCTGACCCTGGCCATTATTGACGGCCTGTTGGTTAATGTCGGAGAGACGCATTTTGTCCTGCCCCTTTCCCAGGTGGAGGAGTGTGTGGAGCTGACCGAGGAGGATATCGCCCGATTCCATGAACGGCGGATGCTGCCGGTGCGGGACCAGCTTGTGCCCTATGTGCGCCTTCGGGATTTCTTCGCCATTCCCGGAGAAAGGCCGCCGCGGGAACAGATGGTGATCAGCAGGATCAACGGGGATCGCTTTGGCTTGGTGTTGGACGGGGTGGTGGGCGAACACCAGACGGTTTTGAAATCACTGGGTTGGGTCTACCGGAACGCCACGGGTCTTTCCGGTTCGACGATTCTGGGCAACGGGCATGTCGCCCTGATCCTTGACGTGGCCAATGTGATGCAGTGCGCCCGGCAGGAAGAGCATGCCGCTCTATCCAACTGAAGAAAAAAGGAACAAGGTGAAAGGTGAAAGGATAAAGGGAAAAGGACTGATTTTTTTGCACCTTGCACCTTGTGCCTTCAGCCTTATGCCTTCTACTTAATAAAGCACACGGGAGAGAAATCATGAGTGCGAAAAATGAAACGGTTCAGTTGCAAGCCACGCAATATCTCACCTTCATGCTTCGGGAGGAGGGCTTTGCCATAGAAATCTCCAAGGTCAGGGAGGTGCTTGATGTCACCACCATGACCAGGATCCCCCGGATGCCGGAGTATCTGAGCGGGGTCATCAACCTGCGCGGCAACGTGGTGCCGGTTATGGATCTTGGTCAGAAGCTGGGGATGGGAAGCATCGAATACACCAAGAACACCTGTATCATGATCGTGGAGCTGGAGGTGGACGCCAATCTGGTGGAGATGGGGGTGCTGACCGACTCCGTGCAGATGGTTCTTGACCTGAACCCGGAAGACATCGAGTCCGTCCCCAAAATGGGAACCAACCTGAACACCGAGTTCATCAAGGGCATGGGGAGGCAGACCGAGGAGAAATTTCTGATCATCCTTGATATCGACAAGGTACTGGCCAGCGAAGGCGAAGCTGCCTTGAGGGAAATCGACAACGCCGTTACGGTCCAATCGGTTGGAGCCACACCCGAAGAAGCTGTCGGGACGGAAGCGTAGCGGTCATCAGGTCTTGAAACTGGGGAACCCATGACTCTTTCCGGAGATCAAGGAACCGCTGTGGATTGGTCCGTGCATTCGCCGACCTTGTCCGACCGGGATTTTAACCGGTTCAGCGCGTTTATATACGAGGCCTGCGGCATCAAGCTGCCTCCCATCAAGAAAACCATGCTTTCCGCTCGCTTGCAGAAGCGGCTGCGGCAGCTCCATCTGGATTCCTTCTCCGCCTATCTCGATTATGTGTTGAGCCCCGATGGTCAGGACAAGGAGCTGTGCCACATGATCGATGTGGTCAGCACCAACAAGACCGACTTTTTCCGGGAGGCAAAGCATTTTGACGTGATGACCAGCCTTACGCTCCCCGACTATGTGCAGCGGATGACCCACTCTGCCCACAAAACACTCCGGGTCTGGAGCGCGGGTTGCTCAAGCGGCGAGGAGCCGTATACCCTGGCCATGGTGCTGGAGGAGTTCTTTTCCCGGTATCCGGGGTTGGACTACTCCATTCTCGCTACGGATATCTGCACCGAGGTGCTTGCCAAGGCGGATGAGGCCATCTATACCGATGAGGTTGTGGCGCCGGTTTCCCCGGTATTCCGCAATAAGTATCTGATGAAGGGGAAGGGCGCGCACAAGGGGTTTCACCGGGTTGTTCCCGAACTCCGGCGCAAGGTGGAGTTCAAGCGGCTCAATTTCATGGATCGGGATTTCGGCATTGACCGGAAAATGGACATCATCTTTTGCCGGAACGTAATTATTTATTTTGACAGGAAAACCCAGTGTGCGCTTTTTGAGAAGTTTTATCGCCAGCTTTCTCCCCGAGGCTATCTGTTCACCGGACATTCGGAAACCCTGGAGAGCATAGGGGACCGGATGGAACGGATTGCAGCGGCTGTGTATCGATGCCGCAAATAAAAGATATCCTCGATACGGAGCACCCGGTGGTGAACCTGCATCCGGGGGAGCTGTTTGTCGCCCATGAGCCGACCCTGGTCACCACCATTCTCGGCTCCTGTGTTTCGGTGTGCCTGTACTGTCCCAGGCAGAAAACCGGAGCCATGTGTCATGGCGTGATGCCGGCTCGCGCGGATCTGAACGTGGAAGACAGTTTTCGCTTTGTGGAGAGTTCGGTGCGGTACATGGTCGAGGTGTTGACCAACGGAGCTCTTTTTTGCCCCAACGCCGGGTTGGTGGCAAAGGTCTTTGGCGGGGCGGATGTTCTGGATGTTCGTTTTGGCCCGGCAACCGATGCCCGGAGTATCGGGGCGATGAACATCAAGGCGGCGCGGGAGGCTCTGGCGCGGTACAATGTTTCCGTGGCCGTGGAAGAGGTGGGGGGCGTACACGGCTGCAAGCTGTTTTTCTATACCCACACCGGTGAAGTTCTGTTGCGGCGAATTCCCCGTACCTCTGTCCCAGGGTGACGATCGATGCTTCATAATAAAATCAGGGTGCTCATCGTCGATGATTCCGCCGTGGTGCGGCAGACCTTGACCGATACGCTGCAATCGGATCCGCACATCGAGGTGATGGGCGCGGCCCGTGATCCTTACGTGGCTGCCGATTACATCGCCAAGGAGGTGCCGGACGTCATCGTGCTCGATGTGGAGATGCCGCGCATGGACGGGATCACCTTCCTCCACAAGCTCATGAGCCAGCATCCCATCCCGGTGGTCATGTGTTCGACCCTCACGGAAAAGGGGGCGGAAACCACGCTCAAGGCCTTGGAATATGGGGCCATCGACATCATTCAGAAGCCCAAACTCGGCACGAAACAGTTTATCGAGGAGTCGAGAATCCGGATCTGTGATTCGGTCAAGGCCGCGGCCAGGGTCATGGTCAAGCGCATTGCCGCCAAGCCCCATCATGTGGAGAAAAAACTCACCGCCGATGTCATGCTGCCCCCGCCTTCGTCCACCGCCATGGTGCAGACCACGGAACAGGTGGTGGCAGTGGGCGCCTCCACCGGTGGCACCGAGGCCCTGCGGATATTTCTCGAAGCGCTGCCTGGGGATTGTTCCGGCATCGTCATTGTTCAGCACATGCCCGAGGGGTTTACCCGCGCCTTTGCCGAGCGGTTGAACGGGCTCTGCCGCATTCGGGTCAAGGAAGCGCAGGACGGCGACACCGTTTTGCGAGGCCAGGCCCTCATCGCCCCCGGCAACCGGCACATGATGCTGAAACGCAGCGGCGCCCGGTATTTCGTGGAGATCAAGGATGGCCCCCTGGTTTGCCGGCACCGGCCTTCGGTGGATGTGCTCTTTCGTTCCACCGCCCGTTATGCCGGGAAAAATGCCGTCGGCATCATCATGACCGGCATGGGCGATGACGGGGCGCGGGGGATGTCCGAGATGCACCAGGCCGGGGCCTACACCATCGCCCAGGACGAGGCGTCCTGCGTGGTTTTCGGCATGCCTAAGGAGGCCATCGCCCTTGGCGGGGTACAGAAGGTTCTGCCCCTTGAGAGGATTGCCCCTCTGATTGCCGCAAAGTAGGAGGGAGGGCAAAGGCGACGGTTTTCCCTAACGGCTTCTAAAAAAAGATTCTAAAATGAGAGTACGTGTAATAGTATATTAACATCTCGAAGAGACAACCCTTTGTCCGGCACGGTCCGGGCAAGCGAGAAGGATAACGTGCGAGAAGGAGTACCATGGATCTCTTAAAGGATTTTGCGCAAAAAGATATGATCGAACAGATCGTCTGCCTGGATGAGATCAAGGAGTCCAAGTTGGTGGACGCCATTCCGGGCTTGTGGAGTCTGTATGCCAATCCGCTTGGTGATCAAGCGGTTGACGAGATGGTCTATCATACCCTTTTCGACTTGCTTGCCGGGCGGGAGCAGGAGATTATCGCCGGTCTGGAACATGAAGCAACAGCCGTTCGTCTCATGTGTGTCCGGCGGGCTGCCGACGGCGGCTCCTCCGCCCTCAAGGACGCGTTGGTCAAGCTGCTTGGTTCCAAGCCGGCAAACGAATTGATCGCCGAGGTTATCCGAGCCCTGGGCAGTTATAAGGATGCGGAACTCACCGATATTCTGTTGCCCTATCTCAAGCATGAAGATTATTCCGTGGTCGCCTGGGCCATGCGCGATCTTGCCGCAATCCATGATCTCAGGGTTCGCGATGCATTGATGGCCATGGTTTCCGAGAGCAATGAGGTCCGCAGCGTTGATGCCGGGTGCGATCTGCGCACCGCTCTGGCGGTGGAGAATATTGCCAATTTCCCTGACGACACAACCTCCGGGTTTCTCATCGGGTATATCCACCATGCCAATCCCTCGTTCCGGAGGGTTGTTATCTCCACCCTTGCCAGCATGGGGGAGGGGATCCTGTCTGCCCTGGAAAAATGTCTCGATACCGGCGACAAGGATGAAAAAATCATGGCGGCCAACGTCATCGGCATGACCGGGAAAAAGCGGGGCGCCGATATCCTGGTCGCCCATCTGGAAAATGCCGGGGACGGCAACCTCAAATTTGCCATTTATGAAGCGTTGGGGCGGATCAGCTCCATGCGCAGCGTGATCGGGCTGACCGACGGCCTGGCCGAACAGGACGATCTCGTCCTCATTGCCGTGGTGACCGGGCTGGATCACCAGTGCAACCCAGGGGTGGTCAAGATGTTGAACGAGACCATCGCCAGGGGCGACGCCCAGAGCCAACGGGTTCTGTCGGCCATCATCACCTCCCACGCCCGGCAGGTTTTTGCCGCCCTGTACAAAGATGGCGGACAGCGCGGCGCCTTGCTTGGTGCCGTGCAGAAGTCCGGGGATCATGAGGCCATCGGCGCTTTCCGCGCGGAACTCGACAGGATCGGCGGGGATCAGGCTGCCAAGGATATCCAGCAGTTGAGCCTCGGCGAGGCCGGCGCCAAGGAAAAACGCATCCTTGCCGCGGATGATTCCAAGGCCATGCTCTTCTTTTACAAGGGCGTTGCCGCGGATCTCGGCATGGAGCTGGTCACGGTGGAAGACGGGAAAAAGGCCTTTGATTACCTGCAGATCGACAGCGAGTTCGATCTGATCATCACCGATATGAACATGCCGAACATGGACGGCATCGAGCTGACCCGCGAGATC
Organism: Desulfurivibrionaceae bacterium; assembly: GCA_041675265.1. Classification (GTDB taxonomy): domain Bacteria; phylum Desulfobacterota; class Desulfobulbia; order Desulfobulbales; family Desulfurivibrionaceae; genus Thiovibrio. The sequence goes on along the minus strand of JBAYUD010000062.1, from coordinate 6,079 downwards.
CGCAAAAAGGCGGAATGGGCAAAGATTCCGGTGCTGATGGCGACCACCGAGTCGGAAAAAACCCAGTCGGAGCTGGCCCGGCAGGCCGGGGTGACCGATTTTATCACCAAGCCCTTTTCCAAGGATGATTTTAAGGTGAAGATCGGTCAGATGTTTGCCTGATACCCGCACCATGATCGCAAGGCAAAAAGAGTCTGCCTTTGGGCAGGCTCTTTTTGTTTGACCCAAGCGGTTTTCTTCCGTACTATTCCGCAGGGCATGGGCCCTGCCGACCAGCCATTGCGCTGAACCTTCTTTCTGATCCTGCATGGGGAGTGAAATGACCAAACCGTTTGGAATTACCGTAAGCCGACACATCATGGACAGCCAGCGCTTGCATCCCGAGGCCACCGGCGACCTGTCCGGCTTGCTCAGCGAATTGATCGTGGCCGCCAAGACAATCAACGCCGAAGTCAACATGGCCGGATTGGCCGATATTCTGGGAATGGCCGGAAAAACCAATATCCAGGGCGAGCATGTCCAGAAGCTCGATGAGCTGGCCAACAACACCATCAAGCGCCGCATGGCCCGCTGCGGCTATATCTGCGTGATGACCTCGGAGGAGGAGGCGGACATCATTCCCGTGGCCGAGGGGAGCGCGGGCAAATACACCCTGGCCTTTGATCCGCTGGACGGCTCATCCAACATCGATGTCAATGTGAACATCGGCACCATCTTTTCCATCCACCGGCGCAAATCCACCAACGATCTCACCCCTCAGGGCGAAGAGGGAGATCTGCTGCAAAAGGGGCGGGAACAGGTGGCTGCCGGCTATATCATCTATGGCTCCAGCACCATGATGGTCTTTACCACCGGCGAAGGGGTGCACGGCTTTACCCTTGATCCCAGCGTGGGTGAGTTTTATCTGTCGCATCCGGATATCCGGATTCCCGAGCGGAGCAAGTATTTCAGCGTCAACGAGGGGAATTACAACTTTTGGAACAGCGAGGTCCGGAGGTTTGTGGATTACATGAAGGAAAACGACAAGGAAACCGGGCGGCCGTACAATGCCCGGTACATCGGCTCACTGGTGGCGGACTTTCACCGCAATCTCATCGCCGGCGGGATTTTTCTCTACCCGCGCGATAACCGGAATCCGGCCAAGCCCCATGGCAAGCTGCGGCTGCTCTACGAGGCAGCGCCCCTGGCTTTTCTGGTGGAACAGGCCGGTGGCCGGGCCATTACCGATGAAGGGGTGAATATCATGGATATCCAGCCCAAGTCCCTGCATCAGCGGGTGCCGCTGGTCATCGGCTGCAAGCATGAAGTGGGGTTGTTCGAGGAGTTTGTAACCGGGAAGCGGTGAAAGGTGCAAGGCGAAAGGTTAAAGGCGTAAGGCGAAAGATCAGGACAAGCGGAAAAAAAGAATGGCGCGGGGAATCCTTCCCGCGCCATTCTTTTTTAAAACCTTTAACCTTGTACCTTTAACCTTTGGCCTTTTCTTTCTCCCAGGTATCCCGCAAGGTGACAGTCCGGTTGAACACGGGGCTGCCATTCTTGGAATCCAAGCTGTCCACGCAGAAATATCCCTGGCGCTCAAACTGGTAATGGCTGCCGGGCTCGGCATTGGCCAGGCTCGGTTCCACCAGGCAATCCTTAAGCACCACCAGGGATTCCGGATTGACATGGGTCTTGAAGTCCGCCTCTCCGGCGTCCGGATTTTCTTCGGTAAAGAGCCGGTCGTAGAGGCGCACCTCCGCTGGCACTCCATGGGCGGCGGACACCCAGTGGATGGTGCCCTTGACCTTGCGGCCATCCGGGGCTGAGCCTCCAAGAGTTTCCGGATCGTAGGTGCAATGCAGCTCGATGATTTCACCGGTTGCCTCGTCCTTGATCACCTTTTCGCATTTGATGAAGTAGGCGTAGCGTAACCGCACCTCCCGGACCGGGGCCAGACGGAAGAATTTCTTTGCCGGCTCCTCCATGAAATCCTCCCGCTCGATATACACCTCCCGGTTAAAGGGAACATGACGTTCGCCCATCTCCGGCTTCTGCGGATGGTTCTGGGCCGGGAGATTCTCCGTGCGGTCTTCGGGATAGTTGGTGATCACCACCTTGAGCGGAGCGAGCACGCCCATGACCCTGATCGCGGTCTCGTTGAGATCCTCGCGCACGCAGTGTTCCAGTAGGGCCACATCCACCATGCTGTCTTTCTTGGCCACCCCGATCTTATCGCAGAAGCTGCGCAGCGCGGCCGGGGTATAGCCCCGGCGGCGGATGCCGGATAGGGTCGGCATCCGGGGGTCATCCCATCCGGAAACATGCCCTTCGTTGACCAGTTGCAGGAGCTTGCGCTTGCTGACCACGGTGTAGCTGAGGTTCAAACGGGCGAATTCGATCTGCCGCGGATGGCAGGGCACCGGCAGGTTGTCCAGGGTCCAGTCATAGAGAGGCCGGTGGTCGGCAAACTCCAAGGTGCAGAGCGAGTGGGTAATCCCTTCCAGCGCATCGGAAATGGGGTGGGTGTAATCGTACATCGGATAGATGCACCAGGTGTCGCCGGTGCGGTGGTGGCTGGCGTGCAGGATGCGGTAGATTACCGGATCGCGCATGTTCATGTTGCCCGAGGCCATGTCGATCTTGGCCCGCAGCACCCGGGCGCCATCCGGGAATTCCCCGGCCCGCATGCGGCGGAAGAGATCGAGGTTTTCCTCGACCGGCCGGTCGCGGTACGGGCTGTTCTTGCCCGGTTCGGTGAGGGTGCCGCGGTAGCTTCGGGTCTCTTCGGCGGAAAGATCGCAGACATAGGCCTTGCCCGTGGTGATCAGGTGCTCGGCGTATTCGTAGAGCTGCTCGAAATAATCCGAGGCAAAGTAGAGATGCTCGCCCCAGTTGAATCCCAGCCAGCGAACATTGTCCTTGATGGACTCGACATACTCCTGCTCTTCCTTGGTGGGATTGGTGTCGTCGAAGCGAAGATGGCAGCGGGCCCCACCGTTTTCCTTGGCGATCCCGAAGTTGAGGCAGATGGACTTTGCATGGCCGATATGGAGATAGCCATTGGGCTCGGGCGGGAAGCGGGTGACGATCTGCTTGTGCTTGCCAATGGCGAGGTCGTCGGCGATGATGGCGCGGATGAAGTCCTGTGACTGAGTCTCGTTGCTGGTCATGATATTTTGTCCGTATAGTTTTTAGCCACGAAATCCACGAAAGAACACGAAAGAGATAGTATCTTAGCAAGACGCTTCAAGTTTGACTCCCCCTTTCTTGGCGGGAAGGGATTTTTCTGATTTTTTCCAGAAGCGCAGTGTGTTTTTTTATTTGTTCGTGTCCTTTCGTGGATTTCGTGGCGATTCTTATCCGAAGTATTTTGCCGCATCACGCAACCGGGTTACAACCAGCTGTTTGCCGATATGGTCAAAAACCTCGAACATGCTCGGTCCCTTGACCTGGCCGGTGATCACCGCCCTGGCGCCGTTGACCAAAACCCCCACCTTTACCCCGAGTTCCTCGGCGAATTCCCGGCAGACCCGCTCCGTCGCATCGTGGCTGAGTTCCGGCAGGGCTTCGAAGCGGTCGGCCAGCTTGGGCAGCCATTCCTTGAGATCCGGATATTTCAGCACGTTTTTGGCCAGGGCGGTCTCGTCCATGGCAAAGTCGTCGGCAAACCAGGCCCTCCCAAGGGAGGCAAAGTCCTTCAAGGTGTGGAATCGTTCCCTGGTCATCTCCAGGGTTTTCAGGAACCACTGCTGCTTTTCGCCATCGTACGCCGCATCCCACAGTCCCTCTTTTTCAAGGATATCTTTAACCAGCGCGCCGAGTTCCTCGATGGGCAGGGTGCGCAGGTAATGGGCATTGATGTTGATCGCCTTGGGATCGGTGAAGAATTTTGGGTCGTCCTTGCGGTAATTGAAGATGGAGTTGGACCGGGTGATGCCGGAAAGATCGAAGGCCTCGATGAGCTCTTCCCGCGAGAAGATCTCGCGGTCGTCCGGGGTGGACCAGCCCAGCAGGACGAGAAAGTTTGCCAGGGCCCAGGGGAGAAACCCCTGTTCCCGGTAAAACTGCACCGAGACGATCTCGCCGTGGCTGCGCTTGGAGATCTTGGCCTTGTTCAGGTCAAGGGTCAGCGGCATGTGGGCGAAGGTCGGCAGTTGCGCGCCAAGAGCCCGATAGAGCAGGATCTGGCGCGGGGTGTTGCTCAGGCCGTCCTGGCCCCGGATGACATGGGTGATGCGGTCGCGGATGTCGTCCACCACGTTGCAGAGCAGATACAGCGGCATGCCGTTGGAGCGGACGATGACGAAATCCTCGATATCCTCGTAGGCGCGTTCGACCCGGCCATAGACCTGATCGTCAAACCCAACCTTGCCCGGTTCCTGCGGCACCTTGAAACGGATGACATAGGGGAGGCCCAGGGCCTCTTTTTCCCGGACCTGTTCGGGGCTGAGCCTGCGGCAGACGCCGTCGTACCTGTAGTCGCCCTTGGCGGCAGCTGCGGCTTCCCGTTTGGCTTCGAGTTCTTCCTTGCTGCAAAAGCACTTGTAGGCGTTGCCTTCGGCCAGGAGTCTTTCCGCTGCGGCCACATGTTCCTTGGCATATTCCGACTGAAAGTAGGGCCCTTCATCCCACGTCACCCCGAGCCACTCCAGGCCGTCGAGGATTCCCTGGATCGATTCCTGGGTGGAGCGTTCCGCGTCCGTATCCTCGATGCGCAGCACCAGCTTGCCTCCGTGCTTGCGGGCAAACAGCCAGTTGTAGATGGCGGTTCTGGCCCCGCCGATATGGAGATAGCCGGTCGGGCTGGGTGGGAAGCGGACGCGGACCTCGGTCATGGTATTCTCCTTGCAAAAAAATGAGCGACGCGGAGCAGGGGCTGCGCATTGCGGACGGATCGTGTTCAAGCTGTGTTTTATATATCGTTTTACCGGGTTATTCAAGAGGATGCTTGGGAAAAAGCAGGGGAAGAAGGGCAACGCCCGGGATGGACCATATTTTTCCCCTGCGAGGGATTGCTTTATCTTTAATGGAAATTATAGTATGATAATAACGTAACTATCCGCTGACAGTCAGCCAGCGTGTTACAGTAAAATGGATGCTTACGCACACAGGAGGTGGAACAATGCTATTAGACCCCAGCGCCACTTCAGTACAAACCAATGTCAGGACCGAACGGCCCGTTTCTCCTTATGCCCAGGCAGAAGGAGCGAAAAAGGCGGAAAACAACCGGTCGGAGTCCGGCCAGACCAGTCAGGCCTCCCCCGATGTCGTGAGCAAGATTTCCGCCGCCGCCCTGGAGGAATCCAGGGCTCTTACTCAGGCGGGACAAGCCGCGGACCAGAATGCCGCCGAGGAATCGGTGCGTGCGGCGGAACGGCGCGAGCCGCCGCCAAGGCAGGAGCAGGAGCAAAACATGCGAGCGGAACAGCGGTCACGCGGGGTGAATGTGGTTGTCTGATCTGTAACAAAATAGAAAGGTTGCAAGCGGGGGTCGATTCCATGGGTCGGCCCCCGTTTTATTTGCTAAAAGCCAAGTTCCCTCAGAAAGCGGGGGTCGTTGGTCCAATCTTTTTGCACCTTCACCCACAGTTTGAGAAGCACGTGCTGGTCGAGGAGTTCCTCGATGTCTTTGCGGGCTGCCTGGCCGAGCTGTTTGAGCTTGCTGCCGTTCTTGCCGATGATGATCCCCTTTTGCGAATCCTTTTCCACATAGATGGTGGCGTGGATCGTGATCAGCTGTTTGGCCTCGTTTTCCTTGAAGCTTTCAATCATCACCGCGGTGGAATAGGGGATTTCCTGGCCGGTCTGCAAAAAGATCTTTTCACGGATGATCTCCGCGACAATGAACCGCTCCGTGGCATCGGTGGGGATATCCTCGGGGTAGAGGCGCGGCCCGGTGGGAAGCAGGGTGCAGAGCTCCCGGATGACCAGATCGGTGCCGTCGTTGGCTTTGGCTGAGAGAGGCAGGATGGCTTGAAACGGGTAGAGCCCCTGGTAGGTGGCGATGATGGGCAGCAGCTTTTCCTTGTCGATCATGTCCATCTTGTTCAGGAGCAGCAGCACCGGTTTGTCGATGCCCTCAAGGCAGCTGGTCGGGGAG
>JBAYUD010000061.1:0-17408 GCA_041675265.1 Desulfurivibrionaceae bacterium | reverse complement strand
CCTTGGTCTTCATGGTAAAATCGGTGATCAGTTTGACAAAGCGCGGCGCCTCCGCCGCCGAGGCCCACTGCAGACCAAACCGCTCCGGCTTGATCCCGACCTCGGCCAGAACCTTTTTCACCAATGCACTCACACCCATCGCGTCGTAATTACCAACCTGGTAATGGCATTCACCGAGTTGTCAGCCACCGGAGAAGATGGCGTCGGCACCTTCGGCAAAACCTCGCAGAACAAAGGCCGGATCGAGACGTCCGGTGCACATCACCCGGATGGTCCGCAGATTCGGCGGATACTGGTAACGGGAAACCCCGGCACTGTCCGCTGCGGCATAGCAGCACCAGTTGCAGAGAAAACCCAGAATCTTCGGGTTGAAATCGTTCTGACTCATAACTGCTCCTCTATTGTGCACCAAAGGCGGTGATTTGCGCGTTGATCTGTTCGTCGGTGAAACCGCCCATGGAAATGGCGAATACCGGGCAATGCGAGGCGCAGATGCCGCAGCCCTTGCATGAGGCGGTGATGGTTTCTGCCTTGCGTTTGCCGTTTTCGTCCTTGATGATCCGGATGGACTGATACGGGCAGAGCGATTCGCACAGGCCGCAGCCGATGCACGCCTCCTTGTCCACGCAGGAAATGGTGGGCTCCACCGAAACAAAGCCCTTGCAGAGCGGGATGGATGCCTTGGCCGCCGCTGCCTGCGCCTGGACGATGATCTCCTCAACCGGCTTGGGCGAATGGGCCAGGCCGCAGACATAAACCCCGCTCACCGGCAATTCCACCGGCCGCAGCTTGACATGGGCCTCAAGGAAGAACTTGTCCTCGTTCACCGGAATCTTCAAAAGCTTGCTCAAATCCTCGGTCCCTTCGGCCACGATGCCGACACTCAGGGCCAGCACCTCCGGGGCCATGGTGACCTCGTCACGCAGGATCGGATCGTAAAAGGTGACGCTGGTTTTCTTGCCGCTGCTCTTGAATTTGGGCTTGTTGTCCATGGTGTAGGGGATGAATACCACCCCTTTTTCCCTGGCCTCGCGGTAAGCGTCTTCGGCAAAGCCGTAGGTGCGCATGTCGCGGTAGAGCACCACCACCTGGGAGGCCGGGTCCAGCGCCTTGATCTTGAGGGCGTTTTTCACCGCATGGTTGCAGCACACCTTGCTGCAATAGTTGAGATCATCCCCACGGGAACCGGCGCACTGCACCATGACCACCGACTTGGGCGCCAGATTCTTGCCCTTGCCGGACAGCCGCTGCTCCAGCTCGCGCTGGGTAACGATGGTGTCGGAGTATTTCACCGGGTTGCCCAGCACCACCTCGGGCCGATGCTCGCGGCCGCCGGTGGCTATGATGATCACCCCATGGTCGAGGGTGGTTTCCGTACCCTTCTTGCCCTTGGTGGTGGTGAGCACCGAGCTGAAATTGCCGACAAAGCCGTTGACCTGGGTCAGTTCGGTATTGGTCAGCACCTCGATCTTCTTGTTCTTCTTCACCGTGTCGGTAAGCGCGCCGAGAACGGTGCTCACCGTGTCGCCCTGCAGGGTATAGGAGAGATGCTGGAGATGGCCGCCCAGGGTCGCCTCCTTTTCCACCACCGTGGTATGGAAGCCCTGCTCGGCAAGGGTAAGGGCCGCGGTCAATCCTGCCACCCCGCCGCCCAGAACCAGGGCCTTTGCCGTAACCGGCACGGTCTGCTCGGGCAGGGGCTGGATGTGGCGTGCCTTGGCAATACCCATCCGCACCAGATCCTTGGACTTCTGCGTCGCGGCTGCGGGCTCATTGGCATGGACCCAGGAGCAGTGGTCGCGGATATTGACCAACTCGAAGAGACAGCGGTTCAGACCCGCATCCTTCAGGGTTTCCTGAAAGAGCGGCTCGTGGGTTCTCGGGGAACAGGCGGCAATGACCACCCGGTTCAGGTTATGCTCCTTGATCTTGGCCTTGAGCACTTCCTGGGCGTCCTGGGAACAGCTGTACAGGCTCTGGGCATGGTAGACCACGCCTTCCATCCCTTCCGTATACTGCTCAACCGCGGGCACGTCGACCACGCTGCCGATATTGATTCCGCAATGGCAGACAAAGACACCGATGCGGACCTCTTCATCCTTGCCGGTTTTCTGCTCCTTGGGATAGGTCTTGTGCACCAACGCCTTGCCGCGATCCTTGGCAATCAACCCGGCCGCCAACCCTGCGGCCGCGCTGGACTGGGTGACGCTTTCCGGGATATCCTTGGGCCCCTGGAAGGCCCCGGCCACCATGACCCCAGGCCTGGTGGTGAGCAAGGGGGCAAAGGTCTCGGTCTTGCAGAAATCGTAGTTATTCAGGGCAAAACCGGCGATCTCGCCGAGGTTCTTGGCATCGGCCGGAGCGTCGAGGCCCACGGAAAGCACGACGATATCATAGGGTTCAAAGGAGTGCGTGCCGTCCATGGTGGAGTAAGTGAGCTTGAGATTCTTGTCCCACGGCATGACATCCGCCACCTTGGCGCGGACAAAATTGATCCCCATGGACTCGGCCTTCTTCTGGGCGGCGTCGAAGCCCTTGCCCTGGGTCCGCATGTCCATGTAGTAGATGGTGATCTCCACCTCGGGGTCATGCTCCTTGGCAACCATGGCCTCCTTGATGGCATACATGCAGCAGACCGACGAGCAGTAGCCGTTGTTGCAGCCGAGATCCCGGGAACCCACGCACTGGATAAAGGCGATTTTCTTGGGATGCCTGCGGTCGGAGAGGCACTTGACCTCGCCCTCGAAGGGGCCGGAGGCGCAGAGCAGCCGCTCGAACTCCAGGCTGGTCATGACATCGGGATGCTGGCCATAGCTGTACTTGGCCAGGGTTGCATCGGGGATGCGGCCAAAGCCCGGAGCCATGATCACCGCGCCGATCTGGATCTCCTTTTCCTCGGCCTTCTGGCTGAAATCAATAGCCTTGCTCTGGCAAGTGCAGACGCAGATCTGGCAGGTGCCGTGCTTAAGGTACAAGCACGCCTCCGGATCGATGAAATAGGTGGCCGGCACGGCCTGGGCATAGTCGATGTGGATGGGCCGGGTGACGGCCAAACCCTCGTTGTACTGATCCACCAGATGCCTGGGGCAGTACTTGGTGCACAGACCGCAGGCCGTGCACTTGTCCGCGTCGATATAACGGGGGCGCATCCGCAGCTTGGCGGTGAAATTGCCCGGTTTTCCGTCCAGGGAAAGAAAATCGGCGTTGCTCAGGATTTCGATATTGGGAGACCGACCGGCCTCTACCAGCTTAGGCGCGAGTATTCAAAGCGAACAGTCGTTGGTTGGAAAGGTTTTATCCAGCTGCGCCATGGCGCCGCCAATGGCCGCGGACTTTTCCACCAGATAGACATAGTAGCCAAGCTCGGTTAAATCAAGGGCCGCCTGGACCCCGGCGATACCGCCGCCGACGACCATCACCGTCCCTGATTTTTTAGCCCCAGAAGGCATAAGTTTCGATTGAGCAGACAAGCTGCTCAACTCAGCTTTATCTTTTGCTTGTCCCATCGTGTAACTCCACTCAAATTAAAAAATTAAGTAACTGTTCAGTAGCACAACAGCTACTGAACAGTTACAGGTCGGTGTTATCCTATTTTTTTGCCCTGGGTTTGATGGCGGCGGAATTAATTGCCACCGCCGCCCCTAAAAAAGGGGGTCAATCCGGCAACTCGTCACCCAAAACTTCAACCTTGATGGCGCACAGCTTATACTCCGGAGTCCGGGAAAGACGATCCAGGGCGTCCAGGGTCAGAAGGTTCACCAGCGTCTGCAAATGATTGTAGGTGCTGAAGATGGTTCCTTCCTGGGTCCGGTCGGTGATGGTTGCCCGCATCTGAACCGAACCGCGCCGCGAGGTGAGCCGCACCCAGTTTTTCTCCTTCAGCCCCAACCGCTCCGCATCCCCGGGATGGACCTCGGCAAAGCACTCCGGGCTGACCTCGTCGATCTCCGTGGTCTTGCCGGTCATGCTGCTGAAGTTGTACCGGGCAATATCGCGACCGGTGGTGAAGAGCAGCGGATATTCCTCATCGGGCAGCTCCACCGGGGGAATGTAATCCTCGGGGATGAACAACCCTTTACCGCGGGTGAATTTCTCCGTATGGAGCACCGGGGTGCCGGGATGATGCTGATCCGGCACCGGCCACTGCAAGCCGACCTTTTCCAGCCGTTCGTAGGACAACCCCTTGTACTGGGGCAAGAGCCGGCAGATCTCGTCAAAGATCTCCGAAGCGGAATTATAGTGCATGGGATAGCCCATCCGCTGGGAAAGCATGGAGATGATCTGCCAGTCCGGCTTGGCCTCGCCCGGTGGCTCAACCGCCTTGCGAATCCTCTGCACCCTGCGTTCGGTGCAGGTGAAGGTGCCGTCCTTTTCCGCGTAACAGGCCCCCGGCAAGACCACATCCGCCATCTGCGCGGTATCGGTCAGGAAGAGATCCTGGACCACCAGAAAATCGACCTTTTCCAAAGCCTTCTGGACATGAGCGATATTGGCGTCGGCGACAACGGGATCCTCGCCAAAGATATAGAGGCCGCGGATATCGCCTTTGAGGACATTATCCCAGACCTCGGTGGCGGGTTTGCCCGGCCGCCGGGGCAGCTTGATGCCCCAAAGCTTCTCGTAATTGTCAAAAAGATCGTCGTTTTCCAGGCCGCCATAGCCCGGCAGGGTGTTGAACAATGCCCCCATGTCGCAGGCGCCCTGCACGTTGTTCTGGCCCCGGAGGGGATTGCAACCGGTGCCTTCCTTCCCGATCTTGCCGCAGAGCATGGTCAGGTTGGCGATGGACTTGACCCGGTCCGTGCCGGTGACGTAGTGGGTGATGCCCATGCCCCAGAAGGTGGCGTGCCTCCCTTCCGCCGCATACATCCGCGCGGCTTGGCGCAGCTGATCTTCCTTGATGCCGGTGATCTTTTCCACCATCTCCGGGGTGTATTTCTTGACCAGCCGGACCAGCTCGTCGAAATCCTCGGTCCGCTCCTCGACAAACTTCTTATCCCAGAGTTCTTCCTCGAGAATGACCTGCATCATCCCGTTTAAAAAGGCGACATCGGTGCCGGGCACGATACGGAGCCAGAGATCGGCCCGCTCGGCCAGCTTGGTGCGGCGGGGGTCCACCACGATCAGTTTCGCCCCCCGGGTCACGGCCTGGTGAATGCGCAGGCCGATGGTGGGATGGCTGGTGTCCGGGTTGCTGCCGACCATGAAGAAGAGATCGGTTTTCTTTGTATCCGCAATGGAGTTGGTCATTGCGCCGCTGCCGAATGTGAGGGCCAAACTGGCCACCGTGGGAGCGTGTCAGAGTCGGGCACAGTGATCGATATTATTCGTTCCGATCGCTGTCCGCATGAATTTTTGCATCAGATAGTTTTCTTCGTTGCTGGCCCGGGCACAGCTGAAACCGGAAATGGAATCCGGCCCGTACATGGCCTTGAGGTCGAAGAAACGCTTGGCCACCACATTGAGGGCATCTTCCCAGCTCGTCTCAACCAGCTGAGAACCCCGGCGCACCAAGGGTTTGGTCAGACGGTCCTTGTGCTGGACAAAATTATGCGCGAACCGCCCCTTGACGCACAGCGCCCCGTAATTGGGAGCCAGATCGGGATCCGAGGTGACCTCCATCAGGGTGTTGCCCTTCACCTTGAGGATGATCTGGCAGCCTGCGCCGCAGTATGGGCAGGTGGAGCGAACCTCGCGGACCTCCTCGTTCACCACCGGCACCAGGGCGTCTTTCTTGTTCAGGGCGCCGGTGGAGCAGTTGTCCACGCAGCTGCCGCAGTTGACACAGTTCTCCTTGAACCTGAAACGCAGCCCAACCGGCCGCCCTTTGTCGTCGACCGCATCGGCGCTGATTTCCAGGGCATCGTATTCGCAGCTGTTCTGGCAGCGCTTGCAGTAGATGCACTTGTTCAGGTCCACCTGAATCATGGGATGGGCAATCTTTTCCGTGTAGATCGGCTTTGCCGCCATCCCGGTCCGGGTCGGATCAAGGCCGAAATCCGTGGCCAGTTTCTTCAGGTCGCAACGGTCATAGGCCCGGCAGCCGCAGGAGAGACAGCGCTTTGCCTCGGTGATGGCCATCTGTTCGGAAAAACCGAGCTTGATCTCGCTGAAATCCTGGGTCGCGATCTGGGGCGGCCTGGTGGGCATCTTCTCGCGAAGCTTGATGTTGATCCCCTCGAAGTTGCGGAGATCCACATCGTCGAAGCCCTTGCCCCGGGTGAAGTTGAACCGGCTCTCGGCCACGGTCTTGGTGATACCCATGACCTGGGCATGGATATTCTCCGCCGCCCGCCGGGCAGCGACCACGGCCTGGATCACCGAACGGGGGCCGCTGGTCACGTCGCCGGCCGCATAGATGCCGGGATGGTTGGTCAGCGAGGTTCGGGGATTGGCCTTGATGTTGTATTTCGGGGTCAGCTCCAGAGAGGCCTCCAGTTCGCCGCCGTCAAATTTCTCGTGGCAGGCGCTCAACCCCTGGGCGACAATAACGGTGTCGGCATTGATGTTCACCGTGGAGCCGGGGATCGCCTCGGGGTAACGGATGCCCTTATCATCGGGCTCGCCGAGCTTGGTCCGGATCAACTGCACGCTGATGCCGTTGTTGGTGTCGCTGAAATTCACCGGCGCGGCCATGAGCAGAAACTGGACGCCCTCTTTCTCTGCCACCCGGATATTACGCTGATTGGCCGGCATCTCGGTCTGGGCCCGGGGATAGATGATGGTGACCTGGCCGACCTCGTTACGCAACAGGGAACGGGCAACTTCCATGGCCACGTTGTTGCCGCCGAAAACCACCGCAGACCGGCCGTAGTTGCCGACCTTGCCCTCGGACATGTTCCGCAGGAATTTCGTGGCCGGGATTACCTTGGGCAGGGCGCAGCCCGGGATGTCCAGGCTCTCGTCCACCGGAGTGCCGGTGGCGATGAGAATGGCCTCGTAGCCTTGATCCTTGAGGGATTGCAGGGTGAAGTCCTCGCCCCACTTCTGGCTCAAGCGGACATTGATCCCCATGCGCAGAATGGTGCTGATCTCGTAATCAAGCACATCCTGGGGGATCTTGTAGTCGGGAATGCCGTAGCGCAACATGCCGCCGAGCTTGGCAGCGGACTCAAAGACCGTGACATCGTGGCCTTTGCGCGCCAGGTAGTAAGCGCCGGTCAAACCGGAGGGGCCGCCGCCGATAACGGCGATCTTCTTGCCGGTGGAGGGATCACGGGGAATACGCAGGTCGATCTTGTGCGCCATGCACCAGTCGGCGACAAAGCGCTTGAGATGGTTGATGGAGACCGGCTCGTCGACAAGGATCCGGCGGCAGCGGGTTTCGCAGAACCGGGGGCATACCCTGCCCACGGAAAAGGGAAAAGGGTTGCGCTCCATGACCAACCGCAAGGCCTCTTCGTACTGGCCCTTGGCCACATGGGCGATGTAGCCCTGTACGTTGATCTGCCCGGGACAGGTGAGATTGCAGGGAGCCTTGCAGTCGCCGAAATGGGTCTCCATCAGGAGGGTCATGCGCTCGTTGCGCTTGGCCTGCAGCTCCTTGGACTCGGTGGTGACCCGCATCCCCTCGCTGATCGGGGTCACACAGGACCGCACCGGCGCCTCAACCCCTTCCACGCTGACCACGCAGATCTCGCACGGAATGTCCGAGGTTCCCTTGTTCACGTAGCACAGGGTGGGGATATGGATATCCGCCCGTTTTGCCGCTTCCAGGATGGTGATCCCTTCCTCGGCAACAATGTCATACCCGTTGATTGTGATATTCATAGCCGGTTCAGTCGGTGTGTATGGTTACGTTACGGCTCCTAAGCCGATGAATATGCAACGCGTTACGCCGCGGGCTTCCATTCCTTCAGGAAGGCGGGCAGATGTCCGGCTTCACGGGGGCCGATGGTAATGGTCCAACCGGCCAGCTCTTCCTCAAGCTCACCCTTCATGGAGGCAAGGTAGCCGGGGATGATGAGCTCCCGATGCTTGACCTTGGACTCGATTCCGGATTTCTTCATGAACGCCGCGATCATGTCCGCGCCGAACTTGCCGGCAGCCCAGGCGGTGAGGACCGAAAGACCCTCGGTGTCCTTGATCAGCAGCCAGGAAGGCACCTTGCTCCCCTCGATCTCGCCGGAAACGATGAAGTAGGTGAGCGAGAAGTTGCAGGTGATAAGAACCGGCGAATCCTCGGTGGGGCCGTTGATGTTGTAAACGTCTTCCTGCACCACCATGGGGCGCTGCGGATCGGTGAAGATGTTCAGCCTTTCCAGGAGCAACGGGAAAAGGATATCGCCCTGCAGGTCGGAAAGCACCACGATACCGGCGTATTTGGCGATGAGCACCGAGGCGACCATGGCCTCCATCAGCGGATCGGCGGAGATCTCGCAGGGGAAGGTGATGGTGGAAAAGCCCAGGGGCTTGAATTTGGCGCGGATGGCGGCACGACGGCCCACCACGCAGTCTTCCATGGCGGCACGGACGGTGCGGGCGCCGGTGTCGAGCATGAGATCCTTAAGGCCCGCGGCGAGAAGTTTCTCGGAAACAGCCACGGTGTCGTCAAGGTTTACGCCCTTGGCAACCAGCGGGCACCCGGTCTCCTTGGCCACAGCGGCCATGGCATCGGCATTGTCGGCGGTGGCGGCGTAGAGCAGAGGCTTGCGCTCTCCACAGGCGGCCGCGGCTGCCTTGAGATTGTCACCCTTGTCGCTCATCAGGACGATGCCGGCATCGGCTGCGCCATCCAGCACCTTCTTGGTCAGGGCGGTAAAGGCAGCAGCATCGCCCTTGGTGTCCTTGACGGCAATGAGGTCGGCCTTGAGCAGAACACCGACCCGCTCGTAGCGGAGGTTTTTGAACCGGCTGATCCGGCCGTCGACATCGGCCTCGTTCATATCGGTGGTGACCAGCACCGCAATACCGGTGGGGTTCTCAAAGCGCTTTTCATGGCGAAACAGACAGGTCTCGCCGCCGGTGGTGTAGGCGCTGTCCCCGGCACCGATTTTAACAGTCCGGATCGGAGGGGCGGATGCCTCGCCGATCTGCTCCTTGACCTCATCGCTCACATACGGACATTCGCCGATTTCCGTCTGTCCGGCTGCCACCTTCATGGCAAAGGCGAGACAGGTAGGGATGCCGCACTCCCCACAGTTCTTCTTGGGAAGCATCTTGAGGATTTGAATACCTGTTAAAGCCATCTGTCTGTTCCTCCGTTATAAGGCAAGCCGTAAGCGCTGCGCTCTAAGCTTGAATAATAATCTTGAATCGTCATGCTGAAAGCTTTTAGCTGACAGCTAATAACTTACAAATCAAACAAGCGCTTCCATCTCAAGAGCCGGGTGACCAACCTTTTTCATGAAGGCGAGGATTTCCTCCTCCGTGGTGCCGTTCTCCTCGGTGGCGATCATGTCGTAAAACTCGGGCATGCCGATTTCCTTGCAACGCTCGATGAGTTTGTCCTTGATCTCTTCCTTCATCATCTTGGGCAGCCAGACCATGCGCTTGAGCCCGCCTTCGGCGACAAATAGCTTGGGGCTGGTCATGAAATGCTTGGAAACCCCGATAAAACCAGGGGTCTGCGCGCCACCGCCAGCCATGCCGGCCAAGGAAGTGAACTTCATCCCGGAGGGGGTCATGCCGCTGTAATCGCGGTTGACCACCATGATGCCGTTGCACTGGGGCAGCATGGCGGCAATGGCCTCGAAACAGCCGCAAGCGGTCATCGGGCTGTTCATCAGGGAATACAAAGCGAGATCGGTTACAGCCCCGCGGGAAGTCTGATCGACAAAATCGTTGATCCCCTTGAAGCGGCCGAGCTTCTCATCCAGACAGTCGCCTTTCTGGATCGGCTGGTTGGGGCCGGTGGGGTTGATCTGGTAGGAAGCCTTGCCGTCCAGCCAGTTATAGGCGCCGCACATGCCGATCCGCTCCGGGGTGATGACGCAGACATGGCTCGGGGCAAAGGACTGGCACAGGGTGCAAGAGTAGAAGACCTCCTCGGTCTCGTCGGTCATGGAGCCCAAGCGTTCATCGCGCTCCGCATAGACCTTGCGGGCAAGCTCCTGAACCTCTTCCACCTTGTCCAGATCGGTGTAGATCTTGACCTGGATCTTGTCGACAATGGCGCCGAATTCCTGATGCAGTTTGCCGTGCAAAACCTTGCCGATATGGGTGAAGGAAAAGCCCTTTTCCACCGCGGCCTTGCCGACCCGGAGCCACATGATATTCCGCTGGCCCATGTGCATGATGCCTTGGATGTAGTTGATCAGATGATGAAACTGGCGCTCGAGGATGGGCTCGAAATCAGACTGCATGCCGCGCCCGGCAACCTCGACCAGGATGCCGAGGGGCACATTCTGGCCCACCTTGAGATCCTTGATGTCCGGCCCTTCGATGGTGACCTTGCCGTCCTCCACCTCGGACATATCCTTGGAAACCAGCACCTCGACACCCGAGGTCCGGCCGCCGCCGCATTCCATGAAGAGGTCGTCCTTACGGATACGCTCGCCCTCAAAGGCCGGGCCGAATGACAAGGGGATATCGATCTTGGTGACGTTGACCTTCAGCCCGCGCACCTCGATGGCCTTCTGGACGATCTCGTCGTGGGGCACGCGGCTGACCACGTGCTCGTAGGTGCAGATACCGGTGGGCAGCACCTCGGGGATGTCGTAGTCGGAGATGGTCGGAAAGCCCCAGTTGATGGCGCCGGCCGCGTTGGCGTACCACTCGTCGGAAACCGGGCCAAAGGCCATGACAAAGGCGAAGGTCCGGTCTTTATTATAGATCAGGTTGCCCTTGTAGTCGCCGGGCTTGATGCCGCCGAAGGCCATGGCCACG
Organism: Desulfurivibrionaceae bacterium; assembly: GCA_041675265.1. Classification (GTDB taxonomy): domain Bacteria; phylum Desulfobacterota; class Desulfobulbia; order Desulfobulbales; family Desulfurivibrionaceae; genus Thiovibrio. The sequence goes on along the minus strand of JBAYUD010000061.1, from coordinate 6,581 downwards.
CGGCAGGCAAAGCCGATGGCGAACACCGCCGAGGTGTAGCTCTTGCCGAAGGGAACCAGACGGGTATTCCAGCCGACCTGCACCTTGTTCTCCACCAGACGCTCGGCCATGTTCTTGCCGTTGGTCTGGTCGTGCATGAAGATGTAGAGGTTCTTCTCCTGGAGTTCGAGGGCGATTTTCGAAGCGATCTCGTTGTTGTCCGGGGTGCCCATGATCGCGGCAAAACCGGGCGCTGTGCCGTCCACGAACTCAACGCCGCGTTTGCGGAAGATGACGTCGTCGGCGGCGCCCAGCCAAATATTGTTCTCCAGCGGATCCTCGGTCTTGGTGTAGAAATCCGGGGTCTCCAGATAACGGATGGCCTCGTACATCTCCTCGGCAAAAAAGGTGGCCATGCCCGCATCAAGGGCCGGGGCGAGGTACGGCAGCCAGATATTCTCGCTCACCTGTTCCGGCAGAAGGGTGCGGCATTCCTTGAAGATATCCTTCATGTCGCCCAGATTCTGCACCTTGGCGCCCAGCATGCTGTAAATAATCGGCAGGAAATAGGCGGTGTTCGGGAAATGCACCTCCTGCTCAGGGCCGTACTTCTTGATGGCCTCCTCGAACTTCGCTTCCGCCATATCAACAATCTTGTGAGCCCCGCGGATGGCGGCTGAACAGATGATCTTAGACATTTGGTAATCTCCTCTTTAACCCAAAGGGCTTAAGTTTCGTTTGAGCAGCCAAGCTGCTCAACTCAGCTTTAACTCTGTGAGGCTTTTCAGCATTACAAGCAATAAATGCACAATTTCAATGATTAACCCATAAGACCATTGATCAGCGACTTGGTCAGGGATACAGCTCTCGGATGCCGCATGATCATCAACTCGCCGCCCGCCATCAGCATGCAGGAAGCGGTGATGGCCTCCATGAGGATGCCGCGGGTCTCTTGATCGCCGATCATCTCGTCGGAAGGCAACCGGCATTCCTTGGCCTTCCAGACCTCGCGGCCCAGGTTGCAGATAAAGGGCACCTGCAACTTCTCGTCCTTCTGGGTCAGCGCTGCCAAACGAATCCGCTCCATGACCGAGTAGGTGTACTCGATACCGTAGCCCAAGGCGCCGATGGATGGGTCGATCAACACGGAATCCAAGGAGACCCCGAGGTTTTCAAGCAGGATATTGAGCTGCTTGGCCAAGTTCACGTCAATGGGCGAGGCAGCGACCATGGGATACTGGAAGGCCATGGCCGTGGCGCCGATGGCCCGGTAGTTGCTGTCGGAAAGCGGAGCCAGACATACCTTCTTGTCGCCGATGAGCGAGGTGATCTCCCGCAGGGTTTCCGTGTCCTTTTCGCCGTTGCCGCAACCCCAGACAATAACCGGCACTTCGATATTCTTCACCACCTCGGCCGCAGCTTTCGCCGCCTCGCCCGCAGGCCGGTTCAGGCCGTTGGGGTCGGTGCTGACCATGGAGATGCAGATGGCGTCCGCGCCGTATTCCTTGACGCATTTCTGGGCCCAGGCCACGGGATTGTCCATGACATCCTGATAGTGGCGGGCCAGGGAGTCCGGCCATTCCTCGGGTTTGACATCAAGCACGTCAAAGGCGATCTTGGGGCTGTTGCCCATGGTTCCTTCGAAGAGATGGAACGGCAGGGTGTTTGCACCGCCCACCTTGATGCCGCTCGCCTCGTCGCCCAAAACGGTCTGGCGGATGGCGCCGGTGTAAGCCTGTTTGTAAGAGGCTTCGGGAACCTTGGTCGCCCGTTCGGACAGAGGTGTTTTTTCAAGGGCGAGCTCCGCTGCCCCAACCGCACCGGGAGCAGCTGCCGGAGCAGCCTTCTTTGCCGCGGGCGCGGCGGCTTTCTTGGGCTCTTCCGCAGCCTTGTCCGCGGCGGCTTTCTTGGCTGCATCAGCCTTCTTCGCCTCTTCCGCAGCCGCAGCCTCGGCAGCCTTTTTCGCAGCCTCGGCCTTTTTAGCCTCTTCCGCAGCCTTGTCAGCGGCACCCTTCTTGGCGGCTTCCGCCTTCTTGGCCTCATCCGCGGCCGCAGCCTCGGCGGCTTTCTTGGCCGCGCTCTCGTCCTTCACCGGCGCTGCCGGAGCTGCCTGAGCAACCGGGGCTGCCGCGGGAGAAGCAGGAGCGGCGAGCACCGGCTCGCGCATGAGAATAGCCTCTGCACCGGCAAATTTCTTCAGTGCATCAAATTGATCGTCCGACAAGCCGTAGGCCTTTTTGAGCGCATCAAGACCGAGACGTACCGACTCAAGCGCCATTTGACGTTCTTTTTCGTTCATCGCATCCTCTCCTGCTTCATCTATTTCAATCCTTGCCTGATCAACCACACCGGCGCCGCTGACGCTGCTGGCTGAAGCGCGATACTGGGCGGCTTCCGCCTTGGCTGCGGCGATAATCTTTGTTGCTTCAGCCTTGGCTGCCGCAAGGACAGCATCACTTTCCTCACCCCCGGCCACCGCGGTCCGGACCTCGATTGCCGAAACCGGCGCCGCAAGGGCCACGGGCTCATCGGCAAAGACCGGACGGGTGGCAAGCCCTGCCCGGCTAACGATCTCCGGCACGGCGCTCTCCCATTCGATGGCCATGATATGCACCCCGGCCACCCCTTCTATCTCGCGGACCTGACGGATGATATCAACGCAGATGTTGATGCCCTCGTCTTCCTTGTCCTTGGCCCCCTGCATCCGCTTGATCACCTCATCGGTGACATCCATGCCCGGAACCGAACTCTTCATGTAACGGGCCATGCCCACGGATTTCGGCGGGGTAACCCCGGCCAGGATGTGGACCTTTTTATGCAGGCCTAATGCGCGAACAGCCTCCATGAACTTGGCAAACCGTTCCACATTATAGATAATCTGGGTCTGCACGAAATCCGCGCCATTGGCAACCTTCTTGGCCAGACGGGCGGCCCGAAACTGCTCGGACGGACCGGCAAAAGGATTGGCAGCGGCGCCGAGAAAAAGCTTGGGCTCATGCGACTTGATCACCTCGCCGCACTGGAATTTCCGCTCATCCCGCATGGTCTTGACCATCCCGAGCAGCTGGATGGAGTCCATGTCAAAGACGCCCTTGGAGCCGGGGTGGTTGCCGAACTTCTGATGATCGCCGGTGAGGCAGAGCAGGTTCTTGAGCCCCAGGGCGGCAGCGCCGAGGATATCGCTCTGCATCCCGATCCGGTTGCGGTCGCGGCAGGTCATCTGGATGACAGGCTCAACCCCCTCGGCCAGGGTCAACAGACCGGCGCTGATGCTGGACATGCGGACGATGGCGGTCTGGCAGTCGGTGATGTTGACGGCGTCAACACTTCCCTTGAGCAGACGAGCCTTTTCCCTTACATGCTCGGCATTGCCGTTCTTGGGCGGCCCCAGCTCGCCGGTAACGGCGAACTCTCCTGATGTTAAAATTCGTTCTAAACGGCTTCCCGATTTCATCGGTTATGATCCTTATCCTTAACTTGCTTCCAAAAAGAGTACGTTCTTTAAAAGATCAAGAAGCGCTCGGGCCGTGGCAACCAACGTCCTTCAACCCGCCGCCGCCAAGGTCACGACGCATGTCCATATCGAAAAGGACACGCTCCTTCTTCTTGTTGATGCCCAGGGCGTCGCGCTTTTCCTCGATCTTTTCGATCATGATCCGGGCAATCTCCAAGGGCTCGGCAGCGATATTCCAATGCGCCCCCACCTGGCCCATCAGACCTTCGGTGAGGTACTTGTTGAAATTCTTGGCTCCGGTGGTGGGCAGATTCTGGAACACAACCTGGGCGCCGCTGGCCACGAAGTACTGACCGATGGCCACGGCCTTTTCGCTCATCCACAGAGGAGCGGTGCCGATGGCGGGCAGGTCGGAGATGTCGTCGCCCAGGCCGCCCTGGCGCACCATCTCGGTGGCGGCGATGAGGATCCGGGAGTTGTCAACGCAGGAGCCCATGTGCAGGACCGGCGGCATGCCCACGGTCTCGCAGACCTCTTTCAGGCTGTCGCCGCAGAAACGGGCCGCTTCTGGGTTGAGCAACCCGGCCTTGCCGAGAGAGGTTGCGGCGCAACCCGTGGCCAGGACGAGGATGTTGTTTTTCAGCAACTCCCTGACGATGGTTTCATGGGTGTCGTCCGCCAGCTTGAAGTTGTCGCAGCCGACAATGGCAGCCACCCCGCGGATGCGGCCATTGATGATGTTGTCATTGAGCGGACGGTAGCTGGCGCGGAAACGGCCGCCCAGCATGGTGTTGATGGTTTCATGGCTGAAACCCACCACCACGTCCATCTTGGTTTCCTGGGGGATAAAGCACTTGCCGCGCTTCTTGAAGTTCTTGATGGCGTGGGTCAGGATCTGCTTGGCGGAGTTGAGCGCCTCGTGCTCCTCAAACTGGATATGGATACCACCAGGCATCTTGGCCCGGTAGTTGGTGGTGATGATATCGGTGTGGAAATTCTTGGCCACCTCGGCCACGGACTGCATGACACACTGGACATCGACCACCATCGCCTCCACCGCGCCGGTGGCGATGACCATCTCCTGCTGCACAAAACCTCCGGCCACCGGAATCCCGCGACGCATGAGGATCTCGTTGCCGGTGCAACAGACGCCGGCGAGGTTGATCCCCTTGGCGCCCTGCTTCTTGGCCAGCTCCAGCATTTCCGGATCCTGGGCCGCGATGCACAGAGCCTCGGCCAGCAAAGGCTCATGCCCATGCACGGTGATATTGACCTGATCGGTCTTCAACACGCCCAAATCAACGATGGCGCGCCGGGGCACCGGGGTGCCGAACATGATGTCGGTCAGCTCGGTGGAAAGCATGGAAGCGCCCCAACCGTCGGACAAGGCGCAACGGGTGGCCTGGAGCATGATGTTCTCGTATTCCTGATCAACGCCCATGTGGGTGCGGTGCATCATCTCCACCACCTCACGGTCGATGCCGCGGGGCGCAACGCCGAGCTTCTTCCAGAGGGCCTGCCGTTTCGGCGTGGCCCGTTTCAGCATGGAAAGCGGCGCATCGTCCTGCTTGCCGAATTCGGCCAGGGCCTTCTCGCCGAGTTCGAGGGCGATCTCCTTTACCTCACGCCCTTCGGTGACGATGCCGAATACCTCGGCCAGATTTTTCAGTTTGGCCACATCCTGAATCTGGTGCGGGCCTTCCCCCTTGGCTGCCTCGATGAAGCCCTTGACCATCTCCCGGGCATGATCGGTATGCGCGGCGGAACCACCGGCGACAACCCGGGCGAAATTCCTGGCCGCCACGGTGTCGGCGGTTGCACCGCAGATGCCGACCATGTCGTCCACGCCGTCGATGATCTGGCAAGGCCCCATATTGCAGTTGCGGCAACAGGTTCCGCCGGAGCCGAAAAGGCAAGCCGACATCCCCCGCGCTTTGACGCGGTCATAGCCGGTCTTGACGTTCTTGGCTATATCCTGGGAGAGAATCTGTTGCGTGGAGACGCAGGTAATGTCCGCGCATCCTTCACATCCATTTCGTTTGATCGCCATCGTATGTCCTCAGCATCTTGGGTTCGCTATGTAACAGAAAAGCAGATGCCTTCTGATTACTTTTTATGCCTGCGCAGCCGTTTATTTTACGCCTGCAATCTGCCTGGCCGCCTGTACGGTGTTCTTCATCAGCATGGTGATGGTCATGGGCCCGACCCCGCCCGGAACAGGGGTAATATACGAGGCTTTTTCCTTTACCGCATCAAAATCAACATCGCCCGCGAGAATGGCCTTGCCGTCCGCGGTCTTGCCGATGCGGTTGACGCCGACATCGATTACCACCACCCCGTCCTTCACCATGTCGGCGGTCACCATCTTGGGCACACCGACCGCGGCGATGATGATGTCGGCCCGTTTGCAATGGGCGGCCATGTCCTTGGTGCGGGTGTGGCAGAGGGTGATCGTGGCGTTGCCGCCCTTGCGCTTCTGGAGCATCAGGTTGGCGATGGGCTTGCCGACAATGTTGCTGCGGCCGATGACCACCACCTCGGCGCCGCTGGTCTCGACACCGCTGCGGGTCAGCAGCTCGAGGATGCCGTGGGGCGTGCAGGGCAGAAAGCACTCCTCGCCCAGCACCATCTTGCCCACGTTCACCGGATGGAATCCATCCACGTCCTTGGCCGGATCAATGGCGTACAGGACATTGGTCTCATTGATATGCTTGGGCAGGGGCAACTGCACGAGAATGCCGTGGATGCTCTTGTCCTTGTTATATTTTTCAACCGTGGCCAGCAGATCCTGCTCGCTGGTGTCGGCGGGCAGGGTTACCTGCTCGGAATGAATGCCAAGGGCGTGGGCGGTCTTGTTTTTCGCGCTCACGTACGATTGAGAGGCCGGATCTTCTCCCACCAGGATCGTGACAAGACCGGGAACCACAGCATGCTTTTCCGTAAGCTCCGCAACCTCGGCCTTCAACTCCTCGCGAATGGCTTTTGCAACTTCAGTCCCGCTGATAATCTTGGCACTCATTCATTATCTCCTTATATCAAAAAGTGATGGGCTAGCAAAAAAAGGACACCAGTCACATGTCCGTGGCACAACCTGAAAATGTTTACAGCAGCGAAGCGACAACCGTTGTAATCGCGGCTTCTTTGCGAT
>JBAYUD010000060.1:0-18219 GCA_041675265.1 Desulfurivibrionaceae bacterium | reverse complement strand
CCAGCAGGAAGGGTTGACCGCCCTGGTTACCAACCCCGGGGTGGAGAAATGGGACGGCGCCTATCTGAAAAAGGCCGTGCCCAACGACCCGTGGGGCAATCCCTATCAGTACCGCAATCCCGGCGAGCATGGTGGCGAGGTGGATATCTATTCCTACGGGCAGGACAATCAGCCCGGCGGGGAAAAAGAAAACGCCGATATTGGCAGCTGGGAATAACCCTTCCCGGCAAAGGCCCTGCTCCTCTTATGCAATCCGTCTTCTTTCGTAAACAAGAAAAGATCGGCACGCTGCTGGTCGGCAACGGCAAGTTGCAGCCCGGCCAGCTGGAGCGGGCTCTGGCCCATCAGGAAACCGTCTCCCGCCGGCTGGGGGAGATTCTCCTCTCCCTGGGCTATATCAGCGAGGAGGATCTGGCCGCGGCCCTGGCCCAACAGCTGGACCTTGCCGTCTATGTTCCCCAGGAGGCGGACGAGTTTCTCACCCCCGACATCTCCCAACTGTTTCTGAAAGACCATCCCTTCCTCCTCTTTCGCCGGGGGGAGTCCAGCGCATTTCTTCTGACCAGCGATCCCCTGGACGCGGATATCCTCGCCGCCGCCCGGATTACCCTGGGCGGCCCTTTTGTCATCCAGGTCACCGGCGAGGGCCAGCTCAAGAATTTGATCCGGGCCCATTATCAGCTGGGCCAGCAGGAGAACGAGGCCGCCGCCATGCTCATCGACGAGGCGGATATCGACAAGCTCAAGGACATGGCCTCCGAGGCGCCGGTCATCAAGTATGTCAACAACCTGGTCGATACGGCGGTCTCGCGCCGGGCCAGCGATATCCACCTGGAACCCTTTGAAGACGGGTTGCGGATCCGGCTGCGCATCGACGGCATCCTCCATGATTTCGAAGTCCCGCCCCACGGCATGCAACCCGCGATCATCTCCCGGACCAAGCTGCTGGCCGGGCTCGACATTGCCGAGCGGCGGCTGCCCCAGGACGGCAAGATCTCCATGCGGGTCTCGGGCCGCGAGATCGATCTGCGCGTTTCCACCCTGCCCACCATCTTCGGCGAGGGCGTGGTGATCCGCATATTGGAAAAGGCCTCCATCATCCTGGATCTGGTCAAACTGGGCATGGGCAGCCGGATCGAGGAGGAATTCCGCCGGCTCATCGCCTCGCCGGACGGGATCATTCTGGTCACCGGCCCCACCGGCAGCGGCAAGACCACAAGCCTCTACTGCGCGCTCAACCAGATCAACACCGGCGACAACAAGATCATCACCGTGGAAGACCCGGTGGAGTACCAGCTGCACGGCATCAATCAGATCCAGGTCCGCTCCGAGATCGGCTTGACCTTTGCCTCGGGGTTGCGTTCCATCGTCCGCCAGGACCCCGACGTGATCATGATCGGCGAGATCCGCGACCTGGAAACCGCCGAGATCGCGGTGCAATCCTCCCTCACCGGCCATCTGGTTTTCTCCACCCTGCACACCAACGACGCCATCTCCGCCGTGGTGCGGATGATCGACCTCGGCGTGGAGCGGTTCCTGATCTCCTCCTCCCTGCGCGGGGTGCTGGCCCAGCGGCTGGTGCGCTGCATCTGCCCGCACTGCAAGGAGAAGCAGGGCATGCTCAGCGAGTTCGGCTATCAGCCTGCGGGCGAGGATTTCCCCATCTACGAGGGCAAGGGCTGCGACCGTTGTTCCAACACCGGCTACACTGGCCGGATCGGCCTCTATGAGCTGCTGGTCGTCGATGAGGCCATCAACCGCGGAATCTCCAAGGGGTTGGACCTGATGGAGCTGCGCAGGATTGCCGAGGAACAAGGGTTCCGCTCCATGTTCGGCGATGGCCTGGACAAGGTCCGCCAGGGGCTGACCACCTTCAGCGAGGTGGTCAGGGTCTGTAGGGGAACGGAAAATGGGGCGATTTAAATACACGGCCCTGGACGGCGACAATCAGGCGCAGGACGGGGTTCTTGAGGCCCCGGACCGGGAAAGCGCGGCCAAACGTCTCCTGCAACAGGGCTTGCGCCCTCTGGAGATCCGCCGCCATGGCCGGGGAGGCTTCGGCCTGTTCCAGGGGCTTGGGCCGCAGCTCCGGTTCCGCCAGGAAAAACTGAACCGGTCGGATATTGAGTTCTTTACCAACCAGATCGGTCTGCTGCTCAAAAGCGGGTTAGCCCTGGACCAGGCGCTGCGGGTGATGAAACGGCACAGCCACAAGCCCGTTTTTCAGCAGTTCGTCGGGGAGCTGGAGCAAAAGATCAAGGAAGGAAAATCCTTTTCCCAGGCCCTGGCCGATTATCCGCATTTTTCCCCCATGTACATCAACATCGTCCGAGCCGGGGAAGAGGGCGGCATCCTGCCCGCCATGCTGATGAAAATCGCCGGCTACCAGGCGGCATTCCAAGAGCTTAAGCAGTACGTGGTCTCCGCCTCCATCTATCCGCTTTTCCTGTTGGGGGTGGGATTTCTCGCCATCATCATCCTGTTGACCACCATCCTGCCCCGCTTCGAGATTCTTTTCGAGGGCATGGGCCAGCAGCTGCCCGGCCATGTCGTGCTGCTCATGGCCACGGCCAAGTGGCTCGGCAGCCACCCCGTGCTGACGGTGCTGGGGTTGGCTGGACCTCCGCTGGCGGCATGGAGCTATTGCAAAAGCGAGGACGGCAAGGCCCGGTTGGATCAGTGGTCCCTGCGGATTCCGGTGCTTTCCGACTTTGTCCGCCATCTGGAGACCACCCGGATCTTCCGGACCATCGAGGTTCTGGTCAACAACGGCGTCCATCTGGCCGCGGCGCTCAAGATCGGCAGCGGCGTGGCGGGGAACGCCGAGTACCGCCGGCTGCTCAACCAGGCCACCCGCGCCCTTCAGGAAGGACGCCGCATCGGCGAGCGGTTGAGCGCGGAAAAACTTTTCCCGGAGCTGGCCACCGAACTGCTCTCCATCGGAGAGGAGTCGGGGCGGGTGGGTGAGATGTGCGGCCAGATCGCCGACCATTTTGAAAAGGAGCTCAAGGAGCGGATCAAGCGGCTCACCGCCATGGTGGAGCCTGTCTTCATCCTGCTCATCGCCGTGGTCGCCGGCTACGTGGTGATCTCCATGCTTTCGGTTATTTTAAGCATCAACGATATCGCGGGCTGACCAGTGGCATGGAATAACCGCCCTTCGACAGGGAGAATCCCGTGGAAAAAGGACTTGGTCCTTGACCGACACGGTTTTTCCCTCCTGGAACTGATCATGGTCCTGGCGTTGCTGGGCATCATGGCCGGGGTGGTGGCTCCGGCCACCGGCCGGTTTTTTGACCGGTTGAGCTTCCGCAGGCAGACGGCGGCCCTGGTCGCCTCCTCCCGTTTTGCCCGACTCATGGCGGTGGGCAAGGGAAAGCCGGTGGAGATGCGCTTTGACCGGCAGACCCGTCTGCTCTCTTTCAGCGGCGCGGTGGAAGAAAAAAGAGAGATTGATCTGCCGGAAGAAGCGGTTTTTGAGATCCAGCCGGAGACCCTGGTTTTTTATCCGGACGGCTTAGCCACGCCGGGAAGGATGGTGTTGCGGAGCGGCAAGCGTTCCCAGGAGTTTTTCATCGATCCGCTCACCGGCATTCCGGTGCGGCAATGACAGGGGCGACGGGCATGGCCCTGGCCGCGCCGGCAACTCCCCGGTTGTGCGGAACGCTTCGTTGCCAGGCGGGGATCACCCTTTTTGAACTGCTGATTGCCGTGGTTCTTTTGGGGATGGTCAGCACCATGATCTACTCCGTGCTCAACGTGGGGATCAACTTCAGCGTCAAGGGGGGGGAGCATCTCAACCGGCTGGCCAGGGAAAGAAATCTGCTCGGTCTCCTGCAACGGCAGGTGAACGAGGCTTCATACGACTTGCGTTCCGGCAAGGTCGATATATCCGGAGAGGAGGGGCTGTTGCGCATCGTTACCCGGCAGCCCTTACTGCACAGGACAGCCGGGGTGGTCCTGGCGGTGTACCGCGTCAACCCAGACGAGCAGGCCCTCTACTACCTGGAAAAAAAGGATTATTTCAACGTGGAGTATGGCGAGAAGTTCCTGCCTGATTTCAGTGAAATGAGGAAGATGTACGCCGGGGACCGGCCGGTGGCTCTTGCCTACGATTCGGGGAAAGGCAGCGTGACCGTGGGGCTGGGCGAGGAAGAGTTCGTCTTCTTCCCGAAATGTCTGCCGCCCGGCGTGACCCCGTCATTTTCCGTTGCGGAGGATGAGTGATGGGGATGGTGCGGACGAAACCCCATGGGTTGGGTAATTGTGCCCAGCTCGGTTTTACCCTGCTGGAGGTGCTTGTCGCGGTGCTCATCCTCAGTCTGGCCTATGTGGCGGTATTGCAGAATTTTTCCCAGTCCAGCGCCAATATCTTCCGGCTGGGAAAGGGCATGACGGCGGATTTGCGGGATGGCATGGCGTTGGAGCGGCAGTTGCGCCAGGAGAACCCCTCCGGGGAAGATCTGGTTGTGGGGCAAAGATTCGTTCTGAGAAAAATAGCAATCGACGGCGGCCAATTGGAAACCGTGAAGGTTGTAAAGCGTTGAAGACTATGGTAACGATTACCCAATGGCGCGCGTCGGGCGGCGGGATAAGCGGTAATAACCGAGGCTTTGCCCTGGTGGTCGTTATCATGGTGCTGCTGCTGGCCAGCTTTCTCGCCTCGCAGCTCACCCTTGATGTCCGCACGGAACAGCGGATCGCCGCCAATGCCAAGGAGCGCCGCCGGGCGGCGATTCTGGCCGAGGACGGCTTCAACATCGCCCTGTTCAGGCTTGTGGACAAGCCCGTGGCCTTGGAGGCGGAAGAAGCATATGGCCGGCTGGTGAACGGGCGGTCGTACACCCACTCCCTGAAGGGAGGGCAGGTCCGGTATTATGCGGCCAACGAGTCCGGCAAGATAGATATCAACGCAGCGGAACCGAAACTGCTGGAGCTTTTTCTCCGGCACTGGAAACTCAGCGCGGAGCAGGCAGGCGTTGTTCTCGCTTCCCTTCAGGATTGGCGAGATCCGGATAACCTGCTGCGGCTGAACGGCGCTGAACAGGAATATTACATGCAGTTGCCCGAACCGTACATACCTCGAAACGGCAGGATTGAAGATCCCTCGGAATTTTTCCTGCTCCGGGGCGCCGATGTTCTGGCCGGGAAGTTCTCGGCGTCGGAGATCTTTACCGTCCATAATCAGGGAAAAACGATCAATGTCAACAGCCTTACCCCGGCCATGCTCGACTTTATCGTGGAGGGGGATGAATCCCGGCGGCAGGCCTATCAGGAAGCCAGACAGACTCATGACACCTTGAGCGCCGCCATGCTCCGGCAGATTGTCGGGGAGAGGCGGTTTTCCGAGCTCGAACCATTTTTCCGCTATGAGGCAGGGGCATCAAGCCTGTTTTACACCATCACCTCCACCGGGGAGGCCGCCGTGCCGGGAAATGCGGAAAATTCCGCCGGCCAGGGGATGACGGTCAGCGCCTTGGTCCGGATTCTGGCTAATGGCTATCAAGTCCTCTCGTGGCAGGAGCGCTACTCATGAGAGGAACGGAGGTGATCATCACGGGGGGGGGCGTCGTCCGACAGGAAGGCGCCCCGGCGACGAAACAGCACCCGTTCGAGGCCGTGATCGCCCGGTTCATGGCCAAGGTCGGGCTGGTCTCCCAGCAGGGCCCGGCGGTAACCGTATATGTTGACGAAGAGCTGCTTTTTTGCAAGCAGCTCAATCTGCCGGTAAAGGCTTCATCCATCAGGCAGGCAATCGGGTATCAGCTCGACCTGCTTCTGCCTTTTTCGGAAAAGACCTGTTTTTCCGGTTACGTCACGGAGCGCCGGAACAAGGAAACGGGCGTTACCATTTATGCCCTGCCGGAAGAGATCGTTACTCCCCATTTGCAGGAGTTGATCCAAGGCGGGCACAGTCTCGTCGGCCTCTTCCCCCTGAGCCAGCGGTATCTGACCCGCGCCCAAGGCAAGAAGAAATGGGCGTTGCTGTTGCCCGGCGTCATGGCGACGCTCCTTACCTTTGTTGACGGACGTCTGCACCGGCGTCTGCTCTGCCCATCCATGCCCACCGCCGAGGAGGCGAAGGAGCTGAGCGGCTGTGACGCGGTTTATTGTCCGGCGGCTCCCGGGGACAGCGGCTTTGCCGATGCCGATACCTTGCTGGCCGGCGAGCCCGTCGGCAAAGCCTTTAATCTGCTGCCCGCGTCCTACCGCAGGCCGGATTATTTTAAATACTGCATTTTGGGCCTGGCATTGCTCAATGTCCTCTGTTTGTCCGTGCTTCTCGGCATGAAGGAATATCGTTTCCACTCGACCAGCAGCCGGGTCGAGGCGGAGATCGTCAGCCTGCAGCCGGCCATGAAAAAGATCAGCGCCTTGGGGAGCAAGGAAAGCCTGAGCCAGAAGGAGATAGCCCGGTTGGAGGAGATAGGCAAAAATCCCGACCTTCTTGCCCTTTTGACGCAATTGACTGAAAAGCTTCCACCCACGGCCTATCTTGAACAGCTTCGCGTGGAAAAGAAAGATGCGGCTGTCCTCTACCTTGACGGCTACGCGGACGACATGGGGGAAGTTTCCTCCAGCCTGCAAGGGCTTGGCGAGGTAAGCCTCAAATCGACCAGCCGGCGCAATAACAAAAATTATTTCCAGATGGAGATCAACCTGCCGTGAACCAGATCCTGGAGTTCATCCACAGGTTTGACAGACGGCACCTTCTGATGGGGGTGGCGGCTGCTCTCCTGGTTGCCAACCTGGGGCGTTTGGCCTTCGGGTATTTCGATTCCCGGCAGGAAGAGCTGGAAGAGCGCATGGACATGCTGGCGCAATACCGCGAGGCTGTTCAGCGGTTGCCGGAGATCGAGGAGCGGGCAGCCCTTTTGGCCAACCGGCAGCAGCAGCTCGAATCGTTCCTGTTCCACGGTGAAAATGAAGAAAAGATCACCTCTGCCATGCAGATCATGCTGCAATCCGAGGTCAGCAATGCCGGGCTTGAGCCGGAATTCATCCAGCCTGTGCGGAAAGGCGAGGCGGGCGCGACCGATCGCAAGGAACACGGGGAGATCGTTGTCAAAATCCGGATGTCCGGCGGGCTCAATGACTTCGGCAAATTCCTGCGCAACCGTTACGCCGGTAAACAGTTTCTCAGGCTCGAAAGCCTTTCCATCAAGCCTTTCCGGCCCGGCGAGTTGAAGATTTCCCTGGATGTCCGCGGGTATTACAAAATTGCCCCGGGGGGCGGCAAGGCGATATGACCTCGACCCGGCTCGCCATGTCGTTTGTATTGCTGCTGGTCTTGCTGGCCCAGGGTTGGGGGCTGGTCTCGGTCTGGCGGGAGGATCCTTTGCACCGCCTTGCGGCGGAGAAGAAAAAAGAGGTTCCGCCCAGGGCCGCGATACCGGAAAAAATTCCGAGCATGCAGCCGCTGATTTCCGGTGTCCAGCCCGATCTCAACACGGGCTATATTTTCAATGTCGAGCGCAATCTTGCCGGTGGGGACGGAGCGGACGGCCAGGCCCAGGGTGCGGCGAGAGAGGCGATGGACAAGGTGCAGTACAACGGCTCCATTATCGCCGGCAACGATGTCAGGGCCTTGCTCAGCTATCCTGTGGCCGGCCCGGGGACCCAGCAAAAACAAGGATTTCTCCGGGTTGTCGTGGGCGATACCGTCAATGGGTATCTGGTTGCGGAGATCCTCCCGGAGAAAATCATCTTCAGCCGGGGGGGGCAGAAGATAACCAAGCTGCTCCGTGACAAGACCAGGGCGCCGGCCGCCCCGCCGCCGGCCGGTGAGCCCGGGGTTCCGCTGCCGGCGCCGCCCAGTGCTCAACAATCCCCGGCACGGACGAATCCCGCCCCGATTCTTTCCCCGCCGCCGCGACCCGTTTCCCCGCGAAACGATGAGGTGCTGCGGGAAAAACCTTTGCGGAAACGTCCGGAGCCACCGAAGGAAACCCAGGCGCCCATGCCACAAGTTTTAACCCCGGCGGCCTCCAGGGAAGCCGCCCCTGCGCAACCGGAAACCGGGCCGAAGTGAAAAAAGATGCGTTGTTTTTCGGAGCCCCGGCTGCACCTCGGAACCGGGCGGGATTGAGAATCATTTCGTAGCGCCGGGGCTGACAGGCGTCCCGTTCCGAAAAATCAGCGGAAGATTATGTGTACTCAGAAAAAAAATGTGCGAAAAGGAACTTCATCCATGAAGCGTTGCCAGATATCTACCCTGCTTGTTCTGCTGCTGCTTGCCCTCGGCCTCGGGTGCGCCCCCAAGGCCACCACGCCGTGGGTCGATCTGCAGGCAATCAATGATCAGATTACGAGAAATCCGGAGAAAACCCAGGAGCCGGAGGCGCCCAAGGAAGGGGGAGACGTTCAGTCGCGCAGCAAGGACATGAGCGTTGTTCCCCCCGCGGCCGCGCAAGCGGCGAAGGATGAGCAGGCCACCGCGCCGCCGCAGGCCGAGGCCGGGGCCGGCGGGATTCTGCTCAATTTTGACAATGCCGATGTTTACGAATTCATTCAAGTCATTTCCGAAACCCTCGGCATCAACTACATCGTCGATCCCAAGGTCAAGGGAACCGTCAATATCCGTTCAGGGCAAAAAATCGGCAAGGATCAGCTCTTCGGGGTTTTTCAGAAAATCTTGAACATCAATGGGATGGATGTGCGCAACGAGGGCGACTATTACTCCATTCACCCCGCCAAGCGCGGTGCGCCGCAGCAGGTGTTCGGGCCCACCGAGTCCGGTTCCCTCAAGGCCTCTTCCCGGCAGGTCGTGCAGGTCATCCCGGTGGTGCATCTCGTTTCCGCCGAAGCGTTGAAGCTTGTCGAGCCGTACCTGTCCGAGGGGGGGGTGCTCTACAATCTTGCCGCTCAGAATACCCTCATCGTCACTGACTATGAAAGCAAGGTGCTGGATATCGTGAGCGTGTTATCCCGCTTGGATATTTCGGCGCTTACGGCGCTCAAGGTCCGGATGGTCCGGGTGGAAAACGCGCCGCTTTTCACTCTGCGGGATGAGCTGCAGGAAATCCTCACCGCCCTGACGGTGAACCCCCAGGGGCATGAGGCCGTTTCCATCGTTGCTTTGGAAAGGGTCAATTCCCTGCTGCTGATCAGCAAAAGCGACCAGTTGCTCGACAGCACCGACCGTTGGATCAGGGAATTGGATGTTGTCCCCGTGGGGGGGCCGGATACCATCCACATTTATAATGTGCGCAATTCGGTGGCTTCGGAGCTGGCGGCGCTGGTCAATTCCATCATCGGGGGAGGCGATGGCCAAGGGAAAGCCGCCGGAGAGGGGGGGGCGGCTCTCAAGACCGGACTTGAATCGGGGTTGTCCGGCCCCAGTTTCAAGGGGACGACCCAGGACAAGGCCGGCAGCCTCGGCGCGAGCAGCGGCTCAAGCATGGGACAGAGTTCCGGCACCCTCGACTCCGCGGGCCAGCCGGCATCCCCGGGGAAAACCGCTTCCCTGAGCAGTGGCGCCAAGCCGCGGCAGGCAGGGACGAGCAAGAATAATAAAGCGGGCGCCGGCAGCCTTCTTTCCGAGGGGGGACCTCTACTGCTGGCCGATGACAGCCGCAATATCATCCTGATCCGGGCGGTGACGGCAGACTATACCCGTTTGGTAAAATTGATGGAGCAGCTCGATAACCTGCCCCGTCAGGTGCTCATCGAGGTGATGGTGGCAGAGGTAACCCTCAATGATTCCTGGCAGTTCGGTATTGAGTGGGCTTTGAAGAACAACAAGCTCAAGGTCAACGATTCGCAATACAACCAGAAGTTTGCCACAAATTTCAAGGACATCATCTCTCCCACCGCCACCACAAACGGTTTTGCCTATTCGGTTCTCAACAGCGGCGGAGATATTGTCGCCCTGCTCAATGCCCTGGCCGGTGAAACCGATGTTTCCCTGCTTTCCTCGCCGCAGATTCTGGTGCTGAACAACGAAGAGGCCTTTGTCAACGTGGGCGACCAGGTGCCCATTGTCACCTCGGAATCTCTGCCTGTGACTTCAACGGCAACGGATCTGCTTCGCACCTCCACTATTCAGTACAAGGATACGGGCACCATCCTCAAGGTCAGGCCCAGGATCAACTATGATGGAATGGTTCTTCTCGATATCGATCAGCAGGTAAGCAACGCCATCGAAAACAACAAGGGCGGCACCACCTCGCCTATCATTTCGACCAGACAGGTCAAGACCAAGCTGGCGGTAAAGAACGGGCAGTCCATCATGATGGGGGGGTTGATAAAAAAAGACAACACCAACATCCAGAACAAAGTTCCTCTGCTGGGAGACATCCCCCTCCTGGGATGGGCCTTTAAATACGAATCCCAGAGCAACCTCAAAACCGAGCTGCTGGTGATGATCACCCCCTATGTGATCGAATCCGACGACGTGCTGACGCAGTATATCAAGAAATTTCAGGAAAAGATGCAGGGGCTGCGTTTGGGGCTCAATAAGGGAAAAGGGTCCGCGGCGGCGCCGGCAGCCAAGGCGGAGGCGCAGCCGCCGAAGAGCGAATGAGGCGAGATGGTCATGGGGCAGCCGACCTGACAATGCAGCCGTCGGGCGACCGGAGAACAAAAAAAGGGCCTGGAGGATTTCCTCCAGGCCCTTGCTGTTTCTGGTGCGCCCGGCACGATTCGAACGAGCGACCTGCGGATTCGTAGACCATGATATAACATGTTGATATAATTAGTAAAAAATGCATAAAAAAACAAGAAAATATCGCCAAAATGTCCCATCCTGCTCAGCCTGCAAAATCCCCGCAAAGTCATGAAAAATAAGGTTTCACCAAGAGCATCGGGAAATCAGAAAATCGAAAGAGGAAAGCCTATCATTTTCAAAGGAATTTGTTCGGCGGAGACTGTCCTCACCTAACTTTCCTCCTTCTAGGCATCCCCAAAGACGACTTGCGGTAATTTTGGGGTAAGCAGTCCTCGGCCGTGTATAGTGTCGCTTGACACGATTCACGACCTCTGGTATTTTGGATGATGAAAATTATAAATGTGCTTCATAAGGGCCTGCGCCGGTTCATCGAGGATGATAATGTCACCGGCATACAACCTGCTGTCGCGCCGAAGCTCAGACGTATAATTTCCTTCCTTCAAGACATGGAACAGGAAAGCGAGCTTCAAGCAATTCCGAGTTGGAAGGCGCATCGGTTGGCCGGCGACCGAGAGGGCACTTGGAGCTTGTCGGTCACGAAAAATTGGCGGCTTACGTTCCGCATCAACCAGGCAGAAATAGAAACCGTTGATCTGGCTTACGAGGATTATCATTAAGGAGACGGCCATGGGCACCGCGCAAGGCATCAGGACGAAGAATCCCGCCCACCCCGGCGGGTTTGTGAAAAGTGAAATTATCGAACCTCTT
Source organism: Desulfurivibrionaceae bacterium (assembly GCA_041675265.1). GTDB lineage: Bacteria > Desulfobacterota > Desulfobulbia > Desulfobulbales > Desulfurivibrionaceae > Thiovibrio. The sequence goes on along the minus strand of JBAYUD010000060.1, from coordinate 6,842 downwards.
GGGCTTACGGTGACGAGCGCTGCCAATGCGCTGGGGGTAACGCGGGCGGCATTGTCGGCGTTGCTCAATGAGCGCGCCAACTTGTCGCCGGAGATGGCGATCCGCATCGAGAAAGCTTTCGGTGTGCACATGGATACGCTGATGCGTATGCAAAACAGCTATGATATTGCCAAAGCCCGTAGCCGCGCGGGAGAAATCATGGTGCGCCCATACAGTGCAACCACTCCGCTGGGGGCAACGCGCCAGCATGACACCAAATAAACCCATAACTTGACGAGGTATTGAAGCGCTATGATGGCGTGGAAGGTTGAGTTCCACCCGGCTGCACCGTAATAACGCTTACTAGGCGTGGGCGGCTTCCCTCAAAGCCTGTGTCGCCCATGCGTTCAAGCTCATTCCTGCCGCCTGTGCAGCCACCAGCGCAGCTCCATGTACCTCCGGGGGAACCCGCAGCATAAGTTGCCCCGATGCAGGTTTTTCCGGGGTTAATCCGCGTTCTTCGCAGTCTTTCAGGTAGTCGTCCATGGATTCCTCGAAGGCGGTATGCAGTTCGGCAACCGTCTCACCGTGGAAGCTGATTATGGCGCGAATGCCCAGCACGCGACCAATAAAAATATTGTCCCGTTCGTCAAACTCAATGCGGGAAGTGTATCCCCGGTAGCTCATGGTATTCATGGTTTCTCTCCTGTCCGTTCTAGTAGTTCGCGGAATTCCTCTACCTGATATTTCTTGGCCTCCTTGCCGGGATGCGGGCGGTGCGGCCTCCATTCCTCGCCGCGCAGGGTGATACGCACCCGCGATCCTTCGCGTTCTATAACCTCCCCGCCCATTGCAACCACCAGGGCTTCAATATCGGCAAAACGAATATTCGCCTGCGTTGGCTTGGCGAATATGGCTTGCTTTGTTCGGGTATGTTTTGTTTTCATGGTTAAATGATAGCGAAAAGTGCAAGCGTAAGCAAGCATTTTTCGCAAGCATGGCAATTTCCCAATTCAAAATCTAATCGTCCTTTCCTTGCAACTGAGCCGTCTGCTGTCCAGAAAAATTGGGCATAATTGAAAAGTGTTCCTGGCTGGGTGGTGTGGGGCGCAGGCGAGACAATGTGATGCCAAAAAAAATAGAACAAAAAAACGCATTAAAACGCGCGGGATTTTCTTGGGACACATTTGGGCCAAAGAGAGAGAAAAAAAATGGGAATTTTGGCATAAAAAAGGGTTTAGCAATTTCTCGCTAAACCCTTGATATTTCTGGTGCGCCCGGCACGATTCGAACGTGCGACCTGCGGATTCGTAGTCCGACACTCTATCCAGCTGAGCTACGGGCGCATGAATTTGAGATGGGATTTATAACGCACATTGTCCTGTTCGGCAACAAGTTTATCAGGAGCCCCCGTTGAAATTTTTCGCGGATATTCAGGCGGCTTTGAGGGTGTAGGGGGCGAGAAAGCCGAAGTCGGTGCGGTTGAGCAGCTCGCCGAATCGTTCTCCCTGCCTGTTTTCCGTCTTGAAATGGGTAAGGCAGGTTTCGATGATGGCAAGGGTGGTTTCCGCGGAAAAGATTCCGGAAAGTTCCCTGCCGAGCTGCGGGTGGCGGCCCAGTTTGCCGCCCAAGAGGATGCGGTAACCGGTGAGACCCTGGGTGATGGCGCCGGTTGGGCAGATCCTGGCGCATTGGCCGCAGGCCAGGCAGCGCTGCCAGTCGAATTGCGGCCCGGACCCGGCAAGGGTAATGGCCCCTTCCCGGCAGGCACCAAGGCAGGCCTCGCACTCCGAGCAAGGGGATTCGCCTGGTTTGGGCAGGGAGGCACTGAGCAGGCCGATATCGACAATCTGGGGACGGGAGCAACCATTGGGGCAGTCGGCCAGGGTGACTCGGAACTCGTGGTGCGGCTTGAGCGGGCCGGAGACCCGGCCTTGCATGAATTCCTTGAGGTTGTGGGCGCGCAGCAGCGCCTCAATCCGCTTGCTCGGATCCTCCCCGGTGTCGATGCGGTTGGGGCAGCCGCTCTGCCCGAAACACGCCTTCACGGTAAAGCCTTGCGCCTCGGTCTCCCCCCTCTTTTTTACCCGCTTGCGAACAAAAAAAGGCTCGTTGGCCACTGCCTGTTCCGCATCCTTGTCCCACTGCATGGTTCACCTCACAGTCTGGTTTTCGGCCGAGAATAGCGCGGAAAGCGGGGGAAGGCCTTGATTCAAGTCAAGGACGGCGACTCAATCCGATCCTTGTTGCAAGAAAGCGAGAAAAGTACTGCAGATGGGGGACGGCTGCCGGTTCTTGCGGGTGATCAGGTAAAACGGGCGCGAGAGGCGGATGTCGGCCAAGTCCACCGCCGCCAGGGAGCCGCGCTCGATATCCTCGGCCACGGCCCGGCGGGAGAGGATGGCGATGCCGACCTCGGCCTTGATTCCCTGGCGGACCGCCTCGGTGCTGCCCATTTCGGCCACGATCTGCAACCGGGAAAGATCCAGGTGTTTTTCAAGCAGCTGGGTTACGACCCGGCGGGTGCCGGAGTCCCGTTCCCGGATGATCATCGGTTCGTTGAGCAGTCGGGCGGGTTCCACTGCTTTTTCCCTGGCAAAGGGATGGCTCGGATACACGGCCAGGACCAGTTCATCGTCAAGGATTTCCCGCCATTCCAGGGCCGGATCGCTCCAGCGGGCGCCGACCACGCCGAATTCGGTGTCTCCGGCCAGGACGCCGTCCGCCACGGTGCGCGAGTTGCCGATGGAAAGGGTGATCTGGATGGCGGGATGGAGCCGTTTGAAAGCGCCGATCCGTTGCGGCAGGACATAGGCGCCGGGGATGGTGCTGGCCCCGAGGGCGAGGTGGCCGGTCATCTCGCCGCGGTAAGCGGCCATGGCCTGCATGGTCTCCTGGCGGAGGCGGATGATCTTTTTCGCGTATTTGTAGAGGATCCGGCCTGCCTGGGTGGGCAGGGCTTCGCGGCCCAAGCGGTCCACCAGCCGTTCTTCGAGCATCTCCTCCAGGCTGCGGATATGTTCGCTCACCGTGGGCTGGGAAAGAAAACTGGCCTCGGCTGCCTTGGTAAAGCTCTTCAGCTCAACGACCTTGCAAAAGACCTCGAGACGATGAATGTCCACGGGAAAGCTCCCCTTCTCGGCTATTGGTTTGGATAGGTGTAGCCGATATAGACTATTTATCGTTTTAATGCAATGGCTGCGTGGTTTTTGTCTCGCAATTCTTTGTTTTTGCGGAGGGATTGTCGCAGCCGCTGCACGAGCAGCCGCAGCCTGTTTTGCTTCCGCCCAGCTGGCGGCGGATGCGGCGGCCGAGAAAAAACATGCAGGCCGCGATGATCAAAAGGATGAGGATGTTCTGCCACATGGCGTCCCTCCTTGCGCCCGGTTGGTGTTATCCGGCAAACCCCAGCGCCCTGCCGCCCTGATAGACCAGGGTGGCCAGCAAAAAGGCGAAACCGGTGTTGAAACAGATGGAGAAAAGCCCCCATTTCCAGGAGCCGGACTCGCGGGAGATGCACACCACCGTGACAAAGCAGGGCGCGTAAAACATGACAAAGACGATGAGGGCCAGGGCCACCACCGGGTTCCAGTGCGGGTCTTGTGCCAGGGTTTCGGCAAGGGATCCGTTCGCCTCCGGGTCGGTCTCGCCCAGGGAATAGGCGGTGCCCAGGGTGGTGACAATGACCTCCTTGGCCGCGAACCCGCCGACCAGGGCGATATTGGTCCGCCAGTCAAAGCCCGGCAGCCAGCTGACTGATTCCATGGCCGTGCCGACTCTGCCTGCCAGGGAATGGCGCAGACTGCTGCCTGCCTGGGCGGTGTCGATGGCAGCCAGTTTTTCCTTGAGGGACAGCGCCTCCGTCGCTTGGTCGGAAGAGGCGATTGCCTCCTGGCGTTGTTGGGCGAAGAACTCTTCCTCCGATTGCGGCAAGCCCGGAAAGGTCATCATGGCCCAGATCAGGATGGAGATGGCCAGGATGGTGGTGCCCGCCTTCTTGATGTACTGCCAGGTCCGTTCCCAGGTATGGATGAGCAGCCCCCGGAAGGTGGGGAAGCGGTAGGGAGGCAGCTCCATGACAAAGGGGGTGGATTCGCCGCGCAACACGGTGAGCCGCAGGACTTTGGCGGCGGTGAGCGCCACCCCCCAGGCCAGCAGGGTCAGGAGGAACATGAGCTGGGCTTGGTTGTTGGAAAAGAATGTGGCGGTGAGCAGGGCGAGCACCGGCAGCTTGGCCCCGCAGTTCATGAAGGAGACGGTGAGCAGGGTGGCCAGCCTCTCGCGGGGGGAGCGCAGCGTGCGCGCCGCCATGACGCCGGGCACGGCGCACCCCCCGGCAATGCCGCCGGAAACGATGTAGGCCATGACCGAGCTGCCGTGCAGTCCGAAGATCCGGAAGACCCGGTCCATCATGAAGGCGACCCTAGCCAGGTAGCCTGAGTCTTCCAGGATGGCGATGCCGAAAAACATGAACATGATCAGCGGCACAAAGCCGAGCACCCCGCCCATCCCGTCGATGACCCCGGAGATGAGCATGGATTTCAGATGGCCGTCCGGCAGCAAGGTGCTCAGGTTCCCGCCCAGCCAGTTGAAAAAGGTCTCGATCCAGGCAACGGGCAGCTCGCTGTAGGTGAAGGTGAATTTGTAGAGGCCGAGAAGAACGCCCAGCATGATGAGCGGCCCCAGGAAGCGGTTGGTCAGCACCTTGTCGATCCGGTCCGAGGCATGGAGCCGGTCGGTGTCGAATTTATGGCTGATCACCTCCTGGCGGAGCACGGATTTGAGATAGCCGTAGCGGTGGTCGGCGATGATCGCCTCGGGATAGGTCTCCATGGTCTGGTGCAGGTGTTCGCCGACCTTGGCCACGATCTCCTGGAGTTGTGCGTTGACCGCCGGGTTGTTTTTGCGCCCCTTTTCCTGGATCTGGCTGTCTCCTTCCAGGTATTTGAGCGCCAGCCAGCGCGGGGTATAGCTGTCTGTCATGAACCCGGCGGTGGTGATGCATTGGGCCATAGTCTGCAGGGCGAGGTCAACGTCCTCGCCGTAGGAGATGTGCAGGGGGTTCCAAGGGGTGTTTTTTTGGGCCAGATCCAGGGCGGCAGCCATCAGCTCGGGCGTGCCTTTGCCGGATCGGGCAAGGATGGGGATGACCGGCACCTTGAGCAGGTCGGCGAGCCTTTGCGCATCAAGGGTGATGCCGCGATCCTGGGCCACGTCGATCATGTTGAGGGCGATGATCATGGGTACGCCAAGCTCGAGAAACTGGGTGGAAAGATAGAGGTTGCGTTCCAGGTTGGAGGCGTCGGTGATATTGATGACCACATCGGGCTTTTCCTGCACCAGATAGTCGCGGGCCACCACCTCTTCCACCGAATAGGCGGTGAGGGAATAGGTGCCGGGCAGGTCGACGATCGTGGCTTCCTCGCCGGAGGGAAAGATGTACGCCCCTGCTTTTTTTTCCACGGTGACGCCGGGATAGTTGCCCACATGCTGGCGGGCGCCGGTCAGGGTGTTGAACAGGGTGGTCTTGCCCGCGTTCGGGTTGCCGGCCAGGGCGATGGTGATTGGCATTACCGGTTCTCCTCGGGAGTGGCGACATCCACCTCGATATAATCAGCTTCGCTGTTGCGCAGAGTCAGGGTGCCGCCCATGATTCTGATCGCCACCGGATCGTAGAGCGGGGCCCGGCCCATGATGGTGATGCGGGTGCCGGGGACAATGCCCATGTCGCGGATGCGCCGGCCAAGCTCGCCGCCGACCTTGACCGCGGTGATGGTGCCGGACTGGTCTTTCTGCATTTCGCGGAGCAGAATTGTGGGCATGGGTGTTCTCCAGGGTGCTGTGTCGTGATTGCTGCTGATGAGGGGCAATAATAAAAAGGCACGGTTAAGAAGTCAATATCTTTTTTAGGCTTTATAATAAAATTATGCAACCCGAACTTTTTGGGGTGACACTGGAGCTTGGGGGATGGCCTGCCAGGCTGGGCCGGCAAGGGTTTTCCTGGGGGGGTGATCCGCGGAACGCCGCACGGAATGATGTCGCCCCACTTCCCATGCGCAGGAGTGGGGCGACGGAGGAACAGAATAAGTGGTTCCGGGCTATTCCCTGGTGTTTCGCATCATGCCCAGGGAGTTGGGGTGGTGCAGGTCCGTGTCCATGTCAATGGTATGGCAGACCTTGCAGTTGCGGTTGGCGCCCAGCGGGTAGGGGTTGCCCTGATACTGCCGGGGGCCGAAGTTGTCCCGCTCCTTTTCGTAGGGGTTGCTGGCGGGATCCTCGGCATGGGGGCTGCCGTGGCAGGCGGCGCAATGGATGGTGCCCGAGTCATCCTGCCGGTTGCGGTAGAGGGTGTCGGCCCCGGCGGTCCAGGCCCCGAAGGCGCTGTCCGTCTCGGGCGGGGCAAAGTTCACATGGCAGGTCAGACAATCCGGTTGTTGCAGCCAGGGTGTGCGCGGTTGTATTCCGGCAAGGCCAGCCGCTCCCTGTGGTGTGAGGTGTTGCATCAGCCGCGCCGCCCCGGGCTTGCCCGCCTTTTTTTCGGCCAGCAGGAGGGAAAGGGCGTGGTCTTCCAAGGCGCCGTGGCAGGTGGTGCAGTCAAGCCCGGCTTCGTGATGGATGCCGCGGAAAAAACGGGTGGCGCCCTGCGGGCTGCTTGGATGGCAGAGAGCGCAGGCCTCGGCGCCCCGGCCGCCGAGAAAGTTGGCATGGAAGCCGTGGATGGAGGCGGAGAGGTTGAGCAGTCCGGGCTTGCCGGGGGCGTTCAGCATCGGGTCCGGGTGGCAGCCCTGGCACAGGACCGGCTTGCCCGCCTTGGCCTGGGCTGCCAGGCTGGTCTTGTTGAACCGGTCATGCATGGTCAGGAT
>JBAYUD010000059.1:0-18589 GCA_041675265.1 Desulfurivibrionaceae bacterium | reverse complement strand
GGTGGCGAGTACAAAGGCGCGAAGCGTTTCCGAGGCCGCCCAGAATGCGGTCCGGATGGCGCAGGGCGGCAGGAGGGCGGTGGAGGAATCGGTCGCCGGGATGGGCCGGATTCAGGAGCAGGTGGCATCCATCGCCGAGAGTATCGTCAAGCTCTCCGAGCAGAGCCAGACCATCGGCGAGATCATCACCACGGTCAACGATCTGGCGGAGCAGTCGAACCTGCTGGCGGTCAACGCCGCCATCGAGGCGGCCAAGGCCGGGGAGCAGGGAAAGGGGTTCGCGGTGGTGGCCCAGGAGGTGAAAAGCCTGGCGGACCAGTCCAAGGAAGCGACCGCCCAAGTGCGGACGATTCTGAACGACATCCAGAAGGCGACCAACGCGGCGGTGCTGGCCACCGAACAGGGGAGCAAGGCGGTCGAGTCGGGGGTGAAACAGTCGCGGGAGGCGGGGGAGGCGATCCGGCAGATGGGAGAAAACATCGAGGAATCGGCCCAGGCGGCGCTTCAGATCGCGGCGTCAAGCCAGCAACAGCTCACCGGCATGGATCAGGTGGTCCTGGCCATGGAGAATATCAAGCAGGCCAGCGAGCAGAACGTCGCCGGCGCCAAGCAGGTGGACGCCACCGTGCAGAATCTTCACGAGCTGGGGCAGAAGCTGAAAGGGTTGGTGGAACAGTATAAGGTGTAGTTTTCAATGATGGGTTTTGGTGTTTGCGTTGCGCCTCGACCTGAGCCCAGGAGGGATATCCATGCTTCGGAACATGAAAATCGGCCGGCGACTGCTTCTCGGATTCGGCGTGGTCGTTCTTTTTCTCGTTGCGGTCGGGGTCGTCGCCATCCTGAAGATCGGAACGATCCAGCAACTCCATCAGACCTTTTACCAACATCCCTTCACGGTCGTCCACGCCCTGGATTCCGCCCATGTCCATATCATGGAAATGCAGCGCGATATGCAGGCCATGCTCTTCGTCGAGGGGCGGCAGGAACGGGAAGCAGCCATCGCCTCGCTCGACAAGAGCGAAAAGGCGGCCTACGGGAATCTCAAACTGGTGCGGGAGCGTTTCCTCGGCGACAAGCAGCTCGTGGTGGAAATCGTGCAGGATCTCGATGTCTGGAAGGAAAAACGCGCCGCGACCATCGCCCTGCTGCGGGCCAACAGGGCGGCCGAAGCGGCCGGGTTGGACAGGGAACAGACCAGGGGGATCGTTGCGAACATAGAGGGGAAGATGCGTGAGATCGAAAAGTTCGCCCTGAACAAGGCTGCCGAGCTTTCCAGGGATTCCGGGAGGATCGAGGAGCAGGCCGTTCGCTTTACCTATTCGCTGCTCGCGGCGGCGGCCATGCTGGCGGTGCTCCTGGCCCTGTTGATAACGCGCGGCGTGACAAAGCCCCTCAACAGGGCGGTCGAGGTGGCGGACAGGCTGGCGTTGGGGGATGTTGCCGTCGAGGTGGGAACATCCTCCAACGACGAGACGGGACGCTTGCTGCGCTCGATGGAAAAGATGCTGCAGCAGTTCAAGGAAACGACCCAGGCCGCAAGCCGGATAGCGGTCGGCGACCTCTCCGTCGCCATGGTCCCCAGGTCGGAGCAGGACGTCATGGGAAAAGCCCTGGCCTCGATGCTGCAGCAATTCAGGAGTACGGCCGAGGTTGCGACCCGGCTGGCGGCCGGCGATCTTTCCGTCGACGTGGTTCCGCAGTCCGAGCAAGACGCCATGGGGAACGCCCTGGCCTCGATGGTGCAGCAGTTCAGGAGCACGGCCGAACTCGCGACCCGGCTGGCGGCCGGCGATCTTTCCGTCAGCGTGGTCCCGCGGTCCGGGGAGGACGTCATGGGGAACGCCCTGAAGAACATGGTGGAGGGACTCCGGGAGATAACCAGGGAGTTGATCGAGGGGATGAATGTCCTCTCCTCGGCGGCCAGCGAGATCATGGCCTCCACGGCCCAAGTCGCCTCCGGCACCACGGAGACTGCGGCGGCGGTGAGTCAGACCACCTCCACCGTCGAGGAGGTGAAGCAGACCGCCCAGGTTGCCAGCGCAAAGGCGCGAAGCGTTTCCGAGGCCGCGCAGAAGGCGGTTCAGGTGGCCGGGGAAGGGAGAAAGGCGGTGGAGGAATCGATCACCGGCATGAGCCGGATCCAGGAGCAGGTGGAAGCCATCGCCGAGAGCATCGTCAAGCTCTCCGAGCAGAGCCAGACCATCGGCGAGATCATCACCACGGTCAACGATCTGGCGGAGCAGTCGAACCTGCTGGCGGTTAACGCCGCCATCGAGGCGGCCAAGGCGGGGGAGCAGGGAAAGGGGTTCGCGGTGGTGGCCCAGGAGGTGAAAAGCCTGGCGGACCAGTCCAAGGAAGCGACCGCCCAGGTGCGGATGATCCTGGGCGATATACAGAAGGCGACCAACGCGGCGGTGCTGGCCACCGAACAGGGGAGCAAGGCGGTCGAGTCGGGGGTGAAACAGTCGCGGGAGGCTGGGGAGGCGATCCGGCAGATGGGGGAAAGCATCGAGGAGTCGGCCGAGGCGGCGCTCCAGATCGCGGCATCGAATCAGCAGCAGCTCACCGGCATGGATCAGGTAGCTCTGGCCATGGAGAATATCAAACAGGCCAGCGAGCAGAACGTCGCCGGCAGCAGGCAGGTGGAGGCCACCGTGCAGAATCTCCATGAGCTGGGGCAAAAGCTGAAGCAACTGGTGGAACAGTACAAGGTGTAGAGCCGTTCCGAGCGAACACTCGAAACAGATGTCGCGGAGGGAGGAAAGATGCACGAATCCGGTCAGAAACCAGAAGTAACGAATATTTTTCTCCTGGGAGTCATTCTCCCCGTTGTCGGAAGCATGATCAGTCATCAGTATTTGCCTGATTGGAATTTCGCCAATATCCCATTCCATTCCGCAATCGAGGCCCTGGGCACCTTCGCGGCCCTCTCCCTGGCCACGCTGATTCTGATGCTGGAGAAAAACAGGGAGGGCTCCGCGCACTACTTCTGGATTGCGTGCGGACTGATTGCCATGGGGATTCTGGACGGATTTCACGCCTCTGTTTCTCCCGGTATTTCGTTTGTATGGACGCACAGTCTGTCAACCCTGGTCGGAGGTTTTTTCTTTGCCCTTATCTGTTTGGCCGGGATAGACACCAAAACACACCCCATACATACCTTTCCCTTACTCATAGCGGTCGGCACCGTTATCGCAGGAGGATTCCTGGTGGCGAATCCCGATGCGCTGCCGGCAGCGATGGTCCAGGGAGACTTCTCTTCCCCGGTAAAATTGGCCAGCATCCTGGGAGGGGTTTTCTTTCTTGCGGCAGCGATACAGTTCATCGCCCGTTACCGGATCAGCGGAAGCGTCGATGATTTTTTGTTTTCGAATCTCTGCCTCCTTTTCGCTTTTTCGGGCTTGTTGTTCCAGTTTTCACAATTGTGGGACGCCGACTGGTGGTTCTGGCATCTGTTGAGAGTGACCGCCTTTTTCGTTGCCATCCTGATAGTTTTTCAATGGTTCAATCTGGGAGAAAGGCTCAAGAAAATATTGCGGGAGATCTCCGAGGGCATAACCGTACTTGCCTCCGCCGCCAGCGAGATCATGGCCTCCACGGCCCAGGTCGCCGCGGGCGCAACCGAGACGGCGGTGGCGGTGAGTGAAACCACCTCCACCGTCGAGGAGGTGAAACAGACCGCCCAGGTTGCCAGCACAAAGGCGCGGAGCGTCTCCGAGGCCGCCCAGAATGCACTCCAGGTAACCCACCGCGGCAGGAAAGCGGTGGAGGAATCGATTGCCGGCATGAGCCGGATCCAGGAACAGGTGGAAGCCATCGCCGAGAGCATCGTCAAGCTCTCCGAGCAGAGTCAGGCCATCGGCGAGATCATCTCCACGGTCAACGATCTGGCGGAGCAGTCGAATCTGCTGGCGGTCAACGCCGCCATCGAAGCGGCCAAGGCAGGGGAGCAGGGGAAGGGGTTCGCGGTGGTGGCCCAGGAGGTGCGGAGCCTGGCGGAACAATCGAAGGAGGCCACCGCCCAGGTGCGGGCGATCCTGGGCGACATCCAGAAGGCGACCAATGCGGCGGTGCTGGCCACCGAACAGGGGAGCAAGGCGGCCGAGACCGGGGTGAAACAATCGCGGGAGGCGGGGGACGCGATCCGGCAGATGGGGGAGAGTATCGAGGGGTCTGCGCAGGCGGCGCTCCAGATCGTGGCGTCGAGCCGGCAGCAGCTCACCGGCATGGATCAGGTGGCCCTGGCCATGGAGAATATCAAGCAGGCCAGCGAGCAGAACGTCGCCGGGAGCAAGCAGGTGGAAGCCACCGTGCAGAACCTCCATGAGCTGGGGCAAAAGCTGAAAGGGCTGGTGGGGCAACACAAGGTATGATTTAGCGAAACTTGCTTGTGAGGTTTCCATGGACGACAAAGACCAGAAATTCATGAACCACCTGCTCGCCATCTTCAAGGTCGAGGCGGACGAACATCTGAAGAGGATATCCTCCGGGCTGATCGAGCTGGAAAAGGCGGAACCTCCGGAAATGCTCGCGGAAATCGTGGAGGTTGTCTTTCGCGAGGCGCATAGCCTGAAGGGGGCGGCCCGTTCCGTCAATCTTGCCGATCTGGAGGCGCTCTGTCAGATGATGGAGGGGGTCTTCTCCGCCATGAAACGGCATGAACTCAAGGGCTCTCCCGGGTTGTTCGATCTCCTTCAGCAGACGGTGGACCATCTTTGCCGAATCCTCCCCGCTGCCGAGGGGAAACGGAGCGCCAAGGAGAAGGCCCTTCACAAAGAGCTGCTCGGCCGGCTTGAGGAAGCGGCGAGGGGGGAGGAGACGGGGTCCGGGATTCGGGATCCGGAGGCTGAATTCCGGCAAGCGGAAACCGAGGAAGCGGCAGGGGCTGAAGAGCTGCCGGAGGTCGGCGAACCTCGGCCCGTGACGCCTGAGCCCCCATCCCGGCTCCCCCCCCAACAACCGGCGGCTCCCGAAGCCCGGACCGGCGCGCCGGAGCAGGTTCCGAGCCCGGGAATCACCGAGACCGTGCGGGTCGCCACGACGAAACTCTCCTCGGTCCTCCTCCAGTCGGAGGAGATGCTCTCCGCGAAACTGGCGGCGGGGCAGCGCGTCGTGCAGATGCGGGAGACGAGATCGGCGTTTGCCGCCTGGAAAAAGGAGTGGGCCAAGATCCAGCCCGTCGCGCATGGGGTCAGAAAGCTTTCGGAGAAACCGGCCGAGGTGGGGGCAGGGGAAAGCTTTGAGGAGATTCGCCGCGAGTCGGCAAGGCTCCTTGATTTTTTGGAGTGGAACGGCGCCTTCATGAAATCCTTGGAAGGGAAGTATGTTGCCGAGGCAAAAACAGCCGAGTACGACAGTCGGGTGCTGGGCGGCATGGTGAACAACCTGCTGGAGGACATGAAAAAGGTCATGATGTTTCCTTTTTCCTCGCTTCTTGAGATCTTCCCCAAGGTTGTCCGGGATCTTTCCCGGGACCACGGCAAGGAGGTGGAGCTGGATATCCGGGGCGGCGAGATCGAGGTCGACCGGCGCATTTTGGAGGAGATGAAGGATCCGCTGGTGCATCTGGTGAGGAACTGCATCGACCACGGCATCGAGGGGCCCGGGGAGCGGGAGGAAAAGAACAAGGAGAGACACGGAACGGTCACCATCTTCGTTGCCCCCAAGGACAACAAGGTCGAGATCGTGGTCGCCGACGACGGGGCCGGCATCGGGATCGCCAGGGTACGGGACGCGGTGCGGAAGCTGGGCCTCGTTCCCCCGGAGAAGATGGCGGAGCTTGCCGACGAGGATCTGCTCCCGTATGTCTTCCAGTCGGGGGTTTCCACTAGCCCCATCATCACCGAGATATCGGGGCGGGGGCTCGGTCTGGCCATCGTCAGGGAGAAGGTGGAAAAGCTCGGCGGCACGATTTCCCTGGAGTCTCGACCCGATGCGGGGACCACCTTCCGCATCCTCCTGCCGCTCACCGTCGCCACTTTTCGCGGGATTCTCGTCCGCGCCGGCGAGCAGGCCTTCGTCCTCCCCACCACCCATGTGGAGCGGGTGGTGGGGCTGAAAACGGACGAGATCAAGACCGTGGAAAACAGGGAGACGATCCAACTCGACGGACGGGCGGTCTCGCTGGCCAGACTCGGAGATGTCCTGCGGCTCCCCGCCAAAAAACAGGACAAGGAGCGTTCCGGCAGGTTTCAGGCGGTCGTTCTGGCGGTCGGCGACAGGAGGATCGCCTTTCTCGCGGACGAGATCATGAGCGAACAGGAGGTCCTCCTGAAAAATCTCGGCCCGCAGCTGTCGCGGGTGCGCAACCTCTCGGGCGCCACGGTGCTCGGAAACGGCAGGGTGGTGCCGATCCTCAATGTTCCCGATCTGATGAAATCCGCGGTAATGTCCACTCTCCCCTCCGCGGGGGTGGGGCCGGAAGCGCGGAAAGAGGAAGGAAGAAGGGAGTCCGTCCTGGTCGTGGAGGATTCGATCACCTCCCGGACCCTGCTGAAGAACATCCTGGAGTCGGCCGGATACGATGTGGTGACCGCGGTTGACGGCATCGATGCCTTTACCCGGCTGAGGAGCGTGGATTTCGATCTCGTGGTCTCCGACGTGGACATGCCGAGGATGAACGGTTTCGACCTCACCGCAAAGATCCGTGGAGACAGGAAACTCTCCGAAATGCCGATCATCCTGGTGACGGCCCTGGAATCCAGGGAGGACCGGGAGCGGGGGATCGACGTGGGGGCAAACGCCTATATCGTGAAGAGCAGTTTCGACCAGGGCAATCTGCTTGAGGTGATCCGGCGGCTGGTTTAGGGATTTTGGTCGTGCGGCGATGATGGGCGGGGATGGGGTGCGGCCCAGCCATCCCGAGGAAACCGGGGGGAAATATGATCAAGGTGTTGGTTGTCGATGATTCACCGGTTGTCAGGGAGTTCCTGGCCCGGATCTTCAGTTCCGACCCGGAGATTATGGTGGCCGGGACCGTCGGCAGCGGCGGCGAGGCAATCGAGGCTGTGCGGCAAAAGAGGCCCGACGTGGTCACCATGGACGTGCAGATGCCGAAGATGGACGGCTACGAGGCCACCCGCATCATCATGGAAACAAATCCCGTCCCCATCGTGATCGTCTCGGGGAGCGTCGATCCGAATGAGGTGACCACGACCTTCCGCGCCATGGAAGCGGGGGCGCTGGCCGTGGTCTCCCGGCCGACTGGCATGGGGCACCCGGACCACGAGAAAACCGTGAAGGAGCTGATCAAGACCGTCAAGCTGATGTCCGAGGTGCGGGTAGTCAGGAGGTGGCCCCGGCCGGTTCCGGCGGCAAAGCTTCCCTTGTTCCCTGAAAAGGCGGCGGGGCAGGCGGCGCCGGAGGTGAGTCTTGTCGCGATAGGCGCCTCCACGGGTGGGCCCATCGCCATTCAGCGGATACTGGCCTCCCTGCCGCGGGATTTTTTCCCGGCGGTGCTCGTTGTCCAGCATATGGCCAGAGGGTTCATCGCGGGATTCACCGAATGGCTCGCCCAATCCTCGGCTATCCCGGTCAAAATCGCGGTCCAGGGGGAGCCGCTCCATTCCGGCTGCGTCTATGTCGCGCCGGACGGATTCGACATGGGGGTGGGAACGGACGGACGGATAGCCCTCAGAAAGGGCGATAACAATAACGGGCATTGCCCGTCGGTTTCCCATCTCTTCCGCTCGATAGCCCACAGCTACGGCGATAATGCGGTGGGAATACTTCTCACCGGGATGGGGAAGGACGGCGCGGCGGAGCTTCGGCTGATGCGGGAGCATGGGGCGGTAACCATAGCCCAGGATGCGGAGAGTTCAATCGTCTACGGCATGCCGGGCGAGGCGGCAAAAATCGAGGCGGCGGAATACATCCTTCCCCTGGATCGGATTCAGCCCCTTCTTGTCCGCCTGGTGAAGCCGGGGAGAGGGGTAAGCAAGACAGATCGAAACGCAGGCTGAGGAAAGGATTTTAGATCATGACTACAGCACAGACAGCAGGAAACGGCAATACAATCCTGGTCGTCGAAGACAGCCCGACCCAGGCGGAAGAGTTGCGGCACATGCTGGAAAAACACCATTACCGGGTAGCCTCGGCCGGCAACGGACGGGAAGCCTTGCCCCTGCTGGAAAAGGAGAGGCCATTCGCCGTCATCAGCGACATCATGATGCCGGAGATGGACGGTTACGAGCTGTGCCGCCGGATCAAGGGGGACGGGAGATTCCATGGTATTCCGGTCATCCTTCTCACTTCCCTGTCCGCCCCCGAGGATGTCATCATGGGGCTTGAGTGCGGCGCCGACTACTTTATCATGAAACCGTACAACGAGCGGTTTCTCCTTTCCCGTCTGCAGCACATCCAGGCCAACCGCCAGCTCGGCGAGCAGACGGCGCGGATGGGGCTGGAGATCTTCTTCCGGGGAAAGAAGTACTTCATCAACTCGGACCGGCTGCAGATCCTCAACCTGCTCCTGTCCACCTACGAAACCGCCATCCAGAAAAACCAGGAGCTGACCGACGTCACCCGTGAATTGAAAACGCTCAACGAGCAGCTGGCGGAAAACATGGCCGAGCTGAAGGGGAAAAACCGGGAACTCCGGGAACTCAACGTGGAGCTTAAATGGCAGCGGGGGGCGGCGCAGGAGTCGAAACTTCAGGCGGAGCGGGCAACCCGGGCCAAATCCGATTTTCTCGCCAACATGAGCCATGAACTGCGAACCCCCCTCAACTCCATCATCGGTTTTTCAGAGGTGCTCCAAGACGAGATGTTCGGCCGGCTCAACGAGAAGCAACAGCAGTATGTCAACAATATCCTGGTAAGCGGCAAACACCTCTTGGAACTCATCAATGATATCCTGGACCTGGCCAAGGTCGAATCGGGCAAGATGGAACTTGAACCGGCCATCGTCAACCTGCGCAATACGCTGGCGACCTCGCTCGCCATGCTGAAGGAGAAGGCGTTGAAGCACGGCCTGAAGCTGAGCATGGAACTCCCCGCCGAGGCGGAGATCGAGCTGATCGCGGATGAAAGAAAGTTCAAGCAGATCATGTTCAACCTTCTGAGCAATGCGGTCAAGTTCACGCCGGACGGGGGAAGTGTCTGCGTCAGCGCGCGCAGGATTTCCGGTCTTGAGTTGCCGGGTTCCTGTCCGGCGCCGGAATCCGGCGACCGGAAAGGCGATGGAGATTTTATAGAAATCTCCATCGCGGACACCGGCATCGGCATCGCTCCCGAGCATCTCCCGAAACTTTTCAAGGCGTTCAGTCAGGTCAGCTCCCCGTACAGCAAGGGGTATGAGGGAACCGGCCTCGGCCTGGCACTGACCAAGCAGATGGTGGAGCTGCACGGCGGCAGGGTATGGGTGGAAAGCGAGGTCGGCAAGGGGAGCAGGTTCACCTTTGCAATTCCGCTCAGTCAATCAAGGCAGGAGTGAAACATGGCCAGGAAGATACTCCTTGTGGAAGACAATGAACTGAATCGGATCCTCCTCAGGGATGTGCTGGAGTATTACGGGTACGAGGTGATCGAGGCGGCCAACGGCGCCGAGGGAGTCGAACGGGCGCGAAAGCACTCGCCCGACCTGATCTTCCTCGACATCCAGATGCCGGTCATGGACGGCTTCGCCGCCGTAGGGGTGCTGAGGAACGAGCCGACCCCCGGCCTGGCGAAGATCATCGCCCTCACCTCCTTTGCCATGCGGGGGGACCGGGAACGGATCATGGCCGCCGGGTTCGACGGCTACCTGACGAAACCCATAGACACCCGGGAACTGCCGCGAATGGTTCGGGAATGGCTGGGGGAGGAAGGGAAGGGATGAATATCCGGGCCAAGATCATCTCCGGTTATCTGTTGATCGGCCTGATCATGGCTCTGATCGGCACGTTCATCCTCCTCCGCCGAGCCCCTTATGCCGCGGGGGCCTTCATGCTCATTCTCTCCGTTGCCCTCGGCCTCTACATTTCCCGGGCTGTTTCCCGCCCGGTTTCCCGGTTCATCGATACGGTCGGCGGGATGGCAACCGGCAACCTGGAGGTGGCGGCCGATACCAGCGCCGGGGGGGAGATCGGCGAGCCGGCCAGGGCGTTTGAGGCCATGCGCAAGAATCTGCAGGAGAAGATCGGCGCGCTCAATGCGGAGGTCGCCGCACGCCGCGAGAGCGAGGAAACGATCCGGAGGCTTTTTAACGTTTGTTTCGAAGCGATTTTTCTTTTGGACACCGAGGGGACCATCATCATTGCCAACGGCTCCCTGGCCGGGCGACTCGGCGTTCCCGTCGACGGGATCGTCGGCAAAAACGTTTTTGATCTCCTGCCCGCCGCCCTGGCAGCCGGCCGCAAGGCGCGCCTGGCGGAGGTTGTCCGCGGCGGGGAGCCGCTCCACTTCGAGGACGAGCGGGAGGGGAGAATCATCGACAGTTCGCTCTATCCCTTTGTCGACAGCGAGGGCAAGGTGGAGAGTGTGGCTGTTTTCTCAATGGATGTCACGGAGAGGAGGCGGGCCGAGAAGAGACTCATGGAGGTCTGCCGGGAGATGGACGCGCATGCGATCGCCCAGGAGCGGGAAAGGTTTGCCGCCGGGCAGGAGAAACTCAAGGAGGTTTACCTGGAGCTGGAGGAGCATGCGGCCGCCCTGGAGCGGGAAAGGTCCGCCGCTCAGCAGGCGCGCCTGCTGGCGGAGACCGCCAATCAGGCCAAGGCGGAATTTCTCGCCAACATGAGCCATGAGCTGCGCACCCCGCTCAATGCCATCATCGGCTTTGCCGACGTGCTGAAGGACGGGATCGGGGGCAATCTTTCGGAGCAACAGACGTGTTATGTGGACAACATCCGCACGAGCGGCCGACACCTTCACCGGATGATCGAGGACATGCTCGACCTCGCCCAGATGGGAAACGGGACCATGGAGCTGCGGGTCATTGCCTTTCACCTGCGGGACGTCCTGCTCGAAGAGCTCTCCCGGTTCAGGGAGAAGGCGGCTTCCCGCGGCATTTCCCTCTCCCTTGAAATGGAGCCCGAGGCCGAAAGGGAGATCCGGAGCGATCCGGAGAAACTGGGGCAGATCCTCCATAATCTTCTCTCCAATGCGGTTAAGTTTACTCCCGACGGAGGGAGCGTGCGTGTCGTCGCGCGGCCGGCGGGCAACGCAGGGGAGGTTCATGGGGCGTTCCCGCCGCCCGGCAAGGATTTTATCGAAATCTCCGTGGAGGACACAGGCATCGGCATCAGGGCGGAAGACATGTCGAAGATATTCCAGGATCTGACCCAGCTCGAATCCCCCTACCGCAAGAGATATGGGGGGGCGGGGCTCGGGCTGGCGCTGGCGAGAAAGCTTGTGGAGCGTCTGGGAGGCGTCATCCGGCTGGAGAGCGAGGTCGGCAAAAGAAGTTGCTTTACCGTTATTATTCCAACGGAGGGCGACACAGGGCAGGGTGTTTCCTGAACCCCTGCATCATGGGAGTCTGAGATGGCGAAAAAAATTCTGGTGGTGGATGACGTGGCGCAGAACCGGATGCTCCTGAGGGACGTGCTCGGGTATTTCGGCTACGAAGTCGTGGAGGCGGGCGACGGCGAGGAAGGAGTAAGGATGGCGCGGGAGGAACTCCCTGATCTGATCCTCATGGACATGAACATGCCAGTCATGGATGGCTACACCGCGCTGCGTATCCTGCGCAGCGACCCTCTCACGCGGGGGCTCAGGGTGGCGGCGATCACCTCCTTTGCGATGGGGAATGACAACGGGAGCTTGTTCGCCGCCGAGGCCGACGGCTATATCTCCAAACCGATCGACATCAGGGAGCTCCCGGCCATGATGGAGAAGATCCTGGCCGGGGAGGGGAAGACAATGGAAGAGTAATTTCCTTAAGGTAAACCCCCGGCTTTGCGGGGGGACTCGCAAAGTTTGACAGTTCCGGAAATGGTTTCCGTAACACATGTCATCCCGGCGAAGGCCGGGATCCAGAAAAAGGACTGGATTCCGGCCTTCGCCGGAATGACGGCAGAAAGCACAAGGCTTTGTTTTTAACCGGTTGCTGGCCCCTTTGAGGGGCCAGCAACCGTCAAGCCTCCGGCTTTGCCGGAGGTGGTTGACAAATGGAATAAGGGAGACAATGCGATGAAGGCGGCAAAGCCGAGAATTCTCTGTGTGGATGACGAACCGTTCAATCTCGACCTTCTCGAGGCATTGCTCGTGCCGCGAAATTACGAAGTGATCAGATCGACCAACGGCCGGGATGCGCTCATGCTGGTCGCGTCGCAAAAGGTGGATCTGGTGCTCCTTGATGTCATGATGCCGGAGCTCGACGGCTTCGAGGTCTGCCGGAGAATCAAGGAGAACGAGCAGCACCGCTCCATCCCCGTGGTCATGATCACCGCCTTGACCGCGAAAGGGGACCGGGTCGCCGGCATCGAGGCGGGGGCGGACGACTTCATGTCCAAACCCATCGAGCCGACCGAGGTTCTGGCGCGCGTGCGGATGCTGCTTAAGGTGAAGGGGCTGGATGACCGTCTGCGCCACGCGTATACGCATATCAACCATCTGACCACCTGCGGCGAGCAGATCGCCAAGGCCTTTGATCCCCTGCATTTTGATTTTCTGGAGAATGTGGACATTATCGTCCGCCAGCTCATGGTCGTGGCGGCGGCGGAGGCGGAACGTCCCGGCCTTGTTATCGTCGGCGTTTCGGACGCCGACGGACCGAGGCAGTACCGGTACGAAGTCGACGGCGGCGTGGTGCGGCGCGAAGCCCTGCGACCCGACAGCCTCCACTGTCCGGCCCGAAAGGATCACGAACCGGTCACGACTTTTTCGAACGGCAACGGCCTGGAGACGCCGGACAACCAGCCGGTCATCAAGGCCATTGAATCGCTCGGCAGGCCCGTCCGCAACATCGTCAGCTACCACAGCAACGAGTTGTACGTGTACGCGCTCAACTACGACCGGGACGTGACCACCCATGACGCCGCGGCCTTGAAGGCCCTTGTCGTGCAGGCCTTGTTCCTCAGGTCGCTTTCGGGCCAGGTGAGGGACACGGAAAACGCCTTCGACTACATGGTCCACGCCCTGGCGCGGGCAGCGGAGGCGAACGACGAGGATACGGGCGATCATATCATCCGGGTCGGTGAATACTGCGCCGTCATCGCCAAGGCGATAGGCATGCCGGACGCTTTTTCCTCCCTTATCCGCCTCCAGGCGTCGATGCACGACGTGGGCAAGATACACATCCACCCCGACATCCTGAGGAAATCCGGAAAATTGACGCCCGAGGAATGGGGCGTGGTGCGGCAGCATCCGCTTATCGGCGGCAGGATCCTGGGTGATCATGTGCGGCTCGGGCTGGCAAGCGAGATCGCGCTCTCGCACCATGAGCGCTGGGATGGGAGCGGATACCCGCATGGGCTCCGGGGGGAACGGATTCCCCTGGGCGGCAGGATAATGACCATTGCGGATCAATATGACGCCTTGCGGAACATGCGGGCCTACAAACCCGCATTCGACCACGAGACGACGTGCCGGATCATCACGGAGGGCGATGGGAGGACCATGCCCCAGCACTTCGACCCGCGTGTCTTGAAGGCATTCAGGGAGACAGCGCCACGGCTCGAGGAAATCTACGAAAAAATGAAGGGATAACAGTCCACATCGCAAAAGAGGTCTGCCATGGCATTAGAAGACATCTCCATCAAGCCGCCCACGGTATTCATCGTGGACGACGATCAGGGATCGCGGCAATTATTGGACGATATCCTTTCCGGCAAGGGGTATGCGATCCACTGCCTGTCCAGCGGCGAACTTGCCCTCCAGGCAGCCCTGGACGAGCCGCCCGATCTGATTCTGCTCGACGTGATGATGCCGGACATGGATGGTTTCGAGGTCTGCCGGCTCCTCAAGGAGAATCAGGCGACGAGGTTTATTCCGGTCGTGATGGTAACCTGTCTCAACGAGAAGGCGATGCGGCTGAAAGGGATAGCCGCCGGCGCGGACGATTTTATCAGCAAGCCCATCGATACCACGGAGATCCTGTTGAGGACGCGCAACCTTCTGCTGGTGAAGCAGTACCACGACTTTCTCAAGGAACACGCCGGGATACTTGAACAGCAGGTCCGGCTACGCACGGAAGAACTTGAAAAGGCCATTGCCGAACTCAAGTCGACCCAGCAACAGATGACGCAGCAGGAGAAGATGGCCATGGTCGGCCAGTTGACCGCGGGGATCGCCCATGAAATCAACAACCCCATCGGGTTCATCGCCAGCAATGTCGGGTCGTTCGGCAAGTATTGCGAGAAACTTTTGATATTTATCGAGGCGCAGCAGGAAGCGCTGCTTTCCGGACAGCCGGACCCGCGGCAGGCCGATCTGGTTCGGGAGCAGCGCAGTCAGCTCAAGATAGACTACATCATGAAGGACATCCCCGAGATGATCGTGGAAACCCAGGAGGGAGTGGAGCGCATAAAAAGCATCGTCAGGGATCTCAAGTGTTTCTCGCGCGCGGATGAATCGGAACAGAAGCTTTCGGACATCAACCAATGCCTGGAAAGCACCCTGAATATCGCCAAGAACGAATTGAAGTACAAGGCAAAGGTCCGGCGGGAGTATGGCGAGCTGCCGCAAATTCTCTGTTATCCGCAACAGCTGAATCAGGTCTTCATGAACCTGCTGGTCAACGCGGCCCATGCCATCGACTCCCAAGGGGAGATCACGGTGCGGAGCTGGAGCGCCGAGGGAAGGATATTCGTTTCGATCAGCGACACCGGCTGCGGTATCCCAGGACAACAACTTTCGCGCATCTTCGAACCGTTCTTCACAACCAAGGAGGCTGGGAAAGGGACGGGGTTGGGGCTCTCAATCAGCAACGAAATCGTCAGGAACCATGGCGGGGAGATCCTGGTCGAAAGCGAACCGGGCAAGGGAAGCACCTTTACCGTGTCCATTCCCGCGGCCCGGCCGAATTTGCTGCAAAAGGCGGCGGAGCGGCAAGCCTGATGCCTTTGGGCAATGTTTCCGGGGCACGGACGAAGAAATCATATAAGAAAACCCGGCAAGAATAGCTCTTGCCGGGTTTATGCCTGCACAGGGGGATTGAGCGGATTCTAAAATGGCACGTCGTCGCCCATGACCGGCTCGGGAAAAGGCTGGTCGTCGTACTGCCGGGACTGTCCGGAATCGCCGCCGCTGCCGCGGGGGGAGAGCATCTTCATCTCCCGGGCCACGATCTCGGTGGTGTATTTGGTGTTGCCGTCCTTGTCGTCCCATTTGCGGGTCTGCAGGCGGCCTTCGATGAAAACCTTGGAGCCCTTTGACAGGTATTCGCCGCAAATCTCGCCCAGACGGCCAAAAGCCACGATCCGGTGCCATTCGGTCAACTCTTCCTTGGAGCCGTCCTGTTTCTTCCAGGTTTCCGTGGTGGCGACATTGAAGCTGGCGATGGCTGCCCCTGCCTGCGAGTAGCGTACTTCCGGATCCTTGCCGAGGTTGCCGATGAGGATGACTTTATTGACCATTTCTTCTCCTTGATATTCTCGATCAGATTTGCAAAAAAAATGAGGCGCAGTATTGGTGGCCGCCCATCATAACGGCTATTTCCCGCGTCCGCACCAACCTTTTCCGGATCCGGGCCGTCCGCCGCTTTCAGGGTATGGCCGCCGGGAAACGATATATCATAGTAAGGATCGCCTTGGTAAAAATCAACACCCAAAAGAATGGCCCCGGAATAGAAACCATGCTCAGGGCGGGCCGCATTTTGCCCGGGCAGCCCGGTCGAGCATGGCGGGCAAGCCGCCTTTTTCCTCCGGGGTGAAGCCGAAAACATCCCGCCAGATCTCATCGCTTTCCATGCAGAAATAGAGGCAGGTGTCCGGACCCAGGTGACGGGAAATATGGTGCGCCATGTGTCGGTACATCTCCGTGCGCAGCGGTCGGAAGTAGCGGAATTTATTGTCCAATCCCAGGACAAACTCTTCATGGAAAAACCGGGATCTGGGGAAGCGTCCGGTGGCGATGTTTTTCAGGGCGGGGAGAAAACGCAGCGCTCCCATGCTGATCCAGACGATGCTTGTTGCCGGGACCGCGGCAAAGAGCCGGTCGATCGTTTCCTTGTAACCCTCTTTCCAGCCGGGATGATAGATGAGCGGATCAAAATGGAAGGCCAGTTTGTAGCCCCAGGCGGCGCACTGGGCAGCCGCAGCCAGGCGCTGGTCCAGGCTGGCGGTGCGCAACTCCTCCTTGGCCATGATTTCCGGGCTGTTGAGCGACCAGGCCATGATGGTGCGGCCGCCATGCTCGCTGTGCTGAAGGTTGTCCAGGGCCACCGCCTTGGATTTCAGTTCAAGCACCGCGTTGGGCTGATCCTTGAAAAATTCGATGAGAATCCGGCTTAGGCCCGTGACCCGGTCCAGGGCCATGGAGTCGGTGAATTCGCCGGTGCCGATGCGCCGGAAGGTTTGCGGGCTTTCGGCAAAGGCGGTGGCGAGTTCGGCCAGCAGCTCATCGGTATTCACAAAAAAAGAGAGCCAGGGATTGTTCAGGTAGGCCTGCAGGATGCAGTACACGCAGTCCATGGGACAGTTCATCCCCACATTGAGCACCTGATAGTCGCAGCAGCGGTATTCCCTGGTCGCCGGGCAGGGTTTGAGGAAGCGGCCCCGGTTCTTGCAGAGAACCAGATGCTTTTTCCCGTTGGTGAGGCTGTGGGGGATGGGGGTGGCAGCCAAAATGTCCGGGCCGGAGCGCGTAGGGATGACCCGCACTTCCCGGCCGGGAAGATTGGCCAGAATATGTGTGGTAAGGGGCAGATCCCGGCAGTCATCCTCCACATAGACATGCTGGATAATGCCGGCCGGATCGAGCAGGGGGGTATGCGGCATGGTATAGGGCATCCTCGGTTGCGTGTCGGTTGCGGCACCATACCGCAAAGAACCGGGTCGGCCAACGAGAAAGTTCTTGACCCATGGTCGAAAACCGCACTACTATTCACTAGGTGTTTATACCTATCTTGTTGTGCTTGACTTATGTCAGGTTTTTATGGTGCAATGAGGGCAATCTTTTGAAGTTGCGCTGTTATTGGAAATGGGAGAATGCTCCACACACGCAAACGAGGCGAACGATGAAAGAGCAGGATTTTGCCAGGGTCAGTGAACGTCTGAACGGGATATCGCGTCGTGATTTCATGAAATTCTGCACGGTGATGGCCGCCGGCCTGGGGCTGCCCCTCGAGGTCGCGCCGCGGATCGCGGCGGCGGTCATGGCCCCGGAGCGAGCCCCGGTGATCTGGCTTTCCGGCTCGGCCTGCACCGGCTGCACCGAATCGTTGCTGCGCCCCTCCCATCCCTCCCTTGAGCATCTCATTCTTGATCTTATCTCCCTTGATTATAACGAAACCCTCAATGCCGGGGCCGGACATCAGGCGGAAGCGGCCTTGCAGGCCTCGATTCAGAAGAATAGCGGCAAATTCATTCTGGTGGTGGAGGGGGCCATCCCCGTGAAGGACAACGGGGTGTACTGCATGATCGGCGGCAAGCCTTTCAGTGAGATCGTGCGCGCAACCGCGGCCAAGGCTGCCGCCGTCATCGCCATCGGCTCGTGCGCCTCTTGGGGCGGGGTTGCCGCGGCAAAGCCGAATCCCACCGGCGCCATGGGCGCGCCCGAGTTTCTCAAGGGCAAGACCGTGGTGACAATCCCCGGATGTCCGCCCAATGCCTATAATTTTCTTTCCACCGTGATCCACTTCCTGACCTTTAAGAAACTGCCTGCCCTGGATGACAAGGGCAGGCCGAAATTCGCCTATGGCCGCCTCATCCACGAGAACTGCGAGCGCAGGCCCCATTTTGACGCGGGCCGTTTTGCCCTCGCCTTCGGCGACGAGGGGCACCGGAAAGGCTATTGCCTGTTCAAGCTCGGCTGCAAGGGGCCGATGACCTTTGCCAACTGCCCGGCCGTCCTGTTTAACGATGTCGGCCCCGGCGCCTGGCCGGTGGGCAGCGGGCATCCCTGCTTCGGCTGCACCGAGGAAGGAGTGGGTTTTCATCTCCCGCTCCATGCCCAGGCCGATCTGAAATACATCACCCCTGGGGCCGCGTATCCGCACATCGTCACCGAACGGGGGGAAGGCGCCTCGGTGGGCGCGGTGGCCTTGGCTGCCGGGGTGGCCGGGGTGGCGCTGGGAGCCGGGGTGGCGGTTGCCAAGAACCTTGGCAAGACCGAGAAAGGGTCTTCGTCAGAGGGAGAATAGGGTATGAAGATACGACGCAGGGATTTTCTAAAAGGGGTCGCGGCCGGCACCCTGTTGCTTGCCGCCGAGCAAAGTCCGGCCCAGGCCAAACGGGCCAGGAAGGATCTGCCCCCCAATGCCGTCGGCATCCTGTACGACTCCACCCTCTGTATCGGCTGCAAGGTCTGCGAGCATGCCTGCAAACAGGCCAACAACAAGCCTGTGGAGCACACCAACCCCAAGGAGCCGATGTGGGATGACCCTCAGGATCTTTCCGCTAAAACCCTGAACATCATCAAACGCTACGGCGTCGAGGGGCAAAAGGATTCGGCGGAGGGTTTTGCCTTTATCAAGCGGCACTGCATGCACTGCATCGATCCGGCCTGC
>JBAYUD010000058.1:0-19344 GCA_041675265.1 Desulfurivibrionaceae bacterium | reverse complement strand
TTTGGCACATTTTCCGTGACCAAGAGGGCTGCCCGTCAGGGTCGCAATCCTCAGACCGGAAAGGCCATCACCATCAAGGCCCGCAAAGTTGCTCGCTTTAAGCCCGGCAGCAAGCTTGCTGAAGCAGTAAAGTAATTCATCAATCGCTGTAACAGTATTGCAAAGAAGGCAGGCACTCCTTGAGAGAGGATGCCTGCCTTCTTTTTTGTTGACGCCTGGGGAAACTCTGGGTACATATGCTCCACAATTCTTCCGCTGGAATCAGCGGAGGGAGTTGAGGATACATTTATAATGTCGGGATGTGGCTCAGCCTGGTAGAGCACGTGCTTCGGGAGCACGGGGTCGGAGGTTCGAATCCTCTCATCCCGACCAGTATGGTAACGGCTTGCGGATTATTCCGTAAGCCGTTTTTTTTGTCGTTTTTGCGCGGGCAGAATCATCCGGGCCATGTTTTTTTCACCTCGCAGTCAATTCCTCCCCGGGCAAGGGTGATGCTGAGATTCTCCCCCGGCTGCACCCTTGAGCTGTCTCGAACAATATCTCCGTTTTTCTGCTGCACAAGACTGTAGCCACGGCCAAGAACCGCCAGGGGGCTGATGGCATGCAGCAGCCCGGCATTTTTGCCCAGCGCCGCGCGTTTGCGTTCCTGTTGGCCTAGAATGGCTTGGACCAAACGTCTGTGCAATTCTTGGAGCCATTGCTGCTGATAATCCAGACGCTGTTGGGGGTTGTGGCGGGCAAGCACCTGGCTGAGTTCGGCAAGAGCGAGCTGGCGCTTATACACGGCGCTGGAAAAGGCGAATTGCAGGGCGGCCAGCGCATGGTCGGTGGTCAGTCGGAACTGATCGAGCAGCGAGGTGGGGTCGCCCAGTATTTTCCGATGGCCCTCGATGGCGCGGCGGAAGAATGCCAGTCTGTCCTGCACGGTCTTTGTCAGCCGGGCGGTGAGATTGTGCAGTTGGGCGTGGAGCTGGGCGCGGCTGGGGATAAGCATTTCGGCTGCGCCGGTCGGGGTCGGCGCCCGGAGGTCCGCGACCAGGTCGGCAATGGTGAAGTCAACCTCGTGGCCGATTGCCGAGACAATGGGGATGCTTGAGCCGGCAATGGCCCGGGCGAGCTTTTCCTCGTTGAAGGTCCACAGGTCTTCTAGGGAGCCGCCGCCCCGGCAGAGAACGATCACATCGTTTTGCCCCCTTTCGTTGCAGAGGGCGATGGCCTCGATGATATCTTCCATGGCTCCGGACCCTTGTACCCGGACCGGGATGATCTCCACGGGAACAGCGGCGCATCTTTTTTGGGCCATGGTGAGAAAATCATGCACCGCCGCCCCGCTGGGCGAGGTGATAAGGGCTATTTTTTCGGGCAGCAGCGGCAGGGTCCGTTTTTTCTCCTCGGCAAAGAGACCTTCGGCTGCCAGTTTGCGTTTGAGAAGATCGAAGGCAAGCTGCAATGCTCCAGCGCCTTTTGAGGCAAGGACGTCCACGATGAGCTGGTATTCGCCTCGGGCTTCATACAGGGAAATCCTCCCCCGGCAGACCACCTCCATGCCGTCTTCCGGGGTACAGGCGAGATAGCGCTGCTGGGTTTTGAAAAGCACCGCTTTGAGCTGGGCGGATTCATCCTTGAGGGTGAAATAGAGGTGCCCGGAGTAAGGGCAGCGCAGGTTGGAGATCTCTCCCGCCACGGTTACAAAGGGAAAGGAAACCTCCAGCACCCCCCGGATCGACTGGGTGAGTTCGCTGACGGTCTGGATTTGGTCGCTGGTCATGGAGGAATGCATCTTCACTACCTAGCATGACCCGCATGACTGGGACAAGTTTTTTGTTCCGTGCGGGTGGGCTGCCGTGGGGTTGCACGACTGCAGGCGGCAAATGGCCATTTAAAATGGCGGATGCATTTTTCGAGCGGAAAAGGTATAGTGTCGGCAAATTTCGTTGTTTCAGGGGAAAAACGTAAGCAGTGCAACGGCGAGGAGTTGAGGCATGTCCGAGCAAAATACCTATTTTCAACAAGAGATTCTGAATAAGCCGTTACAGAAACACGGCTTGCTCGAAGAGTTCAATCTGCCTCCCAAGGCTATCCAATTTATCCGCGGCAACAAGCGGAACATCCTCATCGGCTTGGTGTGCTGCGTGTTGGCAATCATGGGTTGGTCTTCCCTGAGCTATTATCTGGCGAGGCAGAATGATCGGGCTGCTGCTCTGCTGGCCGAGGCGGTTGGGCAGGGCGCGGTTGAACAACGCAAGGTGCTCTTGCAAAAGGTTGTTGATGAATATGGGCGGACCGGCTCTGCCATGTGGGCAAAGGTTGAGATGGGTCATCTTGCCTTTGCCGCGCGGCAGTATGATGAAGCAATCAAGGTATATCTTGGGGTGCGGGACGATCTTTCCAAGTCGAGCCCGGTGTTCCCGTTGGTGCAGCTGAATCTGGCCCAGGCCTATGAAAATAAAAACGGGCTGCCCGAGGCGCTTGTCGCCTATAAGGACTTGGCCGGGATCAAGGGCTTTGCCGGGGAGGCCCATCTGGCCATGGGTAGAATTTATGAGCAGCAGAAGAACGTGCCCCAGGCAAAAGAGATGTATGGCAAGGTGCTGACCGAGGAAGGGGTTTCCCCTGCACTCAAGGAAAAGGTGCAGGCCAAGCTCGATCGGCTGTAGTTTTTTGTCCTTGCGGGATAATCCGGAAAAACCAGAGACGGTACAGGTTGAGTAATGGAGATTATCCGTACGCCCGCTGAGATGACGGCCTGGGCAAACAAGGCGCTTGTTGCCGGAGAGAGAATCGGGCTGGTGCCCACCATGGGGTTTTTCCATGAGGGCCATCTGAGTCTGATGCGCAGGGCCGGAGAAAAGGCGGACCGCACGGTGGTGAGCTTGTTTGTGAACCCCATCCAGTTCGGTGCCAACGAAGACCTTGGCCGATATCCCCGCGATTTTTCCAGGGATTGTCAGCTCGCGCAAGACCAAGGGGTTGATGTTCTTTTTGCCCCCGAACCCCACGACATGTATCCCCCGGAGGCCAGCACCAGGGTCGTTGTTTCGGGCTTGACGGAAGGTCTCTGCGGCAAGAGCCGTCCGGGTCATTTTGCCGGGGTGACCACGGTGGTTGCCAAGCTGTTTCACATCATCAAGCCGCATTGTGCTGTTTTCGGCAGAAAGGATTTTCAGCAGCTGGCGGTCATTGAAAGAATGGTGGCGGATCTCGACTGGGATGTGGAGATCATCGGGCATCCCATTGTCCGGGAACCGGACGGTCTGGCCATGAGCTCCCGGAATGTCTATCTGTCTGCTTCGGAGCGCCGGGCAGCTCTCTGTCTTTTCCGGGCCATTGGCCATGCCCGGAGACGGGTGCGCACCGGCCCTGTTGAGGCGCCGGTGCTGCAGCAGGAGGTGGAGGAGCTGTTGCTGCAGGAAGGGGTGGCCATCGAGTATGTAAGCATTGTTGATCATGCGACCCTGCGGCCGCAAGCCGTGTTGCAAAAAAGCGCGGTGCTGGCCATGGCCATAAAGGTCGGGGCGACACGGTTGATCGACAACGATAATCTTTTTGACGACTGAGAGAACGACAATGTTGCAATACATGTTAAAATCAAAGATTCACCGGGCCACGGTGATCGAGGCCGATCTTAACTACGAGGGCAGCCTCACGGTGGACAGGGATCTGATGGATGCTGTCGGCCTGTACCCTTATGAGCGGATCAATATCTACAACATCAACAACGGCGAGCGGTTCGATACCTATGTGATCGAAGGGAAGGCCGGGTCCGGAATGATCGGCCTCAATGGCGCGGCTGCCCGCAAGGGGCTGCCCGGCGACCTGATTATCATTGTCAGCTATGCCCTGTATGCCCCGGAGGAACTGGCCGGATACAAGCCCAGGATCGTGGTGCTTGACAAGGGCAACCGGATCAAAAACGTGATGCATGTTGAGGAGGCGCAACATCCGTATCGTGGATAGTTTTTTCTTCGGGTGCTCTTTCGATGCGCCTTTCTTTGTCGCTGATCCGTGCAATTTCTTTTTCGATAGATAACAGGTCATGATCCTTCTGGTTGCCGCCACAGAGATGGAAGCCTTGCCCCTGGCCGGGAAAACGGCTGGTCATTCCCATGAGCTTCTTGTCGCGGGGGTGGGGCCGCTTGAAACAGCGGTCCGGCTCACCCGGAGGTTGTGCGAAGCCGGGGGGGGCATCTCCCTTGTCCTTAATTTTGGCGTGGCCGGGGCCTATGTCGGTTCCGGAGCGGGGCTGCTTGATCTCTGTCTGGCCGAGCGCGAGGTTCTGGGCGATTTCGGGATCTGCCATGCGGAAAGCGTTGAGCCGTTTGATGGGCAACTGGCGAGCAGATCTGTTTTTCCGCTGGACTCGCGGTATCTTGTCCAGGCAGCTGAAATCCTCGGGGCGCGGGAGTTGGGCTGTAAAAAAGGCGTATTCGTCACGGTCAACGGGGTCAGTGCCACAGCCGGACGTGGCGCCATGTTGCGCGCTGCTCATAACGGCCTCTGCGAAAACATGGAGGGCGGGGCAGTGGCCAGGGTCTGCGAGGAATTTGCCATTCCCTGCCTGGAGGTGCGCTGTATCAGCAACATGGTGGAAGACCGCAACCCCGCCGACTGGCAGCTTGCCGCTGCCGTGCGCAAATGCGGGCAAGCCGTTTCCCTGCTCCTTGACCACCTCGTAATCATCTGAACCAGGCTGAAAATCCGTGTCTCCTCTTGTCGAAAAAAACAAACTTACCCTCGGCTTCTCTCCCTGCCCCAACGATACATTCATCTTCCATGCCCTGGTGCATGGGCAGGCGTGCGGCGATTCCCCGGCTTTTGGCGAGGCCACGCTTGCCGATGTCGAAACCCTCAACGAGTGGGCGCTTGCCGGCCGGCTTGATGTTACCAAACTTTCGTTTCACGCCTTGGGCCATGTTCTTGACCGGTATGTCCTGCTCATGGCCGGCAGCGCCCTTGGTCGAGGCTGCGGGCCCTTGCTGGTCGCGCGGAAAAATTTCTTTCCCGAGGAGTTGCCCCGTCTGACCATCGCCATCCCCGGCAGGTACACCACGGCGGCTATGCTGTTACGGATGTATTCCCCTTTTCCCCTGACGACCAGGGTGATGCGTTTTGACCGGATCATGCCCGCCATCGCGGCAGGCGAGGTCGACGCCGGAGTGATCATCCATGAGAGCCGTTTCACCTTTCAGGAGCATGGCCTGCTGTTGCTCCAGGATCTCGGCTCCTGGTGGGAGCAGGCTACCGGTTTTCCCATCCCCCTGGGCGGTATCGCGGCAAAGCGGTCCCTGGGCAAGGAGACAATCCAGGCCATCGATCGATGCATCCGGGCCAGCGTTTCTTCCGCCTTTGCCGCTCCGGATGCGGGCATGTCGTATATCCGGCAACACGCCCAGGAGCTTGACGACAAGGTCATCCGGGATCATATCGGGCTCTATGTGAATCCGTTCTCTCTCGATCTGGGCGCGGAAGGGGTTGGCGCGGTGCGGGAATTTTTGAAGAGGGGGAGAGAGCTTGGGGTTTTTCCGCTCCGGTTTTCCGCTCTGCCGTTAACCAGCATGGAATTATGACAGGCTCTGGCTGTTTCTGGTGACGAGCCGGGCGAATTCTCTTTTGTTGCGCTCTTTCCGGCTTAACCCAGAAACGTGCTTGACAAGAAATATATTCAGAATATATTTCAAAATTCCCTGTTTTGTAAGGTTTGGGCCAGTGCGCTGCCGTGCACGGTATATTTCCGGTATACAATCCGATCTTCATCGGAAGACGCGTTGAATTCAAAGGTAAGGAATACAGCATGAAACTCACAGGAGCACAGGCATTCCTCAAGTGTCTGGAAGAACATGGAGTCGATCTTATCTTCGGCTATCCCGGCGGGGCACTCATCGATGTTTATGACGAGTTGATGAAAAATGATAAAATCCATCACGTCTTGACCCGGCATGAGCAGGCTGCGGTCCACGCCGCCGATGCTTACGGGCGGATCAAGGGAAGCGTTGGGGTTGCCCTGGTGACCTCCGGTCCTGGCGCCACCAATGCGGTTACCGGCATCGCCTCGGCCTATCTGGATTCCATTCCCCTGGTTGTTTTCACCGGGCAGGTGCCCACCAAGCTGATCGGCAACGATGCCTTCCAGGAGGTGGATATTGTCGGGATCACCCGCCCGATCACCAAGCATAATTATCTGGTGAAAGACGTCGAGGAGTTGGTTCCGATTATTCGGGAGGCGTTCCATCTTGCCAAGACCGGCCGTCCCGGTCCCGTGCTCGTTGATCTGCCCAAGGATGTTCTGGCCAACCGGATTAGCTATCCCGAGCTGAAACCCATCACCATGCGGACGTACAAACCCACCTACGAGCCGCATCCCGGTCAGATCGAGAAGGCCTGCCAGGCAATGCTCAAGGCCAAAAAACCGGTGATCTACGCGGGTGGCGGCGTTATCCTGTCCGACTCCAACGAGGAACTGACCGAACTTGCCAGAAGGCTGAACATCCCCGTCACCATGACCCTCATGGGCTTGGGCGGTTTTCCGGGGACGGATCCGTTGTCCATGGGCATGCTCGGTATGCACGGAACCTACTTTGCCAACATGGCCGTGGCCAACTGTGATCTGTTGATCGCGGTGGGCGCCCGTTTCGATGACCGGGTTACCGGCCGGGTGGATGCCTTTGCCCCCCACGCCGAGATCATCCACATCGATATCGATCCTTCCTCCATCAGCAAGAACGTCCGGGTGGACATCCCCATCGTGGCCGATTGCAAGCATGCGCTTGACGCCATCAATGCCTGGTTTGGTCGGAGCAAGGAGTTCAACGCCGACGAGTGCGTGGAAAAGAATCGGCCCTGGCACGAGCAGATTCGGGAGTGGAAGAACAAGCATCCCCTGGGCTATGTCGAAGAAACCGATATCATCAAGCCCCAGTTTGTTATTCAGAAACTCAATGAATTGACCGGTGGCGATGCGATTATCACCACCGAGGTCGGCCAGCACCAGATGTGGACCGCCCAATTCTATCATTTTAACAAGCCCCGCCAGTTTGCCACCTCGGGCGGCCTCGGGGTCATGGGGTACGGCTTTCCTGCGGCCATCGGCGCCCAGATGGCCGCGCCGGACAAGGTTGTTATCGACATTGCCGGCGATGGCTCCATCCAGATGAACATCCAAGAACTGGCTACCTGCAGGCAGGAAAGATTGCCGGTCAAGGTAGCCATCCTGAACAACGGCTATCTGGGCATGGTGCGCCAGTGGCAGGAGCTGTTCTACAATAAGCAGTACTCCTCCACGGTCATGGAAGTAGCCCCTGATTTTGTCAAGGTGGCCGAGGCCTATGGCGCGGTTGGATTGCGGGCGCTCAAGCCCAGCGATGTCGAGCCGGTTATCAAGGAAGCCTTGAAGATTAACAATACCGTATTCATGGACTTTGTCATTGCCAGGGAAGAAGGTGTGTACCCCATGGTTCCTGCTGGTAAGGCCACCACAGAGATGCTGTTGGTTTAAAAAGGATAGCGCAATGAAACATACTATTTCCGTACTGCTGCAAAATAAACCCGGAGTTTTGTCCCGAGTCACGGGCCTTTTCAGTGGCCGGGGTTTCAACATCGAAAGCCTTTCCGTGGCCCAGACCCTCGAGCCGGATGTTTCCTGCCTGACCCTGGTGACCTCCGGCGAGGACACCATCATCGAGCAGATCACCAAGCAGCTCCACAAGCTCATCGATGTTATCAAGGTCACCGATATGTGTGAGCATGATAATGTGGAGCGGGAGATGGCCCTGATCCGGGTAAAGGCCGAGGCGCACACCCGGGCCGAGGTTTTGCGGATCGTTGATATCTTTCGCGGCAAGGTCATTGATGTCGGGCCCAAGAGCTATGTTGTGGAAATTACCGGCAAGGCCAGCAAGCTCCAGGCGGTGATTGATATCCTGCGGCCCATCGGCATCCAGGAGATTGTCCGTTCCGGAACCATTGCCATGACCCGGGCGCAGAAGTCGTAATCAACCCTTGTCACACAGGGTTCGCGGATGAACTGACAGACTGTGGTAACGGTCTGTCAGTTCATTTTTATATGGGCCGAAAGATCCGGGCCTCAATGAAACCATCTTCTACTGAGACAGGAAACGCATGAAAAAACCACAAGTTCCTGTGGCCCTCGAAGGATACCCGTTCATCGGTTTCGCGGCCCTGACTACCCTGGTCCTAGCCATTCTGGACTATGACTGCAGCGCCTTGCTGGCGTTGTTCGTCACGGCCTTTGTCCTCTATTTTTTCCGCGATCCGGAACGGATATGGCCCGAGGACGAGGATGTGCTGGTTTCGCCGGCGGACGGCAAGGTCATCCTCATCGAGAAGGTTTTTGACGATAAATTCGTGAAAGAGCACGTCTACAAGGTGAGCATCTTCATGAACGTCTTCAATGTGCATGTGAACAGGGCGCCCTGCCCTGGCACCGTGACCCAGGTGCAGTATTTTCCCGGCATGTTTTTTTCGGCCAACACCGAACGCGGGGCCTTGGAAAACGAGGCCTGCGCCCTTACCCTTGAAACACGGAACAACCGCAAACTCGCGGTTGTGCAGGTGGCCGGTCTCATTGCCCGGCGCATTGTCTGCTGGGCCGGAAAAGGGGATAGATTGATGCGCGGTGAACGTTTTGGTCTGATCCGTTTCGGCTCAAGGGTTGACCTGTACCTTCCGCAGCAAACCCAGCTGGAAGTCGCGGTGGGCCAGAAAGTGCGAGCCGGCGAAACGGTTCTTGGCTACCTCCCCTGATACTCCTTTGCAGAAAAGCATTTTTTCAATATACTAGCTAGGATACGAGTGCGAACTTTGCGCTGTTTGCAAACCATATCGGAAAGGAGGCGCACATGACCAGGCACCATAGAGCCAAGGGGATTATTGCCACAAAGGGTAAAATCTGTCTGTTGCCCAGTGTTATTACCACGGCAAGTCTTTTTAGCGGCTTTTACGCCATCGTTTCGGCAATCAACGGCCAGTATTTTCATGCCGCCGTGGCGATTATTGTTTCCGGAATATTTGACGGCCTTGATGGCCGGGTTGCCCGCCTTACCGGCACCACCAGCAAATTCGGCATGGAGTACGATTCTCTTTGCGATTTGGTGGCCTTTGGCGTGGCCCCTGCGTTGTTGGCCTACGAATGGGTGCTGCGTCCATATGGGCGTTATGGCTGGCTGGCCGCCTTTCTCTATGTGGCAACCACGGCCCTGCGTTTGGCCCGGTTCAACACCCAGGACACCACTTCGGCCAAAAATGAATTTACGGGGTTGCCGTGCCCCGCGGCCGGGGGAATGATCGCCGCCTCGGTAATGTTTTGCAGTTTTTTCGAGATTACCGGCACCTTGAGAAATTTTATTATGCTGGGAACCGTATACGGTCTTTCCTATCTCATGGTCAGTTCCGTGAAATATCAAAGCTTCAAGCATGCCCAAACCGATGGGGCCAAAAAATTTCAGGTTCTGGTCGGATTGGTTCTGCTCATCATGGTTTTGGCCACCGAGCCGCAGGTTACCCTTTTTGTCCTAGGGGCGACCTACGTTCTATCCGGACCGCTGGCGGCGGGGTACCGTTTAGTGGTGGGTGGCAGGAGTTCTGCCGTGGAAGAACAGGAAAATTCGGTATAAGCTTGGTTTAAGGCGGCATTCTTCTTGTGCTGCCTGGGCTGAGAGGAGTGATACTACGATGTCGGATAAAATAGTTATTTTTGATACCACCTTGCGTGATGGCGAGCAGTCGCCGGGCGCAAGCATGAATATGCAGGAAAAATTCCGCCTGGCCCAGCAATTGGTCAAGCTGAAGGTGGATGTGATTGAAGCCGGGTTTCCCGTGGCCTCGCCTGGGGATTTCGAGTGCGTGCGCAATATCGCCGAGCATGTCCGGGGTGCGCAGATCGCGGCCCTTGCCCGCTGTAATGTCAAGGATATCGACCGGGCCTGGGAGGCGCTCAAGGCAGGGGAAAACCCCAGGATCCACACCTTTCTGGCCACCTCGGACATCCATCTCAAGCACAAGCTGAAGATGAACCGCGATCAGGTGCTGGAACTGGCCGTCGCCTCGGTACGTCATGCGGCCAAATACACGAGCAATGTGGAATTTTCCGCCGAGGATGCCTCGCGCAGCGATCTCGATTTTGTCTGCAAGGTTTTTGGTGCGGTGATCGACGCCGGGGCCACGACCCTGAATTTCCCGGATACCACCGGCTATGCCCTGCCCGATGAGTTCGGCCGTAAGATCGCCTATCTCATCGAGAATACCCCCAACATCCACAAGGCTGTGCTCAGCGTGCATTGCCATAACGATCTTGGCCTGGCCGTGGCCAATTCGCTGGCCGCCATCAACCATGGAGCGCGGCAGGTGGAGTCGACCATCAACGGTTTGGGGGAAAGAGCCGGGAACACGGCCATGGAAGAGCTGGTCATGGTCATCCGCACCCGCGCCGACCAGATGCAGGTCCATACCGACATCGTCACCGAGCACATCTATCCCACCAGCCGTTTGGTCACCACGATCACCGGGATGCCGGTACAGCCCAACAAGGCCATTGTCGG
The DNA here is from genome assembly GCA_041675265.1 of Desulfurivibrionaceae bacterium. Lineage (GTDB taxonomy): Bacteria > Desulfobacterota > Desulfobulbia > Desulfobulbales > Desulfurivibrionaceae > Thiovibrio. The sequence continues at coordinate 8,791 of JBAYUD010000058.1, read as the reverse complement.
GGCCAATGCCTTTGCCCATGAGTCCGGGATCCACCAGGACGGGGTGCTCAAGGAGCGGACCACCTACGAGATCATGAATCCCGCGGATATCGGGATCTCCACCGGCAACATCGTGCTCGGCAAGCATTCCGGACGGCATGCCCTGAAGGATCGCATTGCGGCCATGGGATACAGCCTCAAGGACGATGAGTTGGACCGGGTTTTTCTCAGGTTCAAGGAGGTGGCCGACGTCAAGAAGGATATGTTCGACGAAGATCTGGAAGCCATCCTCATGGATGAGGTGTTGCGGATCACCGAAACCTTCTCCCTGGTGCATCTGGGGGCGATGAGCGGCAACAAGAGCCTGCCCACCGCGGCGGTGCGGCTGCTCATCGACGGCAAGGAACAGGAGAAGGCCTGCATCGGCATCGGTCCCATCGATGCCTGTTTCCGGGCCATTGCCGAGCTGACCCAGACCAAGAGCAAGCTCCTCTATTTCTCGGTGAGTTCCATCTCCGGCGGCACCGACGCCCAGGGCGAGGTGCTGGTCCGCATCGAGGACGAGGGCAAGGTCGTGGTGGGACAGGGTGCTGATCCTGATATCATCACCGCCGCGGCCAAGGCCTATCTCAACGGCCTGAACCGGTTGGTGTTTTTAAAAAGGGAAACCATGCGGCAGGGAAGCTAACCCATTGGGTGTGTGTTGTTTGTAACCTGCTGATATTTTTTAATTGCCGGGTGATCCCCGGCTGCTGTCTGTAAGGGATTTTACACAATGACTGCTGGAAAAAAGAAATTCAATGTTGCTGTTGCCGGCGCCACCGGCGCTGTGGGCGGAGCCATGCTCGATGTTTTGGCGCGAAGGGATTTTCCCCTGGATGAACTGCGGTTGCTTGCCTCGGAGCGGTCCGTGGGCAAAACCCTTACCTTCAAGGGCAAGGAGATCCCGGTTCAGCTCTTGAGCAAGGATGCCTTTGCTGGGATCGATATCGCCCTTTTTTCCGCAGGCGCGACCCGGTCCTTCGATTTTGCTCCGGCTGCCGCGGCGGCAGGGGCCGTGGTGGTTGACAACTCCAGCGCCTACCGCATGGACCCGGAGATCCCTCTGGTGGTGCCCGAGGTGAATCCCCATGCCATTGCCCAGTACAAGAAACGGGGCATCATCGCCAACCCGAACTGTTCCACGATCCAGATGCTGGTGGCCCTGAAGCCCATCCACGACAAGGTGCGGATCAAACGCATCGTGGTCTCCACCTATCAGGCGGTTTCCGGCACCGGGGCCAAGGCCATCGAGGAACTCCAACAGCAGGTTCTCGATTATGCGGCGGGCAAGCCCATGACCCATAGCGTCTACCCGCATCAGATCGCCTTCAACTGTCTGCCTCAGATCGACAGCTTCCTGGAGAACGGCTACACCAAGGAAGAGATGAAGATGGTCAACGAAACCCGCAAGATGTTTGAAGACCCGACCATCGGCGTTACCGCCACCACGGTGCGGGTTCCGGTTTTCTACGGCCATTCCGAGTCGGTCAATATCGAGACCGAGAAGAAGATCACCGCGGCGGAGGTCAAGGCCCTGCTGAAAGATGCTCCGGGCGTGCAACTGGTTGATGAGCCCACCCTGGGCCAATACCCAATGGCCGTTGATTGCGCCGGTAAGTTCGAGACCCTGGTGGGCCGTATCCGGGAGGATGAGTCCATCGCCAACGGGATCAACCTCTGGGTGGTCTCCGATAATATCCTCAAGGGCGCTGCGCTCAATGCGGTGCAGATCGCCGAGGTTCTTATCCGGGATTACCTGTAATTGCGGATCATCAGCGGCAGCGCCCGGGGGCGCAAGCTGCTGGCGCCGGGCCAGCGTTTCGGCGATTCTGTTCGGCCCACCTCAGACCGGGCCAGGGAGGCGATTTTCAATATCCTGGCCGGTAAGGTGGCGGGCGCCCGGGTGGTGGATCTTTTTGCCGGCACCGGCGCCTTGGGGCTTGAGGCCTTGAGCCGGGGGGCCTTGTCGGCTGTTTTCGTCGATGCACAGCGTTCCGTGATCGAGCTGATTGGGAAGAATATAGCCCTGTGCGGTTTTGACGACCGCGCCACGGTGCTGCAGAAGGATCTGGCAAAGGGGCTCGCTTTTTTGACGGCCCAACAGCCGGAGGGGGGATTTGATCTGGCCTTTCTTGACCCGCCCTATGGAGGCATCCTTGCCCTGCGCGTGCTTGAGTCCCTGGCGGAAGGAAATTTTCTTGGTGCCAAGGGGATTGTCGTGCTCGAAGATGCGGCGGGCGCGGAATACCCCCAAACCGTGGGGCCTCTTGTCTGTTTTGACCGACGCCGTTATGGTGAGGCCGGTTTCTGGCTCTACCAACACACCGGAGGCAGGGTGCAATGACTGACTACGAGCCGTTCGTCTCTGAAAACACATCCGAATCAATCGCCGTGTATCCCGGCACCTTCGACCCCATAACCAACGGGCATCTCGATATCATCCACCGGGGGCTGAATCTGTTCGACCGGATCATCATTGCCGTTGCCAGTAATCCCGCCAAGCAGCCGCTATTTTCCCTGGCGGAACGGCGCAGGATGATCGAGGACTGTTTTTCCGCTGAAGAAGCCAGGATCGAGGTTCAGGATGTTTCCGGGCTTCTCGTTGATTTTGCCTACAAACGTGGGGCTAAGGCGATTATCCGCGGCTTGCGGGCCGTGTCTGATTTTGATTACGAGTTCCAGCTTGCGTTGATGAACCGGAGGATCGAGCGGGAGGTGGAAACGGTTTTCCTGATGACCGGTTTTCGCTGGATCTTCATCAGTTCCAGCATCATCAAGGATGCGGCCAGACATGGCGGAGATGTGAGCGGTCTGGTACCGGATCATGTCTGCGAGAAATTGCGGTCGCGGTATTTGCAGCCATGAGTAACGAAGGGTTGATTGTTCTGGCTGAGGTGTCGGCTTCGACCCTGCCCGGACTGCGCCGGAAAAGGATGCTTTCCTGATATGGCTGACCAGGAACAACGAGGGAAGACTCTGACCAGGCGAATATTCCTGGCCGGCTCCTGGTCCTGGCTGCGCTGGGGCGCCGGCGCCCTGCTTTTGTATCCGTTGTTCCGCTTTCTTGGCTATCGCACCCCCAAGCAACCACGCATCGTGAAGGTGAACAAGGTCGTGCCGGTGGGCGGGTTTGCCCTGGAGCATGACTTCATTCTCTTTGTCGGGCAAGGCGGGCCTTGGGCCGTTTCCCGGAAATGCACCCACCTGGGCTGCCGGCTTAACTATCAGGAAAAGGAAGGCACCCTCGTCTGCCCCTGTCATCACAGCCGTTTCAACAAGGACGGCGTCCGGCTCAGCGGCCCGGCCAAAAAAAATCTTCCCCGTTTTCAGGTGGCAACGGTGCGGGAGGACAAGGACGGGAAAGGGTACCTTGTTACCTATTGAGGGTATGAACATCCGCACGTTTTTCATCGAGACGAAATGGGGGGGCAAGAGCATGGTGTCGCTCTACCTTTCTGTTTTATCCGGGATGGTGATAGCCCTCCAATACGACCCCGCCACGCCTTTTTTTTCCGCCAGCTCCCTTGATTTGCTGGCGCCGTTCGGCCAATTCTTCCGTGCTTGCCATTTTTATTCCAGTCAGTTGTTTTTTCTTTTCACCCTCTGCCATCTGGCCGCGATTATTCTGGCAAGAACCGATCAGCAGCTCCGCTTCGACAAGTGGCTTTTGTTGATCGGTTCCGTGCTTGCCGCGCTGCTGTTGCTTTTTACCGGCTATGTTTTGCGGGCGGATGCAACCGGGGAGGCTGCGGGCGCCATTGCCGAAAACATCACCCTGTCCATTCCCTATCTGGGAGAGGTGCTGAATTCGTTGCTTTTTGCCATCGAAGCCGAGGGGATGAAGCGGGTTTACGCCAACCATCTCATCGGTCTCGGATTGGTTTGGGGGGTCTGTTGCTGGGACCATCTGCGCCGCTACCGGGTGGGTTTTGCCCAGCACAGCCTGCTGCTGTTCACCACGGTGGCGGTCAGTTTGTGTCTGGCCGCGCCCATGGAGCCAGCCCGGCTCGGGCTGTTCCATATTCAGGGGCCATGGTTTCTGCTCGGCTTGCAGGAGCTGTTGCGCTATATCCAGCCTTTCTGGGCCGGGGTGATCTTCCCGAGCACCGTGGTGGTCGCCTTGGCCTGCGTGGGGGCGGAGGCGCCATGGCGGAGAAGGGCGCTGCTGTTCATTGCCGGCTGGCTCATCGTTTATCTCATTCTTTCCATCATTGCCGTGTTCAGATAGTGAAGAATGGATAACGGGAAGTTCATGCAACGAACAAACGTCTTGTTCCCTTCACTTTCCACCATGCATTTTTCATTTTTTCTTTAAGGCAGGGGCAGGCTTACGGAAAAGATCGTGCCTTGGGGTTGGCAATCGCGCAGGGAAATCTCGCCGCCATGGCCGTGGACGATCTGGGCGACGATGGCCAGGCCAAGCCCTGTCCCTGTTTCCCGGGTTGTGAAAAAAGGCTCGAATATCCTTTCCCGAAGACCTTCCGGTATGCCGTGGCCGTTGTCAACGACCTCCAGGGTAATGCCTGCTTCGGGGGTTTCCTCGGCCCGGAGCAGTATCCTTCCTTTATCGATATTGCGGCAGGCATTGGCGCTGTTTGCAATCAGGTTGAGCAGCACCTGTCTGATCAGCTGTGGATCTCCCCAGCAGTTGAGTTCGGGCGTAATCTCCAGATCAATGGTCAGGGCAGGGTTCCAGTCCGGGTTTTGCCCCAGGGTTTCCATGGCCTCCCGCGTCAGCGCCTGCAAGGGAAACCACTTTTTTTCCGGGCTGACCGGCTTGGAGAAAAGGAGGAAGTCATGGATTGTCGCATCGAGCCGGTCTGACTCCCGCATGATGATGTCAAACAGCCGTTTGTTGATGGAACTGTCCCTGGTTTCTCTCTCCAGCAGCTGTACGGCCCCCGAGATAGCGGCCAGGGGATTCCTGAGTTCATGGGCAATACCGGCGGCCATTTCGCCGATGGTCGCCATCTTTTCGGCCTGCTGCACCTGGGCTTCCATCTTTTTTATCCGACTGAGATCCTGCAGGGTAAAGACATAGCCGTTTTCGTTATCATCCGGCGCGTTGAGCTTGGAGCAGGAATATCCCACCGGGATCGTTTCCCCGCTTTTGCGGGGAATGTCGGCCATGTTGCGTCGTTCGTCGTGGAGCAGAGGGGTTTCCAGGCCGGGAAAGGCCCGGGAAAGATCCTGACCGAGAATCTCCCCGGATTTATACCCTGTTATGAGCTCGGCCGCCCGGTTGAAGGATGTTACCCGGTTGTCGGCGTCAACGGTGATAATGCCGGTGTTGATGTCATCAAAGATCTGCTTGTAGAGAAAGGAGAGCCGGTCCAGGTCGCTTGCGGTCTGGAACAGTTCCGCTTCCGCCTTCTGTAGTCTGGTCGAAAGCATGGAGCTTAGGATGGCGACCAGAAAAAAGGTCAGGCTGTAAATGCTAAAATAATGGAGCAGCATCTGGAAGTTGTTCAGCTGGCTTGGGTAGGCTTGGACAAAGCGGGAAGCATATCCGCCATATTCGACCAGAAGCAGGGCGCCAAACAGCAGGGCGCTCAGCGTGGCAAAGAGCAGGCTGCCCCGCCGGAAAAGCATGAAGGCCCCCATGACGATGGGGAAAAAATAGACCACCGTGAAAACAGACTGGCTGCCGCCGGTGGAAAAAACCAGAAGCGTGACCAGGAGGGTGTCAAGGGTGATCTGCAGGTAGCCGAAGCGGGAATAGCACTGGATCACTCTGACCACCAGGGCCGAGAGGATGGTGAACAGGTAGAGTCCGGCAGTGAAATAGGCGAGATGGTGCAGGGGGGGGAGAAAGATGGAAGGTGTCCTTGTCTGGAGAAGAACGCTGGTCCCCAGCATCAGGGAGAGAAAAAGCACCCGGAGAAAAAGCAGCCATTGAATCTGCTTCTTGAGATGATCATTGGAGGCAGACGTGCCGGTATGCGGGCAGAGGGCGGAAAGCATCATGTGGCCTTTTAAGGAAGACGGGTCAGGAGAAAGGATGTGTTTTCCGTCTCCCTGGGCTGGTCTCAGATGTTGTATTTTTTAGCCTTGTAACGAAAGGAGCGGAAGCTCATTTTCAGGAGGTCCGCCGCCTTCATTCTGGAATTTTTGGTCCGGGCCAGGGCTGTTTGGATCAGCTTTTTCTCAATATCGGTGATGTACTGTTCAAACCCGATATCAAAGGCGGCTTCTTCCATTGTCTCAAAGCCGTCATGCTCGCCGGCCTGTTCCTCCGGGGCAGGGGCGCGGCCCGGACGGTGTCCTGACAGGGTGAGGCTTTCCGGCAGGATGATATTGGAGGATTCGAGGGCGACCCCACGCTCGACGATATTTTCCAGCTCGCGAACATTGCCGGGGAAGTCATAATCCATCAGAACCTCCAGGGCATAGGAGGAGATTTGCTGCACCTCCTTGCCGAACAGGGCCGAGTATTTCTTCAGGAAATGGTCGACCAGGAGCGGCACATCTCCCTTGCGTTCGCGCAACGGCGGCATGCGGATGGGGACAACCGCAAGGCGGTAAAAAAGATCCTCCCGGAAACGGCCTGCCATGACCTCCTCTTCCAGGTTCTTGTTGGTGGCGGAAATGATCCGAACCTTGACCTTGATGGTTTCCGTGCCGCCGACCTTTTTGAACTCCCGCTCCTGCAAGACCCGCAGCAGTTTGGTCTGGATAAGCGGGGAGAGTTCCCCGATTTCATCGAGAAAGGCGCTGCCGTTGTTGGCCAGCTCGAACAGTCCGGTCTTGTTGGCAATCGCGCCGGTGAACGAGCCCTTGGCGTGGCCGAACAGTTCGGATTCGATGAGGTTTTCCGGGATGGCGCTGCAGGTGATGGGGACAAAGGCGTTTTCCGCCACCTTGCTGTGCTGGTGAATGGCCTGGGCGACAAGTTCCTTGCCGGTGCCGGATTCGCCATAGATGAGCACGTTGGCCTGGGTCGGGCCGATGCGCTGGATGAGGTCGTAAATCTTGAGCATCTCCGGGCTGCTGCCGATGATCCCGGCGAAAGAGTCGCGGTCCTTGGCCGGAGGTTTTTCCTGCCGGCTTCCCAGGGCCGATTTGACGACCGAGAGGATGTCATCCACCTTGAACGGCTTGGTGATGTAGTCGTAGGCGCCGTTTTTCATGGCCAGCACCGCGTCTTCCGGGGAGGCGTAAGCGGTGATCAAGACCACCGGGACGGAGAGATCCTGCTGCTTGATGTTTTCGAGGAGGGCGAGGCCGCTGAGATCCGGCATGCGGATGTCCGAGATGACCAGATCGAAATGGCGTTGTTTCAGGAGGATGAGAGCCTCGGCTCCGCTTGCGGCGGCGCGGGCTGTGTAGCCGTTTTTGTCCAGGAGAATGGTGAGAAACTCCCGCATGCTGGGTTCATCGTCAACAACAAGGATTTTGGCTTTTTCGGCCATGCTTTGTTCTCAGGGTTGGAGGTGGTCTTCCGATGGTAAAGCGAACGTGCTTATCTTAACAGAAAATGTCCCCCCTGAAACAACAAAAACGCGCAGAGCCCGAAAGCCCTGCGCGTTTTGAGGTGATGCAACAAAAAACGGAAACCGGCGTTGGGGAATTATTCGGCCCCGACGCCGAGATAGGTCCGGAGCTTTTCATCTTCGAAAAGCTGTTCGGCGGTTTGTTCCTTGGTCAGCAGGGAAACGATGTAGCCGACAAGGAAAGAGGCCGTCATGGAGACAATGGCCGGGTTCTTCAAGGCAAACAGCTCGGAGCCTTTGGGGTTCTTGAGAACATCCACCCAAACCGTCGGGCTGATGATGATGAGACCCACGGCCAGGAACGCGCCGGTAAGAATGGCCCAGACCGCGCCGGCGGTGGTGAATTTCTTCCAGAAGATCGAGAGGATCAGGGCAGGGAAGTTGGCGCTGCAGGCGATGGCAAAGGCGAGTCCCACCATGAAGGCGACGTTCTGTCCCTTGAAAAGGATGCCAAGACCCACCGCCACAATACCGAACAGCAGGGTGGCTATCTTGCTGGCTCGTACCTCTTCCTGTTCGGTGGCACTGCCCTTTTTGATGACATGGACATAGATGTCATGGGAAAAGGAGGATGCCGCAGCCAGGGTCAGGCCGGCCACAACCGCCAGGATGGTGGCGAAGGCCACCGCGGCGATGAAGCCCAGGAACGGGGTGCCGCCGAGGAACTCGGCCAGCAGGGGGGCGGCCATGTTGCCGCCTTTGTCGATATTGGTGATGACTTCACGGCCGATGAGGGCGGCGGCGCCGAAACCGACAATGGGGATGATGATGTAGAAATAGCCGATAAAGCCGGTGGCGTAGAGCACGGAGATCCGGGCGGCCTTGGCGTCGGGCACGGTGAAAAAACGTTGCAGGATGTGGGGAAGACCCAAGAGACCGAACATTAGGGCCAGACCCAGGGAGACAGCGTCGATGGGGTTGGTGATCAATCCGCCCGGCTCAAGAGCTGCCTGGCCATACTGGGTAGATACCGCGGCATAGAGGTCGCCGGGATTGAAGTTGAATTTGGCGAGCACCATGAGCATCATCACGGAGACACCGCAGAGCAGCATGACCGCCTTGATGATCTGTACCCAGGTGGTGGCCAGCATGCCGCCGAAGAGGACATAGGCCAGCATGATGCAGCCCACCATGATCTCTGCATACTCATAGGGGATGCCGAACATCAGCTTGATCAGGCTGCCGGAACCCACCATCTGGGCGATGGTGTAGAAGAGCACGGTGAGGATGCCGCCGATGGCCGAGGCGATACGCACCGGCGTTTGTTTGAGGCGGAA
>JBAYUD010000057.1:0-19716 GCA_041675265.1 Desulfurivibrionaceae bacterium | reverse complement strand
GGACCGGCACCCTCTTTGCCTACGAGCAGTGCGGGGTGACCCCCGACATCCTTACCCTGGCCAAGGCCCTGGGCAATGGCTTGCCCATCGGCGCCATGCTGGCCAAGGAGTCGGTGGCCAAGGCGTTCGAGCCGGGCAGCCACGCCTCGACCTTCGGCGGCAACCCGGTGGTCTGCGCCGCCGCGGTTGCCACCTTGCGGATCATGCTGGGAGATGGCTTTCTCGCCGAGGTCCGGGCCAAGGGGGAGTATCTGGCAGAGCGCCTCACCGGGCTGGCCGAAAAATATCCGGCCATGGCAACCCCTGCCCGGGGGCTCGGCCTGATCCAGGGGCTGCCCCTGACCGAGGCGTGGCTTGACAAGGGGCCAGCCATGGTCAACCAACTCTTTGAAAAAGGGGTGCTCCTGAACTTTGCCGGGGGCAAGGTGCTGCGCTGTCTGCCGCCGCTCATCATCAGCCGCGCCGAGATCGACCGGCTCACCCAGGCTCTGGACGAGGTCTTTGCCGAACTGAGCCGGTAGCCCCATATTTTTTCGACGAAAAATCCCTTTGCAAAAAAAAAGTTTTTTTGTATGACTTGTAGTTTGGCCCAACCAGGGGGAGACAGTGTCCGTCACCCTCTGGCAATGGTTGGACTGACATTTTTTTGAGCCGGTCTCCTGGATCCTGTCCCGCCCCGTGGTGGTGGCGGGACGCCCTGAACAGAAGGAGATATCTTTCCCCGGTACCGCGAGGGGGGAGGCCGGCAGAGAGAACGAAACCATGACACAGCATCTACTGGCATTACAGGACTTCAGCAAGGAACAGCTTACCGCCTACATCGAAAAGGCCCTGCTGCTTAAAAAGGAAGCCAAGGCAGGAATCCGCCACCAGCAGCTGGCCGGAAAAACCGTGGCCCTCATCTTTGAAAAGCCCTCCACCCGAACCAGGGTTTCCTTTGAGTCGGCCATGTATGGCTTGGGCGGTCAGGTGATCTATCTCTCCGGCCGGGATACCCAATTGGCCCGCAACGAGCCCCTCAAGGACATGGCCCGGGTCATGGCCCGCTATGTGGACGGCATGGTCGTACGCACCTACGGCCAGGCCATTGTCGACGAGCTGGCCGGATATTCCTCGGTGCCGGTGATCAACGCCCTCACCGACCTGCACCATCCCTGCCAGGTGCTGAGCGACATCATGACCGTGATCGAACACAAGGGGTCGGTGGAAAAGCTCCATGTCGCCTGGCTGGGAGACGGCAACAACATGGCCAACTCCTGGATTCAGGCGGCGGCCCGTTTCGGCTTTGCCCTGACCCTGGCCTGCCCGGCGGGCTATGATCCCAACCCCGCCATTCTCGCCAAAGCTCAAGAACAGGCGAGCCGGCCCATCCGGGTGGTGCGCGATCCGGCCGAGGCGGTGCGGGAGGCGGACGTGCTCAATACCGACGTCTGGGCCAGCATGGGCCAGGAGTCCGAGCAGGAGGCCCGGATCGGGGTGTTCCGGCCCTACCAGGTGAACGGTGCCCTGGTGGCCCAGGCCAATCCGGGGGCCATCGTCCTCCATTGCCTGCCGGCCCACCGCGACGAGGAAATCTCCGAAGAAGTGCTGGAGGGTCCGCAATGCGTGGCCTTTGACCAGGCGGAGAACAAGCTCCATATCCACAAGGCCATTTTGGCCATGCATTTGGGGTAATGAAAAGTGAAGAGGGGAGAGTGAAAAGTGAAAGGCTTTTGTCTCATCCCTGATTCCTTGCCTCTTGTTTGTTAATTTTTCATTATGCATTTTTCATTGTTCACTTACTCAGGGAGTACACAGTGGCTGCCAATATAAACAAGATCGTTCTCGCCTATTCCGGCGGGCTGGACACCTCGGTCATCCTCAAGTGGCTGCGGGAAGAGTATCAGGTTCCCGTGGTGGCCTTTGCCGCCGATGTGGGCCAGGAGGAGGACTGGGACAAGGTGCGGGCCAAGGGCATGGCCACCGGCGCCGAGAAGGTGATCATCTCCGATCTGCGCGAAGAGTTTGTCCGCGACTATGTCTTCCCGGCCTTCCGGGCCAATGCCATCTACGAGGGCTCCTACCTCTTGGGCACCTCCCTGGCCCGGCCGGTCATCGCCCGGGAACAGGTGCGCATCGCCGAGGCGGAAGGGGCGGATGCCGTAAGCCACGGCGCCACCGGCAAGGGCAACGACCAGGTCCGCTTCGAGCTGACCTATCTGGCCCTCAACCCCAGACTGACCATCATCGCCCCCTGGCGGATCTGGGATCTCAATTCCCGGACCAAGCTCATGGCCTATGCGGAAAAGCACGGTATCCCGGTGCCGGTCACCAAGGAAAAACCCTACAGCTCCGACGAAAACCTCCTGCACATCAGCTTTGAGGGCGGCATCCTGGAAGATCCGTGGAACGAGCCGGAGGAGTCCATGTTCAAGCTGTCCGTCTCCCCGGAAAAGGCCCCGGACACACCGACCTATATCGAGATGGAATTCGCCAATGGCAACCCGGTGGCCATCAATGGCGAAAGGCTCAGTCCCGCTGCCATGCTTGCCCGCTTGAACGCCCTGGGCGGCGCCAACGGCATCGGGAGGCTGGACATGGTGGAGAATCGCTTCGTGGGCATGAAATCCCGCGGGGTGTACGAAACCCCGGGCGGCACCATATTGCGCTGCGCCCACCGCGATCTCGAAACCATCACCCTGGACCGCGAGGTCATGAAGATCCGCGACAGCCTGATCCCCCGCTATGCAGAGCTGGTCTACAACGGCTTCTGGTTCTCGCCGGAAATGAAGCTCCTGCAAAAGACCATGGACAACGCCCAGGAAACAGTGAACGGCGTGGTGCGGCTCAAGCTGATCAAGGGCAACTGCATCCCGGTGGGAAGAAAGTCCGACCAGTCGCTCTACCAGGAAAGCTTTGCCACCTTTGAGGAAGACCAGGTCTACACTCAGTCGGATGCCGGCGGCTTTATCCGCCTCAACGCCCTGCGGTTGACCATCCAGGCCCTGGTTGAAAAGAAGAAAGTGAAAAATTAAAAATGGAAAATTAAAAGTGAACAAAAAGTACCGATGTAGGTTTGTATCGTAACTTTTCATTTTTCACTCTTCATTTTTCATTAATCCAAAACTAGGCAACATCTTATGTCTTCGGCAGGAAACACCCATAACCCGGCACTGTGGGGCGGCAGGTTCGCGGAAAAGACCGCCGCCTCGGTGGAGGCCTTCACCGCCTCCATCCACTACGACGCCAGGCTGTACAAGCACGACATCGCCGGCAGCCGGGCCCACGCCAAGATGCTCGCCAAGCAGGGGTTGATCAGCGCCAAGGAGCGGGACCAGATCGTCAAGGGTCTTGGTCAGATCGAGCGGGAAATCGAAAATGGGACGTTTGTCTTCAGGCCGGAGCTTGAAGACATCCACATGAACATCGAGAAATCCCTGGTGGAAAAGATCGGCCCGGCCGGGGAGAAGCTGCACACTGCCCGAAGCCGCAACGATCAGGTGGCCCTGGATGTCCGCCTCTATCTCCGGGAGGAATGCCGCAATCTCATCGAACTGCTCGCTGGCCTGCAAAAGGGTTTTGTGGTGCTGGCCCGGCAATACCAGCATGCCGTGATGCCGGGCTACACCCACCTGCAACGGGCCCAGCCGGTTTTGGTGGCGCACCACATGCTGGCCTATTACGAGATGTTCGGCCGCGACCGGGAACGATTCACCGATGCCTTGAAGCGGATCAATGTCATGCCCCTGGGCGCCGCGGCCCTGGCCGGGACCGGCTTGCCCATCGACCGCGAGTTTGTCGCCAAGGAGCTGGATTTCCCCAAGGTCACCGCCAACAGCATGGACACCGTGGGGGACCGCGATTTCATCATCGAGTTCATGTCCGCGGCCAGCCTGGTGCAGATCCATCTCAGCCGGTTGTCCGAGGAGCTGGTGCTGTGGACCACCGAGGAATTTTCCTTCGTCACCCTGGCGGACAGCTTCTGCACCGGCAGCTCCATCATGCCCCAGAAGAAGAACCCGGACATCCCCGAGCTGATCCGGGGCAAGAGCGGCAGGGTGGTGGGCAACCTCATGAGTCTGCTCATGCTGGTCAAGGGGCTGCCCATGACCTACAACCGCGACCTGCAGGAAGACAAGGAGCCCCTGTTCGACACGGTGGACACGGTTTCCCGGTCCGTGGCGATCATGGCCCAGCTGCTTGCCAACCTGAAATTCAACGAGGCGCGGCTGGCCCGCGGGCTTGGCGGGGGTTACATGACCGCCACCGATCTGGCGGATTACCTGGTATTGAAGAACATTCCCTTCCGCCAGGCCCACGCCATTGTCGGCCGTACCGTGGCCTTTTGCATCAGCAAGGGCAAGGAACTCACCGAGTTGACCTTGCAGGAACTGCAAAAATTCTCCGAGGTCATCGAGGGAGATGTCTTCAAGGTGCTCTCCATCGAGGGCTCGGTTGCGAGCCGGGTATCCCTGGGCGGCACTGCGGGCAAGATGGTGGCCAAGGCCTTGAAACGGGCGGAAAAAGAGTTGGGGATTACTCCATGAAGCCTCAAGCTGGCCGGATACACATGCTTGCCCTCGGCCTGGTGGTGCTCATCGCCATGTCCGGTTGCGGCAAGAAGACCCGGCCCGTGCCGCCCGATACGGTGCTGCCCGCACCCATCAGTGACTTGAGCTACCAGCTTGACGAAAAAGGGGTGACGCTCAGCTGGTCCTATCCCCGGGCAACCGTGCAGGGCGACCGGCTGCCGTACCGGATTGAAAAATTTGAGCTGTTCCGCGCGGTTATCCCCATAAAGGATTATTGTGCCGATTGTCCCGTCCCCTTTGGCCCTCCCATCGAGATTGAGGCGGAGAGCAGCGACAAGGGCAAGGTTTCCTACGAGGAAACCCTGTTGCGGCCCAACCACCGCTATGTCTACCGGGTGCGCAGCAAGGCGGGCTGGTTCGTCAGCAGCGATGATTCGAACACCGTTTCGGTTGTCTGGGATACCCCGCTCCTGGCGCCTGGGAATTTCACGGCCGAGGAAGGGGACAAGGCCATTACCCTGCACTGGCACGCGCCCGCAGGGCTGCTCGATGGGACGGTGGTTTCCGACCCCATCCGCTATCAGGTTTCCCGCTCCACCGACAACGGCGAAACGTTCAGCGATATGCCGGGCGAGCTGATCCAGGGGTTGGCCTATACGGACAAGGGGCTGCGCAACAGCAAGGTCTACGTCTACAAAGTGCGGGCCATGCGGCTGCATGCGGGAACCATGGCGGCGGGGATGACCAGTGAGCCGTTGAACGCAACGCCGCGCGACCTGACGCCTCCGGCGCCGCCCCAGAAGGTGAGGGCCGTGTCCACCGGGACCGGGGTCAAGATTATCTGGGAGACCGTTGCCGAGCCCGACCTGGCAGGGTTTCGCATCTACCGCCGCTCGGCCCAGAATCCAAAGCCGGAACGCATCGGCGAGGTTGGCGGGGCAGGCTTGTCTTTTCAGGATGTAAAACCGCCCAAGGAAAGAGGCCTCTGGTATTACTCGGTCACCGCCTTTGACCAGGCCAAGCCTGCCAACGAAAGCACTTCCTCCATGGAAGCCACCTACGAGGTGGCGGAGTAACAAGGCTGTTTTTTTGCCACGTGTCAATTATCGGCAGCAGTGCCGATCAACCCACGAAAGAACACGAAAATGGGTGGTGGAACTGGGAAGGTTGGTTTTTCACGGCTGGGAAAACACGGTTTTGCCAAGCAGGCGAAGAAAGAACCGGTCTACAACTACAGAATCTGGCAGATCAGGCAATAAAACTGAATAATCCATAAAACCCTTTCGTGTTCTTTCGTGGGTTTCGTGGCAAAACGGACGGTATAACGAACCATGCATGATTTTCAGTACAAAAACGACACCCTGCATTGCGAGAATGTCGCCGTGCCAACGGTGGCCGCAGCGGTGGGCACCCCTTTCTATCTGTACAGCAGCGCCACCCTGACCCGCCATTTTGCCGCCTTTGACCGCGCCTTTGCCGACATTCCCCATATCACCTGCTTCGCGGCCAAGTCCTGCGCCAATATCGCCATTCTCCGCCTGTTCGCCTCCCTTGGCGGCGGCACGGACATCGTCTCCGGCGGCGAGTTGTTCCGGGCCCGCACCGCCGGGGTGGATCCCCAAAAGATCGTCTATTCGGGGGTGGGCAAGAGTGCGCCGGAGATCCGCGCCGCTTTGGAGGCAGGCATCCTCATGCTCAATGTGGAGTCCGAGCAGGAACTGGCCCAGATCCAGACGGTGGCCGCAGAAATGGGCCTCAAGGCCCCGGTCTCCTTCCGGGTGAACCCGGATGTGGACCCCAAGACCCACGCCTATATCTCCACCGGCTTGGCCAAGAACAAGTTCGGCATCCCCATCGGTGACGCGCTGCGGGTCTATCTCGCAGCCGGCAAGCTGCCCAATATCGAAATCAAGGGGGTCAGCTGCCATATCGGCTCCCAGCTCACTTTAGTTTCCCCCTTTGTCGAATCGCTGGCCAAGGTGAAACGCTTTATCGGACAGCTTGGTGAGCAGGGGATACAGATCACCCATCTGGACTTGGGCGGAGGGCTTGGCATCCGCTACAACAGCGAGGAGCCGCCCGAGCCCGCGGAGTATGCCCAGGCCATCAAGCAGGAGCTGGCAGGCCTTGACTGCACCCTGATTCTCGAACCGGGCCGGGTTTTGGTCGGCAATGCCGGGGCGCTGGTGACCAAGGTGCTCTACACCAAGGAAGGGCTCAAAAAATTCATCATCGTCGATGCCGGGATGAACGACCTGGCCCGGCCCAGCCTCTACGACGCCTTCCATCACATCCAGGCCGTGGAGCAACCCGGCCGTGAGCAGGCAGTGGCCGACGTGGTGGGGCCGATCTGCGAAACCGGCGATTTTCTCGCCCGGGAACGAGCCATGCCCAATGTGGCCACGGACGATCTCCTTGCCGTGATGAGCGCCGGAGCCTACGGCTTTTCCATGTCATCGAACTACAACTCTCGGCCCCGGGTGGCTGAGGTGCTGGTGCATGGGGACGCGTTTCATGTGATCCGGGCCAGGGAAACCTACGAAACCTTGATCCAGGGGGAAAGCATCCCTGAATTCCTTACGCAGCAGGGCGCATGACCATGCAGTTTCCCATCGAGTTCACCAAGATGAGCGGCACCGGCAATGACTTCATCCTCATTGACCACCGCGCCCCGTTTCTGACCAGGGAAGAGATGCCCGCTTTTGCCAGGGCCGTGTGCGAACGGCGGGTATCCGTGGGCGCGGACGGGCTGATCTTGATCGAAAACAGCGAGGCTGCGGATTTCCGCTGGCAGTTCTTGAACGCTGACGGCAGCTGGGCCGAGATGTGCGGCAACGGCGCCCGCTGCGCCGCCCGTTTTGCCCATGCCAAAGGCATCGCCCCGGCGCGGATGCGTTTTGAGACCGTGGCCGGAATCATCGAGGCCGAGGTCACGGGCCAGTCGGTCAAGCTCAAGATGACCGCGCCCAACGGTCTGCGGCTGCACGAGAAGCTCATGGTCAACGGAGAGGAGCAGGTGGTGCACAGCCTCAACACCGGGGTGCCCCACGCCGTGCTCTTCATGGAGGACATCCGACAGGCCCCGGTTATGGAGTGGGGGAGGGCTATCCGCTTCCACGAGCACTTCCAGCCCGCCGGGACCAATGTCAATTTCGTGCAAAAGCAACCGGGCAACGGCCTGATCGTCCGCACCTACGAGCGCGGGGTCGAAGGGGAAACCCTGGCCTGCGGCACCGGGGCGGTGTCCTCGGCCATCATCGCCGGGCTGCTCGGCCAGGTGCACCCGCCGGTGACGGTGACCACCTCCGGGGGCGAGCAGCTGATCATCCATTACGCCCTGGCTGGGCAGGAGATTAGCGACGTCTTTCTGGAAGGACCGGCCAATTTTATCTACGACGGCCGGCTGCACGCCGAAGCGATACGGAAGAAATCATAGGGCTGCGCGCCCTTTTCGTGTTTGAGCGATAATAAGGAAGCAGGAGGAAGGTATGAACAAGTTTCGCGGCGCCTATGTGGCCATTGTCACGCCCTTTACCAAGGGCGGCACGGTCGATGAAAAAGGATTGAAGGATCTCATCGAGTTCCAGGTCAAGAACGGCACCCACGGCATCGTGCCCTGCGGCACCACCGGCGAGTCCGCCACCTTGACTCATGAGGAACACCATCGGGTGGTGGAGCTGACCGTCAAGACCGTCAAAGGGAGGGTGCCGGTTCTGGCCGGAACCGGCTCCAACTCCACGAGCGAATCCATCGAGCTGACCCGGGCCGCCAAGGACGCGGGGGCCGACGGCGCCCTGATGATCACACCCTACTACAACAAGCCCACCCAGGAAGGGCTCTACCAGCATTTCAAGGCGGTGGCCGAGGCGGTGGACATCCCCATCATCCTCTACAACGTGCCCAGCCGGACCAGCGTCAACATGCTGCCCGAGACCGTGGCCCGCTGCGCCAAGATCAAAAACATCGTCGGGGTGAAAGAGGCCACCGCGGATCTCAACCAGATCAGCCAGGTGATCCGCCTCTGCCCCAAGGATTTCGCGGTGATGTCCGGCGACGACTTTACCTCCATGGCCACCGTGGCCATCGGCGGCACCGGGGTCATCTCCGTCACCTCCAACGTGGCGCCCAAGGACATGGCCGCCATGATGGACGCGGCCCTGGCCGGTGATTTTGTCAAGGCCCGCAAACTGCATTACAAGCTCTTCCCGCTCATGGGCGCGATGTTCATCGAGACCAACCCAACCCCGGCCAAGACGGCGCTGGCGCTCATGGGCAAGATCAAAAACAGCGCCCCGCGTCTGCCGCTGTACAAGATGAGCGAGGCAAGCACCGAAAAGCTCAGGAAGGTTCTGGCCGACTGCGGGCTGGTGTAAAACACGCATAACGCAGAGGCGCGAAGACGCAAAGGTAACGGCTTGTTTTTTAACTATTTTTTTGCGCCTCTGCGCCATTGCGTTGTATCATTTTTTTGTTCATAAGGAGATTGTCATGACCAAGGTTATTGTCGCCGGGGCCGCGGGCCGTATGGGCCGCCGGATCAGCTATATGGTGCACCAGCAGGAAGGGTTGACCCTGGCCGGAGGCTTTGAGCGGCCCGATGGTCCGGAGCTTGGCAAGGACCTCGGCGAGCTGGCCGGGATGGGCGCTCTGGGCGTTACCGTGGCGGACAGCTTCGAGGCGGTCAAGGACCAGGGCGAGGTGATTATCGACTTCACCTTCCACGAGGCCACCATGGCCCTGGCCCGCAAGGCTGCCCAGGCGAAAAAGGCCATGGTCATCGGCACCACCGGCCTGACTGCGGATAATCTGGCCGAGCTTAAGGAATTGAGCAAAAATTTCCCCTGCGTCCAGTCGCCCAACATGGCGGTGGGTGTCAATGTCCTGTTCAAGATCGCCCGGAAGATGGCGGCCCTGCTGGGCGATGCCTACGATATCGAGATCGTCGAGGCCCACCACCGGATGAAAAAGGACGCGCCCAGCGGCACGGCCCTGAAGCTCGGCGAGATGGTGGCCGAAGGCGTGCACCGCAACCTTGCCGAGGTGGGGGTCTATTCCCGCCACGGCATGATCGGCGAGCGCACCGACAAGGAGATCGGCATCCAGACCATCCGGGCCGGGGATATCGTGGGCGAGCACACCGTGTATTTTGCCGGGGCAGGGGAGAGGCTGGAACTCAGCCACCGCGCCCACAGCCGGGACAACTTCGCCCGTGGCGCGGCCCTGGCCGCTGCCTGGGTGGTGAACCAGCCCAACGGCCTCTACACCATGTTCGACGTGCTGGGGTTGCAGGATATTTAGGCGCTTCTGCCAAAAGTCCCAAAAGTTCCCTCCCCCTGGGGGGGGAGGGTTAGGGAGAGGGGTGAAACAACTGGAGCGGCAGATTGCAACTTCACCCTCCCCCCAGCCCCCTCCCGTCGAGGGAGGGGGAGTCAATTTGGAAGAGTTGCAAGAGGCTCCATGGCAAACCCGCAACAGGCCTTTATCGGGCTGGGCTCCAATCTCGGCGACACCCAGGGAAACCTGCTCCTCGCCTGGCAGCGGCTGGGCCAGGTGGCGGGGATCCGCTTGCTCCGGCTCTCCAGCCCATACCGGACAGAGCCGGTGGGGATGGACACGGACCACTGGTTCACCAATGCCGTGGGCGAAATCACCACCACCCTGTCGCCCACCGAGCTGCTGGCCGCCATGCTCGCCATCGAGGCGGAAATGGGCCGGGATCGCACCCTGACCCAGGACAGGCCCGTTGACCTGGACCTGCTCTACTACGGAGACCTGATGATACAAAGCCTTGCCCTAACCGTGCCCCATCCGCGCATCGCCAGCCGGCTTTTCGTGCTGGCGCCCCTGGCGGAACTGGCGCCGGAGCATGTGCACCCGCGCCTTGGCCGGACCAGCCTGGAACTCTGCCGGGCCCTCGGAGCGCAAACAGGGGTGGAGCGGCAGGAATGGCGGGAGTCTTTCGGTGTTTAAACTTTTCATCTACGCACTCTTTCTCTACGTCCTGTACCGTCTGCTGACGGGGGGAAGAAAAAAGAAACCTGTCTGCCCAGGAGGCAGTCGGCAGGCCGCGGCACCAGACGACCGTGCCGTCCATGATCAGCTGGTGGAAGACCCGGTCTGCCATATCTATATTCCCAAAAGGCAGGCAATTGTGTTACAAGATGGGGATACACCTGTATTTTTTTGCAGTGAACAATGCCGGAAGATGTATCGTGACGCCCACGAAACCGATCGGCAGGAGAATGGCTGATTCCGGATCCCGTTACAAACGATGATTCCGTAGGAGCGGCTTCAGCCGCGATTACCAACGAATCGCGGCTGAAGCCGCTCCTACGGGAGACAATAATTCAAGGAGAGAATGCATGAAGTTTTTTATTGATACCGCCAACATCGAAGAGATCAAAAAAGCAGTGGACATGGGCATGGTGGACGGGGTTACCACCAATCCCTCACTGATCGCCCGGGAGAACAAACCGTTTGTCGAGATCATCAAGGAAATCTGCCAGGTCGTCGATGGCCCGATCAGCGCCGAGGTAATCGCCCTGGACGCCGAGGGCATGGTCCGGGAAGGCCGCGAACTTGCCGCCATCCATTCGAACATCGTGATCAAGATCCCCATGACCACCGAAGGCCTCAAGGCGGTGAAAAAGCTTGCCGATGAGAAGATCAGAACCAACGTCACCCTGATCTTTTCCGCCAGCCAGGCCCTGATGGCCGCCAAGGCCGGGGCCAGCTACGCGAGCCCCTTTGTCGGCCGCCTGGACGATATCTCCCAGAACGGCATGGATCTGATCAGCGACATCATGAACATCTACGACAACTACGGCTATCCCACCGAGGTGATCGTCGCCAGCATCCGCAATCCCATCCATGTGGTGGACGCGGCCCTGCTGGGCGCCCATATCGCCACGATCCCCTTCAAGGTCATTGCCCAGCTTGCCCGGCATCCGCTCACCGATCTGGGCATGGAACAATTTTTGGCCGATTGGGAAAAAAGAACAAAAGCATAGTATACTGTTGTTGCAGGCGCATCTGCCCGGAGACCAAGACATGGCGCAGACACGGAAACCAGACAGGCTTCAGGGAAAAAACCGGACCCGGATGACAGGGCGACTCCTGGCCCTGATGGTCTGGACGATACTGCTGGCGCCGGATGGCGCCCAGGCGACGATCTACACCTTTGTCGACAAGCATGGCACCGTGCATTTCACCAATGTGCCCAACGACCCCCGCTACAAACCGGGGGTGATCCGGCCGCAGTTCCGGAGCGGCAGGGCAAATAGGGCCGGTGATCCGCGCCTCTATGAAGAGCATATCCGCAGGGCGGCCAGCCGGTACGAGATGGACCCCCTGTTGATCAAGGCCGTGATCAAGACCGAATCCAACTTCGATTGCCAGGCCATTTCCTCCAAGGGGGCCAAGGGCCTCATGCAGTTGATGCCGGAAACCGCCGCCGACCTGAATGTCTGGGATCCGTTCGACCCCCAGGAAAACATCTTCGGCGGCACCAATTACCTGCGCCAGATGATGGCCCGGTTCGGCGGCAACCTCAGGCTTGCCCTGGCCGCCTACAATGCCGGTCCCGGCAGGGTTGAGGCCGCCCAGGGTATTCCGTTGATCCCGGAAACCCAGCAGTATGTGGCCAAGGTCATCCAGCATTACCGGCAAATGACAGCGGCGGCGGGTTCATCCTCCCGCTGGCTGGGGGCGGCCAATTAAGCGAAATGCCGTGACCGAGGCAGTGTCAACGGCGATGGTTAAAAATCTACTGGTTGTTTGGTAACGGCCCCTATAAAATCCCATGTCTCGACACGCGATCTTCACCATCCCCAACCTGCTCACCGGCTACCGCTTTGCGGTGGCGCCGGTTCTTCTTTTTTTCCTCTATCCCCAGCCCAGCACGGAAGTCAGCCTGATCGCCTTTCTGCTTTTTCTCACCGGGGCGCTTACCGACCTTGCCGACGGCTACTACGCCCGCAAGCACAAGATCGAAACGGTTCTGGGCAAGTTGATGGACCCGGTGGCCGACAAGGTGCTGGTCTGCGCGGCCCTGGTCATGCTGATCCCCATGGACAAGATCCCTGCCTGGCTGGTGTTCGTCATCCTGGCCAGGGAGCTGGTGATCACCGGGCTCCGCGGCGTTGCCGCCTCGTCGGGCATCGTGGTCGCGGCCAGCGGCATGGGCAAACTGAAGAGCATTTTGCAGTACACCGCGCTCTGCGTGCTGATCTTCCCCCTGGGGGTCGTGCCCATCCCCTTTCTGCATGAACTGGGCAAGGGCATCCTCTATATCTCCGCCGTGATGACGGTCTGGTCGGGGGTGGATTACTTTTACCGGTTCCAGAAGATCTTCTTGGGAACCAGTCACTGAAAATTCAGGGCAGGGCTCGGTTCTTTAGGGCTTGACAGGGATCGGCAAGGTTTCTATAGTGTTCGTCCTATGCCGCCGTCACTGGCTGCATTGCCATTCAAGCCGGAGTGGTGAAACTGGTAGACGCACGGGACTCAAAATCCCGCGGGGGCAACCCCATGTCGGTTCGATTCCGACCTCCGGCACCAACGCATAATCCGATACTGTCCGGTATCGTCCTGAAAGCCCTGAGAAATCAGGGCTTTTCTTTTTCTGTTGTCCCGTAATGTCCACCCTGATATGCTGAAATCCAGTAGTTTTGGGGGCCTCCTTAGGGGCCTTGGGGATCTCGCGAAATAAAAGGCCAAAAAAATAATTTTTTTGGAGGAAAGCTTGCCCCTGCGCTTGCTTTTCTTTGCCTGATAAAAAACGGGCTCCGTCGCCTATTTCTTCCCTGATACACTGTTAGCCAGGCAATCAACACTCACCGGGAGCCATAATGTATTTCAAAAGTCTAGAAATTGAAAACGTTGGCCCTATCGACCATATACAAATTGAATTTCCTAAAGAAGGTAATCGCCCAAAGCCCGTTATTATCGTGGGTGAAAACGGGACTGGCAAAAGCATTTTGCTATCGCACCTTGTCAATAGCTTGATTGTAGGGAAACAGCAAGTTTTCGAAGATAGCGAGGTCGAAACAGGAAAGACATATAAGTATCGAAGCCCAAGCTACATAAAATCAGGGGCAAAATATTCATATTCATCTGTCGAGTTTGAGTCAGGCGTTAAAATTCAAGAGTGTCAATTGAGCATGATAAAGAGTGACTTTGAAAGTACTCTTGGATATACGCCTGCAAGAGCGATATGGAGTAATATCCAGGAGAATGGCACCTCAGCTTTCACTGCAAACTTTGACATCAAAAAAGAAGAGACAGCAAATTTCCATGAAAATAATTGCTGTTTGTACTTTCCAGTAAATCGATTTGAAGAGCCAGCATGGTTAAATATCCATAATTTAACATCAAAAACAACTTATTCTGAATTAAAGCATATTTCAAAATATTCCAACAGAAACATAATCACCATCTCTCCTTTAAAAGATAACAAAAACTGGCTGCTAGACCTGATCTTTGATCGCCAAGCTTTTGAAATTCAAACAAAAAATATTCCATTGTCAACTGCCCCAGATCAGGCCCCAATCACACTTCCGTTCTTTGCTGGTTACAGTGGACAAAGCACAAGAATATTTGAGGCTGTTTTGAAAATTCTCAAAGTGATATTGAGGGAAAGTGGCAATATAAGACTGGGCGCTGGAACAAGGAAAAATCGTCAAATTTCAGTTATGAAAGATGAGCAAATTTGGGTTCCGAATCTATTTCAGCTTTCGACTGGTGAAATTCAGTTGCTAAACATGTTCCTTTCTATTGTGCGAGACTACGATCTCTCTGGCGGCCAGATCAGTGATATAAGTGACATCAAAGGCATAGTTATAATTGACGAAATAGACTCACATCTTCACACTTCACACCAAAAAGAAGTATTGCCAGAGCTGATCGCTTCATTTCCAAATATTCAATTTGTAATCACAACCCATTCGCCGCTTTTTTTAATGGGAATGGAGGATAAACTTGGAGAGGACAACTTCATTATTATTAATATGCCGACTGGTGAGCAAGTTTCTGCCGTAGATTTTTCTGAATTCAATGCTGCTTATGAAGCATTCAAAGAGACTACAAGGCACAGGGAAGAAATACAAATAGAGATTAAACGTCATTCAAAGCCTATAGTGTTTGTTGAGGGTGACTATGATATCAGATACCTTATCAAGGCAGCAAAATTTCTTAACAAGAATGATATCTTAGAAAAAGTTCAACTTAAAGATGGTGATGGATTTGGCAATTTGGACAAAATATGGAAGGCATATGATAATCCGATATCGAAGGTCGTGCCGAACAAGATTGTTCTCCTGTATGATTGTGACACTAAAAAGCAAGATACGACCAAAGGGCTTGTTTATAAACGCGTAATACCATCGATTTCTGACAACCCAATAAGTATTGGTATTGAGAATCTATTTCCACCAGAAACCATTCAAAAAATCGAAGACCAATGCCCTTGGTTCATAGATACGCAGGCGCAATCGGAAATGCGTATTAGGGGTAACATAACGACCATTCCAGCCGCCAAATCTGTTAATAAGGACGAAAAAGGTAATTTGTGTAACTGGCTATGCGAGAATGGAACTATCAATGATTTTACAATGTTTGAATCTGTATTCCGCTTAATTGAGGACGCTATAACTGACTAACAAGACGCCCATGGACAGCACTTCAGCCACGCTTCATTGCGCCAGAGAGTTAAGACATTCTGGAAGGCCAGGAGCCTAGAGAGTGCGACAAGTCCGTTCTAGCCCATTCTCAACTACATAGGGGTATATTGGGGGGGGGTATCTTAAACTTTTGCTGAAAACAATATCCTTAAATTACAGCGTGTTGCAATTTTAGTTCGGATAAGACCTCCGCACCAAGCAAGATAGAGGGTTAGCGGTTCCGCCGCTAACCCTTTTTTTGCGTGTATGCCCTTCGGCGGCTCTCCCAGATAGTACGTCAGGCAATCTGGACCGGATACAGATCCGGGAACAAGCGTCCCGCAAGGTGGGTTGAGAGCTTAAGCCTTACAGCCCCCTTTGGGGTATCCGACACCAGCAGCCCCTCATCCAGCAATTGCCCCAGCAGTATGCGCCCGGTACGCTCGGCCATGCCTGAAACCCGGAACATCTCGCCACGGCCCACTTCTCCGCGCAGCAGCGCTTCCTGGAGCATGTAAACAGCCTCCGGTTTGAGCGATTGGTATTCCGGCTTTGGCCCGGGAATAAGTTTTGCGCCGCGCATGGAAACGTAGCCGTTGATCCGGGCAAGAAGGGTATCGAGCTTAAGCAGGCCGCGCATGAAAGCGATCTGGTCAAGGCAGGTCGTAAGAAAAAAGCGGCAGAACTCGACCAATGCTTCGTTGGAGAGGTTGCCCCGGCCATCGTAGTCGTTGCGGCGCGGGGCATCGGCCCAACTCAAGGCTGCCATATAGTCCTCCCGCCGCCGGGCAAGGCCGCGGCTGATATTATCGACCGGGTGGAGCTGCCCGCCAAGGACGGCCGATCGGCTGACAACCTCGCGGGCCAAGTCTTCCAGGTCGGGAGCTCCGCTGGCAGAAGTGGTTCCATCTGGGATGGCTTGTTGTGCATATTGCCGATCTCCATGCCGATTTTAATATTACAGCAACATCATAACATCACTGCATATAGTGCCAAATAATATTGCGCGACATGCAAACTTATTGCCGATCTTTATGCCGATAGAGAAAGCTATCTTCTTCTGCGTGGCATGACTCCACGAGAGGCTTGATGCTTTTCCGGCATCTCCAGTTCGGGGAAAGGGGAGCCCCCTCCCCACGCAACTTGGCATGCGGACTGCTTTATGTAGATTTCAAATTAAAGTTGAAATTTACATAAAATACGGGTTATGATTTGAACATGGAACTCATTTCCCGTACAGCAGAGAGCTATCTTCTCCAGGTTGCCGGTCAATATCCGGTGATAACAATTACCGGCCCCCGGCAGAGCGGCAAAACAACCTTATGTCGCAAGGCCTTTGCCGACAAAAAATATGTCAGCCTGGAAAACCTCGATACTCGTCAGTTCGCCAAGGAAGACCCCCGCGGCTTTCTTGCCGGGCTGCCTGATGGCGCCGTCCTGGATGAGATTCAGCATGCCCCGGATCTTCTCTCCTATATTCAGACCATTGTTGATGATGACAAGCGTAACGGTCTGTTCATCCTGACCGGTAGCCAGCAGTTCGAGGTGACAAACGTTATCAACCAGTCCCTTGCCGGTCGCACGGCCCTCCTCAAATTGCTCCCGTTCAGCATTGAGGAACTCAACGCATCCTTGGCCGAAGTTTCCATCGACAGGCTCCTTCTCACCGGGTTTTATCCCCGAATCTGGAAAGATGATCTGCCGCCGGCCCAAACTCTTGCCGCTTATCTGGAAACCTATGTGGAAAGGGATATCCGGCAGTTAATCAACATAAAGGATCTCGGTCTGTTTCAGCGTTTTGTCACCCTGTGCGCTGGACGGGTCGGGCAGCTACTCAATTTTAACAATCTGGCGGCGGATGCCGGCATCTCGCACCAGACCGCCCGTAACTGGCTGACTCTGCTTGAGGCAAGCTACATCGTTTTCCGGTTGCCTCCTTATGCCGCCAATATCTCCAAGCGGCTCGTCAAATCGCCCAAGCTTTATTTTTATGATGTGGGCCTGGCCGCTCATCTGCTGGGCCTTGAAAATGAACTCCATGTGAGCCGTGATCCCTTGCGGGGGAGTCTGTTTGAAAACATGGTGATCATGGAGGCATTAAAATACCGTCTGCATCGCGGCAGACGGTCCAATCTTCATTTTTACCGGGACAGCAACGGCAACGAGGTGGATTTGCTGATCAGCCTCGGTCCTGACATCTACCCGGTTGAGATCAAGGCCGGCATGACCATCAACAGAGATTATTTCAAGGGGTTGGATCATTTTGCCGGAAATTTCCCTCTTCCCTACGGTCGCGGCCTGGTGTACGGGGGCGACGAAACACAGCAGCGAACCGGCACCTCGGTTTGCCCGGCAACCAGGTTTCATGTTTTGCTGGCAGGGTTGGCGAAATAAGCGACCTCCGGCGCCAACGCATAATTCGATACCACCCGGTATCGCCCTGAAAGCCCTGAGAAATCAGGGCTTTTCTTTTTTGTTGTCCGTGGACAACTTATCCAGATATGTCATGGTCATGCATTTCGCGCCGCATGGTCGCCTGAAAAGGCTGAACGAGGGGCAGCAGGCGGCATAAAAAATCAAAAAACCGTATTTCTTCGGACAATTACTTGGGTCTCCCTATTCCCAATCGTGGGAAGAAGTGCTACGCTTTTAACAAAGCAAAGGATTTCTTACGCGTGACTGATTTCCGGTTGGCAAAGGCAGGCCCGGGCGGTGGCATGGCTGACGAGACAATACAAAAGGTTTTCGTGAAAGAGGACAGCGGCGCGACAATACGCTGCGACTCATGCGGGCTGGTAAAAACGATAGACACGCAGAGTTTTACCTCCCTCCCGCCGGTGGTCCGGATCCGTTGCGCCTGCGCCGCTGTTTTTCCAGTGCGCTTCGAATACCGGAAGTTTTACCGCAAATCCACCAATCTTGAGGGAACCTACCATGTGCTCTTCGATGAGAGGGATATTCCCGACCTCTCCCTTGCCAGGAAAACCATAAACTGCCGGATTGAAAACATCTCCATGCATGGCGCCGGGTTCTCGGCCCTGGGCCGGCACAGAATCGAGAAAAACGCCCGGCTCATCCTGGGTTTTACCCTGGATAATCCAAAGAGAACCTGGATAGAAAAAACCGGGGTGGTGCAGCTGGTCGAAGGCTCTTATCTGGGACTACGGTTTGACGAGCCGGCCAGCACCGACAGGGAGCTGGGCTTTTATCTGATGCCCTAGCCTGTTCCCCGCAGCCAAAGCCGCTTCCTTTGTTCCCGGCCATCCAACACCTTCGAACCTTCCCCCTCATCATTGCGGCCATTACCAGGACTTTTCTCCGTGTTGAACCATGATCTGCTCATAATCAATGCCACGCTCCTGGCGAATCCGGCGGACGGCCGCTTGCAGGAGGCAGGCTTTCTTGCCATCGCGGATGGAGCCGTTGCCGGGATCGGCGCAATGGCCGACCTGCCCGCGCAACCTGCGGCGGAGCGGATCATTGACGCCGCCGGCAACCTGCTCCTGCCCGGACTCATCAACTGTCACTGCCACGGCGCCATGACCCTGTTCCGGGGGCTGGCCGATGACCTGCCGCTCATGACCTGGCTCAACGAACATATCTTTCCTGCCGAGGCACGGCTGGTCGATGCGGAGATGGTCTACTGGTGCAGCAAGCTTGCCGCCGCCGAGATGATCATGGGGGGCACTACCACGGTGGCGGACGCCTATTTTCACGAGGATGCGGCGGCAAGGGCCTTTTGCGAGGCAGGCATGCGCACGGTGGCGGCCCAGGGCATCATCGATTTTCCGGCACCCGGCGTGCCGGACCCGAAACAAAACATTGCGGCGGCAGCGGATTTTCTTGCCGCCTGGCAGGGGAAAAACCCGTTGCTCACCCCGGCCCTGTTCTGCCATTCCCCTTACACCTGTAGCCCGGACACCCTGCAACGGGCCAAGACCCTGGCCCGCGAGGCCGGCAGCCTTTTTTTCATCCATCTTGCCGAAACCCGAGGGGAGGTTGCACAGATCAAGGAACAACACGGCTGCACCCCGGTGGCCCTGCTCCAGAGACTTGGCTTGCTGGACGAAAAAACCGTCTGCGTGCACTCTGTCTGGCTGGAAAAGGAGGATATCGGCTTGCTGCGGGAGAGCAGGGCCAAGGTGGTCACCTGCCCGGAGAGCAACATGAAGCTCGCTTCTGGCATCGCCCCCCTGGCCGAACTGATGGAAGCCGGGGTGCCGGTGGGCTTGGGCACGGATGGTTGCGCCAGCAATAACGATCTGGATCTGTTCCAGGAGATGGGGTGTTGCGCCAGGCTGCACAAGGTTGCCGCCCTTGAGCCGACCCGGATGCCTGCCGCCGAATTGCTGGGCATGGCCACCGGCGGGGGCGCCGGGGTGCTGGGCATGGCCGGGCGGACCGGCCGCCTGGCCATCGGGATGCGGGCGGACTGCATCATCATCGACCGCAACCAGCCCCGCCTCACCCCCTTTCATAACCCGGCGACCCTGGTTTATGCGGGAAGGGGCAGCGATGTCTCCACCGTAATCATTGACGGCAGGGTG
>JBAYUD010000056.1:0-19763 GCA_041675265.1 Desulfurivibrionaceae bacterium | reverse complement strand
GCGGCCACGGCATTGTTGAGCAGGTTGATGAGCACCCGCTTCATCTGCTTAACGTCAAAGGGAAATTGCGGGATCGGCCCCTCCACCCGCAACCGAAACTGCCTGTCTTTATGGGCCTCCTGATAGAGAACGAAAACCTCATTGGCCATTTCGGCAAGGCTGCCCACAGCCTTATGCACCGCAGGCATCCGGGCGAAGTTGGAAAATTCACTGACCAGTTTTTTCAGCTCGTCAACCTGGTTGACAATGGTTTTGGTGCAGACGTCAAACACCTCCTGGTCGCCGTCCAGCCGGTCAAGATACCTTTTGCGGAGCCGCTGGGCGGAAAGCTGGATCGGGGTGAGGGGGTTTTTCACCTCATGGGCGATCCGCCGCGCCACCTCACGCCAGGCGGCCATCCGCTGGGCCTTTTCCAGCTCGGTGAGGTTGTCAAACACCAGAACCACGCCAAGGGGCTGATTGTTTTCATCTTCCAACCGGGTCACATTCACCCGCAACGAAAAGGTGTCATCCCCCACCGTAAGGCGTAGCGGCCTTTCCAGGGAAGGCTTGCCGCTACGGGACAGCTCGGCAAGAAAACCTTCCAGAATAGCCCGGTGCTCCGGCCTGAGAACCGCGTGATATTCCTTGCCCTCAAAACCCCTGCGATCAATACGGAGCAGTTCCTCGGCAAACCGGTTGATCGTGGTGATCCTTCCCTGCTCGTCCAGGGAGATAACCCCGGCCGCCACGTTTTGCAGAACAATCTCCATGTAGCGCCGCCTGGTCTCGGCATCAAGATTGCCTTGGCGCAAAGCGGTATTTGCCTCTTCGAGCTGCCTTTTGCTGGCGGAAAGATCGCTGGTCATCCGGTTGAAGGAATCGACCAGGGTTCCCATCTCGTCACCCGAGGTTTTTTCCAGAACAAAATCCAGCTCCCCTTCGGCCACCCGCCGCGTCGCCTCGGCCAACCTGCCGATAGGCCCGGTAAGGCCGCCCGCCACATAAAAAGCGAACCAAATCGCGCAAAAAACGATCAACAGGGTGACGATCAGCAGCATGACCAACAGGGTGGTTTTGATCGGGGCCTTGAGAATCATCAACTGCTTGTAGCCCTCATATCCGGCGGAGATGGTCTGCATCCGCCGCACCTTCTCCTGGGGAATAAGCAAGGAAACCACCAGCGCCTCTTGACGTCCATCGTCGCCGATCCTTACCGCGCTTACCCCGCGCACCAGCTCCCCCGCAGCCACCGGCTGGATGGTTGCCTGCTCCTGATTGCCCGCCAAGGCATTACGGATCATGTTGAGCGGAATTTCCGGCACCCCCTCACCGGCGATCGCCGGACGGTAGGCCCGGCCCAACACCTCCCTTTGCCCGGAGATCACCTCGATTCCCGCCAGGCCATGGGTTTTGATGATTTCTTGCAGCACGGGGGTCATATCTCCGCCCCCAAGATCGCCGTACCGTTTCGCCTCCACCCGTTCCGCGATAAGGCGTGCTTGACGGTCGGCCTGATCTTGCGCCTCCTGGTAAATATTCTTGGCGATGGAGATCGATTCTTCCAGGGACTGGGCGACGTTGATATTGAACCAGTAATCCATGCTGGTGGAGACAAACTGCAAGGCGATGAAGAAAAGCAGGCCGGTGGGGAAAAAGGACATGGAAACAAAGGCGATCACCAGCTTGGAGCGAAGCTTTGTCCCAAGGAAACGGCGGCGGCGCTCAAAGACAAGCTGCGCCAGATTGCGGAGCACCAGAAAAACCATCAACAACAAAAGAAGGACGTTGAAGTTGATGAGCACGAAGATCAGGACATTGCCGCTGACCGGAAAGGGAATGGCCCCAAGCTGCACGATCCTGGTTTCAAAATAGGTCAGCAGGGGGATGAGAACGAGACAGGCAAGGATGATCAGGCGGATGCGTTTTTTGCGGCGCAGCCGGTCTTGCCTGAGAACCTCCTCCTGGGCTGCCTCCATGCTAATACCTGAACTCCACGGTGTACCACTCGGTTTCAAAATCCCAGAGGCTCCAAAAGGGAATCACATAGTGAAAATAGAGGGGCAGGGTTTTCTCCGCAAGCTTGGCTTTTACCCGGAGCAGATATCCCGCCTCCGGCAGCAGCGCTTTCAGCGGTGAGATCGGAGGGCCATTGAGCTGGGCCATGGCTTTTTTCGCCTCGGCCAGGGATTTGGTACGAAACGGCTGCCCGGCCATCTCCGAACGGACTATGCTATACTCCTCTTTCAAGGTGTCATAGCTCAGGGTATGGTCAAATCTCAGGGAGACAAGCTCCTGATTCATCCACGTGCGTTTGCGTTCCAGCTTCACATAGAAATTGAAGGTCACCGGGATGCCGTTTTTGATCCCCTCCTCCATCTGCTTGGTAAAGGCATTGTTGACCGTGAGAAACAAAAGCAGATCCGTACTGGAATTGGTGACAATCAACTCCTCGATGGTCGCGTTCTGGGCAAGCGCGGGCTGCCCGCCGCCCCAAAGAATGGCCAACCCGAGCAGAAAAGAAGAAAAACCGCGGAATTTTCGGCTGCAAAAGAGTATGCGCATAATCGATTATATCAATAAAGAGGCTGGAGTGTCGGGGGATATTTCCTGAATCTCGGATTGTGCATGGTCCGCCCTCTTTTGCCATTTTTTCAGGACCAGGCTCCTGGCCCTGTCCAGAAACGGGCCAAAGGTTGCCGCGTCACGGGCGCTTAGGGCTACCGCCTCATGCAGCCGCAGCTGCTCGGCAACAACCTCCGGCGCCGCCAGGTCGATCTTGTTGAAAACCTTGAGGCAAGGCAGATCATCCAGCTCAAGCTCCCGGAGCAACTCCTCCACCACCTGAATATGGTCACTGCAACGCGGATTGCTGACATCGATCACATGCACCAGCACGTCCGCTTCGTGCAGCTCCTCCAGGGTCGCCTTGAAGGCCTTGAGCAGCTCCTCCGGGAGATGGCGGATAAAGCCCACCGTGTCCGTGATGATGACTTCCACATCCTCGGGAAAACGGAGCCTCCGGCTAGTCGGGTCCAGGGTGGCGAACAGCTTGTCCTCCGCGACGATGGCGCTCTTGGTCAGGGTATTGAGCAGGGTTGACTTGCCGGCATTGGTATAGCCGACCAGGGAGAGAACCGGCAAGTCCTTTTTGCGCCGGCGGCTCCTGCGCTGCTCCCGCTCCCGGCTGACCTCTTTCAGTTTCTTGGCCAGCTTGCTCAGCCGGTCATTGATGCGGCGGCGATCCACCTCAAGGCGGGTCTCGCCTGGGCCGCGGCCGCCGATGCCGCCGGTGAGCCGGGACAAGGCATCATCCCTGGTGGTCAGCCTGGGCAGCATGTATTTGAGCTGGGCCATCTCGATCTGCAGCTTGCCTTCCCGGCTCAAGGCCCTCCGGGCAAAGATATCGAGGATCAGCTGAGTCCGGTCGATGACCCGCAGTTCGGTGTGATCGGTTATGGACCGCACCTGGGACGGGTTCAGCTCCTGGTCGAAGATCAGCAGATTGGCATTGAGACTCAAGGCGGTCAGCATGATCTCGCCGAGCTTGCCCTTGCCCAGGATCAAGCGGGGATTGATCTTGTCCCTGCGCTGCACCACGGTGTCGAGAACGATCACCTCGGCGGAGCGCGCCAGCTCGACCAGCTCGTCCATGGATTCCTGGGCCTTACCCTTGGAGAGCGGGGTCACGCTGATCAGAATCGCCCGGTCCCTGCCCGCATCGATCTCCCGCACCGGCCTGGCCCTGGCAAACTCATCCTCGAGTCCGGCAATGAATTCCCGGAAGTGGCCCTGCCTGCCGGGAATCTCCGGTGGCAGCACAACCCAATTCTTGCCCTGCACCGCCTTGGGCACCAGATGGGCGGAAGAGAGCCACGTTGACCCGCCCTGATCCATCTTGACCACGGTCATCATATCGAGCCGCAGGAAGAGCAGATCCATCAGGTCGTCTTCACTGAGATCCTCGCCCGCAAGATGGGTATGCACACAACGCAACCCCTTGAGCCGCCCGCCCGAGGCCTTGAACTGCCTGAGGGAAGGGATCATGATGGTCTTGTGATCCCCGACCATGACCGCCTCGACCTGCCCGGAGCGGCTGAGCAAGACCCCGACCTGCCGCCCAAGCTCAAAGGCAACCGCGCACAGTTCCTTGGCCAATTCAGGGCTGACGACCAGATCCGGAGAAACCCGCCGGCCGGCAATGCGCTCAAGCCCTTTCAACTGGGCGGTTTTCAGGCCGCTGGTATTGCCGGTTATCGTACCGATGTCAAGCCCGCCTCCCGGAGCATCACAATCATCGCCACATCCAGTTCCGAACGGAACCCGGCCAATGCGTTCTCACGCAACTTCTGGAAAAATGCGTTGAAGTCGCGCGGTGCCAGCATGTTGAACTGGTAACGCACCGTCAGCCCGTCTTTTTCCAGCCAGTTATTCAACCGTTCAAAATGCGCACGGGCATACTCGTGTTTCTTCACATTCTCCGGCGATGGGTCGGAAATCTCCCCATCGTCCTTAATCTCCGCAACAAAAATCCGCTCGCCCTGCTTGATGAAGAAATCGGGGTTGAACTCACCGCGTTTCGGGTGTTCGCCCTTCTTCCAGGCGTATTCCAGCGAGTAAAAATTCATGGCCACGTTTTTTAGCCAGGCGTCAAAGTGCTTGGCATTTTGACGATCAGTAAGCATTCCCATGAACCGCCGCTCCGGACCGGCGTCGGCGATGGCGAGGTTCACCTGCGTCTTAAAGTCCGCTGGGTTGGCAATGGGAAAGCGTGATCCAGTGAAGTCTCCATATTGATCGGCCACCTCCGCAAAAAACTCCTGCTGCTCATCGCTCAGCGTCGCCATACAATCATCGGTATAGAAAACCGTCTTCGATCCGCGCCGTAGTTCGGCCGCGCTACAACTTTCTGCCTGCCGGGTGGTGGTGCTCATCGTCACCAGAGCGTCGGCAGCGAGAACGTAAATTACCCGCTTGGTGCCTTTGCGCTTCAATGGCCCCAGCGCCTGCAAGAACTTCTGCCGGTTGTCGTCGGTTATGCGCCCATCGGTAATTCCGGCCTGTGCCAATGATTCCGCCACGATGGCCATGCACTTCTCGCGCGGAAAGCGTTTGGCGTAGCTGGTGCGGTCTTCCAGGTCTTCGGCGTCGGCTGATTCCTGGTCAATGCCTTTGAGCCGTTGGTAAAGCTGCTCGGCCACGTCCTCCACCGAAAATGTCTTTTGCCGGATCGTCGCATTGAACTTGGAATGCTTGCCGGTCAGCGCCTCCTCGAATTCCACTGTCACGGCCTGATCCACGACCTGAGAGGGCAGCACCACATAGCCTTTGTCGAAAATCTGATACTCACCGCTTTGCGGGTGGTCAGTGATTTCCTCCTTGCGCGTGTAGTCCAGATTATGCAGGGTGAAGTGATACGGTGATTCCGCCAGTGGCCGCGAAGAGAGTCGCCGTTCGATTTCCAGAATCTCATCCACCAGATGCTTGATGCGGCCTGACCACGAATCGTGGTTGAACACCGTCACCACCGGGTCTTCACCGCTCCAGCCATCCGGCTTGCGCAAGCCCCGGCCCAGCACTTGGGCGATCAGCAATTTGCTGTTGAAGGCACGTTCCTCGTGCGGCACGATCTGAAACACATTTTTCACATCCCAGCCTTCGGAAAGCATGGACACCGAAATAATCCATTCCACCTTGCTGGCCGGGCTGTCCACCATCCTTAGTGTTGCCACATTGACCTGATGTTCCTTGGCCGACGTCACCACCAGAACCTTGGCGCGTGCCTCTTCGGGCTTGATCTTTTCCCAGGCGGCAAGCCAATCCACCAGTTCTTCCGCCACCTGCTTACAGGCAGTAATTTTCTGCGTCACCACGATGGTCAATGGCCGGATGTTGCGGCTTTTTAGCTTCTTTTTCCAGTCATCGTGCCGTTGCCAGATCAATTGCCAGCGGTCTTCCTGCCCGTGGGTGGCGGGCATTTCGGCGACGTACTCCACCTTCTTGACGAAGCGTTCCTCGATGGCTTGGCGCAATGAATAGCGGGACACCACATCGGAAAAATACTCGTCGCCCACATAGCAGGTGCCGGAAACCCCCAACACATAGCGAAAGCCATAGTCGGGCGATTGCAAGAATTCCTTCCATTTGCCGGGCGTTGCGCCGGTTTCGTTGGCGACGTGATGCGCCTCGTCGTTAAGCACCGCCACACGAGCGCCCTTGCCCTTGAGGCTGTCGCGGATGGATGAATTCACATGCTCAAGAATGGCGTGATAGTTCTCCACGCACAGCGCCCCATCCACGATGGTTTCCGAAGCATTGATAACGCGCGGCGTCGCAATGCGCGCCTCTGGCGGCATCAAATCGCGTAGCGTGGCATTTGTCGCAAGTTCCTTGAATTTGCCCAGCAGGCCGGATTCGATGGTGTTGGAGGGGCACAGCACCAGCACGCGATCCACCGCGCCTTCCGACAGCAGAATGGCGGCAACGCCATAGAGCACAAAGCTCTTGCCCGTGCCCGTCGCCAAGTCGAGCGAACATGCAAGCTGTTCGGGCAATTGCAAATGCGGCTGCATCGAATCCCAGCGGCTCCAGCGGTGGTGCAGTTCCTCGTTTGCCTCGAAATTCTCTTTCGCCAACTGGCGCAAGTCGACATAGCGCCCGCCCAGCCAGTAACTCAGTACCGTGAGAATAGCCGCCTTCTGGTATTCCCGATGCCCGCACAGCGCATCCAGAAACGCCTCATAGCGGGTTTCGTCCCATCGTGCCGGATCGTGCGGTCGTACCGCGAGCAACAAATCCTCATTGCGAAACGTGCGGCGGTCTTCCGTGCGGCGGGCGGTGGCGTTCATGTTTTCTTGTTCTTGGTTTTGGTTGATGCGGACTTCTTGCCGGGTTTGGACGGAGCGAAATCGGCAGCGGGGATCACTACCCGCGCCTCGTTGCCGTAGATGTCCACAAACACCGCCATGATCTTCTCGCCCAGCCGGTCGGCGGGAAAGCGCACCTCCCAGCCAGCCGCCTCGATGGTCTCGGCGTAAAACACCTCGTCCAGGTCAAACACATCGGTCTCGGCATCATAGTCGTAATCCAGCATCACCATTGACAGCGTTTCGCGGTTGCCACGCTTCTGCACCGGCTCGCGCACGGCAGCCTCGCTGTAAAAATCGTTGATACGGATAAACGCTTCTTCCAATAATTCGCCCTCTGGGTTGCCCCTGCCCACTGCGTAATCCAGCTCCGGCGTCTTGATAAAATCAAAGCCGACAGCATCCACCGTGTCATTCACTGCCATCTCGTCGGTCGGCTGTTTCAAGGCGAGGAAATCGCGCTGATGCAGCTCGTGGATGATGGAATATGGAATGCGCAGAGCGTAATAGCGCACATCACCGATCTGAATGTAGTCTTGCTGGAAGTCGAAAGCCAGCGATGGGGCAATGATGAACATGCGCGTGCCAATCCTCGACCCGGCCGCCTCATGCATAGAGCGCAAGGTGTCCTCGGTGATCGTCGCCCCGCCTTGCTGCCGGTGGTCGAACACCTGCACCGGGCAGGCCTTCAGCGTGCCATCAAACTGAATGCCGCCAATACGCTGTGGCTCGTCCTGGCAGCCGAACAGCGTCAGCGCAAAGCGCCGCCAATCGGCCCAGGGCAATTCCTTGAGGCGAGTGAAGTCGTAGAGGCCAGCGTTGTAAAGGGTAAAGGGCTTGGCCTTATAAAGTGCACCCTTGTTGCCTATGTCAGCCTTAAGGTTGAGTAGACGCTTCTGAATGGTGTAGATCGCCAACTTGCCGCAATCGATCCCAAGCCAGCGACGACCAAGTTTCTCGGCTACAGCGCAAGTCGTGCCAGAGCCGGCAAAAGCGTCTAGAACAAGGTCGCCCGGGTTACTTGATGTACGAATAATGCGTTCAAGTAGACTCTCAGGCTTTTGAGTAGGGTAGTCGAGGCGCTCAGAAGAAGTATTCCCAATGCGATCAATATCTGTCCAATTTGTTGAGATCGGACTACCTCCCTGTGTATCTTTCAGATAAATTTTTAGCCCGTCCATCCGAGGACATCCATTTCGTTTTTTTAGAATTTTCCCTTCAGCCCACCACTGTTCAAGCTGTTCGAGGGAAGCGCCCCAAGACCTATTCACCGGTGGCTTTGTTCCTCGCCATTCAAATTGGCGCGAATGATTTGCACCTGAAAACGTTAAATTTTCGGCCTTGTATAAAACGCCGTTCTCGTCAGCCTTGTAGCGACTTAATTGGGTCTCGCTGTATTCGACATATTGGTCGTTGAAAACAGACCTGCCTGATTTCGAGTACAAAAAAATATGATCGTTACAGCGCACAAAACCTTTCGTCTTCATGTTGTGTGCCGTTGACCGCTGCCAGACAATTTCGTTAATGAAATTCTCTTCCCCTAAAATCTCGTCAAGGATGGCTTTGATATAGTGGCTTTTTTTTGTGTCGAGATGGACGTAAACACACCCATCGTCGGCCAACAACTCTCGTAATAAAATAAGACGCTTGCGAACGAACTCTATAAATTTGGAGCCTATCACTTTATCTTGATAGGCTTTTTGATCTTGTGATCCTTTAAAATCCTGTTTCGTCGCAAACGGCGGGTCAATATATACAAGTCGCACCCCAGGAGTGCCGTCGGCATTGCACAATTCGCCGCGTCGTTTCATCTCCAATAGGGTCTTCATCGCTTGCAGATTGTCGCCAAAGATCAACTTGTTGTGCCATTCCACACCGTTCTTGTTGAAGGTCCGCACGGGCTGCAAGGGTACCGCCAGGGTGCTGGCGATAATGTCCTCCTCTCGCTCCTTGCCGTGATAGACCAACTCGTATTCCCGCTTCTCCGGCGGGAACAGAATGTGCGACCACTCCGGAGCCACATCGCCGCCAGAATGCAGGATTTCGATGAGTCTTTGTCGTTGTTCTGGAGTCATGAGCCCATCTCCCAGAAAAAATAATCTGCTCTCGCGATGCCAACTATGCTCAACTGCTCCGCTCCCGCAGCAAACGCCGGTCGCCGACCCGGATAGTCACCTTGATTTTATCAAAATACTCCAACAATGGGATGGAGAATTTTCTGGTCAGGCCGGTGAGGTTTTTAAAACGCGGCGCGTCGATCTCCCCTTCCTGCTTGATGAAGGCCACCAGCTGCTCCTGCAGGCCGGTCAAGGCCCGGCCCTGAAAATAGAGATCCTCGCTGATCTTGACCAGAACCTGCTCGCGGACCAGCAGTTCAAGCACCTCCCGGACCAACGGCGCGGAATACTTGGCAAACCGTTCCTGCACCTCCCGCACGGTGGGCGGGGTCAAGCCTGCCTCGGTGTAAAAGGCCTCCATTTCCGCACGGATGCTCTGGGCATCAGCTTTAAGAGAAACCTGGTGGCCGGCCAGCCTGACCACGGATTCATCAACAACAATAAGCCCCTGTTTGACCAGGGTATTGAGCAGCAGCTGAAAAAAGCGTTGATCCATGTCGCCATGCAGCCGGGAACGCAGCTCTTCCTTGGAGAGCCCCGGCTTCATGGAATTATCGCGGTGAAAATCAGCCAGGATCTTAGTAAGCGACGCGCCCATACCCTCGAAGGTTTCCGCCGCGACCATGCGCTGCCGCTCGGAATCCACCATGATGATCCTGCGGCTGGAGATGGGGGTGTCCAGAAGCTTGCGGAAACGCTTGCCGAATTGGCCCATCTTCACGCAGAGCGACTCAAAGGTGAGCCCGCTAACCCCGGCCTCCCGAAGATGGAGGAGAGCGATATCCTCGGCGGACCCTGTCTGGTACAGTCCAAAGATCTCGCTGTTCGCCTCCTTGAAGCGCCGCCGCTTGGGCGGAGACCCGTTCCAGATCCCGCCGCCGCCGATGGTTGCCACGGGCGAATAGCTCCGCACCACATAGCGGTCCCCGGGCCAGGCGCCGAAGGGCTCCTCAAGCAGGATCTGCACATTGGCCCGGCTGCCTGGGACAAGCTCTTCATCCTCCAGCAGCACGATACGGCCCATGATCTCGGCGGTGCCGATATGCACCCGCACCCGGCTTCTGTTTTTGAGGGGTTTGGCGCAGGAGGAAAGATAGAAAAAATCCGCATCCAGCAGATAAGAGGGGGCAAGGGTACCCGGGGTGGCAAGCATGTTGCCCCGGCTGATCATCTCGGTGTCCAGCCCCTGGATGTTGATGGCGGTGCGCTTGCCCGCCTCGACCAGCTCCACATCCTGACCGTGCACCTGGATGCCGCGGATCTTGGCGGTATGACCCTGGGGATAGACGGTGATGTCCTCGCCCACCCCGATTCGGCCCGAGATGGAAGTGCCGGTGACCACCACCCCGAACCCCTTCATGCTGAAAACCCGGTCCACGGGCAGCCGGAACGGGCCATGGGCCTCGGAAAACTCGCTGGCCCGCACCAGGGTGTCCAGCACCGCCCGGACCTCGTCCAGCCCCTCGCCGGTGGTGGAGGAAACCGCCACCATGGGCGCGTCTTCAAGAAAGCTGCCGGCCAAAAACTGGCGGACATCCTCCTGCACCAGCGTAAGCCATTCGGCATCCACCATGTCCTTCTTGGTGAGGATCACCAACCCCCGTTTCACCCCGAGTAGACGGCAGATCTCGAAATGCTCCCGGGTTTGGGGCATGATCCCCTCGTCCGCCGCGATGACAAAGGCCAATAGATCGATGCCCGTGGCGCCTGCCACCATGTTTTTCACAAACCGTTCGTGGCCGGGCACGTCGATGATGCCGAGGCGGTGGCCGCAGGGCAGATCGAGAAAGGCAAAACCCAGCTCGATGGTGATGCCCCGCTTCTTCTCCTCTTTCAGCCGGTCGGTGTCAATGCCGGTGAGGGCCCGGACCAAGCTGGTCTTGCCGTGGTCCACATGGCCGGCCGTGCCGAGGACGATCTCCCGCATCTGCTACCAGTTCCCTTGCAGGTATGGGTTGTTCCGGGCCTCATCGCCCACGGTGGAACGAGCCCCGCCATAGCCATGCCCCGGCCAGACCACAGTCTCGGCGGGCAGGGTCAGGATCTTCGTGTTGATGGAGGCAAGCATCTGTTTGGTGTCGCCGCCGGGAAAATCGGTGCGCCCCACCCCCTCGACAAACAGGGTATCGCCGGTGAAAAGATGGGGCGCTGCGTAGAGGCAGATCCCGCCCGGGGTATGCCCGGGGGTGTGAAGGACCGTGAGGGTGAGCGCGCCGATGACGATCTCCTCGCCATCAATGACGGTCCGGTCCACCGGCGGCGAAGGAGGCAGCCCGAGCATGGAGAAATAATCGATAACCTCCGGCCTGGCGAAAAACTCGGCATCGGCCGCATGCATGACGATGGGCGCGCCGGTGGCCTGCTGGATCACACCGTTGCCGCAGACATGATCCGGATGGCCGTGGGTGCAGAGAATCGCCTCGACACTGAGCCCCTCACCCCGGCAAAAAGCGAGGATCTTCTCCTCATTGCCGCCGGGATCAATGATGCCGCACTTTTTTGTCTCTTCGCAGCCCACCACATAGCAGCATACGGCCATGGAGCCCACGGTCAGCTGTTTGACGATCATATCCGGCACTCTCAGCAGTCGCAGGTGTTTGGATTGCAAGGGCCGCCGCCGCAACCGCAGCTCGACGCAGCCTTGGCCATGGGGATGGAAGCAGCCGCGGCATGGACGGGCAGCTCTTTCTCGACCTGGGCCAGAAACGATTCAAACGCCTGCACAGCCGGGCTCGTGACCCCGGAAGAGAGATAGGGCTTGCCGTCATCCCCGGCGATAACCACCCTGGGGTCCACGGGAATCCGGCCAAGAAAAGGCACGGAAAATTCCGTGGCCAGCTGCTCGCCGCCGCCGGTCTTGAAGATATCCACCGTCTTGTCGCAGTGGGGGCAGATGAAGCCGCTCATGTTCTCTACAATGCCGAGAATCTTCATGGACACGTGCTTGCAAAAATTGATGGACTTGCGCACATCGGCCAGGGCGATATTCTGGGGGGTGGTCACGACCAGGGCCTTGGCATCCTTGATGGTGTGGGCCACGGTCATGGGCTCGTCCCCGGTGCCCGGAGGCGCGTCGATGACCAGATAATCCAGATCGCCCCAGTTCACATCGGCGATGAACTGGCGGATCGCCTGATTCTTCAGGGGACCGCGCCAGATGATGGGATCATCCCGATTCTCCATCATGCTTTCCAGGGAAATAACCTTGAGCGTATCGTTGTATTGCAGGGGCGGCATCTTGCCGTCCTTGGTGAGCTCGCCGTCCATGCGGCCATGCATGCCGAGCATGCGGACGATATCCGGGCCGTGGAGATCAACGTCCATGAGGCCGACCTTGTATCCCTTTTGCGCCAGACCCAAGGCCAGATTCACCGATACGGTGGACTTGCCCACCCCGCCCTTGCCGCTCATCACCAGGATCTTGTTTTTGATCCGGTCCAGAGAGGCGGCGATCGCCGTATTCTGCTGGGCCACCGCCGCATCGGCGGAGCCGCAGCCACTCGCTTTCTTACTGCCACAGGTTCCACTGCTGCACTTCGACATGACTCACCTCCAAGTATATAAAAAATCAAAAGATCAACGCATTCAGGGCAAACTTAACCTTATACTGCAAAACCGGGTGTTTTAAAAGGCAAAAGCCCCACTTCCCTCTCTATGGGACGGCCAAGGCTTTTAGCCGGTTCAACAAAAAAAGGCTGCCCAAAGGCAGCCTTTCACAGAGAACAACTAAAAAAAAAAATCACAGAGCAACAAACTCCGTCCGCTCCAGAGCCATTTCCATATAAAAACGGTGGGTCTCCAGGCTGAAAACCAGCCGCCGGTTGTCCTGAAAGTCAAGATCCGGGGTAAGAGTAATGGCGGTGTTCAAGGACAGCGCCTTGGGCTGGCCGATGTAGGAGGTAAGATCAAACTTGCCTTCCACCATCTGCATGGCCTTGCCCATGAACTGGTTGGTCATCTCCCCCATGGTGTCAACCACCTCGGCGGAGGTCGAATCCTGGGCCAGATCGTTCTCCGACATCCCCATGGCAAGCATGTAGCTCCGATAGAGCTCCATGGCGGCGCCCGCGGAGAAATTCACCACCACCAAACCGTTATAGTCCCCGGTAAACTGCACGAAACAGCCGATTTCCGGCCGCAGGGTCACCTTGGGAATAACCTGAATGGTCTTTGAAAACTTGATGGATTTCTGGGTACTCTTATCCAGGGTTCTCTTGACGGCCTGACAAAAAATCTGGGCGATTATGTCAATGGTTGCCTGTTTTTCACTCATCTCTATTCCTCCCAATGGCCAAAGCGACCGGCGCGGTTCATTCCAGCTTGCTCTCAAGAACGGCATCCATTCCCTTCCTCTTCGGAGGCAATGGGGAACCGCAAAAAAGGGCTTTCGGGCCAAGGCCCAAAAACCCTTATCATGACTATGGTGCCCAGGACGAGAATCGAACTCGTACGGGGCAAGCCCCGAGGGATTTTAAGTCCCTTGCGTCTACCAGTTCCGCCACCCAGGCATGGTGCTCAAATCAAACGGCGGTGTACCATATCACCCTGCAAAAATCAACAGCCATCCGCCGCGCCCCTCGGGCAGCGTTGCCTTTTTGCCCTGCTCTTTAGCCGTGCTCCTTAAAATATTGCACCCGGTAGGTTAACACGTCGAGGTTTCCCGATCGCCAGGCATCGACCGGCAACCCCGCCTTGTGACAGAGGTGGCTTAAAAAATCCTTGGGATCGGGGAGCTGTTCCCAGACCTGGGGCAGAAAGGTGGCACCCTGCACCCCCTTTCGGATAATGACCCCATCCACCCCGACCCGCAGGGTGCGGAGCAGATCCTCCGGGTTCGCATAGGGTAAGGACACCGGCTCGGTAAGGATACTGATCTCGATCTCGATGGCGGCGAGTTCGTTTTTCCCCACCGGATTGAAGCGGGAATCGTCAAAAGCGGCATGAAGGGCATTGCGCTTCACCCCCTCGACAATGGATTCAACGGCGGCAAGGCTGCCGATGCAGCCGCGCAACTCGCCATGCTCTTTCAGAGTGACAAAGGTTCCCCGCTTGAGTTGGAGCTCGGGATCCTGCAAGCGGGCGGCAATCTCCGCCTCCGGTTCGCGCGCCTCCATGCCGAGTTGCCGACCGATGGTTTCCCGCGCCAGCCAGAGCAGCGCATCTCCCTGTTCTTGCGTCAATTCCGCATTCCGCGCACCTTCACCATGTGCCATAATCCGCTCCTGTCATCTTTCGTTTTCTCCGTGCCCCATTCATAGTACAGTATCTTTGAAAACCGCAAAAAGCAGAACACTTTTCTGCAATGTGGGAAGATTCCACCGGACACAAGGGGCCAAGGGAGAAAGCGCACGGCATGAGAACAACCACCACCCTTCTGGCGGCATGCGGTCTTTTGCTCCTGGCCGACCTTTGCCTTGGCGCGGACGCCCGGCACGGAAAACTGCTCTTTGAAAGCCCGGCCCTCGGGGGCGGTACCTCCGGCAAGACCTGCCTCACCTGTCATGAACATGGCCGGGATTTCAGCCCGGAAACCATGACCAGAAAGCACTATCTTGTCATGGGCAATCCTGTTGGCTCCCTT
This sequence comes from Desulfurivibrionaceae bacterium, assembly GCA_041675265.1. Taxonomy (GTDB): domain Bacteria; phylum Desulfobacterota; class Desulfobulbia; order Desulfobulbales; family Desulfurivibrionaceae; genus Thiovibrio. The sequence continues at coordinate 5,220 of JBAYUD010000056.1, read as the reverse complement.
GCCGGGGTGGTCAATTTCTGCATCGAGGTGGCTTTGCGCGGCGAGGGTATTGCTGAAAACGGCGAGGAGATGGACGATCTCATCGCCTACCTGCCCATCTTCATCAAAGCCAACAGCAGCAAGCCCCAATAAAAAACCCCGGCCAAGGCCAGGGTTTTTTATACAACATATTCACCACGAGATAATCAGCAACCGCAGGAACCGCCGCCCCCGCTGCCGCAGGAGCTGCCGCAGCTTCCCCCGCCGCCGCCGAGAGGCTTGGCCGAGGAGATGCCGAAACCGGAACGGGGTCCGGCCTCGATGAAGTCTACCTTGATGACTCCACACTGATTGCTGAGATTATTGTCCAGCAGAAACTTGATTCCGCCATGTTCAAAGGTCGCATCATTTTCTTTTGGCTCATCCAGAGCCAATCCCAAAGAGGGGCCTGCTCAGCCACCCTGCATCAAGGCAACACGTACGGCAGAATCGATATTATTATCGGCCAGGTACGCTTTCAGTTTAACAACCGCCTGCTCTGTTACTTCAAGCATCCTATGATCTCCTCATCAAAAGGTTCATAAAAAATATCCGGCTCAGGAGGCCGGTAAGAAAAAAGTAATTTCAGCTTTTTCTTATCTGACAAATTAAGAAATATCCCCGCATAAGTCAAGGCTGGTTTTTTGTTTTGCTCTCCGCCTGATTCACGCTATAACAAAAAGAAGCAATCCCTGAGCGACAGCGGTTTCCCCTCCTTCTTTGCGTGAGGTCCAGCAGATGAAAAAAATCGTCATATCCACCGGCGGCGGCGACGCCCCCGGCCTGAACGCGGTTATCTACGCAGTGACCAAATCCGCCCATTACCGGGGCTGGGAGGTATACGGCAGCCACGGCGGCTACAAGGGATTGCTCAACCCGGACGAACTCGTCCGCCTCACCCCGGAGATCGTTGAGGACATCACCCCCACCGGGGGCACGATCCTCGGCTCCACCAACAAGGGCAATCCCTTTGCCATGCCGGTGGAAAACATGGCCGGCGAGGTGCAGATCCGCGATGTTTCCGACCGGGTGATACAGAACTTCAAACGCATGGGGTTTTCCTGCCATATCGCCGTGGGCGGCGACGGCAGCCTGGAGATCGCCCACCGTTTCGCCACGGAAAAGGGGATGCCGGTGATCGGGGTACCCAAGACCATTGACAACGATCTGCAGGCCACCCAGAGAACCTTTGGCTGCGACACCGCCGTGGCCACGGCAACGGATGCCCTGGACCGGCTCCATTCCACAGCCAAGTCCCACGACCGGGTCATGGTGGTCGAGGTCATGGGCCGCGATTCCGGCTGGATCGCCATCAACTCCGGAATCTCGGGCTGCGCCGACGTCATCCTCATCCCGGAGATCCCCTTCAACATGGATGCGGTCTGTGAAAAGATCAACGACAACGAGCTGCACCACAAGCATTACGCCATCGTCGTGGTGGCGGAAGGCGCCAGGGCCAAGGACGCCGAGGTGATCCACAAGGCCCAGGAACAGTGCGCGGTGGGTCGCCAGGAGGTGCTGCTGGGCGGGGTGGGCGAATGGGTGGCAAAACAGATCCGGGAAAAAACCGGCAAGGACACCCGCTCCCTGGTGCTGGGGCACCTGCAACGCGGCGGCTCCCCCACCACCTTCGACCGGATGCTGGCCCTACGCTTCGGCGGCGCGGCGGTACGATTGGCCGAACAGGAGATCTTCGACCACATGGTGGCGCTCTCCGCCACGGATATTATCGCCGTGCCCCTGGCGGACGCAATCAAGACCCGAAAAAAGGTGCCGTTGGACAGCGACAAGGTGCTCACCGCCCGGGAAATCGGGATCTGCCTTGGGGATTGAAGAGAGTGAAAAATTAAAAATGCAAAATGAAAAATGAACAGCGAAAAGCCCAGGTATTAAAGCCCTGCCTTTAACTCTTAACTTTTCATTTTTCACTTTTCTCCAACCGCTCCATATACTCATCCCACTCGATGGGCAGCATGGTTTTCTTCAAATTATTGCATTCCTTGCAGCAGGTAGCGAGATTCCCCTTGGAGCTTGTCCCTCCCCTGGCCAGGGGGACGATGTGGTCCATGGTGAGTTCCTTGGCCGGGGTCTTTTTGCCGCAGTAGTAGCAGACGCCCAGGGAGAGCTTGGTCTGCCACCATCGGCTTTTCCGTATCTCCCTCGCCTTGGCGCGTTCGCGGCGGATTTCCTCCTCGTCCACACCCTCGCCGTACAGATCCGCATTCATGGCGCCACCTCCCCAAGCAGGATCTTGCGTGCCGCGCCCACCAGATACAGCGAACCGGCCACGCAGATCAGATCTCCACCCTGCGCCAGCTCACCGGCCAGGGCCAGGGCCTCTCCAACCGTTGCCGCACCCTGCGTCTTGTCGCGTTCCTCTGCGGGCAAAATGGCGGCCAACTGCTCCGGCGTGGCCGAGCGCTCGCTTTCCGGCCGGGTGAAGATAATGCGGTCCGCCAAGGGGGCCATGGTAGTGAGGGTTGCGGCCACATCCTTGTCCCCCATGCAGGCCCAGACCAGAATGAGGTGGTCGTAGCGGAACTCGCTGACCAGGGCATCCCGCAGGCTGTCCACCCCGGCGGGATTGTGGGCTCCGTCCAGGAGATAGCGGCGCAAGGCGGGTTGTCCGGGTACGTCCTCGGCTGGACAATCCACCGGCTTGCCGTCCGCCAGACAGAAATATTCCAGCCGTCCCGGCCAGGTTACGGAAAGCAGCCCCTGCCGGATCGTCTCGCCGTTCACCGGCAAGGTGGCGGCGATGGTTTCCAGGGCGGCCAGGGCCAGGGCAGCGTTGCCGATCTGGTAGCCGCCCTTCAAGCGGCACTGGAGACTGGCAAGGGAGTGGCCATGGTCGATGCCTCGATACTCCCAGCTTCCCTCCGGGCCACGGATCGCATCAAACTCCCTCCCCAGCAGAAACAGGGGGGCTTGCCGCTCTTGGCACACCTGCGCCACCACCGCTTGGCTTTCGTCCGCTGCCAACCCGGCAACCACGGGAACACCGGGCTTGATGACCCCGGCCTTTTCAAAAGCCACCGCAGCCAGGGTGTTGCCCAGGTACTGCTCATGATCCATGCTGACATTGGTGATCACGGAGACCAACGGGGTGATCACGTTGGTGGCATCCAACCTGCCCCCCATGCCCACCTCCAGAATGGCCACATCCACCTGCTCCTCGGCAAACCAGAGCAGGGCCAGGGCCGTGGCGAACTCGAAATAGGTAATCTGCCGCTCCCCCAGCGCCTCACGGATCACGCTGGTCTGGCGTGCGAAGGCCTCTTCGGAGATGAACCTCTCATCGATGCGAAACCGCTCCCGAACGCAGCTCAGGTGCGGCGAGGTGTAGAGCCCCACCTTGTAGCCCGCCTTGGTCAGGATGGTCCGCAGGGTGGTGGAAACGGAGCCCTTGCCGTTGGTGCCGGCCACATGCACGAACCGCACCCCCCGGTGCGGGTTGCCCACCGAATCGAGGAACTGGCTCATGCTCTCAAGGCCCAGCTTGATCTTGAAAAATTGCAGGTTATCGAGAAAACCCCAAGCCTCTTGGTAATTCATTATTGCACCAACTCCAGCTTGGCATAGTCAAGATGAAGAGTCTTTCTCCCATGCCGGGCAAAGAGAACCTCCACCGATTTCGGGCTGACCACCTTTTCCACCACGCCCTCCCCGAAAAACGGATGGCGCACCCGGCTGCCGAGCTTGATGTTCTGGGCCGGGGCAGCCGTAGCCGGGGTGGAAAGCCCTGGGGGATATGCGGACCTCAGCGGCGGGATGCTGTAATCGGGCCGATCTTCCTGCTCCATGGCATAGCTCGAGGATTGTTGCTGCCAGGCCGGGGCAGCAGGGGCCTGGGTCAGGGCGTGGGGCAGTTCCTGCAAAAACGGGGAAGGCCCGCCCGCAGCCGCGGAGGAGTCGTAGGACATAACCTCCTGGGGGTAGACCAGATACAACTGCTTGCGAGCCCGGGTCGCGGCCACATAGAGCAATCTCCGCTCCTCTTCCCGGTGCGCGGGCAGCACGGCCTGGGCCGAAGGAAAGCGGCCCTCGGCCAGATTGATGATAAAGACCGTATCCCACTCCAAACCCTTGGCCGAATGAATGGTGGAGAGCACCAAACGCTTGCCGCCGTCATCCTCAATAGCCCCGGCCTGGGGCGGATCAAGGGAGGCGTCGTCCAAAAATGCCTGCAAGTCGGCATAGCCGCCCATCACCCGGCCCAACTCGTCCAGGTCCCGACGGCGGCGGGGATAATCGTCGTGGTAGAGCCGCTCGAAGATCGGCTCGTAATAATCCATGATCCGCTCGAACATCTGGCCCATGCTCATGCCCGGCTGCCGGAGCGCCTCAAGCATCTCCAGCAAATCAGTCAAACCCTCTTTCCAGGTTTTGCCAGCCGGGTATTCCTTCAGCGCCGCCAGGGGGTCATCCGCGCTCTTGACCCGGCTCAAAATGTTCTGGGCCGTCTTGGGCCCCACCTTGTCGAGCTGCAACAAAAGCCGGTTCCAGGAAAGATGGTCGTGGGGGTTGGCCACCACCCGCAAATAGGAGATGACGTCCTTGTTGTGGGCCAGCTCGTTGAGCTTGAGGCCGCCGCGCTTGTCAAACTCGATCTGCCGGTGGGTCAGCTCCAGCTCCAGCTTGTAGGAATGGAAGCCGGAACGGAACAACACCGCAATCTCATCCAACGGCTCACCAGCTTCCCGCAGGGCCACGATCTTTTCCGCCACATAACGGGCCTGGGTGGCCTCGTCCCTGGCCCCATAGACCACGGGCTTTTCCCCGCCCGTGATGTTGGTGAACAGGGTCTTGGTGTATTTCTCCTGGGCCTTTTCGATGATGGCGTTGGTCAGATCAAGGATCTTCTGGGTGGAGCGGTAGTTCTCCTCCAAGCGGATCAGGCGGGTGTCGGGGAACAGCGAGGGAAACTCCATGATGTTGCGGAAATCCGCACCCCGGAAGCTGTAGATGGACTGGGAATCATCGCCCACCACCATGACGTTGTTGTGCTTGGCCGCCATGAGCCGAACGATGGCCGCCTGGATGGGGTTGGTGTCCTGGTACTCATCCACCATGATGTGACTGAAACGGCTGGCCAGCTCCGCATGCACCTCGGGAAACTCCTCCAGAATCCGCCGCCAGTTCACCAGCAGGTCGTCGTAATCCATGAGGCTGTGCTCCAGCTTGAACCGCTGGTAATGGAGG
>JBAYUD010000055.1:0-19783 GCA_041675265.1 Desulfurivibrionaceae bacterium | reverse complement strand
TGGCGCGGGGCGTCATGGTGAGCATTCTGCTGCTTGCCGTCGGCATCGCGGTGGTCAAGGCCACCGGCCTGCGTGAGCCGGTGCACTATGTGCGCGGCACCTTCGGGCTTGGCGGCGTGCTCGGCGGTTTCATCTTCGGCCTCGGCGCCATGCTGGCCGGCGGCTGCGGCTCCGGCACCCTCTGGCGGGTGGGCGAGGGTCAGATCAAGCTCTGGCTGGTGGTGCCCTTCTTTGGGGTGACCAACGCCATCATGAACCCGCTTTTCAAACAGTGGGGGCTGACCGAGGGCACCGCCGAGGCGAGCGGCCCGCTGGGCAAGTGGGTCTACATGCCGGACGCCTTTGGCTACGGCGGCACCTTGGCCATCATCGCGCTGGCCATGTGCCTCTGGTATCTGGTCGCCAGCTGGAACGAGGATACCGGCAAGCTGATGGTCGAGATGTAATTCCACCTGCCGCTGGTCGGCATGGACTCTGATAGATCGCATCCTTCGGGCACTCCGGGGGATGCGATTTTTTTTGTCCGGCATCCCTTTTGCCTGTTGGAGGAAAAGGTTATTTTCCTTGACAGTGCTTTGCCTGTCGTCCTAGCATTGAAGTAGGCCGTTGCCGTCCCAAAAGAGCCAAGAACCGGGACGGCATAAGGGCCGGAAAGGAATGCTCCACAGGGGAAGGTTGTTTTGCAATGGCCCCCAAGCCTCATGCCGAGGCGCGTCAGTTTATTGTGTCCGCAGGGTGTTTCTATGGTCGAGGCGGTTTCCGGGCTGCACCAACATGTTTCCATCTCGTTGGGGCAGCTGCTGCTGAACGGTGAGATTGTCGCCATCGTTGATGATGACGCGGCAATCCGCGAGCCGCTCAGGATCTATTTTGAAGAGCACGGCCTGCCCGTGGCGGAATGCGCCTCGGCGACAGACCTTCTGCGGGTAATGGCCTCCCGGAATGTCGCCCTGGTTCTTCTTGATATCGGCCTTCCGGATACCGATGGCGTTTCCCTCCTTCCCCGGGTCGTGGAGCAATACCCCGATGCCGCCGTGGTCATGCTCACCGGCATTGCCGATCTGCAAGTGGCTCTGGACTGCATGCGCAAGGGCGCCACCGATTACCTCTCCAAACCGGTGCGGTTTGAAGAGATATTCCATGTGGCGCGCAAGGCCCTGGAAAAGAGGCGGCTGGTCTTTGAGAACCGCAAGTACCAGGAAGAGCTGGAAGAGGCGCATTTCAGGATCCAGCTGCTGCATCAGTTGTCGGTGAAGATGAACACCGTCTATCTGAGCACCGTGGAACTTGATCAGATCCTGCGCGCTGTTCTGGTGGGGATCACCTCCCGGGAAGGGTTGGGTTTCAACCGGGCCTTCCTGGTTCTGTTCGACGAGGATAACCGTTTTTTGCGGGGGAGGATGGCCATCGGCCCGAGTTCCAGGGAGGAGGCCGGGCGGGTCTGGGGGGAGATCGAGGAGCGGGAGCTTAATTTTCTGGAGATCGTCGACAACCTCAAGGAGACCAGCAAGACCCATGATGCCGCGGTTAATGCCATTGCCAGGGGATTGGTGATTCCGGCCGAGGACACGGAGAACATCCTGATGCGCGCCGTGCTGGGCAAGAGGAGTTACCGGGTGTCGCCGGAAAACGGTTGGGTGCCCGTGCCCCTGGAGCGGCGCAACGAGAATGGCGACAGGCGGAACAACGGAGGCATCCCCATTGAGCGCAGGGAGACGGAGGAGCGGTTTTCTGCCCTGGGTGTGCCCAGGGAACTTATCAATATCCTCGACGAGGATTCCTTTGTCGTGGTGCCGTTGTACTCTCCCGGCCGCTCCTTCGGGGTGATCATTGCCGATAATTATGTGACCCGGCGTCCCATTGAGGACAGTCATACCAGCGCCCTGGAGCTTTTTGCCAGCCAGGCCAGCCTCGCCATCGAGCAGAGCCGGTTGCACAGCGAACGGCAGCGCAAGATCGCCGAACTGGAGGCGGTGAACCAGGAACTCGACCGGAGCAAGGATCTGCTGGTCGAGGCGGAGCGCTATTCCGCTCTGGGCCATATGGCGGCCCAGTTGGTCCACACCATCAGAAATCCCATCACCTCCATCGGCGGGGTCTCCCGCATCCTGAGCAAGAAAAATGTCGATGCCGAATGGGTAAAATACCTGAATGTCATTATCCATGAAACCGAGCGGGTGGAGTCCACCCTGGAGGATCTTTTTGACTTTGTAGGCCAGGGCGAGATCCACAAGGAGGAACTTGCCCTCTGCGTGCTGATCCGGAAAACCGCGCTCCTGCTCCAGTCGAGCATGGCGAAACACGGCGTGACCTGGGAGATGGAGTGCCCCGACCCGGAGCCGGTGATCCAGGGGGATATGCACCAGATCCGCCTGGTGTTTCTCCATCTGTTCAAGAATGCGTTGGAGGCCATGGCCGATGGGGGCAGGCTGACCATTGTCGTGGCTGTCGCCGAGGGGCAGGTTGTTGTCTCGGTCATCGACACCGGCCCAGGGATCCCCGAGTCCTATCTGGACAAGGCCAAGGATCCGTTTTTCACCACGAAAACATACGGAACCGGCATGGGGCTGACCCTGGTCGAGCGGATTCTCCGCGCCCATGGCGGCGGTTTTTCTCTCAAGCCCCATCCGGGGGGCGGCCTGGAAGTCCGGGTTGTTCTCCCTCTTCAGTAACTCCCGCAGCTGTTTCGCAGGCACTTTCATTGGTTGGTCCGGTTTCTGGGAAGAGCTGCGCCCGAGGTATGCAGGCAACAGGGGCTTACGGCATCAGGCAGACGAGGTTGAGACGAGATGAAGATAGGCGGATCCCCCTTTGTGTTGAAGGGGATAGAGCTGCCGGCTTCTGGCCGGAGTGAGGACGGAGCCGGGTCGGGTCCGCCGGCCTCGCTGCTGTTCGGGCAGGGACAGCTGGTTCGGGGCGAGGTGCGAGGGTTGACCCCCGACGGCAAGGTCTTGCTCGACATCGGCGGCCAGCTTGTCGAGGCGCGGAGCGAGGTGGCGCTTAAGCCGGGCAGCTCCCTCTGGCTTGAGGTGCAACAGACCGAGCCGCTGTGGCTGCGGGCGGCCGACAAGAAAGGGGCGGCCCAGGAATTTTTGCGTCAGTACTATGCCGATCCCGCCGCCATGGGCAAAGGATTGCGCACCCTGCTCGGGCTCGCCTTTCTCTCGGAGGCGGAAAAGAGCTTGGCCGATCAGGCCGGGTTTCTCCAGAATTTTGCCAATACCGCCATGGGGCCGGAGGCGGACCCGGACAGGGTCATCCGTTTGTTGGCCATGTTGGGCAGCGGGGGAACAGCGGAAGAGAACATCACGGGCCAGGCGAGGCCGGACAAGCTCCAGCAGCTGATTGCCTTTCTGGCCGGGGATCGGGGCGGGGTGCTCGGCAAGGCGAGCGGTTCCGCCGTGCAGAAGCTCGGCTTGCTTCTGGAGTTACAGAAAGAACTCAATGGGCAGCCCGCCTCCCCGCAGCAGGCGCAGTTCCTCCTGTTCCCCTGCCTTTTTGCCATGGGCGCCGGGGTTGGCCAGTGGCTTTTCACCCTGGACCGCGATGAGGATCAGGCTGCAACCGGCGAGGAGAGGGGCTACACCCTTTCTTTTTTTCTTGAGATGAGCCGGTTGGGGGAGGTGCAGATCCAGCTGCGGGTCAAGGGGCAGACCCTGCAAGGGGAATGTGTCGTGGGCACAGAGGCGGTGCGCGGGCATCTGGCCCCTCAGCTCGGTGAGCTTGAGGAGCTGTTGGGCAAGCTCGGCTACGACACGGTCCATTTTTCCTGCCGTGTCGCCAAGGGGTCCATGCTGGAATCGTTGAAGGCCACCATTGAAGCGGCGGCGCAGCTGGACAAGGTCAGGATCGTTGATGTGACGGCCTGAGCGCAAGGGCGCTATTTTCCCTGGCGGTGGTGGTCCGAGTTGCCCCGGAACCATGAGGCAGCGGTGCCGAGCAAGCCGGTAAGGGCCGCGCCCAGCAAGGCGCCATGCAGGGCGGTCAGAAAAGAGGGTGCATGTTCCGGCCGGAAGTCCCGCAGGTCAAGGCCGTTGGTAACTCCCCGGAAAAGCAGGGAAAAGATCAGCGCCGCCTGGGCGATGCCCAGGAGCATGCCCAGGTTTCTCGCCGTGGCCAGCAGGGCCGCGGCTGCTCCGGCCTTGCCGGCTTCGACATGGCTCAGGACCGAGGCGCTGTTTGGCGAAAGAAACAGGGCCTGGCCCAGGCCGAGCAGCATCAACTGTCCGGCAATAACCAGCGGCGGGGTTGTGGCCTGAATCGTGGTGAGCAGTATCGCTCCCAGGGTGGAGATGCTCAAGCCCAGGGTGGAGATGAATCGCGCCCCGACATAATCGGAAAGCCAGCCTGCCACGGGGGAGACCACCAGGATCGAGGAGGGAATGGCCAGCATGACCAGGCCGATTTTCGAGGGCGGCAACCCGAGAACCCGGTCGAGGTGAAACGGGGTGAGCAGGATCACGCCAAAAAGAACCATGAAGGAAAGCACGGCGCTGATTATGGCCAGGCTGAAATGGCGGTTGCGGAAAAGCCGCATGCTCAGAAGCGGGTGGGGCGATCGGGCTTCGATACCGATAAAACAGCCCAGGGCCCCCGCCCCGGCAGCGCCGGTGAGGAGCAACCGGGCGGCTGACCAGCCGGGTGAGGAGGCATGGGTCAAGGTCAGGCAAAGCAGAACCAGGGCGGTGGCCCAGGTGAGGCTGCCCAGCCAGTCCAGCGGTCCGGTGTAATGTTTGCTTGGTCCGGGCAGGATCCGAATGGCGAGGAAGGCGAAGCCCAGCCCCAAGGGGACCGTGATAAAGAAGAGAACGCGCCAGGAGGCAAGTTCGAGCAAAAATCCCCCCAGGCTGGGGCCGCTCATCAGCCCCAGGGAAACGGCCATGCCGATCAGTCCCAGGCCGCGGCCCAGCTGTTCCTTGGGGAAGGTTTCCTTGATGATCGCGGGGCCCGCGGCCATCATCATCGCACCGCCCAGGGCCTGGCAGAATCTGGCGGCAATGAGGAAGGGCAGGGTCGGGGCATAGGCGCAGGCCAGGGAGCCCAGGCCGAAGGTCAACAACCCCGAGGTGTATATCCTGCCTCTGCCCAGCCGGTCGGAAAGATGGCCCCAGAAGAGCAGGGAGGCCGTGATGGTGAGCAGATAGACCATCACCACCCACTGGGTGTCGCTGAGCGAGCTGTGGAAATCCTTCATGATGAATGGTAGGGCGATGTTCACCATGCTGCTGTCCAGGGTGGACATGAAAACGCCGGTGGCCACGATGAGGAAGGTGGGCCATTTATTCGCTGGGGAAGACACGGAAGGGATCTGTTGCCTCGGGAAAAAAGCGGGTTCTCGCGCCGGCGGCATTGCCTCCGGCTGATTTTTTTGTAGTGTATCGCAAGTCGGTTGATCCTGCAAAGAGGATTGCGGTAAAAATGGCTTTTTACGAAGCGAACCATACTGATTTCGAGGAAAAAAATGGCTGGGATTTTAAGCGAAAAAGAGGATGAAAGAATTGCCCGGTGTGTCGCGGGTTGCAAGGATCCGGCCCTGGGCGGGATTTTGCGGACGGCGGCAAGGGCTGCCCTTGCCGGGGGCAGCGTCTTGCGCGATTTGTACGACAAGCCCCACCGCATTACCCACAAGGGGGCCATCGATCTGGTCACCGAGGCGGACGTGGCCGCGGAACAGACCGTGCTTGCCATCCTGCGGAAAGCAGGCCCCGGCATCGGTTTTTTGGCGGAAGAGTCGCACTCCTCCTATGAAACCCTGCCCCAGGGCCCGGTCTGGGTCATCGATCCTCTGGACGGCACCACCAATTTTGCCCACGACTTCCCGTTTTTTGCCGTGTCCATCGCCTATGCCGAGGGCGCAACCAGCAAGGCCGGCGTGGTGTACGCGCCCATGCAGGATGAGCTTTTCTGCGCCTGCCAAGGAAGCGGCGCCTGGCTCAATGGGCACCGCATGCAGGTTTCCGAGGCGTCAGTCTTGCGGAAATCCCTTCTGGCCACGGGCTTTCCCTATGCCATCGAGCAGGAGGCCGGGGGGGTGATGGCGGCCCTCACCCGGCTGGTGACGCGTTGCCAGGGGGTGCGGCGGGTCGGAGCCGCGGCCATTGATCTCGCCTATCTGGCCTGCGGCCGAACCGACGGCTTCTGGGAGATCAATCTCAAGCCCTGGGACACCGCCGCCGGGATGCTGCTGGTGAGCGAGGCCGGGGGGAGGTTGACCACCTACAGCGGCAAAGGGTATACCCCCTATGTTCCGGAGCTGGTGGCGAGCAATGGCAGGATCCATGCCGAACTGGTCGAGCAATTGGCGGAGTTCACTCGGGAAGAGTGAAAAATGAAAAGTGAACGGTGGTGGGCTTTTTCTCTACCGGGAAGCTGCCACAATGTGGTACTTTGTTCGGGAGATGGGGCTGGAAAGGCCCCGGCAAACAGCTGCTCGCCCCCGTTTACGAACAGAACCGGAGAAACGTCATGGAATCTGAAAGAAAAATGCATTTTCATACCCGGGTGATTCATGCCGCCCTGACCCCGGGGGAGTGGCAGGGCGCCACCCTGCCCCCTATTTTTCAGACCGCGGCCCATTGCCACGAGACGGCGGAAAACCTGAGCGATACCTTTGGCGGGAGGACCACCGACCATATCTACGCGCGGCTCACCAACCCCACCAACCGGGTGCTGGAGCAGAAGCTGGCCGACCTGGAAGGCGGGCGCGGCGCGGTGTTCATGGCCTCGGGCATGGCGGCGATCACCAACGGCTGCCTGGCCCTGCTGCGGGCCGGGGACGAGTTTGTCTGCGGCAACTCGCTCTTCATGTCCACCTATGTTCTCTTTGCCAATGTCTTCAAGAAGTATGGGATCACGGCCCGCTTTGTCGAGTCCACCGATCTTGCGGCCATCGAGGCGGCGATCAACGAGAAAACCCGCTTCCTCTATCTTGAAACCGTCGGCAACCCGAAGATGGATGTGCCGGACCTGGCCCGGGCCGCGCAGCTCGCCCACAGCCACGGCCTGCCCCTGGTGGTGGACAATACCCTGGCCACCCCGTACCTGTGCCGCCCCCTGGAGCTGGGCGCGGACATCGTCATCCACTCCACCACCAAGTACCTCAGCGGCCATGGCGATGCGGCGGGCGGAGTGGTTATCGACGGGGCGCAGTTCGATTGGAGCAGCGAGCGCTTTGCCGATTTCGCCCCATTCGTCGAGCGCAAAGGCGAGCTTGCCTACCTGGACCGGGTCTGGCGGGAGCTGCACATCAATTTCGGCACCACGGCGGCGCCGCTCCATGCCTATCTGACCATGCTGGGCCTGGACACCCTGGCCCTGCGGATGGAGCGCCATCTGACCAACGCCGCCCAGGTCGCCACCTTTCTCGCCTCGCGGCCCGAGGTGCGATGGGTGAATTACCCCGGCCTTGCCGACCATCCCCAGCACAAGGTGGCGCAAAAACAGTTCGGCGGTTTGGGTTTTGGCGGCATGCTGACCTTCGGCCTGGCGGATCAGGCGGCCTGTTTTCGCTTCATCAACAATCTGAAGCTGGTCTATCATCTGGCCAACATCGGCGACTGCAAGAGCCTGGTGATCCATCCCTATTCCAGCCAGTACCTCTCCTTTGCCGGGGAGACCAAGGAAAACCTCTCCATTACCCCGGATCTGGTGCGGCTCTCCGTGGGGATCGAGGCGGTGGAGGATATCGTGGACGATCTTGCCCAGGCCCTGGCAAAGATCTAGGCCATGACCACCACCTGCCTCAATCTGGTAGAAAAGCGGTTTTTCACCTTTGGGGAGCCGCCCCACGAGCTGGTGCTTGAAAGCGGCGAACGGTTGGGTCCGGTGACCCTTGCCTACGAAACCCTCGGTACCCTGGCCCCGGACAAGGACAACGCCATCCTGGTGGTCCACGCGCTCACCGGGGATTCCCATGTGGCGGGCTGTTACACCCAAGAGGATGCCAAGCCCGGCTGGTGGGATATCATGGTCGGACCGGGCAAGGCCATCGACACGGAGCGCTATTTCGTCATCTGCGCCAACGTGCTGGGCGGCTGCATGGGCTCCACCGGTCCTTCCTCGATCAATCCGGCCACCGGCAAGCCCTATGGGGTCACGTTTCCCCTAGTCACCATCGGCGACATGGTGACGGCGCAAAAGGCGCTGGTCGATCATCTCGGCATCTCCCGTTTGCTTGCGGTGGTGGGCGGCTCGGTGGGCGGCATGCAGGTTCTGGCCTGGTGCGCCCGCTATCCGGAGATGGTGCGGGCGGCGATTCCCCTGGCCACCACGCCCCGGCATTCGGCCCAGTCCATAGCCTTCAACGAGGTGGCCAGGCAGGCGATCATGGCCGATCCCCATTGGCAAGGGGGCGATTATTACGGCGGACCCAAGCCCGACCTCGGCCTGGCCGTGGCCCGGATGATCGGCCACATCACCTATCTTTCCAACGAATCCATGCGCCGGAAGTTCGGCAGGCAGCTCAAAAGCAGGGATGCCCTTGCCTTCCATTTCGACGCCGGTTTCGAGGTGGAGAGCTACCTGCGCTACCAGGGCAACAAGTTTGTCGAGCGCTTTGACGCCAACTCCTTTCTCTACCTGACCAAGGCTGCGGATTATTTCGACCTGGACGATTATGCGGCCGGCTCTCCGGGAGCGTTCAAGGGCGCCGCCATCAGCTTCCTGGTAGTGGCCTTCACCTCGGACTGGCTCTACCCCACCGAGCAATCACGCGCCCTGGTGCAACTCCTCAAGCGCAACGGATTTGATGTGAGTTTCTGCGAGATCCAGTCGGACTGGGGCCACGACGCCTTTTTGTTGCCCAGCGAAAGGCTGCACGCCCTGGTGGGGGCGTTTCTTGCCAGGATCTGCCGGGAGGGGTCTGGGGGAGGGGAAAAGCATGCGTTTTGATCTGAAGATCATCGCCTCCTGGATCGAGCCGGGTTCGCGGGTGCTTGATCTGGGCTGCGGGGAAGGGGATCTGCTCCAGTATCTCAAGGAGCAGAAAGGGGTGAAGGCCACCGGCATCGAGAAGGACGAGGCCGAGGTGGCCGTCTGCATCGGCAAGGGGATTTCCGTGCTCCAGGGGGATTTCAATCTGGAGGTCGCGGATTATCCGCCCAACAGCTTCGACTACATCGTCATCAGCCAGACCCTGCAACAGGTCTACGAACCGGGTGCCCTCATCGACACCCTGCTTGCCATCGGCAAGAAGGTCATTGTCAGCTTCCCCAATTTTAGCTACTGGCGGATCCGCTTGCAGCTCGTGTTCGCGGGCTATGCCCCGAAAAGCACGGAGCTGCCCTACGAATGGTACAACACCCCCAACATCCGGGTGATCACCCTCCGGGATTTCCGCAACTTTGCCAGGGAAAAGGAGATCGCCATCCTCAAGGAGGTGGCGATCAACACCCACCGGCAGCAGGAAACCGGGAATATTGTCCGCTTTCTCCCCAATCTGCGGGCCACCTACGGCATTTTTTTGATCGGGCGTGGAGATCGGCAGGAGGCGGGTTGAGGGGGACAAAAGGGTGCGAAAAACTTATTTTTCAAGACCTGACTTCGAGACTCTCCGACCGGCGGAGCGCGTAGTGAGACGTGAAGGGGTTTCGACTAATCTTCCACTGACATATTTATGGAGAATGCTGGCAATGAGGGTTTGATATGGAACACCATCCTCCAGTGCCCGTGCCTGTATGTCCATTAAATCCGGGGAAGATAGACGAATATTTACACGGCGGTCTTTCAGAAAGGTGGCCTGCGCGGCAGCCTTGTATTTTTCTTTTTCCTTCGCGGATGGTTTTGTTGATATCAGATCGCCTTTTTCATAGGCGCCTAAAATATCTTTTTCAAACTCATCGAGTTTTTTCATTTCTATCGCCTCCTGCCAAATAATCTCTGGTTGCCTTGCGGCTGGGAATAATTGTTTTCAAAAAGTAGTAATCAGCCTCTTCTACAAATGGAACGAGATAAATATAACCATCCAACTCCACAACAAGGATACGTTGATTTGGATATTTAGATTCGTTGGGGTGTTGCAAGATGTCAAGGAGGCCGTCTCCTTCCAGGGCAAGCACAATCTCTTCGAAGGAAACTTCTCGTTCACCCTTGAGTTGTTCGTTTTTTTCATGATTCCATCGAAATGTCTTCATGGAAAAATCATACCTCGGTGTGTGCCTATTGTCATCACTATTTTGTGGCCTTCCGTTTTTTCGGCTAGGGGCCGGGCAACTCCATCAGCCGTTGCCGCATGGTCTTGCCATCGACGGTTTTGATGCAGGGAGAAAGGGAATGGCGAGGAGAAATGAGTCAGGCTTGACATTTGCGTCTTGAGAGTCAAAATGTCAAGCCTGACCCCTTTGAGTTCCACTAGGTCATCTGCCACCCCGGTAACGGATTGATCGCTGCCGGTCAGCAAACGAACCGTCTCGATCTTAAACTCACGGGTAAAACGTCTTCTCTTTGAAACCATGACAGCCCTCCTGGTGCTGTTGTAGCAGCTTTTCGGACTGTCCACAATTCCGGGGGAAGGTCAAAACGTGGTCTGTCCCCGAGTTCGCCCCTTGTTAGCTTTTTGCTTCGATATATTGGTCACCAATTTTCCTAACTCGCCGCCTCGTTAGATTAATAGGGGTACGAAGGAATGATTCCAAAGGTATTAGTTGCGTAATATCTGATATGTCACCGATCTCTAGCTCGAGCGCCCCGGAGCTATTCAGCGACTGCGGGTGAGCACCAAGAATAAACCTAAACTCTTGCTGCCATCCGTATTTCCTAGCTTTACGGAAGAGTCCGAGTGTTTCGGGGCCGCCAGTTGCATCAACGTATTTAACGCGTCCGAATCCGCCTTGAAAATATTTTGAACTATACAGATTGGGATGCTGCTGTATTGCTAGATTTATTCGATGTGAGAGCGCCCGAGGATCTCTAATTATAACGATATGTGTTCCGAACTCTAGGAGGCGCGCGTCAAGTCGCAACTCTCCGTTAGCCTCTCCAGGGATTTTCCCACTCTCATCGTCTGCTAAAGCAGAAAAGCAAAACATCATCACGTTTTCTGGAGACGGGACGATGGCGGTCAATGTTGCGTTCTCGCTGACATCAACGGCCTTAGTTTCCTCACCTTCTCCGATTTGCAAAATTACTTGATGATAACATTTGCCTTGTGTGCCGCAACGTATGCGAGCCAGCAAGGGCTCTTCAGGATCACCGCGTAACGCATCAGGTTCCTCTTCCTCGAATCGGGCAAAATACGTTACGCTATTCATGTATAGCAATCCTCGTTGCATAGCAGCCATATGCTCATGTGCCCCGACTTTGAATAGAAGCCAGACATTTCGATCCGGGATTTCGGTTTCTAGTTCAGATAGTTGGGCGCTAAGGGGATTGACAATGGTATTCATCTTTCCTGCAAAGTTAACAGTGCAATAAGCGGAATCTTGTCCGGCATATCACCGCCTATAGGTGGACGGAAGTTAGGCTTATTCTTATATTAAGATTGAAATATGGAAAACGAGCCCGCTTTCTGTCCGCTTATTGCGTTTTCGCCGGTCGATTTCCACTTGTAGCGATCCTATTTGATAGGATATGGAAAGTCAAAAGAAAAACAAGCCCAAATCCCGCTCGAATCCGCCCTTTTCACATCTGGCCGATGATCTTTCCCAGCACCGCGCTGAACAGCGCCTGTTCCTCCGGGGAGAGGGTGGCGGTGATCTCTTCGGTGAGGCGCAGGTGGTATTGGTGGTGTTCGGTAAAAAGGTTCTGCCCCTTTTCCGTCAGCGCAATCAGGTAGGAACGGCGGTCCGTTTCGTGGGGGGTTCTTTTGAGCACCCCCTGTTGCTCCAGCCTGTCGATCATGACGGTGAGGGTGCCGGTGGTTACCCCCATCTTCTTGGCCAGCTCCTTCATGCGCAGCGGGGCATCGGGGGGTTCGTGGCCGACGATTTCGGTGGTGTGCATCTGGGCAGGGGAGAGTCCGGAGCTTTTCACAACGTCCTGCTCCCAGGAGGAAAGCTTCTCGTACAATTCAACGAGCTGGTGGGAAATTTTTTCTGTCGCGGTTATGGGGGCGCTCATGACTCGCCCTCGCAGGGGTGAACTTCAACGGTGAGGTGGGAAAGAGCGGTGAAATCACGCAGCAGTTCCCGGTAATAGCCGATCTGTTGTGGATAATGGGTGACAATGGAGATGATGGCCGCGTAATGGGCCGGACCGACCTTCCAGACATGCATGTCCGCAATCCGGTTGTCCAGCGTGCCCTCGATTTTTTCTTTGATGGCGGCGAGCTCCTTGGCGCTGATGCTGCCGTCCAGCAGGATTCCGCCTGTTTCCCGCACCAAGCCATAGGCCCAGCGGCAGATCACCAGCGCGCCGACGATGCCCATTACTGGGTCAAGCCAGTTCCAGCCGAGATACTTGCCGAAGAGTAGAGCGCCGATGGCCAGAACCGAGGTCAGGGCATCGGCCAGGACGTGCAGGTAGGCGGACTTGAGGTTGTGGTCATGGTGGTGGTGATGGTGGCCATTTTCGTCGTGACCATGGTCGTGGTCATGGTGGCCTTGCAGGAGAAAGGCGCAGGCAATATTGACCAGTAATCCCAGGACTGCCACGCCTATGGCCTCGTTGAAATGGATCGGCTGCGGGGTCAGGATGCGCCGGCCCGATTCGGCGAACATGATCAGGGCGACGATGATCAGGACAATGGCGCTGGCAAAGCCGCCCAGAACGCTGACCTTGCCGGTGCCAAAGGCAAAAGCCGTATTGTTTGCATGCTTTTTGGCAAAACGGTAGGCGAAGATCGTGATCAGGAAGGCGGCGACATGGGTGCCCATGTGCCAGCCGTCGGCAAGCAAGGCCATGGAGCCGTAGGTTATGCCGGCAGCGATCTCGAAGAGCATGGTGATGGCGGTGATGAGCAGCACCTGTTGGGTCCGTTTTTCGCCGTGTTCCTGGATCACGGCGAAATCGTGGGGGTGCTGCCAGGTGTCAAGGGAGTGGGTGTGCATCGGGGGCCTCTCTGTTAAAAAATATGTTGCCCTCAATCCGCAGCGGCGGCAGGGCAAAGGGGAATGAGAGGGGAGGATACAAATATCTTGTTTGATCGTCAAGATATTTGTGTTTCAAACAAGATGGTCGAGCCGGGCGAATACCGCAGACGCTCTCTATTCACATAAAAAAACCGGCGCGGGAGATCTCCCGCGCCGGTTTGGGCCAGTACCTTGTAACTTTCTAATCGACATCACATTGATTCCCTCCCCCCTTGCGGGGGAGGGCTAGGGAGAGGGGGGAAGTTGCCATTATATCGGCAGGTTGTTGCTACCCCCACCCCCAACCCCTCCCGCAAGGGGAGGGGAGTATTAAGAGGTACAAGGTGCTGCCTAGGTTCGCTGTTGCCTACAGCAGGTCGGTTTTCTTGAGGGCGATAACGGCTCCCTGGTACGAGACAACCAGCACCAGCAGCCAGCCGATAAGCAGAATTGCATTCATGGTGTGCTCCTTTTTCGGTTAGTACATGTCCTTGGCGTCTTCGCCGGAAAGTTCGGTCAGGGTCAGTTGTTTCGCATCCATCAGCTTCCAGACATAGGCGACATAGGCAAGGACAAAGGGCACCGCCAGGGCCACATAGCTCATGGCCGTGAGGGTGTACTTGCTGCTTGAGGCGTTATGGATGGTGAGGCTCGATTGCAGGTCGGTCAGGGACGGGTAGAACGCGGTGTTGTTGTACCCGGCCAGCGAGAAGATCGCCAACCCTACCAGCACGGTGCCGATGCCGCCGAACCAGATCCCGCTGTTCTTGCCGAGAAAGCCCGTGGCCGCCACGCCATAGATCACGGAGCCCAAGCCACCCAAAAGGAGGGCCAGCACCGCGGGCATGGCCAGCAGGTTGTGGAGGTATTTGCCCTTTTCGATGAAGACCTCGCCGGTGGCGGGGTTCACCGCAAAGCCGTCCATGGTCACCAGGGAGATGAGGATGGTGAGCAGGAAGGGCAGAGCCCAGAGCAGGTTGATCCAGGTTGCCTTGCGAGCCCGTTTGACCAGGGGTGCATGGTCGATGTGGCTGACGATGTACATGGCGCCCAAAACGCGGGCCAGGAAGACCAGGAATAGGCCGAAGGCCAGGTTGAACGGGTTGAGCGCCGCTTCCAGCCCGTGGTAGGGCGTACCCCAGGTCACGGAGTTGTAGAGGTTCAGGCTGAAGCGGGAGCCGGTGAAAAAGGTGCCCACCGCCGCGCCGATCAGCAGGAGGCCGACGCTGCCGTTGATGGACATGAAGATCTCAAAGGTCCGCGCGCCGAGGATATTGTCGGGTTTCTTGCGGTATTCGTAGCTCACCGCCTGGAGGATGAAGGTGAAGAGGATGAGCATCCACACCCAGTACGCTCCGCCGAAGCTGGTGGCGTAAAAGAGCGGGAAGGCCGCGAACAGGGCGCCGCCGAAGAGGACCAGGGTGGTGAAGGTCAGTTCCCACTTGCGGCCCATGGCGTTGATGATCAGGGATTTTTCCTCTTCGGTGGAGGCCGTGGTGAAGATCAGGGTCTGACCGCCCTGCACAAAGGTCAGGAAGAGAAAGAGCGACCCCACCACGGAGGCGATGAGCCACCAGAGTTGCTGTAGAGTTGAGTGATCCAGGTTTCCTATCATGGTCTTATGCCTCCGGTCCGATCTTGATTTGCTTCATCATAATGCGAATCTCCGCCAGCAACAGGGCGGTGAACAGGGTCAGAAAGATGAAAAAGGTGGTCTGCACGTTGCTTGCGGCGATGTTGGTGGTGGCCACGCCCACCGGCAGCAGACCCTGAATGGCCCAGGGCTGACGGCCCACCTCGGCCACGATCCATCCGGCCTGCTGGGCCACATAGCCCAGGAAGATGGAAAAGAAGCAGGCCAGGTTGAGCCAGCGCTGATACTCCAGGGTGCCCTTGAAGGCGAAGTAGAGCACCGCCAGAAAGATCACCGGGAACAGGGTGCCCAGCACCACCATGATATGGAAGCTGTAGAAGGTGGTGGACACCGGCGGCGCGGCCTCGGCCGGGTTGTTCAGATAGCCGTAGCCGAGATCCCCCTTGTGCTGGTCGAAAATGGCCAGGGCGGCGGCAGCCTCGGCCTCATCGCCTTTTTCCTTGGCATACTTGTAGCGGGCCAGCTCGGCCAGGGCGATCTTGCCGGTGACCATCCGCTGCTCGGCGCCGATGATATTGCGCTCGGCATTGCCGAAGACCAGATCGTTGATCCCCGGAACAAAGCTGTTGGGGTCACGGTTGGCCAGAAGCGAAAGCAGGCCGGGGATTTTCACCTCCTGGTAGAAGGCGGGCAGATCGTCGCCCGGCTTCTTGCTGGAGTTGATGATGCCCATGGCGACGATGGGGGCCTTTTCCTGCCCCACGTACAGCCCTTCCATGGCCGCCAGTTTCATGGGCTGCCGGTGGGCCACGTTGAAGGCGGCCTCGTCGCCGGTAAGGCCGACAAAGACGGAGGCGATGAAGCCGAAGACCGCGGCCACCACCATGCTGCGCTTGGCCATTTTCTGGTGCCGCTCCTGCAAAAGGAAGAGGGCCGAGATGCCCACGACAAAGAGGGAGGCGAGCAGAAAGGCCGAGCTGGTGGTGTGGGTGAACTTGTGCACCGCCACCGGGGAGAGGGCGACATCCCAGAAATTCTGCATTTCAAACCGGGCCTTGTCGGGATTGAAGGCCATGCCGGTGGGAAACTGCATCCAGCCGTTGGCCACGAGAATCCATACCGCCGAGAGGTTTGAGCCCACGGCCACCATCCAGGTGGAAAAGAGATGGAACCCCTTCCCTACCCGCTGCCAGCCGAAGAACATCACGGCAAAGAAGGTGGCCTCGATAAAGAAGGCGAAGATGCCCTCGATGGCCAGGGGCGCGCCGAAGATGTCGCCCACCATCCAGGAGTAGTTGGACCAGTTGGTGCCGAACTCGAACTCCAGGATGATGCCGGTGGCCACCCCGATGGCGAAGTTGACGCCGAAGAGGGTCATCCAGAACCTGGTCAGTTTTTTCCACTCCTCGTTGCCGGTTTTGACGTAGATGGACTCAAAAAAGGCGACAAGAAAGGACAACCCCAGGGTCAGCGGCACGAAAATCCAGTGATACATGGCGGTCAGGGCGAATTGCGCCCGGGCCCAATCCACCGTGGTCAGAATTTGGTCTCCCACAACAACCTCCTTGTGTGTGTTGGCGGAAAGCATGTATCCGCCAAGATTAAAGGGATAAGAAAACAGCCAGTGGTTATACGAATATCAACGGGATGGCGCGGTGCTGGTCAGATTCTCCAGCACGTGGTTGGCCCGTTCCTGCTCGGTGTTGAAATTGGTTGCAAGGTAATCGGGAAAGAAAAACAGCTTGAGAACGGCAAACATGATGAACAGCTTCAGAAGGATGATCTTCCACAGGGTGCGGCCCACCACCATGGAACGGAATCCGTCGCGATACAAGCAGTACAGCTGTTTGGACAGAGCGGCCACGGGCGTCTTCTCCTTTTCGGATGGAAACACTCCTGTATTCTCTTTGTTGTATATGGATGCGTTGTTCATGGTCAAATTATTTTTTACCGGGGGTACAGTTCCCGCAGCCGAAGGTGGGGATTTTGGTCAGACAGCAGGCCTCTTCCGCCGCCATGGCGGCGAAATTGGTTTCCCGCAGGGTGTCCCGGAGTTGTTGGTTGGCCTTTTCCCAGACCCGGTGGATGGCGCAGATCCCGCTGTTATGGCAGGATTCCGGGCGGCTCACGCAGTCGTTCAGCGAGATCTCGCCGATCACCGCCTCGATGACCGAAAGCAGGGTGATGTCCGCCGCGTCCTTGAGCAGACGGTAGCCGCCGTTGGCCCCCTGGAGGATCTCGATGATCCCGGCCCGGGAAAGCTGCTGGGCGATCTTGGCGAGAAAATCCGGCGGAACCTCCGTTTGGGCGGCGATCTCCTTCCTGCTGACCAGCGTTCCCTTGCCATGCCTGGCAAGGTGCAGAACGCAGCGTATGCCATATTCACCGGCGCGTGTAAGTCTCATGGGGCAACCCGTGTTAAGTAAGATAAATAAGATATTTTTAGTCTTATATAAGATGAAGGCCATGGCTGTCAAGAAAAAATACGGAGCGGTTGCGGAAAAAAGAGTGGGGCGCTTGGGCTGTTTGTCTTGCTGATGGGGGGGTGGGATCAGGCAGCGGCTTTTTTCTGGTATTTATGAGCGGTGGCGATGCATTTGCTTCTGAACTTGAGCTTGGTGATGCCGTAGCGGACAACCCCGGAGACGCTGCCCACCGTGTCCGCCAGGGAAAGGCTCATCTCGAGAACAGGGAGCACCTTGATGGGAAAGAGGTTTTTGAATCGCCTGGCCATGATATGGGGAGGCCTCTTGTCGCACACGGCCCGGATGAACAGGTTGGAAAAAACAGCAAGATTTTGCAGGAGATGCAGCTCGTCGACCAGGGATTCCACCTCCGGGGGGCTGGGGTCCATGCAGGCGATGATGGTGTCGGAAAAGTTCCAGAAGCGGGCGATTTCCTCGCCGATCTCATTGAAGGTGAGCTGCTTGAACATCAGGCGGCACATGGCTTCCTCGGAGCTGCCGCTGGTTGTGCCCGCCTCGATGCGCCGGTACACATCCGGGAAATAAATGGTCATGATAATGCGGCCCAGATCGTGCAAAAGTGCACAGATGTAAGCCTCTTCCGGCGAGACCGGAATCTTGTATTTCTGGACCAGAAGTTTGCCGAGGTTGGCGCTGAGCAGGGAGATCGCCAGTTGTTTGCTCAGGCCGTCCCGGTCGCCGCCGGACCGGATGAACTCCTCGATGAGGCTGATGGAAACGGCAAGCTCCCGGATGACATCGAGACCCAGGGCGCCCGCGGCCCGCTCAATGGTGGAAATGCGCGCCCCGCGAATATAATAGGCCGAGTTGGCAACCTGGAGAACCTTGTTGGTGAGCGAATAATCCTTCAGGATAACGCCGGAAACCGCAGTGACGGAGGCGCGCCTGTTGAGGGTTATCTGCAGGATTTCATTGACGTGCCCGGAGATGGCTGGGAGTTCGCCCAGGTTCATCTTGGCGAAAATCTCCGTGAGTTTTTGATTTTTTACCGCACTGGCGTCTTGTGCCACGAAATTCCTTTCCCATGAGGCCGCGCTTTGCGTTTTGTAAGAAAAATCTATGAAATCATGTAGATGAGGCAAGACGGCGGCAAATATAACATCTCGCGGCAGGGAAAGCAATGGACGGATAGGGTGGCGGGCAATGACGGGGGGGTGAGGCGCGGTCAGGCTGGAACGGAGGCGAGAGCGGCAAGGGCTTCGCGGGCAAGTTGGCCAACGGTGACCGTGGTCAGGCGGAGACCGGCATACAGGGTAAATTCCGTGGTGTCGCCGGACCATTGGTTGATTTTTGCCGCCGCCTCGACAACCCTGAGCTGTCCCAAGGCACGGGCGGCCAAGGCCCGGTCCACGGGGTCTTCCGAGTCGAGGTAGGGCAGAAGGTAGAGGGGGGCCTGCCAGGCGCGGAGCAGTTGCGGACGGACCTGGGCCAACCGGCCAATTCCCCACATGAGGCCGCGCTGGAGGGGGGGGAGTTCGAGGTAAAAACCGTCCTCCCGCATGAAGGAGACCAGGATATTGGTGTATTCCCCGGCGAGCCCGGCGTGGGAGGCAAGACACTCGGCCATGGCCTCGGGCGCGCCCCAGCCGATGCCGCCGGATTCGTCGTTGAGGCTCCACATGAAGCGGCGCATGACCACTCGGGCCGCTTCCATGTCTTGTTCGGCAAGGCGGGCCACGGTGCTCCCCATGGCGGTGATTGCGTGCCAGCGGGTGTGTTGGTCCGCGTGGCAGATTCCGGAAAACAGGGCGTTGAGCAGCGCTTCGGGCGGGTGTGTTGCCAGCTCCGCGAGGATCCGGTCGATGTCCGGGGTGGCAAGCAGGGTGAGGATGGTTTTTTTGAGGTTTCTCTGGCCTGCCATGGTCAATCCCTGTCCAGGGAAGAGCCCCTGCCCGTTTTTCAAGGACCGGCAGGGGCGGGAGGAACTATTTCCGCATCGCCTCGGCCACGGCACTGCCCAGTTCCGAGCAAGCCTTGAGCGTGTCGTGGGAGGGGACGTTCTTTATCTTGACCCCCTCGCCGACGATCTCAAAGCCCATGTCCGTCATGTGCCCGGTGAGGTGTTTTACCGCCTCGCCGCTCCAGCCGAACGAGCCGAAGGCCGCGCCGATCTTGTCTTTCGGGCGCAGCCCCTTCATGTAGGTGATGATGTCGGCCATGGCCGGCATGATGTTGTTGTTCAGGGTCGGCGAGCCGAGGAAGATGGCGCGTGCGTCCAAGACCTCGGTGATGATGTCGCTGCGGTGATTTTTACGGACATGCAGCATCTTCACGTTGGTGATCCCGGCCTGGAGCAGGCTGTTCATCACGCTCTTGGCCATCTTCTCGGTGCTGTGCCACATGGTGTCGTAGATGATGACCGCCTTGTTCTTTGTTTCGCCACGGCTCCAGCGGTCGTAGGCCTCGATGATGGCCCGCGGCGAGGTGCGCCAGATCACGCCATGGTCCGGGGCGATCATCTCGATTTCGAGCCCCATCTCCTTGACCTGGGCGAGCAGCTTCTGGACGATGGGCGAGAAGATCATCAGGATGTTGGCATAATATTTGGAGGCATGCACCATGAGTTCATGGGGGTCCACCTCGTCGTCGAACCGCTCCGAGGTGGCCCAGTGATGCCCGAAGGCGTCGCTGGAGATGAGCAGCTTGTCCTCGGGGATGTAGGAAAACATGCTGTCCGGCCAGTGGAGCATCTTGGTTTC
>JBAYUD010000054.1:0-20051 GCA_041675265.1 Desulfurivibrionaceae bacterium | reverse complement strand
ATAGAGCACCCGGTCGGCGTCCACCTGCGGCAACAGCCCCACGGTCATGGCCGAATCCAAATCGATATAGCTGCCAAAAGCGCCTGCCAGGATAACCTGCTCGATATCGGTGATGGCCAGCCCCACCTGCTCCACCAGGGTGGTGATCCCCGCATAGATCGCCGCCTTGGCCCGGATGAAGTTTTCGATATCCACCTCGCTGATGACGATATCGTGCTCCGCGCCCGCCTCTTCCTTCCAGACCAGGACATACTCATGGCCGCTGCGCCCTTCCCGGATCCGGTCCGTACCGAGATCCCGGCGGAATTTGCCGCTTCTGTCCACCACCCCCTGCTCGAACAGGGTGGCGATGATGGCCAGCAAGCCAGAGCCGCAGATCCCCACCGGCGGCTTGTTGCCCAGGGTGATATTCATCGGCTCAAGGGTCTGGGGGTTGATGCTGAAATCCTCGATGGCGCCAATGGCCGCCCGCATCCCGTGGGTGATGCCGCCGCCTTCAAAGGCCGGACCGGCGGAGCAGGCCGCGCACACCAGCCATTCCCGGTTGCCCACCACAATCTCCGCGTTGGTGCCGATGTCGATATACAGGGTGACCAGCTCGGTGCGGTACATGCCCGAGCCCATGACCCCGGCCACGATATCGCCCCCCACATAGCTGGAGATGGACGGGTAGACCAGGGCCACGGCGGAGTGCGGCAGATGAATGGCCAGATCGGTGGCCCGGATGGGCGGCAGAAAGGTGGTGACCGGCACATAGGGGGCGCGGCGGATATTGTCCGGCTCCAGCCCGAGAAGCAGATGGGTCATGATGGTATTGCCCGCCAGGGTGATGGAGGTTATCTCCTCCCGGCTGATGCTGCCCTTTTCCCCGTTATCCCCTGGCCTGGCCGTGGAGAGCAAGGTGTCGAGGATACTGTTGATGGTCCCCACCACCAATCCCTGCATGGTGGCCAGCCCTTCCTTTTTCTCCGCAAAGATGATCCGGGAGATCACATCCTCGCCGTAGCCAAGTTGGCCGTTATATTCCCCGGCCCGGGCCAGAACCTTGCCGGAGTTGAGATCAACCAGCACCCCGTAGACCGAGGTGGTGCCGATGTCAAAGGCCAGGCCAAAGCTGCGGTGGGTCCAGTCGCCGCCCTGGATGTTGGTGAGATAGGATTTGCCCGAAACATTCACCGGCCGGGCGCAGGTAACGGTGATCCGGAAATTGTCTTCCCGCAGGGCCTTGCGCAGCATCCGCAATACGGCAAGATTGAAGACCACCCGATGCTCATTGTACTGACTGCTGAGCAGATGGATAACCCGGCCGGCATCGGCCATGTTGTCCGCTGCGGTTGGCGGAGGAATTTCCAGACAGAGCTTCACCACCGGCGGCACAAAAATACCTTGCTCCCGGAGTTCCTCGATGTCGTACACATGCATCCGGGCGCGATGCCTGAGCGGCACGGCGGTTCCCAACCCCCCGCTTTTTAGGCCCGAGGATTCTGGCACCCGGATGACGGCATCGCCGGTAATTGTCGCGGTGCAGGCTTGGCGGTAGCCGGTTTCTTTCTCCTGGAGGCTGAATTTCTCGCTCAGCCCCCCGTCCACCTCGCCCTTTTCAATGATAACCTTGCATTTGCCGCACACCCCGCTGCCGCCACAGGAGGCATTGATGTGGATGCCTGCCTCCCGGGCCGCCTTGATAATCGACATGCCGGGACCAGCCTGCACCTTGCGGCCACTGGGCTCAAAAACGATGGTGTGGGTCGCCTGCGTGCCTGCTTCGTCCATCTCTGCCCCCTCTTGCCTGGCCGGTTGATCTGCCCTGCTCTTGGCTCGCAACTCATGTCGCTTCTTTTTATCCTATCCAAGGGCGCGGTTTCCCGCAATGGCCGTTTGCACTTCCCGCCTCAGCGCGCCGGCCTGAAAACAAAAAAGGCCTCCGCCTTGCAGCGGAAGCCTTTTTTGAAACCATCCTTGCGGGAAGGTTATTTTTTGGCCTTGCAGCCACACCCGCAACCCGAGGATTTCTCCTCTTTCTTGACCATGCACTCGCTGCCGCCGCAATCCGCGCATTTTTTGGGTTTGCACCTGGTCTCTTTGGTTGCCCCGCATTTTTCACATTTGAATACCGCCATTGTGTTGCCTCCTCTTCGTGAGTGACCGATTATTGTTGGGCAAGCCGAGCCGTTCGTCTTGCCAATTGCCGTAATCCGAACCGTTTTCCCTATGAACCGAACAATAACGCCCCGTCCGCGGGGTTCCGCAATAATTTCCTCGCCGGGTCGCGGCAGGTACATTATTCTCTTCCTGAAAGATAATCCGCCCTCTTCGCGCTCTCGGCATTTTTATTATTAAGAATAATTACTATATATGCCATTTTCTTCGCTCCCGCAATACATAATCAGAGGTACAGGTATGAATATAAACAATGACCGCCTTGCTCGGATATTCACCACCATGTGCGGCATCGACAGCCCCTCGGGCGAAGAAGCGCAATTGGCCCGATTTCTCAAGGACCTCTTCGCACAAGAATATCCCGACGCGATTATCGTCGAGGACGATTCAGCCACGGAAACCGGCTCTGATGCCAACAACCTAATTATCCATTTCTCCGGCAATCTCCCGGGTGAAGCGATCTTTTTCAGTTGCCACCTGGACACGGTGGAACCCGGCAGAGGGGTGCGGGTCGTACGGAATGGCACCCGATTCTCCAGCGGTGGGGATACTATCCTCGGCGGGGACGACAAGGCCGGGATAGCGATACTCATCGAGGCCATCCGCGCCATCACGGAGGCTGGCCTCCCCCATCTCCCCTTTGATCTCGTTTTCACCACCAGTGAAGAGATCGGCCTGCGCGGAGCCAAGGCTCTGGACATCTCCCTGCTCCACGCCCGAGAAGGCTACGCCCTGGACAGCAGCGGGGTGGACCTGCTCATCATCGGGGCTCCGGCGGCCAATCATTTTCACTTCATCGTCACCGGAGCGGCAGCCCATGCGGGCCTGCACCCGGAAAGGGGCATCAATGCCATCCAGCTGGCAGGCCGCTGCCTTGCCGACCTGCCCATGGGGAGGATTGACGAGGAAAGCACCGCCAACATCGGCCGTATCACCGGCGGCACCGCGACAAATATCATCCCCGAAACCGCCCTGGTGGAAGGAGAAGTCCGAAGCCACTCCCCGGAAAAACTCGCAGCCATTTCTCAACAAATCGAGGATACGGTCCAGTCTGTCATTGCCAACTGGACGCCCGCTCCCGGCGCACAACTCGGGGCTGAAGTCCGCCCCCGGGTGGACTTCCACCTCCGCCAGGAATACCCTGCCATGCACATTGACCGCACAGCCTCCGTCCTCAAGCGGGTTGACAAAGCCGCCGCCCGCCTCCACCGGGAAATCCGCTACGAACGCGCCGGAGGCGGCAGCGACGCCAATATTTTCAGCGGAAAAGGGTTGCCAACCGCCATCATCGGAATCGGCATGGACCATGTGCACAGCACCGAAGAATCCATCGACCTGAGGGATATGGCCCGCACCGCCGAGCTGATCTCTGCGCTACTAACTACTCAGAATTAAACAATAAAATGCCACATGTTCCACGTGAAACATGTGGCATTTCCCCGCCACGCCGCATAGCAAAAAAGAAGGCTATCGGCGCAAAAATTAAGAGCCCACACCTTACAGAGTATGTTACTATGGCTCTCAAGGTGGGCCTGACCAATTCCTTTACCCACCTGTGCAACCCGCGACGGAAAATCTGGCGGAATTTAGTCAGAAACCCACACGCAGTGGAGGTTTTTCAGCATGGGAGATGGTGCAAAAATTGTGGCTTTAGCCAACCAGAAAGGCGGTGTGGGGAAAACAACCACCGCGATAAATCTGGCCGCCTCGGTGTCATTGCTGGGCAAGAAAGTTCTTGTGGTGGACTCCGACCCGCAGGGAAATACCTCCAGTGGTCTGGGGGTCAGCCGCGCCAATGGCGGCACCCATCTCTATCACTGTTATATGGGGGAGGCGGAAACCCCGGAGGTTGTCCAGCCGGTGACGGGACTGAAAAAACTTTCCGTCCTCCCCACCCACATCGATCTGATCGGGGTTGAGGTCGAACTGATGACCGCGGTAAAACGCGAGCGTTACCTGGGCAATGTCCTCGCCCCTGTTCGCGGAGAGTATGACTACATCTTCATCGACTGCCCCCCCTCCCTCGGGCTGTTGACCATCAACGCCCTCACTGCGGCGGACACGGTTCTCATCCCCCTGCAATGCGAATACTTTGCCCTTGAGGGATTGAGCCAATTGGTTCGCACCATTCGCCTGGTCAAAAATTCGTACAATCGGGCTCTTGCCATAGAGGGGTTACTGCTGACCATGTACGACGGCCGGAACAAGCTGACCCACCAGGTGGTTACCGAGGTGAAAAACCATTTTCAGGGCCGGGTCTACGACACGGTGATTCCCCGCAATGTCCGACTGAGCGAGTCCCCAAGTCACGGACAGGCGGCCATTGTTTACGACAAACGCTCAACCGGGGCGCAAAGCTATCTGCAGCTCGGAAAAGAGTTCCTGCGCAAGCAACCGAAGGTTGCAGCAAAAGAGGGAGTGAAACCATGAGCAAAAAAACAGCCTCGGCCCTCGGCAAGGGCCTTGACGCCCTGTTGCCTTCCGGTGACTCCGAGGGCCGGGAATACTTCTTATGCCCCATCGATTTCATTGAGCCGAATCCGGATCAGCCCCGCAAGGATATTAATGATACGGCGCTGGCCCAGCTTTCCGCCTCGATCCTTGAGAAAGGCGTCCTGCTGCCCCTGGTCGTCTGTGAGCATGGCGCTGAAAACCGTTACCAGATCATTGCCGGAGAACGGCGCTGGCGGGCCGCTAAAATGGCAGGGCTCGACGAGGTGCCGGTTCTGGTGAAAGACGTCGCGCCCCTGGACCGCCTTGAGTTGGCCCTCATCGAAAACATCCAGCGTCAGGATCTGAACCCCCTGGAAGAAGCGGAGGCATACCTTCGCCTGGTAAAGGAATTCAACCTGACCCAGGAAGAGGTGGCGCGCCGGGTGGGCAAGGAGCGGTCAACCGTGGCCAATGCCCTGCGGATCAACCAGCTCCCCGACTTTGCCAAGGAGGATCTGGTGCGCGGCACCCTGAGCATGGGACATGCGCGGGTACTGCTCAGCGTGGGCGATGAATCCGTCATGCGCGAGGTCAGAGACGAGATCGTCGAACAGGGGCTGACGGTGCGGCAGGCAGAGGCGCTGGCTCAGAAACAGAAGAAAAAAATATCCGGGGCCAACAGCGGCGCAAAACGTCAGCCCCGCAAGTCGGCCAATGAATTGCCGGAATCCTACTGCAAATCGCTGGCCAACGGGCTGATCAATTACCTGGACACCAAGGCACGGATCATCCAGAGCGGCACCCGGGGAAAATTGGAAATCGAGTACTATTCCCACGATGATCTGGAGCGGGTATTGTCGCTCATCCTCCCAGTGCAAAAAACAAAATAATCATTATTTACAGATAGTTACCATGAACCAATGTGAAGAAGAGGCCGAAATTGCCCGGCAGGAACAACTCACCCCGGAAATATTCCGCCTGACCCTGAAGGCACCGCAAATCGCAAGCCGCGCCCTGCCAGGGCAGTTCGTCATGGTGCGGACCTCCCCCTGTTACGACCCCCTGCTCCGGCGGCCCTTGTCCATTCACCAGACCATCGGCGGCGAACAGATCCAGCTCCTTTATAAGGTAGTGGGCAAGGGAACCCGGATGCTCGCCGCACTGGACCCCGGCCAAAAGCTGAACCTGACCGGTCCGCTGGGCCACGGTTTTGATTTCTCCGGCCAGCGGGCGATCTGTCTGGTTGGTGGAGGGATGGGCATTGCCCCCCTCTATTTCCTTGCCCGGGAGATCCTGCGCGCAAACAACCCGCCGAAATGCATCGTGCTGCTCGGCGGACGCACCGCAACGGAGCTTGGCCCCCTGCCCCAGGATTTCAAGGACATCGGCGTAACGGAAACCCATCTTGCCACCGACGACGGGAGTCTTGGCCACCATGGCTTTGTGGCCGAACTTCTCCCCCTGCACCTCGACTCCGACCCTAATTGGACGGTATGCACCTGCGGCCCCCACCCAATGATGAAGGCCGTGGTCAACCAGTGCCGGAAACACGGATGGCAATGCCAGGTTTCCCTGGAAACCATGATGGCCTGCGGAATCTCCGCCTGCCTCGGCTGCGCGATCCCCCGGGCCGAACTGTCCGGCCCCTATCTCCACGTCTGTAAGGACGGCCCGGTTTTCAAAGCCGAGGAGGTGGCGTGGTTATGAACGAAGCAGATCTGCGCGTCACCATCGGTGGCCTCGTTTTCAAAAATCCCGTGCTCACCGCGTCCGGCACCTTTGGCTATGCCAAGGAGTTCGAGCCCTACGTCAATCTGCATCATCTCGGCGGCGTGGTGGTCAAGGGAATCTCGCTGGAACCGCGCCGGGGAAATCCCCCGCCCCGCATCGTGGAAACCGCCGGAGGTATGCTCAACGCCATCGGGCTGGAAAACGTCGGCCTTGACCGCTTTATCGCCGAAAAAATGGGCTATCTGCGCGAAATCGGCACCAGGGTCATCGTCAACATCCTGGGGGACAGCCTGGAAGAGTACCAAACCCTGGCGCAACGCCTCAGCGAGGTCGAAGGGATCAGCGCCATCGAGGTCAACATCTCCTGCCCCAACGTGAAAAAGGGCGGGGTCGCCTTTGGCACCGACCCGGCAATGGCCGAGGCCGTCACCCGGGCTGTGTGCGCGCACACCACCCTGCCGGTGATCGTCAAACTCTCCCCCAACGTCACCGATATCACCGCAGTCGCCAAGGCTGTGGAGGCAGGCGGAGCCCAGGCGGTCTCCCTGATCAACACCCTGCTGGGCATGGCAATCGACGTCCGGAGCCGAAGACCGAAGCTGGCCAATATCGTGGGAGGGCTGTCCGGCCCGGCGATCAAGCCCATCGCCCTGCGCATGGTCTGGCAGGTCGCTCAGGCCGTGAAGATCCAAGTGATCGGCATCGGCGGCATCACCACCACGGAGGATGCCCTGGAATTTCTCTTGGCGGGCGCAACAGCCATCGAGGTCGGCACCGCCAACTTCGTCAATCCCCGCGCCAGCCAGGAGATCGTCGAAGGACTTGAGCGTTACGTGACGGAGAACAAGCTCTCTGGAATCAGCGAGGTAATCGGCGGGATTATTCTCCCCTGATTTTTTTGTTGGTACAAGAACACCCTTCGACAGGCTCAGGGCGAACGGAAAAAACTCTGAATGAAGCTTCCGCTCATCCTGAGCCTGTCGAAGGATCACCGGATTTATTTCGCGCCAAGCGGGAAACTTCTTTCCAGTCACCGCGCATCATGGCTTCCTTCTTCTTGCGATTCCACCCCTTGATTTGCATCTCGGCCGACAAGGCTTCTTCACGCGTAATACACTCCTGCGACCAAACTAGCTCCACCGGCAAGCGGGTTACGGTGTACCCTTCGCATTCTCCGGTCTGGTGCTGCCCGATGCGTCTTTCAAGGTTGTCGGTGTGACCGGTGTAATAGCTCCCATCGACGCAACGAAGAATGTACACCCAAAACATGAAGAGCCTCTTGAGACTGTTTGCAGGTGCTTCGACAAGGCTCTCCTGAGCTTTCCGAAGGGCTCAGCACGAAGGGAGACAGCAAGGAATTAAAGAAGATTTCCGTTCATCCTGAGCCTGTCGAAGGGTGGCTTTCCATCCTCTACGGGATACACAAAACCTTTCCTCACATCTCCACCGAGGTTCCACCCGACTCATCCCGGAGCAACGTTGCCACCTGAGCATTACCTACCTTAATCGCCCTGAAATCCGCAAGGGGCCGCGACAGATAATGCAGCAGCAGCGCCCGGACCACGATCAAATGGCTCACCACCAGCAATTTCTGGCCGGGAAACCTGCCAAAGAGTGATTCAACAAAAGCCCCCCCCCTCCCCTGCACCTCACCAATGGTCTCGCAGCCCTCCACGCGAAATCCAGCGGGATCGGCAAGCCAGGTCGGATATTCAGATCCAAACCGCGCCCGGATCGCCTCCTTGGTCAGCCCGTCCCAGTGGGGAATACTGATCTCGTTCAAGGCTTCATCCGCCTCAACCTGCACACCGAGCAGTTCTCCGACAATCCCGGCCGACTGTCTGGTCCGCGCCAGGGGACCGCAGAAAATCCTGCCAACGCCTTGCCCCGCAAGCATTCTCCCTACCTCAGCAAGCTGGGCCACGCCCTCGGGATGCAAAGGCTCCTGGGTGCGCCCGGCAAAAACATCATTCTTGTTTGCCGCAGTCAGGCCATGGCGGATGAGATAGATGGTGGTGTTCATGATTGTCCTTTCAAACTTGCCGCGTATCGCGGCCGCACGGATTCACAAAAAACTCTTGCCCTCCCGCGTTTCTTCGGGGTAAGCTTCACGCTTTAAACTCTACGGAAAACCACTCTTCTTTTCAATAAGGAATCCGGTCATGCCCAAACAAACCAAGCGCACAGTCCAAGTTTTGCTCACCGCACTGCTCTTCGCCCTGCACCTTGCGCTGCCCGCGATCGGCGCCGCCCAGACCGGACGCATCGCCTTTCTGCCCTTCAAGGCCAACGCCCCCCAGGACATGACCTATCTCACCACCGGCATCCGCGACATGCTTGCCAGCCGCCTGGCCTCGGAGATCGGCCTCACCGTGATAGACAAGGCTGTGGTGGACAAGGCCCTGGCCGGCGGCGGAACACCCACCCAGACTGAGGCATTTATCAAGCTGGGCAAGACCCTCCAGGCGGATTTTCTGGTGGTCGGCAGCCTCACCGCCATGGGCAGCAGCCTCTCGCTGGATGCCAAGGTCTTCGAGATGGCCAAGGGCGCGCCCCGGAATTTTTACGCCACTGCCAAGAACGAAGGCGAGATTATCCAGAGCATTGACTCCCTGGCCTGGGATATAAGCGAAAAAATCTTCGCCCACAAACGCCCGGCCACCGCCCTGGCCCAGCCTGTTGGTCAGCCCACGGCCCAAGCCCAGCCGCAGTACGCCACAGCCCATCCCGAACGCGCCTTTGCCAGCCGCACCGGCATGGGAGGCGGCTCGCCCTTCATCTATCCCAAGGGTGTCACCGGCGAATTCCAGAAAACCCAAAACATGAAACTGACCCTCCAGTTCATGGAAATGGCGGACCTCGACGGCGATGGTCAGGAGGAGGTCATTTTCGCCGACAACACCTCGGTCCAGATCTTCAAGCGTGACGCCACCCGCCTGAGTAAAGTGGGCCAGATTCCCTGCAAGCAGGGATACACCATCCATGCGATCAGCGTGGCCGACCTCAACAAAAACGGCAAGCCCGAAATCTACGCGAGCGCGGCGGACGCCAAGCAGCCCAACTCCTTTGCCTTCGAGTGGCTCGGCACCGACAAGGCCAACTATCTCTTCCAGGATGTGCGGTGGTATGTTCGGGCCATGCCTGTCCCCGGAGAAGGGATGGTGCTTGCCGGGCAGCGGGCCGATTCCGACAAGCCCGTGGCCCCCGGCATCTTCCGGCTCGATCTGGCGAGCAACACCGTAAACGCCGGGGCGCGGCTGGATGTTCCCAACAGCGTCAATCTGTTCGAATTCACCATTGCCGATCTGGACAACGACGGCAGCCGGGAGATCATCGCCATCGACCAGTACGATCGCCTCCAGGTGTTGCGCACCAGCGGCACCGTACTCTGGAAGGGCGACGAGTTTTACGGCGGGACCACCCGGTTCATCGGCGGCACCGAGGCCCTCGGCACAGCCAAGGCCAGTAGCCAGGAAGGCTCGGACCGCATCTATATCCCCTCGCGGATCATCGTGTACGACGTCAACAACGACGGCCAGCAGGATGTCATCATCAACAAGAACCTCTCCACCTCGTCGCGGCTGTTCACCAACATGAAAAACTACCCCTCCGGCGAGATCCATGCCCTGAGCTGGAACGGCATCGCCCTGTCCGAGCTGTGGCGCACCAGAAAGATCGACGGCTATATCGTGGATTATCTGCTGCGGCCCAACGGAGACAAGAAAGGGGCGGAACTGCTGGTGGGCATCATGCTGAACACCGGATCACTCGATATGTTCACCGAACAGACCTCCACCATGCTCATCTACCAGCTGGATTTCAGCAAGAAGCAGGAGCAGTAAGTTTGTAGTGACAGCTATCAGTCGTCAGCCCATCCGCGATGGGTACGCAGACAGCTTGACTATTTCACGATTGGTCATTATTATGACCAATAAAACGTGAACGTTGGAGGTCCGCTATGTTGCATATCGAGTCGTATGTGCCTATCAGCAAGGCAAAAGCAAATCTTTTGGACATGGTAAGAGATCTGCATGATTCGCAGGACACCATCGCCATTACAAAAAATGGTGTCCCGGAAGCGGTTCTCATCAGCATGGAAGGATACGAAGGTCTCATGGAAACGCTGGAGATTCTTGCCGCCCCCGAGACCATGAAAATAATGGCCGCCTCAATCGAGGATGCAAAGGGTAACAGATGGGTGGATGAGGCCGAGGTGTTGCGTGCCCTACAGGCTTAAATTCACGGAAACCGCCTTCAACCTCATAGTGCACTTCCCGCCGGAGTTGAAAAAACTTTTGCGGGAGGCGCTAACGGAACTGCAAAACAACCCCGCACTCGGCAAGTTTCTCAAGGAGGAGCTTGCCGGGTATCAGTCCTTGGCCCGCAAGCGCTACCGAATTATCTACAAAACAGACCACCGCAATAAAACAGTCTGGGTATATTTCGCCGGGCATAGAAAAGACATCTATGAACTTTTCCGTGCGCACATCGGGAAAGGATAGGCTCCGGAGGAAGATTCGAAATTTCGACCTAGGTCCGCCACCGCATCCAGCACCGCGCTATAGGCGCTTCGGCCATTTCCGCGATGTATGGTAGACACGCAAGACCTGAACCACTTCATCTTTGACACGATAGGGAACAATGTAAGGCAAACCGGGAACGATCAGCTCTTTGGTGCCGGGGACACGACCGGCTCGGCCAATTCCCTGCTGCTCTCCCAAAAGCGAGACCGCTTTGATTATTTTGACGACAACATCCACAGCCACGGCAGAGTTGTCCTCGGCGACATAGGCTTCAATCTCGTCAAGATCGAGAAGCGCCGCCCGAAGCCATTTAATGCGCATCTTTTTTTGCCTCCCATTTGGCAAGAACCTCGTCGTGGTCGACAAAAATCGCGTCAGGTTTCTCTGCTTCGGCTAAGGCTTGAGCAATACCAGCGATCTGCCATTCATTCACATCAAGATACAGCTCCAATGCTTCTTCGATGACGTAGGATTTTGAACGTTTGGTGGCGCTGGCCAAGGACTCAAGACGTTTTTTAGTGGCCGGCTTGACGCGAACTGTCACATTTGCAGCTTTAAGCATGATAAACCTCCATGTAATATGTTTGCATACATTGTATGCTCTCGCGCAACGGCTGTCAATCCAAGAAAGTATGGAGCATACGCGCAATGGAACAGACTCTGAGGGCTAATAACTTCCGGCTACCCGCTCATTCCTCTTCCGGTAAAAAAAATTACACTCCGGTAAAAAAAACTTGACATTCCCCCACAAAATTTGCTCTAAGGGAACTAAGTTCTTTTTTTTATTAATACTTATCAAAGGAGATAAGAGATGAAAAAAGTATTATCCACAGTCGCAGCACTGGGCCTGGTCGCGGGACTGGCCTCTACTGCCGCCGCCGTTGAATTCAAGATGAGCGGCAACTATCTGGTCGAGGGTGCATACCTGTCCAACGCAGGAAATGCAAATGGCGTTGATCCTTCCGTTGACATGAACACCTCCGACTCGTACTACCTGCACACCTTCGAGATGAAGCCCACCATGAAGGTCAATGACAAGGTCTCCATGAACGCCACCATCCGCCTTGCGGACGACACCTTCTGGGGCAGCCAGACCGACGGTTCCACCGCTACCGACAAGGATACCGGCAATGCCACTGGCGATGTCGAGGTTTGGCATCTGTACATGGACTATGCCTCTCCCATCGGCAACACCCGCTTTGGCCGCGTTCCCGCCGGCACCTACGGCACCGCCTTCCGCGATTACGATAGCCGCGCCGACCGTATCGCCTGGTGGCCCAATTTCGTGGAAAAGCCCTGGACCCTGCTGTTCTATATCGACAAGGCAAAAGACAACGATGTTACTGCAAACGCGCAGACCGCCTATGACTCCGACAAATATGTCGCCCGTGTGTACTACAAGAACGACACCATGGATCTCGGCCTGCACTATGGCTACTACAGCGATTTGACCAACGACTCTCCGGACGCCGCACCTACTCCTGACGTTTACGCATATGCGGACCATAAGCATGAAGTGAGCGCCTACGGCAAGTTCAAGATGGACAACTACTTCATGAACGCCGAGTTGACCCACTTCTTCGGGGACCGCGATTACGACCAGTCTGCAAACGCAGCTGCAGGCACAAGCGCTGTTCTTGATCGTGACTTCGACTCTTGGGCAGGTATGTTGCAGGTGGGCGGCAAGTTCGACGCCCTGACCCCCAGCCTCATGTACTTCTACGCTTCCGGCCAGGATGTTAACGAAACTGCGGCCAATGGCGGTGACATGGAGAACGCCCTCGGCACCACCGGCACCGGCGATCTGTTCGAGCCCCTGTACATCCTCACCGGCCGCCACACCGGCATGCTGAACAACGATCTGTTCGACGGCTACACCTCAGAGATGAGCTCCGCTGGCGTACATGCCGTTGTACTGGCAGCCGACTACACGGTTTCCAAGGATTTGACCCTGCACGGCGCCATCGGCTGGGCTCAGGCGGACGAAGAAGAGATCACCGGCCAAGCCAATCAGGATGACGAGTATGGCTGGGAGTACAACGTAGGCGCGGCTTACAAGCTGCTCGACAACCTGACCTACGAGGCGCACTTCGGCTATCTGGATACTGGCGACTACTTCGAGTATGGCGTCAATGCAGCTGATACCGAAAACATCTACCTCATGACCCATTCTCTGTCCATGACCTTCTAAGAGTGCCCCATGCGTTTCGCATAGCACCTTAGTTGGAAGCTGTTCACATCAAGCCCTGCCGGGATTTCCGGCAGGGCTTTTTTTTTCGTTGTTTCGCTGAAGGCTGATAGCGGACAGCTTGTAGCTGGCAGTTCCCAGCAACCAGCCTTTTATCTTCCAACTTCGCCTGAAAAGGTGTAAAAAAAGACATAGTAATGTAGATAAATTCATTGAGGCTCGCGCAAATTGTGAAATTTGAATGGCACGGGACAAAGGCAACCACGAATCTGCGCAAGCATGGAGTTTCATTCGATGAATCCGCAACAGTCTTTGCCGACCCTCTTTCACATGCCTTCCCGGACCCGGACCATTCAGACGACGAAACCCGCTTCCTGATTATCGGCATGTCAGAGGCAGGAAGAGTTTTGGTTGTCTCCCACACAGACAGGGGAGAGACAACCAGAATCATCTCGGCACGAGAAGCAACACGAAAGGAGCGAACTTTTTATGAAGAAAACTGCTAAAGCATCCGATGAATTGAGGCCGGAGTATGATTTTGCTTCAATGCCGGGGGGGGTCCGTGGCAAGTATGCAGACCGCTATAGGCAAGGGGCTAATATCGTCAAGCTCGATGACGACGTTTCCGCCATCTTCCCTGATGCAAAGGCAGTCAACGATGCCCTTCGCTCTCTCATCCGGCTGGCGAAGAACAAGGTGAAACACGCCTGATATGCACATTATATTAACTTACCCATGTTGAGGTGCCCCATGGCAACACAAAAATCCCATCTTACCTATAACGAAGTTGTTGCCTCTGTTCCCTTCCTTGCCCAAGAAGAGCAGTTGGGCCTCCTTCAGGTTCTTTCTTCTGTTCTTACCAAGACTGTGTCCGCCAGCAGCACTCAAAAACATAGCCTGCTTGAACTGGAAGGGCTTGGGGCTGGACTCTGGACCGGGAATGTCGAGGAATACATCCAGACGGAGCGTGACGCATGGAACTGACACGGCTGCTCAAAGGCAAGACCGTATTTATCGACACAGCCCCATTCATCTATTTCATTGAGAAGAACAGCCGCTATCACCAGATCGTTAAGCCGGTCATCTCCCTACCAAGCCAAGGGCGTCACCTCCACCATCACCTTGCTTGCCTATGACTATGACCCACAAACACGGCTGCTCTTGCTGCTGGGCTTGCATGAAAATTTCTACCGGGACTTAAAGCGATAGCCACTCAACAGGCCGCCGCCCAAAGACTCTCCCTCCCTTGACTTCTCACGCCAATTCGGATAAGAATACCTGTTTTTCTGCTATTTTTTACTGATTGACGCATTTTCCCGGCGGAACCGCTCGGGTGTTTTTATCTTCGGCGCAGGTGAGGCAAGCGATGACCATACAGGCCCTAAAAGGCTTTAAGGATATTCTCCCCGACGAGGTTGGGGTCTGGCAGCATATCGAGGCGACGGCCAGGGGTATCTTTCACCGTTTCGGGTTCACCGAGATCCGGGTGCCGATCTTGGAAAAGACCGAGCTTTTCGCCCGATCCATCGGCGAAGCCACCGATATTGTCGAAAAAGAGATGTACTCCTTTACCGACCGCAACGGCGATTCAATCACCATGCGGCCGGAGGGCACCGCCTCGGTGCTGCGCGCCTTTATCGAGCATGGCTTGCAGGCAAAACTTCCGGTGCAGCGCCTCTACACCATCGGCCCCATGTTCCGACATGAACGCCCCCAGAAGGGGAGGTTGCGCCAGTTTCACCAGATGAGCGTCGAGGTGTTGGGGTTGGATCATCCCCGGCTGGATGCCGAGTTGATCGCCATGGGCTGGCTGATTCTTGAAGAGCTTGGCCTGACCACAAGCCTGCAGATCAACTCCCTTGGGTGCCCGGCCTGCCGCCCCGCCTACAAAGAGGCCCTGGTGGCTTTCCTGGCCGAACGCAAGGAGCATATCTGCGAGGATTGCCAGCGGCGCAGCCTTACCAACCCGCTGAGGGTGCTGGACTGCAAGAGCAGCCATTGCCAGGAGCAGTATGTGAACGCGCCAGCCATTATCGACCACCTCTGCGCAGGCTGCGGTGAGCATTTCCAGCAAACAAAAGCGAGCCTCGATCTCCTGGCGGTTCCCTATGCGGTGAACCCCTTCATGGTCCGCGGCCTCGATTACTACACCCGCACCACCTTTGAGCTGATCACCGATGCCCTGGGCGCCCAGAGCGCGGTGGGGGCTGGGGGGCGTTATGACGGCCTGGTGGAACAGCTGGGCGGGGCCAAGAACATGCCCGGCATCGGTTTTGCCATGGGCATGGAGCGACTGGCCCTGCTGCTGAGCCAGCAGAACGCAGGAGCCTGCCCCGAGGCCGCCACAGACCTTTTTGTCGCCGCCCTGGGCGAGGAGGCCGCAGTCCGGGCCTTTCCCCTGGTGCACCTGTTGCGGCGCAAAGGGCTACAGGTGGCCATGGACCTTGAGGGCAAGAGCCTGAAGAGCCAGATGAAGCAGGCAGACCGGGCCAAGGCCCGCTTTGCCCTCATTTTGGGCGAGGAAGAGCTTGCCAAGGGCGAGGCAGTGCTGCGCGACATGACCAGCAAGGAACAGCGGCAAGTGTCGCTAGCAGGCTCGCAAGAGGCCTTGTGCGCGATGTTGATTGCGGCTGTCGCACAGAGAAAAAATTAGAAGTGCAAAAATGGCAGTATTGTCCGCTTAACGAGCATGATCCAAAAGTTCCCTCTCCCCTCGCGGGGGAGGGTTAGGGTGGGGGGATTTGCCAAATCTGACGCGATCTGCAACGTCACCCACCCCCAACCCCTCCCGTCAAGGGAGGGGAGTATAATGCACAAATAACCCGGCAGCGCTGAAAAATATGCTGTCTATCTTGGTTACGCATCCCAGCGCTTCTGCGCCTTTGCGTTAAAAACCTTTTTTCATTTTTCACTACCAAAAAGGAGCAGTCCTATGGAATCCATGGGAGGACTCAAACGCACCCACCACTGTAACGCCCTGACCCACGCCGATGTCGGCAAGGAAATCGTTCTCATGGGCTGGGTGCTGCGGCGCCGCGACCATGGCGGGGTTATTTTCATCGATCTGCGCGACCGCTGGGGCCTCACCCAGGTGGTTTTCAATCCCGAGATCAATGCCGAGGTGCATGCCAAGGCGCACGGCATCCGGAGCGAATGGGTGCTGGCCATCCGGGGCATAGTTGAAGCGCGGCCCGACGGCATGGTCAACCCCAAATTGGCCACCGGCGAGATCGAGGTGCGGGTCTTGGAGCTGCGCATCCTCAACCAGAGCAAGACCCCGCCCTTCCCGCTGGATGAGGAAACCGAGATCTCCGACAACCTGCGCCTCAAGTACCGCTACATCGACCTGCGCCGTCCCAGCATGGCCGAGAGCCTCATCATGCGGCACAAAGCGGCCCAGGCCATCCGCACCTATCTCAACAACGAAAATTTTCTTGAGATCGAAACCCCGGTGCTCACCCGCTCCACCCCGGAAGGGGCCAGGGATTATCTGGTGCCGAGCCGAGTCAACCAGGGCAAGTTCTTCGCCCTGCCCCAGTCGCCGCAGCTTTTCAAACAGCTCCTGATGGTGGCGGGCATGGACCGCTACTACCAGATCGTCCGTTGCTTCCGCGACGAGGATCTGCGCGCCGACCGGCAGCCCGAGTTCACCCAGGTGGATATGGAGCTTTCCTTTGTCGAGGAGGAGGACATCTACGCGGTGGGCGAGGGCTTGATGCGGCTGTTGTTCAAGGAAACCATCGGGTTGGAACTCAGCCTGCCCTTCCCGCGCATGACCTATGAAGAGGCGATGAACCGCTATGGCTGCGACAAGCCGGATACCCGCTTCGGCTTTGAGCTGATCAGCCTCACCGAGGAGGTGCGCAATTGCGGCTTCCAGGTGTTCCGCACCGTGGTGGAAAAGGGCGGCATGGTCAAGGCCATCAACGCCAAGGGGTGCGCCCATTTTTCCCGCAAGGATCTGGACGACCTGACCGGTTACGTGGCCAATTTCGGGGCCAAGGGGCTGGCCTGGGTCAAGGTCAAGCCCGAGGGCGAATGGCAGTCCCCCATTGCCAAGTTCTTCTCCGACGAGGAGCGGGCAGGGATGGCCAAAACCCTGGGCGCCGAGACCGACGACCTGCTCTTTTTCGTGGCCGACCAGCCCAATGTAGTGCATCAGGCGTTGTCCGAGCTGCGGCTTGAGCTGGGCCGCCGCCTCAACCTCATCGACAAGAAGCAGTTCAACTTCCTCTGGGTCTGCGACTTCCCGCTTTTGGAGTACGACCATGAGCAGAAACGGCATACGGCCGTGCATCACCCCTTTACCGCGCCCAACGAGGAAGACATCTCCCTCATGGACACCGAGCCGGGCAAGATGCGCAGCCGGGCCTACGACCTGGTTCTGAATGGCACCGAGATCGGCGGCGGCTCCATCCGTATCCACCAGAAGGAGATGCAGGAAAAGGTCTTTGCCGCCCTGGGTATTTCCGAGGAGGAGATCACCGACAAATTCGACTTCCTGGTCAAGGCGCTGGAGCTTGGCGCGCCGCCCCACGGCGGCATGGCCTTTGGTCTGGACCGCTTGATGATGATCCTGCTGGGCCGCGACTCCATCCGCGATGTCATCGCCTTCCCCAAGACCCAAAAGGCGACCTGCCCGCTCACCGACGCCCCCTCCGCGGTGGCGAGAAAGCAGCTCACCGAGCTGGGGTTGCGACCGGATTGGAAGGAATAGACAGCTGTAAGCTGATAGCTGTCAGCTTACAGCTAAAATGTCCTGGACCATCTCCCGAATCTGCGGCTCGGGGTCATCGGCCAGGGGCTTGATATACGCCAGCGCCTCGGGGGTTCCGATGATCCCCAGCAGGTTCACGGCCTCGCCGCGCATCCACGGGGTTTCCTCGGCAAGGATCGGGAGCAGGGAAGGGATAGCCAAGGCCACCTCCTGCTCCCGAATCCCCTTCAGCTCTTCAAACAGCACCGCCATGCCCATCCGCACCATGAAGCGCTCGTCGCGCAACAGCTCGCCGCTGAGCGCGTAGAGGGAAGTATCCTGCTTGAACATGGCCATGATGTTCTCCACATGGCCCATTTCCA
The DNA here is from genome assembly GCA_041675265.1 of Desulfurivibrionaceae bacterium. Taxonomy (GTDB): domain Bacteria; phylum Desulfobacterota; class Desulfobulbia; order Desulfobulbales; family Desulfurivibrionaceae; genus Thiovibrio. The sequence goes on along the minus strand of JBAYUD010000054.1, from coordinate 1,937 downwards.
GAAAATCACCGATAACCGTAATCAATTCCGCTTGTTCTTTTTCGTGCATGGGTGTTGTCCTTGGAGTTCGCGGGATCGCGGCTGAAGCCGCTCCTACGGGGCAGGGTATATCTCTTTGTAGGAGCGGCTTCAGCCGCGATAATGGAAAAGCTCGTCAGCCGCCGGACTCGGGAATAAGTTCCTTGAAGGTGACAACCGAGGGGAAATTCTCTGAGTGGGCAACCGGTTTGCGGCTGCTGGGGCGGGCGATAAAGATGAGAACCCCCATGCCGTAAATCCGGGCGGAGACCAGCACCTTTTCGGTATCCTCGGCCAGCATGGTCCGTTCCTTCTCATAGCCCAGCATCGCTTCCAGCCCTTGCCAGAAGATGGGATTCTCCTTGGCCATCCCCACCTCCTCCGCGCAGACGATCCGGTCGAAATAGCCTGCCAGCGCGGTTTTTTCCATCTTGATGGCCAGGGTCTTGCTGTGGGCGTTGGTCACCAGATAGATCTTCTTGCCGGACTTGCGGCAAAACTTGAGAAAAGCAACCACATGGGGATGCACCCCGATGAGGTGGTTGATCTTCATCTTGAGGGCCGGGATATCAAGACCCAGCTCGTTGGACCAGAAATCCAGGTCGGTCCAGGCCAGGGTGCCCTCCCGCCCCTTGTACCGGGCCAGCAGCTCCTGCCTTGCCCCGTCGATGGAGAGATCGTGCTCCAGGGCATAGTGCTCCGGCACATAATGCTCCCAGAAATAATCGTCAAAATGGCGGTCCAGCAGGGTGCCGTCCATATCGAGCAGGACCGTGTCTATTGCCTGCCAGTTCAAGAGTGGTGTTTGTGTCATATGCACTTCATCAGACCCAGGAGTTCCCTCCCCCCGGAGTCTGCGCTTACCTGGCGGGGGAGGGTTAGGGAGAGGGGGAAATAGCTATGAAATAGGCAGGTTGCGACTTCACCCACCCCCCGGCCCCCTCCCGTCGAGGGAGGGGGAGTCAATTTAGCGGCGTCTTGCAAGAGGCTTACTTTTCCAGATCCCGGTGGTACAGCTTCACCGGCCATTTCCCCCCGCTAAGATGGCGGAGGAGCTCCTCGGCCACGGCCACGGAGCGGTGTTTCCCGCCGGTGCACCCCACCGCGATGGTAAGGTAGGCCTTGCCTGCCTGTTCAAATTCGGGGAGCAGGAAATCAAGCAGGGCGTGCAGGTGAACGAGAAATTGGCTGCCGCTGGCATTGTCCAGGGCATGACCTGCCACCGCTGCATCCAGACCGGTTTTCTCCTTGAGTTCCGCCACATAATAGGGGTTTGGTAAAAAACGGACGTCAAAGAGCAGATCCGCCTCGCTGGGCAGCCCATGCTTATGGCCAAAGGAGAGGACATTGACCCGCATGGCGGCAACCGGGGAGGCGTCGTGCAGCAACAGCTTGTGCCGTAACTCGGTGGGGGTGAGGGTACTGGTGTCGATCACCCGGTCGGCCAATTGCCGGAGTCCGGCCAGACGCTTCTTCTCCGAGAAGATCCCGTCCTGAACCAGACCGACCTGGGCCAGGGGATGGGCGCGCCGCAGCTGGCTGTAGCGGCGGAGCAGGACCGTGTCGTTGGCCTCAAGAAAAATGATCTGCACCAGGGTGGTCTTGGGTTTCACCTCTTTGAGCACCCCGGCCAGGGCCGGAGCAAGCTCAACATCCCTGGCATCCATGACCAGGGCCAGCCGGTGCGGACCGTCAGCCCGCCGGGCCATGCCGTCGAGCAGGGGCAGGAGGAGAAAAACCGGGAGATTGTCGATGCACAAAAACCCGGCATCCTCAAAAACATTGAGGGCGGTACTCTTGCCTGCCCCGGAAAGGCCGGTGATGATGGTGAGGGTCAGGGGATGGCTGTTGGGCTCATGCATGGCGTTGTGATACGGCGCGGGGGGAGAAAGGCATCCGGGTCAGCTCAGCTTGGGTTT
>JBAYUD010000053.1:0-20451 GCA_041675265.1 Desulfurivibrionaceae bacterium | reverse complement strand
CCCAAAAAGAGATCCTGGTCATGGATGAGGACGAGGGGCCGGACACCATCCTCCCGGACCTTGACGGCGACATGGCCTTCAGCCTGGAAGACCCTCTTGAGGCCCATGAACCGGCGGTCTCTTTCGCCGGCTCCCTGGACGAGGCCAAGAAGAAAAAAACTAATTTTTTCAACCCCGATGAATCGCCCCTATGACCTACCTGCGGGAACAGGCTGACGGCTCCTCGGTCAGTCTGGCCATCCATGTGCAGCCCAAAGCATCCCGCACCCGCATCGCCGGGTTCCACGGGGATGCGGTCAAGCTCTGCATCACCTCTCCTCCGGTGGATGGCAAGGCAAACGCAGCGGTCATCCAGTTCTTCGCCAAGCTTTTCAAGATTCCCAAAAACGCCGTCACCATCGCCCGAGGCGAGACCAGCCGCGACAAGGGACTTCTTATCACCGGGATCGGAGCCGCCGAGGCGGCGGCCATCCTCTCCCCGCTGCTGGCGCAACAGTCGTAGGGGGGGGGGGGCGGCTGTCGGGCCGGAATCGTTGCCGGTTGGCCGGAAATCCGCCGTGCTTGTTCTTTTCCGGATTCCGGGCTTGAGTTTTTGTCTGATTCGCCTCTAATCCAGCACAAGAGGTCTTGACTCACACATAGGGGGAACAGCATGATCTTCGTCGCCTTTGCCTCATTTCCGCAAGCACGGATCAAGGAAGCGGCCCAAGCCTTTATCTCTCTGAAAACACTCCCTCCCAGCATTCAGCGCCATGGCCCATATTTCAAGATCGAAGAGGGGGCAAATATAGAAATCACCACCTTGTATACGTTCGATCCCGACTTTAATGACAAGGCAAAAAAATTCCTTGAGGCCCGTTACAAATCTTTTGCCGATGTCCCTGGCTTTTCATTGCAGATCGACTTCCGTCTGGATCTGCAGGAAGCCTTGCTGAAATTGCAGATCAAATAGCAATGACTCCACGCAAGATCGGCATCCTTTCCGATACGCATCTTTCCCAACCCACCGAGACCTTTCGGAAAATCGCGGAGGCCTGCTTCCATGAGGCGGACATGATCCTCCATGCCGGAGACCTCACCGATCCGGCAATCCTGACGGTATTTTCCGGCAAGGAGGTGCATGCGGTGCAGGGCAATATGTGCTCCCCCCTGGCCTGCCAGCTCCTGCCCACCCACAAGGAAATACGGGTGGGCGGCTTCACCATCGGCCTGATCCACCGGTTCGGCAACACCTATGATTTTGAGCCTCGCCTCATCGAGATCTTTCCGGAGGCGGACTGCATTGTTTACGGCCACACCCACCGACCGGTCTGCCATCGGCTGGGCGGGGTTCTGTACATCAATCCCGGCAGTTTCACCGGCAGCGGCTCGTACGGGGCAGGAGGCACCTTCGCCATCCTGGAGGTGGGGGAAACCCTACAGGCGCAAATCTATCAAATTCAGGCAAAATTATGAAAACGCTCTGGACGCCTTGGCGCATGGAATACATCGCAGGCAAGGCAGGGAGGAAGGAAGGCTGCATCTTCTGTGCTGCCAAGGAGCAGCCCCATTCGGCAGAGGATCTCATCCTGTACCGCGACGGAGCCCTGGTGGTGCTGATGAACCGTTTCCCTTACGCCAACGGCCATCTGCTGGTTGCCCCGGCCCACCATCTCGCCGATCTCTGCGATCTCAGCGGGGAGGAACATGCGGCCATCGCCGCCATGCTTGCCCGTTGCACCGGAATCCTGCGCAAGACACTCAAGCCCGACGGGTTCAATATCGGCCTGAACCTGGGCGAGGTGGCGGGCGCCGGGCTTGCCAGCCATCTGCACTGGCACATCGTGCCGCGCTGGCATGGGGACCACAACTACATGACCGTGCTGGCGGAGGTCCGCACCATTCCGGAACATATCGAGAATACCTTCGCCCGGCTGCTGCCGGAGTTTGAAAACAGGTAAGGCGGGCAAACAACCCGCCTTACCTGAACCGTTCCACGTCCACTACTCGGTCATGAAGTCCCAAGCCTTCTCGTGGATCTTCTGCTGAACATCCCAAAGCTCCCTGCGTTTTTTCACAAGCTCCTTCTTGTCCGTCTTGGGATTCCTGGCTGCCTCGGCATAGTCGAACTGCTTGTCGTTGAGTTTCTTGCGCAGCTCCTTGGTCGCATCCAGAAACTTCTCCTGGGCCTCCGGGCTCAGGGTGCCCATGCCGGGCCCCATCATCCCGCCGCCCATGCCGGAGCCCATCATTCCGCACATGCCCATGCCGCCCATCATTCCGCCCTGATCACCCATCTTGCCATGCATCATGCCCTGGCCCATTTTCCCGCCCATCATGCCCGGCCCCATGGGAGCCATGGCCGGTGGCGGCGCGGCGCCCTGCTCCGTTGCCGGCACGGAGCCATGCGTTGCCTCATGCCCAGTCTGCGCGGAAACCGCGGATGCAGCCAGAAAAGATGCCAATACGGATGCCAGAAGAATTCTTTTTTTCATTTTTCCCTCCTTGGGAACCTGGTGATTGGGATATAGCCCCTGTTGGGTCACCCCCGGCTACGACATTGCAACACTCATCATATATCATACGGCATACAATTAATAGAGACACCCCTGGCGCAGGTTGGTTCCATTTTTTCCATGAAAAAGCCCGGCTGAACGCAGTTGCATTCAGCCGGGCTTTTCAGGTCTATCCATGGAAAACGGGCTAGGAGGTCTGGATCTCTACCCGATAGATATTGAGGGGGTCGTCGCCATCGGTGTACTGAAACTCCACCCGGTATTGGCCGGGCTGTTTGACCTGGCTGGAAATATCCGCGGAAATCGCTTGCACCTCGGTGTAGGTCTTGAACTCCGAAACCTTTGGTCCCTTGAGAAGATCGGGGCGCCATCTGGCCACCTCGGCGCGATTCCCATCCGGGCCAATCAGATACACCCTGCCGTAGGAGTTGCCGGAACGATTGCCATAGCCGTAAAAAACCAGCTTGGCCTGGCCGCCGATCCGGTCCAGGGTAAAGGTGTAGACATTATTGGCGATGTTGCCTTCGGAGCCGGCAAGGCCGCGGACCGAACTCACATAGCCCTGGTCGGCCTTGCTCTTCCCGCCGGTGACAACAGGGGCTGGAGCTGTTGCAGCAACCGGGGCAACGGCCGGGCCCACGGGCGCCCCGCTCATCTTCCTGCGTTCGTGCTGCACCACCAGGGCTCCGGCCAGATCATTCTTGCCGATGAGCTCCTTTTCCAGTTTTTCCAGCTTGGCCTGATAACTGCCGCTGGTTTTTGCCACCCCGCGATTCTTCAACTCCGCGAGCTTTTTTTCATATTTCTCGGCAATAGTCTTGGCGGCCGCACTGTCCACCTTTTCCTGTTCCTTGAGATACTTGGCATTGATCGCCTCGATCTCCTTCTTCTTCGCCGCTTCCAGGGTGGACAGCTTCTGGGCGTAGCCCCCAACCCTTGCGGGATTTTTCTTGGCCTGTTCGTATTCCTCTTGGACCTTTGCGATATCGTCCGGGGTGGCCGCGGTTTTCAGCTCCGCCTCATACCCCTTGCGCAACTCGACAAGCTGCGGCGGCTCCTTGTCAATGGTGATGACCTCCGCCCGCGCATACCCAGCGCCAAACAGCACTACCGCGCCCGCAACCAACGCTCCCTTCAAGCCCATATCACCCTCCTGTGTCTTGAGAAACATCCCCCCATGCCGGTTGAGACTCCACCCTAGCGTATCAGCCAGGCAAATTCAACCCTTACCCTGTGCGAGGTGCGGCATCTGCTTGACTTTTCCCGAAAAACCTCCTATCAATCGCAGCAGGGGCGGCAGGACGACCGCTGCCGCAGGCACACCACAGCGCAAGGAACATCCCCTTCTCGAACACCTATGACCAAGACCACGACCGCCTCCGTTAAGATCACCCCCATGATGCAGCAATACCTTGAAATCAAGGCGCGGCATCAGGACGCAATCCTTTTTTACCGGCTGGGCGATTTCTACGAGATGTTTTTCGACGATGCCGTGACCGCCTCCAAGGTGCTGGGCATCACCCTCACCTCCCGCAACAGCAAGGACGACGAAAACCGGGTGCCGCTCTGCGGCATCCCCTACCACGCTGTTTCGTCTTATCTGGCCAAGATGATCAAGGCCGGCTTCAAGGTGGCGATCTGCGAGCAGGTGGAGGATCCGAAAGAGGCCAAGGGCGTGGTCCGGCGCAAGGTGGTGCGGGTGGTCACCCCGGGTCTGGTCACCGACGAACAACTGCTCGATGACAAGGACAACCGGTATCTGGCCGCCATCTGCCAAAAGGGCAAGGAATGGGGCTTGAGCCTGCTCGATCTCTCCACCGGCGAGTTTCTCGTGAGTCAGCGGGAGGATCTCCCTGCCCTGCTGGATGAACTGGGCCGCCTGTCCCCCTCGGAGATCCTGCTGCCCGAAGAGCCCGGCGAGGATTCTCCCCTGGCCACCGAGCTGCTGGCCTATCTGCCGCAAAGCTGCCTGACCAAGCGGCCTGCCGGTGGCTTTTATCCGGAGACGGCGCGGCAGAGGCTGCTGGAACATTTCCGGGTGGCAAACCTGGCCGGTTTCGGCTGCGAGGAAATGAAAGCCGGGATCGGTGCGGCGGGCGGGCTGCTCCTCTACCTGCAGGAAACCCAAAAGAGCGGCCTGGACCATATCGAGCGGCTCACCCCCATCGAATTCGACCATGTGCTGCTCATGGACGAATCCTCCCGCCGCAATCTGGAACTTACCCAGACCATCACCGGCTCCGTCCGGGAGGGTTCGCTGCTGGACACCCTGGATCTGTGCGAAACCCCCATGGGGGCGCGGCTGCTCAAGAAGAACCTGTTGTTCCCCCTGCGGGAGGTCGAGGGTATCCGGCAGCGGTTGGACACGGTGGAACAGCTCTACCTCGCCCCCCGGTTGCGGGAGGAACTCCGGGGACTGCTGACCAAGGTCTATGACCTGGAGCGCCTCAATGGCCGGGTGGTGCTGGGCACGGCCAATGGACGCGATCTTACGGCCCTCAAATGCTCCCTGGCCCAGCTGCCCCGGTTGAAGGAGAAGCTGGGCGCGGCCAACGGTCTGCTGGCCTCGCTCAGTGTACATCTGGACGAACTGAGCGAGCTGCGCACCCTGCTGGAGGCGGGGATCCGCGAGGACGCCCCGGTGACCCTGCGGGAAGGCAATCTGATCAAGCCCGGCTACAACGCGGAGCTTGACGAGCTGGTCAGCCTGCTGCGCGACGGCAAGGCGCTGATCCTGGGGTTGGAGGCCCGCGAGCGGGCGCGCACCGGCATCAACAACCTCAAGGTCGGCTACAACAAGATCTTCGGCTACTATATCGAGATCAGCCGGGGCCAGCTTAGTCATGTGCCCGAGGACTTCATCCGCAAGCAGACCCTGGTCAACGCCGAACGCTTCATCACCCAGGAACTCAAGGAGTTTGAGGAGAAGGTCACCGGCGCCCAGGACAAGCGGCTGGAGCTGGAATACCGGCTCTTTGGCGCGATCCGGGCCACGGTGGCCGAGGCCTCCTCCCGGATCCTCCATACCGCCGGATGGTTGGCCAAAATCGATTTTTTCTGCTGTCTGGCCGAGGTCGCCCAGAGATACCGCTACACCAAGCCGGTGATCACCGACGGCGAATCGATCATCATCACGGAAGGCCGCCATCCCGTGATCGAGCGCGCCCTGCCGCCGGGCCGCTTCGTGCCCAACGATATCCATCTCGATCAGGAGAGCGAAGAGGTTCTGATCATCACCGGCCCCAACATGGCAGGCAAGTCAACGGTGCTGCGGCAGACCGCGCTCATCACCCTCATGGCCCAGATGGGCGGCTTCGTCCCTGCGGCTGCCGCGGAGATCGGGGTGGTGGACCGCATCTTCACCAGGGTCGGGGCCTCGGACAACCTGCGCCGCGGCCAATCCACCTTCATGGTGGAGATGAACGAGACCGCCAATATCCTCAACAACGCCACGGATAGGAGCCTGGTGATCCTCGACGAGATCGGCCGGGGCACCTCCACCTTTGACGGCCTCTCCATTGCCTGGGCCGTGGCCGAGGATCTGGTCAACAAAAACGGGAGGGGGGTCAAAACCATCTTCGCCACCCATTACCATGAGCTGACCGAACTGGCCGCCACCAACAATCGGGTCAAGAACTACAACATCGCGGTGCGGGAGTGGAACGACACCATCATCTTTCTCCACAAGCTGCTGCCGGGCGGGACCAACCGCAGCTACGGGATTCAGGTTGCCGCCCTGGCCGGAGTTCCGGCCAAGGTGGTTGCCAGGGCCAAGGAATTATTGCATAATATCGAGCAGGGAGAGTTCAACCGGCAGGGCGAGCCGCGCATCGCCACCTCGCCCAGAAAAAAGAAGCCGCAGCCCGGCCAGCTCTCCCTGTTTAGCACAGAAGAATCGAAAGCAGTGCGCCGGTTGCGGGAGATCAACCCGGATAGTTTGTCACCCCGCGAGGCCCTGGATCTGCTCTATGAACTCAAAAGGCTGAACGATGTGGAGTAGTGTAACGACAGGCGCAAGGAAAAAGGGGAAAGGGCGAGGCCTTTTTTCCCGCTGGCCGCTCTGGCTTGCCGTGCTGCTCCTGCTCGCCCCCCCGGCCTGGGCAGGACCGGAAGAGGAACCGGACGACATCAGCAGACAATACGAGCAGGCCAAGGCCTATTATCAGGAGCTGGCAAACGGCGCGGGCAAGGACCGGAGCCGCTGGCTCACCTCCGTCACCGCCTTCCGCAGCATATACACGGCCGCGCCCACCCACCGGGTTGCCCCGAAATCCCTGTTCATGCTGGGCAAGATCCATCAGGCCATGTTCCAGCAAAGCGGCAAGAGCCGGGATCTCGACCAGGCCATTGCTTCCTATGAAGAGCTGGGCGCCAAGTATGCGGGAAACTTCCTGGCCGATGACGCCTTTTTTATTCTGGGCGCCATCTATCTTGCCGAGAAAAAGGATCCGGCCAGGGCGGCGAAGGCCTATACCAAGATCATCGCCATCTACCCGGAAGGCGACATGGCCGCGGCGGCCGAAGAACAGCTGTTGCGCATCAAACAGGGGGCAACCGCGCCGGAGCCTCCTCCGGGGGTGGAACCCGGAGAGAAATGCATCACCCCCCAGGTTGCGAGCGAACCGCCGCCAATCGACCCTGCCGCAAAAAAATCCGGGATGGCCACGGTGCTGCCCATCCGGCACTGGTCCAACAACCGTTACACCCGCCTGATCGTTGAAACCACCGGGCCGGTAGCCTTCAAGCACCAAGCACTCTCCGGCGACGAGGCTTCCCAGCGCCGAATCTACATCGACCTGCACAACAGCCGCCTCAGCCCGGAAAACGTCAAAACCATCCCCATTGAAGACGGCCTGTTGCGTCAGGTCAGGAATGCCCAGTTTGACCCGAAAACCGTGCGCGTTGTTCTCGACACCCAGACCAAGATCTCCGACTACAAGGTCTTCACCCTTGCCGATCCCTTCCGGGTGGTGATCGATGTGATGAGCAGCGATGGCGCCCCCCCTGACAAGGCTCCCACCTCAGGCGCCAGGGAGAAGATTGCAGGCAAGGAGAAAAAGGGGCGCACGGCAAAGAAGGCGGAGTCCCCAACCCTGGCCAAGCAATTGGGCTTGGGGATCAAGAAAATCGTCATCGATCCGGGGCACGGCGGCAAGGATCCCGGCACCTGCAGCCCAAGCGGCCTCAAGGAAAAAGACATCGTCCTCGACGTGGCCCTCCGGGTGGCCAAGATCCTCAAGGAAAAGCTCGGCTGCGAGGTGATCCTCACCCGTGACCGCGATGTCTTCATCCCGCTGGAAGAACGAACAGCCATCGCCAATGCCAAGGAAGCCGACCTGTTCCTTTCCATCCATGTCAATGCCGCCCCCAACCATGAAGCCCGGGGGATCGAAACCTACGTGCTCGATCTGGCCAGCAACAAGGACGCCATGCGCTTGGCGGCCATGGAAAACGCCACCTCGGCCAAGCAGATCAGCGACCTGCAGTCGATCCTCCTTGATCTGATGCAGAACTCAAAGATCAACGAATCCCTCAAGCTTGCCGGGCTGGTTCAGGAAAAAATGGTGAATGGTCTGAACAAGAAATTCAACGATGTCCCCAATCTCGGGGTCAAGAAAGCGCCTTTTGTGGTGCTCATCGGCGCCCAGATGCCCGCCATCCTCACGGAAATCGCTTTTCTGAGCAATCCGGAGGAGGAAAAACGCCTTAAGGATGAAGCCTACCTGGCCGGCGTGGCCAATCACATTTCCGGCGGCGTGGCCCAGTATGTTGAAAGCATGAGCCTGGCCGGCAACCTCAACCGCTGAACCGGCCTGCGCCTGCGCAACCGCGCCGGTTATGGCGGCATGCCCCCTACATTGCCCGGTACAGGGGCGAATCATTGTCCCGGAACTCATCCTTGATTCTGACAAACTCCGCTTCCTGCCGCAGAAAGGCGGCAACAACCATGGGATCGAACTGCTTGCCGATGTTGCGGAGAATCTCCTGTTTCGCCTCCTCGTGGCTGAGGCCGACACTGTAGCTCCGTTTGCTGGTCATGGCGTCATAGGCGTCGGCCAGGGCGACGATCCGGGCGCAGAGAGGGATCTTCTCGCCGGCCAGGCCGTAGGGGTAGCCCTTGCCGTCCCAACGTTCATGGTGGAGCTGGGCTATTTCCTGGGCAAGAAAGAGGTATTCCGATTCGGTTTCCGCGTACACCTCCTGGATCAGGCCGCCGCCCACCAGGGCGTGATCCTGCAGGGAGCACACCTCCTCATGGTTCAATTTGTCCGCCTTGTGCAGGAGCTCCACCGAGATGCCGACCTTGCCCAGGTCATGGAGCGGACTGACCTTGGCAATCTCTTCCGCCACGGCAATGGTCAGGCCGATTTCCGGCTCGGTAACGGCAAGATCCCTGGCAAGCACCCTGGTGAAATGGTACATCCGGTCCAGATGGCTGCCGGTTTCCTTGCTCTGCAACGCCGCCAGCTTGGTCAAGAAAAAGATGAGTTCCTCGAATTTCTCCAGCTTCAGCACCCTGAATCCGCCCGCAACCCGGAGGCACAGCTCCACCGGGCGCACCGGTTTCCGTAAAAAATCGTCCGCGCCCAGGCTAAGGGCCTTGACCATGGTCTCCTCATCGTCACGGTGGGTCTGGACCAGGATATAGACATAATGGAGCTGCCTTTTCCTGATCCCGGCGATGAGTTCAAAACCATCCACCCTGGGCATCTTCAGATCGGTGATCACGAAACGGATCTCGGGGGAAACGGCTAATTTCTCCAGGGCCTCCTGCCCGTCCCGCGCCTCGATCACCTCGTATCCCGCCTCGCAGAGATATTCGCGCAGCAAATGCCGCTGCAGGGCTTCATCCTCGACAACCAAAACTTTTTTGTTGTTGTTCCAGGAAACGTTGCAAATCATGCTTGCGGTCATGGCTCTCCTCAATGGATTCCGAGAAAACAGACAGTTTTTTATTGTATGCAGATTCAAAATCAAAGTGCAACTTTTATGGTTTTCAGGAGGCAGGCATGGAGATCCCTGCCTCCGCGGAGCAAGCATAAACCGAAAAAAGCCCTGCAACCTTCCGGCCACAGGGCTTTCCTCCCCCACCCCAACTGCTTCCTTAGAGCTAAAAGGTTGCGCTGACCCCGAAAAAGAGCACGTTCTCCGTGTAGTCACTGCTTTCGAGATTGGAATCGCTGTCGATGTACTGATAGTCGACCTTGGCCTCGTACCTTTCAAGAAACTTGCGGCTGACCATGAATCCCACCGTCTGTTTGGTATCGTCGCGTTCCACCCCGATATCAGGGGTAACATGACGGTACCCCTTGTCCTGATACTTCACCGACAGCCGCGCCTTGGTCTCGTACCAGGTCGGCACCTGGACAGCGGCAAGCACGGCATGTCCCCAGTAATCGAACTCGGCGGCCGTGGCATTCTCACTTTCCAACCGGTAGCCGACCTGCACATACCCCTTGTTCTCCATGAAAAAGGCAAAAAGATCGCCGCCCACTGCCTGATTGACTCCATCGCGGCCATTGTCCGTTGTTTTACGGAAATCCTTGTCCTCGATAGTGTAGCTCAGCGACGCATAGAGCCCGTGCGGCAGGGAAAACCCCGCGTTCGGAGTCAGCCGGTGGCTCTGCAGAAATCCCTCGCGGCCAAGAAACATATAGCTGTAGGCATAGGAAAGTCCGGCCTCCACGCCGTCGAAATCCCGGCTACCGGCCAGCCCCAGGGTGTGGGTTTGGAGGTCGAACTGGGAGTAGTCGTCATAGAGACTTTGATAGAGGCTGTAAGAGATTTCCGCCTCGTAGGGTTTCGGCACCTGAAAACGATACCCGCCTTCCAGTTCCAGCACCGTGGCAAAATCGGCTTGGTCGGTGGCCAGATCCTGTTCCTCCACGGTGAGGTTGTCGTCATACTCGCCGCCGAGGCCAACCCTGAGGCGCCAAGGCTTGGCGGAATCGCTCCCCGGCCGCTCGACCGTCTCCAGGAGGGTGCCGGCGTTCCTGCCCGCATCGGAGCCAGGGTCCAAGGCCACGGCTTGACGGAGCGCGGCCGCCGCCTCCTGACGGCGCCCCTCCTTGTAATGGGCCAGACCGATATGGTAGTTGGCAAGCTGGGCAAACTCACGGTCATGGCGCATGGCCGCTTGAAACGGCGCGATGGAGCCACCATAGTTGCCTTGCGCCTGCATGGTAAGGCCGGTAAAGAAGTGGGCCGAACCGTTTTGCGGCTCCTGACCGACAACCCGCTCCAGCAAACGGCCGGCTTCGCCGTATGCTCCCTGCCGGTAGAGCGTGATAGCCTGCTCCAGATCGGTTCCAGCCGCCCAGGCGGCACCCGGACCGCCGCTTGAAACACACAACGCCAACAATAGCGCCATCCCTGCCCTTTTGCTCCACCAACCCATGGTTCCCTCTTCCTGTTTGCTGCCGCGCCCGCGCGGCGGTGATTTTAAAAAAGCAGGGCTCCCGCGCAACGCAGGAACCCTGCTTCCCTCGGAGACAATCCCTGTTTCCGGCTTTAACTGTTATTCTTGGCCTTGGCGCCGGCGCGCTGGTTCTCCTTGCTTACCTCTTTGGCAACTTCCTTGGCTGCCTGCTTGGCCACATCCTTGGCTGCCTCCTGGGCCGAGCCGCGAGCCAGCTGCTTCGACTCCTCCTTGGCCAGAGCCAGGGCAGCTTCCCGAGCCAGCCCCTTGGCGGTCTCATCCGCGGTTGCCTTGGCCATTGTCTTGGCCTCGGCCTTGACAGCCTCCTTGGCCATCAACCGGGCCTGGACCTTCGCCTGCTCCTTGATTGCAGACTGCGTGGCCTCATCGGTGCCGCTCTTCAGTTCAGTGCGCAGGGTGGCGCGGGTGGTTTCCCTGGTTGCCGTCCGGGTCGCGTCACGGCTGATCCGGTCCGCCTTGGCCAGGAACTTCTCCTTTTGGGCTTCGGCCCGCTTCAAAAACTTCTCGTTGCCCGTCCGCTCGTAGAGGGCCAGAAGCTTGGCCTCTTCTTCCAACGCCTTGGTCAGGGCGTTGATCTGCTGCTTGCTGTACTGGTCGGTGACGATCCGCTCCAACAGGTTGAGGTCATAATTGAGCGCCAAACGCTGCTGAACGGCATTGTTCAGGGAACGGTTCAAAGCAAAAACCTGCTCCTCGGAGAGATTTGTCACAAAGGCATCAACACGGGCCGCATCGATCGCCGCGGTGGCTGCTGCCGCGCCATCGGTGGTTTCCGCAGCGGTCTCGGTTTCCTGTTTGAGAAGCTGCTCCATCAAGGTATTCCGCAACCGTTCCCGGTTCGCGAACTTTTTGCCGGTCATCACGGTGGGAGTCGCGGTTGTGGCTGTTGTCTCGGTCGTGGTGGCCGTTACCGTTGTCTCAGGCGTGGCCACTGCGGGCTCGGTGGCGGGGTCGGTTGTTTCGGCCACCACAACCACCGGCTCCGCAACCGGTGCGGCGGCAAGCTCTTCGGCCAAACATACGCCATTAAGGCACAACATGGCGGTGAACACCGCGGCGACGGACAGAATTTTCTTCATGACATTTCTCCTTTTTCGATAATGGACCACACGGGGAACCTAACCGTGCGATGACTCCGGACATCATATTACAACGCCTTTCGATAAAGCAAGAGGTGTGCCAAAAAACCGGGAAAATTCAGCGAGAGTGGGAGCGCCGGCGACGCGGCAGGGTGATGTTGAGACGACGCAAACGGGAAACAAAGGTGGAGCGGTTGACCTGGGCGGCCTCCGCTGCCCAGGTCAGGTTCATGCCGTGCCGGTCGAGAAGATAGGCCAGATAGTCGCGTTCGACCTCCTCCCAGGTGCGCCCGCCAAAATCCAATCCGCCGGGACGTCCCGGTCCGGTCGTTGCCCGCGGGCTTCCCTCCGCCTGCCCCATGGGAGCCAAGCTCAGAAAGGGTGGCGGCAGATCAACCCGCCCAATCTCCTCGTGGCGGCAGACCACGGTGAGATACTTGGCCAGGTTTTCCAGCTCCCGGATATTGCCGGGCCACGGGTAGGCGAATAGCAACGCCAGCACCTCGCTGTCCGGCCGTCTCGGCGAAACCCCGTTTTTTGCCGCCTCGCGCATGAGGAAGAGGTTGAACAGCAACGGAATATCCTCCGGCCGATTGCGCAGGGGCGGTAACGCCATGGGCAGCACGGAAAGGCGATAAAAGAGGTCGCGGCGAAAGGCCTTTTCCGCCACCATCTGTTCCAGGTCGCGGTTGGTGGCCGCCACGAGGCGCACATCGACCTGCTTTGTCTTTGTGCTGCCAAGCGGCTTGATCTCGTTGCTCTGGATCACCCGCAGCACCTTGGCCTGAAGTTCGATGGGCATGTCGCCGATCTCGTCCAAAAAAAGGGTTCCGCCGTCCGCCGCCTCGAAAAGCCCCATCTTGTCCTTGACCGCGCCGGAAAAAGCGCCCTTCTTGTAGCCGAAGAGCTCGCTTTCCAACAGTGTTTCCGGGATGGCGCTGCAATTTTGCACCACCAGGGGCTGGTCACGTCGGGGGCTGAGGCGATGCAACCGGGTGGCCACCAGCTCCTTGCCGGTACCCGACTCACCGGTTATCAAAACCGGATAATCGGTGGCCGCGTAGCTGTCAAGCGTCTCCATCACCTGTTGGAAGGCCGCACTCTGGCCCACGGCCAAGCCGTCCTCCTTGAGGGCCGCCAGTTCGCTCTGAAGCAGACGGGTCACCCCCACCTGACGGTCGTACTCCAGGGCGCTGGAAAGGGCCACGGAGCCGATATTCACCAGCTCTTGCAGAAAATCGAGATACTCCTTTTCCAGGTTGAGTGTGGAATGTTCGGGGTTGGTGTCGATGACCTCCACCGCGCCATATACCGTCCCGCCTTTCAGCAACAGCGGGAAAGCAAGGATAAGGCTGCTCTTGATGCCTAGGTCCGCCTCAATGGGCTGAAAATGGCGCGGATCGCCATCGGGCCGCGAAATGGCCACCTTGCCCGTCTCGATCACCCAGCGCACCAAGCTCTTCGTTTCCAGAGGCAGACACACCCCCTTTACCTTCTCGCTCTCGATCCCTTCCGCCTCAAGGCAACAGAAGCCCGCCTCCCGGCGGATCCAGACGGAACCGCGATCCACGTTCTGCAATCTGAGCAGAGCCCGCAAAAACTTGCGCTGCAGCGCCTGCGGGTCCAGTTCGCCGGAAAATGATTTAAAGAGTTCGATGAGTGATTCTTTCATGCTGGTACCATAGCACTTTTTACTCTAAATATAACCATAAACGATTAAATATAATCACTCATGCATATGCCTAAAAAAGGGCCGGAGCAGCATCGCTGCTCCGGCCCTTGCCTTTTCCCGACAAAAGAGAGATTACTCGGCTTTTGCCACTTCCCGGCCCGCCTTGAGGTCCGCGCCTTCCAGGAAACGGTGGATGGACTCCGCCGCCTCCTTGGCCTGGAATACGGCCTTGGCCACGGTCTGCGGCCCCAGCACCGCGTCGCCCGCGGCAAAGACCCAGTCCACCGAGGTCTGCATGGTGACCTCGTCCACCACATAGGTACCCCAGCGGGTCATGGTGAAATCGAGGCCGGAACCAGCAGAGGGATCCACATCCTGGCTGATGGCCGGGATGATGGCGTCCGCCTCGATCATGAAGTTGGAGCCCTCGACCACCTCCGGCCGGCAGCGGCCCGAGGCGTCACACTCACCGAGCTTCATCCGCAGACACTCGATCTTGGTGAGCCGTCCGTTCTCGCCGTGGATCTTCACCGGCGCGGCCAGCATCTCGATGCGCACCCCTTCCTCCTCGAGGTGGTGGATCTCGGCCTGGGCCGCCGGCATCTCCGCCTTGGTGCGGCGATAGAGGATGAACACCTTGTCCGATCCGGTACGGAGCGCGGTGCGGGCGCAGTCGATGGCCACGTTGCCGCCCCCCACCACCACCACGTTGCGGCCGAGATTGAGCTCTTCGCCGACATTGACCCTCCGGAGATAATCGACCCCGTGCAGCACGCCGGCAAGCTCCTCGCCCTCAACCCCGAGCTTGCGGCTGGCGTGCGCCCCAGGCCCGAGAAAAACCGCGCCAAAGCCCTCGTTCTTCAAATCCTGCAGGCTCTTCTCCTTGCCGATGGTGACGTTGTTGACCACGGTGACCCCACAGTTGCGCAGGGCGTCGAATTCCGCCTCGATAATCGGCCTGGGCAGACGGTAGGCAGGGATGCCCACCGCCAGCATGCCGCCGGAAACCGGCAGACTCTCGAAGATGGTACAGGGATAGCCCAAGTGGGCCAGATAATAGGCCACGGACATCCCGGCCGGGCCGGAACCGACAATGGCCACTTTTTTTGGCTTGGGCAGGGCGCAGGCCTTGAGCAGATTCTTGTTGTTGGCCACCATCCAATCGACGATGTAGCGCTCAAGCATGCCGATGGCCACCGGCTCTCCCTTTTTCCCCCGGATACAATGCCCCTCGCACTGGAATTCATGGGGGCAGACCCGCGAACAAATGGCGGGAAGCGAGTTGGTTTCACGATCCAGCCAGTACGCCTCTTCGATCTTGCCCTCGCGCAACAGCTTGATAAAGCCGGGGATATCATTATGAACCGGGCACCCCTCCCGGCATTTGGGTTTTTTGCATTGCAGGCACCGCTCCGCCTCAAGTTGCGCGGCCTTGGCCTCATAGCCGGAAACCACCTCGGCAAAGCTCTTGACCCGTTCCGCCACGGGCAATTCCCGAGAAAATTGACGGGGAATCTCCATTCTCTCTTTTGTCTCCATCACTGCCTCCTACCCGGAAGATTGAAACCATCGGTACAAGTACCGATATTTATCGTAATAACGACAGGTTAGAATTTATTCGCCCATGGTAATATGTTTTGAAAAGCATTTCATGCATAATTCTCTTTGCCGCCAAGTGGCCGCCGAAAAACTTGCCGGACGGAAAGAGCCCCTCCCGCTCGAAAAATCACGACCGCCTTGGCTGCCGGCGAGCCAAAAGGCGCTTGACAATTCAGGGGATATCCCGCAAGCTGAATGCATCCCTATTCAACAATCAGCTGAAACACAACGAGCGGACTTCCATGAAAGCAGAATTCATCAATCCATTCCTGACTGCCGCCAAAAATGTATTGGAAACCATGGCGCAGACCCAGGTAACCCCGCAAAAACCCCGCCTGAAAGAAGGCAATACCTCGTATGGCGAGGTTACCGGCATCATCGGCATGACCTCCGCAGAGATCACCGGCTCCATGATCGTGAGTTTCACGGAAAAATGCATCCTGAAAATCGTCGCCAACATGCTGATGGAAGAGCCCAAGGCGAAGATCGACGATGAGGTGGTTGACGCTGTCGGCGAATTGACCAATATGATCTGCGGCGGCGCCAAGGCCCAACTGGCCAAGCTTGATCACAAGTTTGACCTGGCCACCCCCAACATGGTTGTCGGCAAGGGGGTGGAAATCTCCTATTACTCAAAGGCGCCGACCATTGTCATCCCCTTTGACACCCCTGCCGGCACCTTTGTTGTTGAGGCGAATCTCAGCGAAAGGAGCTAAGCTTCTTCCCCTGAAGCCGGACAAAAAAAAGCCGCTCGTTGCCGAGCGGCTTTTTTATTGCTATCTCATTTCGTCTCAGGACGGTTTGCGCCTCTCGGCAACCTTCAACCGGCTCAAAGCCCGCTGCAAGGCAGCCTCGGCCCTGGTACGATCAAGTTTTTCCTTCTGGGCCTGCGCTTCGGCCAGACGTTTTTCCGCCCGCTCCTTGGCCCGCATGGCGCGATCGACATCGATATCCGCCCCGCGCTCCGCCGATTCGACAAGAAAGGTCAGTTTGTTATTGGACACTTCGCAAAAACCGCCACTCACCATCAGGGTTTCTTCCTGGGCCCCGGTCTTGTAGGTCAGAACTCCAACCTTGATCGTGCTCAGAAAAGGCGCATGGTTGGCGAGAACACCAAATTCACCGCCGTAGCCGGGAGCGGTGACAATGTCAACCTCCTTGCTCACTACGGCCCCTTTGGGAGTTACCACTTCCAACTTTAATTTTTCAGCCATGGGTAATCCTCAAGTCCTTGCCGGACCACCAAGGGTCCGGCAAGTCAGTCAGTTCCTTAAGCGGCAGCCTTCTCTTTGTTGGCCTTCTCAACCGCCTCTTCGATGCTGCCTACCATGTAGAAAGCGGTCTCGGGCAGCTCGTCGTGTTTGCCTTCCAGGATCTCCTTGAAGCCACGAACCGTGTCGGCAACCTTGACGTACTTGCCGGCCATGCCGGTGAAGGTCTCCGCAACGGTGAAGGGCTGGGACAGGAAGCGCTGGATCTTACGGGCGCGGGTAACCAGGGTCTGATCCTCTTCGGAGAGCTCGTCCATACCCAGAATCGCGATGATATCCTGCAGATCCTTGTACTTCTGGAGGCTGGTCTGTACGCCACGGGCAACCAGGTAATGCTCCTCACCCAAAACATTGGGATCGAGAATACGGGAGGTGGAGTCCAGGGGATCAACAGCCGGGTAGATACCAAGCTCCGCGATCTGACGGGAAAGAACAACGGTACCGTCCAGATGGGCAAAGGTGGTGGCCGGAGCCGGATCGGTCAAGTCGTCGGCAGGTACGTAAACGCACTGTACCGCAGTGATGGAACCCTTGTTGGTGGAGGTGATCCGCTCCTGGAGCGCACCGAGGTCGGTGGCCAGGGTGGGCTGATAACCAACCGCCGAAGGAATACGGCCAAGAAGCGCGGAAACCTCGGCGCCGGCCTGGGTGAAACGGAAGATGTTGTCAACGAAGAAGAGCACGTCCTGGCCCTCCTCGTCACGGAAGTACTCCGCCGCGGACAACCCGGTCAAGGCAACACGGGAGCGGGCTCCCGGCGGCTCGGTCATCTGGCCGTAAACAAGGGCGGCTTTGGGCAGTACGCCGGACTCCTTCATCTCGTGGTACAGATCGTTACCCTCACGGGTACGCTCGCCAACGCCGCAGAATACGGAGATACCGCCGTGATGCATGGCGATGTTGTTTACCATCTCCATCATGATAACGGTCTTGCCGCAACCAGCGCCGCCGAACAGACCCATCTTGCCGCCGCGTGGGAAGGGAACCAGCAGGTCGATAACCTTGATGCCGGTTTCCAGAACATGCACCTCGGTGGACTGATCGGTGAATGCAGGGGCGGGACGATGGATGGCGCGCATCTTGTCGGAAGCAATGGCGCCAAGGCCATCAACCGGCCGGCCGACCACGTTCATGATCCGGCCCAAAGCCGGAGCGCCGCAGGGGATCTCGATGGGCTTGCCGGTATCCGTGCAATCCTGGCCGCGCACCAGACCGTCGGTCTGGTCCATGGCAACACAACGGACAACATTGTCGCCAAGATGCAGGGAAACCTCGATAACCAGGTTGTTTGCCTCATCACTGATACCCTTGTTGCTTACCAGCAGGGCGTTCATGATCTCCGGCAGATTGTCCGGCTCAAACTCCACGTCTACAACAGGCCCGATGACCTGAACAATTTTACCAACTCTTGCTTCACTCATTGAAAAGCCTCCTCAGCTAGTACTTACATTGACAATCTATGACAGCTGAATGATTCAGCCTGTTTTCACCTGGTTACTTCAACGCTTCGGCACCGCCGACAATATCCATCAATTCCGCGGTAATGCCAGCCTGCCGCGCCTTGTTGTAAATCAGGGTCAGGCTGTGGATGATATCCTTGCAAGCGCTGGTCGCGTTATCCATGGCGGTCATCCGGGCGGCATGCTCGCTGGCGCTGACTTCAAGCATGGCATGGTAGACCATGACATTCATGTACAGCGGCAAAAGCACTTCCATGATTTCCTCGGTGCTCGGCTCGTAAATATAGGAACCGGACGCAGAAGCAGGTGCTTCGGCCGCTGCAACGGCAGACGGCTGGATGGGCAGAAACACCTGCTCGGCCGGACGCTGCACGGCAACGCTGTGAAATTTGCCGTAGACAATGCGCACTTCATCGCTGTCACCGGCAAGAAAGTTTCCGGCGATATCCTGGGCAATGGCCCGGGCGTTGAACATCTGAAAGGTACCCATCAGATCGACATGGCGCACCCGAACCTTCCCGGTTTTCCGGAAATAGCTGGCGCTCTTCTTGCCGACGCAAACCAGAGACACCTTCTTGCCTTCCGCCTCAAGAGCGGCGATCATCTTCTCGGTCATCTTGAGGATGTTGGCGTTGAAGCTGCCGCACAGGCCGCGATCCGAGGTGACCACCAGGATCTCCACGGTCTTGACCTCGCGCTTTTCCATGAGCGGGAAAGCGCCGGAATCCATGGCCGAAGACAGATTGCCCATGGCCGCGTTGAACTTCTCGGCATAGGAGCGAAAATCTTCCATCTTCTGCTGCGCCCCGCGAAGCTTGGCCGCGGCAACCATGTTCATGGCCTTGGTGATCTGTGAAGTTTTCTTCACGCCACCAATCTTCGTTTTTACATCTTTTAGGCTCGGCATGAGACCTTACCCCCCTTATTTAAGGCCCTTGGCAGCCTTGAAAGATTCACCGAAAGCCTGCAGAGTGGTCCTGATCTTTTCTTCCAGAGCGGCGTCGATGGCCTTCTTTTCCTTCAGGTCATCATAGATGCTCGGCTGGTTCTTCTCGATGTGGGCATAGAGCTGCTGCTCATACTCAGCCAGGGAGTCAATGGGCAGGGTGTCGAGATAGCCGCGGGTACCGGCAAAAAGGATGCAGATCTGTTTTTCCATGGGCAGCGGCTGATACTGGGGCTGCTTCAGGATCTCAACCAAACGGGCGCCACGGGTCAACTGGGCCTGGGTGGCGGCGTCCAGATCGGAGCCGAAGCCAGCAAAGGCGGCGAGCTCACGATACTGGGCCAGATCCAGACGAAGGGTACCGGCAACCTGCTTCATGGCCTTAACCTGGGCTGCACCACCTACGCGGGATACGGAAAGACCGACGTTGATCGCGGGACGGACACCGGCGAAAAAGAGGTTGGGCTCAAGGTATACCTGACCGTCGGTGATGGAGATAACGTTGGTCGGGATGAAGGCGGAAACGTCACCGGCCTGGGTCTCGATGATGGGCAGGGCGGTAAGAGAACCGGCGCCCAGGGCATCGTTTACCTTGCAGGAACGCTCCAGCAGACGGGAGTGGTTGAAGAAGATGTCACCGGGGTATGCTTCACGTCCCGGCGGACGACGAAGGAGCAGGGAGAGCTCACGGTAGGAAACCGCCTGCTTGGAAAGATCGTCATAGATGATCAGGGCATGCTGGCCGTTGTCACGGAAGTACTCGCCCATGGCGCAACCGGCAAAAGCGGCGACATACTGCATGGGCGCCGGATCGGAGGCGCAGGCCGCGACCACGGTGGTGTATTCCATGGCGCCGTGCTTACGGAGCGCTTCAACAACCAGGGCCACGGTGGATTTCTTCTGGCCGATGGCCACATAGACGCAATGCACGTCGGTGTATTTCTGGGCGATGATCGCGTCAACGCAGAGAGCAGTCTTGCCGATCTGACGGTCGCCGATGACCAATTCGCGCTGGCCGCGGCCAACCGGGGTCATGGCGTCAACCGCCTTGGCGCCGGTGTAGCAGGGCTCGTGTACAGACTTACGGGCGATAACGCCGGGAGCCAAAACCTCGATCTTGGAGGAGTGCTTGGCATTGAGCGGACCCTGGCCGTCAATGGGGGTGCCCACGCCATCAACGACGCGGCCTTCCATCTCGGGGCCGACGGGAACCTCGGCGATACGGCCGGTACGTTTTACGGTGTCACCTTCCTTGATCTTTCTCACGTCGCCAAGAATCGCGCAACCAACGTTGTCCGCTTCAAGGTTCAGGGCGATGCCGAGGATTCCGCTGGGGAATTCCAGCAGCTCCATGGCCATGCACTTCTCAACCCCGTACACACGAGCGATACCGTCACCAACGGAGATTACGGTGCCGGTTTCACTCAGATCAACTTTACTTTCGTAATCCTTGATCTGCCCCTTGATGATTTGACTGATCTCTTCGGCT
>JBAYUD010000052.1:0-20550 GCA_041675265.1 Desulfurivibrionaceae bacterium | reverse complement strand
GGAAGATAGGCGCGAAGATGTGCGAATGTGATTTTCACGGAGATGTCCCGCCGGAGGGCAAAAGGGAAATAAGGCCCTATCGCTTCAGCTGGAGGGTGGGCTTGTTGCCGAGCACCAGCTTCAGCCAGTCGTAGCCGAAGGTGAGCAGGGCCTCGTCATCGGTCTCGATGAGGCGTTTGCGGGATTTGTCCAGCCGGTAGAGGTTGAGCAGATTGTGCTCGGCCACGTATTGCCGGAAACGATCGATATTGTAGCAGACCATGAAGGCCAGCTGCTGCCGAGGCCCGGCCGCGCCCTCGCCCTGCCAGGGGTTTGAGGCCCAGAGGGTGTCCATCTCGGCCCAGAGATCGTCCATGGCGTTGTAATAAGCGAGCTGCTGGTCGCGGAGCCACTCCTTTACCGTCCACTCCTTTTTCTCCTGATGCCCCAGGCAATAGGAATGATTGGTGATGAAATAATAGGCCCGGGGCCGGCCGCGTTCCGGGTTGCGGTCAACGGCCCGCTCCAGGGGGTAGGTGCGGCAGGCGGACGGGCGATCCTCATAGACGAGGCAGCCCCGCTCCGGATCGAGAAACGGGCAGGAGCCTTCCGCGTCATCCCGCATCCGCATGACAACGGCGGGAAAGAGCGGGTTTGTCCCCTGGGCCACGCCGGTATAGGTGTTGAGAAACTCCTCCGAGGTGATCCCCAGCCTTTTTTTCAAGCGGATGAGATCGTAGGGGTAGAGAAAAAGGGTGAGCTTCCGGCAGCAGCGGGTAAAACAGGGAACCCCGGGGTGGCAGGCAAAGGGAAACAGGGAGTCGCCCAAGGGCTGCATGCCTTCGGGAAATTTTTTCTGGTCGGTCATCATCTTTTCCTGGTGCAATGTGTGGACGGCGCGGTAACAATACGGCTTGTGGCATGGCCTTGCCATGTGTCAAAACGATCGCGCAAAGTACCATCCCGCCGCCAAAAGGTCAACCCGGATGCCAAAACCACAGCCCTGTTCCCTGCACGCCCTGCTCCCTGCCCTGGCCCTGCTGCTTCTACTCTCGGCCTGCGCCCCACGGCTGCAAACCTCGGCCTGGGTGGTCCGTTTCGATCTGGACAGCCCGGCGGAGGTTGCCTCGGTCTGTTCGGAGGCAAAGCAGGCGGGGTTGGACCGGCTGTTGGTGCAGGTCCGGGGGAGGGCTGACGCCCTGTACCGGAGCGACATCGCACCCCGGGCCGAAACTCCGGCTTCAACGCCGGTGGAGTTCGACCCCTTGGCGCAGCTGCTCACCGCCTGCGCCCCCCTGCCCCTCCATGCCTGGCTCAATGTCTTTTATCTTTGGGGCGGCGCCGACCCGCCGGAAAACCCCAAGCATCCCGGATACCCGGACCAGCCCTGGATCCTCACAGACAACACCGGACGCCCTGTTTCCAGCTATTCCGAGCGGGAAAAACGGCTGGGCTGGATCGAAGGCAGCTATGCCGACCCGGCCTCCGCGGCATACCGCGCCCTCTTTGTCGAGGTGGTTCGGGAGCTGCTGACCCGCTATCCTGTGGCCGGAATCCATCTTGATTTCATGCGCTACCCCGGCCCAGGCTACGGGAAGAACGACGTGCCGGCCGGAGAGTTTGCGCAGCTCTGGGGGATCGACCCCAGGCTGCTGCCGGAGCGGCTCAATGCCGAGGCCGTAACCTCCTGGCTTGAAGGGACGCAAGCGCCGGCGGACCGGGTGCTTACCACGGCAGCGCTTTTCTGGAACGAATTCCGCGCAGGGCAGGTCACCCAGCTGCTTAGGGAGGTCCGGCAGGCCATGGCCCAGAGCGGGACACCGGGGGTCGCCCTCTCGGCCGCCGTCCTTCCCGAACCTTCCGCCGCCTATCTGGAAAACGGCCAGGAATGGCAAGCCTGGGCAGCGGAAGGGCTGGTGGACACCCTCTACCCCATGGCCTATTTCGGGGATACCGACCGGATAAAGGCCCAGCTCCGGGAGATTGCAGCCAACACCCCCCGTGCCCCCGGGGTTGCCTTCTGGGCCGGGCTGGGCGCTTCCAACAAAGGGACGAAACAGCTTGGCGAAGAAGCGCGGATCGCCGGGGAATACGGCTACGATGGAGTTTCCGTGTTCAGCCTGGGCCTTCTGATGAAAGAAGGCACGACCAAGGACTGTGTCAAGGCGGGGCATGCTCCCCGACGGACGCCTGCTCCCAAGGCCGAACCGCTCGCCACCGCCTCGGCCACGCTCCAGCCCCCGGATTTGCGGACCCTGAAATCCATCGTGACCAAGGCTCTGGGCGGAGCGGCCCCGACACATGACCTGGAGGCCAAACTGGCCAAGCGGTTGCAGGAATATGACCAGGCCCGGCAACAGGCCATCCCCAAAACCCTCAGCCATCTGAACCGCGCCCCCATAACCCTGCCGGAGAGCCTGGAGCTGGGCGGCATCTTCCGCTACGCCAATCCCATGGACAGCCCGGACCGCCGGCAGGAGCAGGAAATCCTCTGCGAAAAGGCCCGTCGGCGGCTGCTGGCCGGGGAGGATTTGGCCACGGTGGCCAAGGAGATCTCCCAGGACGGGACACGAACCATGGGCGGCCTGCTTGGACCCCGCTTTCTCGATCCCCTCGATCCGCGGGACAAGGAACTTTCTTTGCTTGCCCCCCAGGGAATCAGCCGGGTCATGCGGGTTGCCAACGGCTTCTGGTGCTACCGGCTCGAAGGCAGAAACCCCGGCAGGCAAATGGCTTTCAGCGAGGCCCCCTGGGAGGCGAAACGCATCCTGTTTCGCAAGGCGCTCTCCGAGATGATGATGGTGTGGCAATAACTCGTCGCCCCGGTGAAAACCGGGGGCCAGCCTCCCCGGAATGCTCTAAGGAACCGGATCGGAGTCTCGCCCGTCCGCTTACCTCCGGCTTCCGCCGGAATGACGAAATACAGCAATCTTGACTTTTTCCCCACAGCCCTCAACTATGGATAAACACATATTCCCCATCGTTGAGGCTGATCCGCAGCCGCCCGCCATGGCTCTCGCCATACACCTCCCAGCCCGGCTTGCCCTTGATTTCGCACTGCACGCAGCTTGGCGATTGCCGCCCCCGGCGCGCGTCGGACCAGGCGAGGCAATCGGTCTCTCCGTTGTCTTGCAGGGCAATAATCCTGGCCATATTCCGGGCCGTTTCAAAGCCAAGGTCCGCCCCGGTGATTGCAATCAAAATGTCTTTCATGCTACTATCCCTCCGTTGAAGAATGATTCTCTTTCTACCAGAAAAACAGAGTTAGGCAACACTCTCCCATAGCCAAGGCACCCCATGCGATTACGGACCATCATCTTCATCATCCTCCTTGCCCTTGGCATCCTGCCCATTCTCACCCTGGTCGGGGTCAATCTCCGCTCCCACATCAACCAGCACGAGACGGTGGAAAAAAAACGGACCGTTGCCAGGGCCGAAAGCAGCTTTGTCTCCCTCAACGCCCGGGTGAAATGCATCCGGAAAAGCCTTATTCAGGCGGCAGCCACTCCCATGACCGCAGGGCTCAATCCGACGTCCCTGGACCCTGCCGGACGCCAACGGCTGGCGGATCTGCTCATCGGCCAGATGGGAACGGAAAAGATGATTCTGGGGCTTCGGTTGCTTGACGCCTCCGGCAACCAGCTGATCCACCTCCGCCGGAATGGTGATTCCCTGGAATCCGCCCCCGACGAACTGACGGATGATGCAGGACAAGCCCAAGCCCCGCTGTTTGCAAAAGGGCTGGCGCTCAAGGAAACCGAAGTCGACACGCTCCTGACCCGCGACCAGACTGATCCCGCCGCCACCCGCCTGAATCTGGCCACCCCGATTCCCGGCGCGGATAGCGCGGTGGCCGGCGTGGTCATCATGGAGATCGCCCCCGGCCTGTTCCTCGATGCCCATGAAGATGCCTGCTGGACAACGCCCGAGGGGGTGATTGTCCATGTCCCCGCCGCTTTTCCCGAGCTGGACCCGGCCCACCCCATCACCTCCGGCGCCAATCTCCCTGCTCTCTTTTCCGGGCTGACACCCCGCATGGCGGACAACCGCCCCTTTGTCTGGGAGAACGACTCCGGCCAGAGCCTTACCTGGCTGCCGCTCATCTTCAACGAGAAGCTCCCCCCGACCCTCTGGCTCGGCTCGCCCGTGGACCGCAGCGCGGCCAGGGAGTGGAAACTTTCCCTGATCTACAACATCGTCGGGATCGTGATCTGCATCGCCATCGTCGTCTCGCTCATCGCCAATGCCATCGCCCGAAAAATCGACCGGATCAAGGATATGATCCTCACCGGCCTGGACGCCATCCTGAACAAGGGGGAGGAGAACGTGCGGTTCAGCTGGACCGGCCCCAGGGAGGTGGTCAATCTGGCCGAGGAACTCACCACCCTGGCCCGCCACTACGCGATCACCAGAACCCGCCAACAGGAGGCGGAGGCCGACCTGCGCCAGAGCGAGGACAAGTTCAGAAACCTCACCGCCTCGGCTCAGGACGCCATCGCCATGATGGACCACCACGGCAATATCTCCTACTGGAACGAGGCTGCCGCCGAGATCTTCGGCTTTTCCGCCGCCGAGGCCCTGGGCAAGCCGATCCACACCCTGATCTCCCCGCGCCTTTCCGAATCCGGCCAGCGGGGCGCGGTGGAAGAAGGGCCGGTGAGCGACGGCCCCATCCGCGAGACCATCGAGCTGATCACAAAGCGCAAGGACGGCACGGAACTGCCCATCGAGCTTTCGCTTTCCGAGGCACGGATCAAGGACCAGTGGAATTCCATCTGGATCATCCGGGATATCACCGAACGCAGGCGGGCCGAGGACGAGACCAGACTCCAGCAGCAGCAATTGGTCCAGGCGGACAAGATGATCTCGCTGGGCGTGCTCATCTCCGGGGTGGCCCATGAGATCAACAACCCCAACAGCATCGCCATGCTGAACACCTCCATGCTTTTCAAGGCCTGGGAAAGCGCCAAGCCGGTTCTCGACGAATACTACCGGGAACACGGCGATTTTCTCGTTGCCGGCCTGCAATACAGCGAGATGTGCGAACAGATCCCCCGCCTTTTTCTCGAACTGGAGGAAAGCGCCCGGCGCATCAAGAACATCGTCCATGACCTCAAGGATTACGCCCGGCAAGACACCACCCGCCACATGGAACCGGTGGAGATCAACGAGATCGCCAACGCGGCGGTGCGCCTCAACCACAACAAGATCAAAAACGCCACCCGCAATTTCAGCACCGATCTGGCCCCGGACCTACCGCCCATCCGGGGCAACCGGCAGCGGCTGGAGCAGGTGCTGATCAACCTGATCCAGAACAGCTGCGAGGCCCTTACCAGCCAGGACGGCGCCATCAGCATCACCTCGCGTTATGATGCGGACAACGATGAGGTGGAGGTGTGCGTCCACGACCAAGGGACCGGGATCGGTGCGGAGATCATCAACCAAATCACCGACCCGTTCTTCACCACCAAACGGTCATACGGCGGCACCGGCCTGGGACTTTCGGTTTCCGCCGGGATCATCAAGGAACATCAGGGCAGGCTGCGGTTTGCCTCTACCGCGGAGGCGGGCACCACCGCGACCATCTCCTTTCCTGCCTGGCGGCAAGAGACGGATGACAAAACAACGCAAGCCGGGTAGGTTCAACACTGACACCCACGGCCCTGCGGCCGGCCCGGAATGCAAGGAGGATTTCCCCAATGGACAAGCAGCTTTCCCCGTTACGCCCCATCCTGCTGGTTGACGATGAAGAGGCGTGGCTGCACAGCTTCAGCCTGACCCTGCGTTCCGTGGGACTCAGCAATATCCGCTGCTGCCCCGACAGCCGCAAGGTCATGGAGATCCTGGCCAGCGAGGAGGTGGGGGTGATCGTTCTTGATCTCACCATGCCCCATCTCTCCGGGGAGGAACTGCTGCCGCGGATCGTCGGCGAACACCCGCAGATCCCGGTGATCATCATCACCGGCCTCGATCTGGTGGACACCGCGGTGCGGTGCATGAAACTCGGGGCCTTTGACTACTACACCAAGGTCAGCGAGGAGACCCGCCTCATCGCCGGGGTGCAGCGGGCCGTGGATCTCAGTCGGTTGCGCCAGGAAAACGATCTGCTCAAGGAGCATTTCCTCAAGGACAAGCTGGACCGCCCCGAGGCCTTCAGCCGGATCACCACCCACAACAAGGGGATGCGCTCCATCTTCCAGTACATGGAATCCATTGCCGACACCAGCGAACCGGTGCTGATCTCCGGCGAAACCGGGGTGGGCAAGGAGCTCATCGCCCAGGCCCTGCATGTGCTGAGCAACCGGAGGGGCGAGTTTGTTCCGGTCAATGTGGCGGGGCTCGACGACACCATGTTCGCCGACACCCTGTTCGGCCACAGGAAAGGCGCCTTCACCGGGGCCGAGCAGACCCGGCGGGGGTTGATCGAACAGGCTGGGGGCGGCACCCTGTTTTTGGATGAAATCGGCGATCTTTCTCAACTCTCGCAGACCAAGCTGCTCCGCCTCCTTCAGGAACGGGAGTATCTGCCCCTAGGCTCGGATCTTCCCAAGCGCACCGATTGCCGGATGATCTTCGCCACCCACCAGAATCTCCAGGAGATGCAGGAAAACGGGGTGTTCCGCAAGGATCTCTACTACCGGCTCCATGCCCACCGCATCCATATCCCTCCCTTAAGGGAACGGCTCGACGACCTGCCCCTGCTGGTCGATCATTTCTTCGAGGAGGGTGCCACCAGGCTCAACAAGAAGAAGCCGGCCTTTCCCAAGGAGCTCATCTCCCTGCTGGGCACCTACGATTTCCCCGGCAATGTCCGGGAACTCAAGAACATGGTTTTTGATGCCGTAAGCACCCACAAGAACCGCACCCTGTCCATGGATTCCTTCAAGGAGTATCTTAGGCTCAGACGGCCCAATCTGGAAGAGGAGGTCAAACGGCATCCCGAAACCCGGACTCCGTTCGCCGATCTGGCCCAACTCCCCTCCATCAGGGAGGCCGGCTACCTCCTGGTGCTGGAGGCGCTGAACCGGGCCAAGGGTAACCAGGCCATTGCCGCGGAGATGCTCGGCATCACCCGGCAGGCCCTCAACTGGCGGCTCAAACAGGCGGACCGGGAGGAGTGAACATCAGCTATCAGCCTTAAGACTTAAGCCTTCAGCGCAAATCTCCTTGCACCCATTGCCCAGACACCCCCGCCAATCACAGGTCATCTTCCCTTAACATTTCGGGAAGATAGCCCCATCTCCCCGCCCCTGGCACCCATCTTGCTTTTATCAGGGTGCATCATCGACAGCCCCGTTTTTAAGCAAAATAACTTTACACCAGCGAACACATGGCCACCCGACACATCCTCCTCGCCGAAGGCAGGCCCAACCTGCAACACAGCCTCAGCCTCATGCTCAAGCAGGCCGAGTACCGGGTAAGCCTTGCCAAGAGCACGGGAGAAGCCCTGACCCTGGCCAAGGCCTTGACCAACACCACGGAGGGGATTGATCTGCTGATCGTTGATCTGGATTCGGCCTCGCTGGAGGCGTGCCGCGCCTTCATGCATGCCCTGTCCGCCAGCACCCTTTCCATCCCCTACCTCGTCCTGGCGGAGGAGATCCGCGATCAGGCGGCCGATGTTTTGACAAAACACGGTTGCCTGACCTGCATCACCAAGCCATTCGAACCGGAAACCCTGCTCCGAAGCGTGCACAACGCTCTGGACCGGCTGGAATCACAAGACGGATACCAATCAGGGAGGAAATCAGAAAAAACCAGCGCAGAGCGCACCGCGAACCAACCCGGATAATCATCACTTTTTCAAGGAGAACAATCATGCAGAACAAACAATTGCGCAAATGGATTCCATTCTTGCTGTTTACCGGGCTTCTGGTAGGCGGCCCCACCCTCTCCGGCTCCTTGGCCCTTGCCGCGGACCCTGCCCCGCAGGTGGCCCAGGGCGCCAACACTTTTGCCGGCAAGATCACCGGCAAATCCAACAAGGCCAAGACCATCACCATCGAGGTGGGCGGCAAGAACGAATTCGTCAAATTCGATGACAAAACCGCAGGCATCGAGCACGCGGTCGAGGGCGAGGCATCGATCATCCAGTTCGAGATACGCGGCAACGACAGGTTCGCCACCAGCATCAAGCCGAAACTGGTCAGCCTGCCGGAAGGCATCAAGGAAATCAAGACCGACGAACTGGCCAAGCTCATCGCCATGGGTCCGGATGAGGGAAAGTACGTGCTGGTCGATTCCAGACCGGCGCCGCGCTACCATGAGGGGCATATCCCCACCGCCATCTCCATCCCCGAGACGGTGATGAAGGAAACCGGCGCCGCCTCCCTGCCCGGCGACGCAAAGCTCAACAACACCCAGCTCATCTTCTACTGCGGCGGCCCCACCTGCGGCATGAGCCCCAACTCGGCGGCCATGGCAAAAAAGATGGGCTACACCAACCTGCACGTCATGCTTGAAGGCGCCCCCGGTTGGAAGAAAGCAGGCAAGAGCGTCGTTGCCTCGGAAAAATTTGTCCAGACAGGCAACATCGTCCTCATTGACCTGCGCTCCAAGGAGGAGTACGAGGCAGGCCATATCCCCAAGGCGCACAACATCCCCATGGCCTCGCTGGCCGCAAGGGAGGATGGCTTCCCGGTCAAGGCCCCGACCGTGGTCTACGCCAACTCCTTTGTCGAGGCACAGAAAGGCTACAACATGATCAAGAAATGGGGCGTCAAGACGATCTCCATCTGGCCGGACGGCGAAAAGTCCTGGGCGGCCAAGGGCAATAAGCTGGCCACCGGCCCCACCCCCGCCTCCATCACCTGGGTACGGCAGATGGGCAAGGGCGAGGTCGGCGTGGCTGAGTTTAAAAAAGCCATGGATGGCAACACCAATCAGGTGATCCTCGATGTCCGCACCAAGGATGAAGTACAGGGCGGCGCTTTCAAGAACTCCATCTCCATCCCCTTGGACGAGATTGAAAAACGGATCGGCGAACTGCCCAAGGGCAAGGAGCTGCTGGTCCATTGCACCACCGGAGCCCGGGCGGAAATGGCCAAGAACGCCCTGGACAAGGCAGGAATCAAGAGCCGTGTCCTGATCGCCGACGTGGAATGCGAACAGGGCAAGTGCGTGATCACGGACTAACCCGCTGCTCCTTAAGAAACAGCTGCTCCCCCTGCAGCTGTTTTGCTGTGCGGGGCCCTGCCGGAACCATCCCCGGCGGGGCCCTTTTTTCCGGCTGTGCCCCTCCGCGACAACTCCCTTGATAAAATATTGACAAACCGCCCAAACGCGCTATTGTCGTGCGCAACATTGTAGCCGAGATCCGTTCCCAAAAACGGATGCGGGGGACCCAGATCATGGGGCGTATTCCTTAACCGGATAGGGCACTTCCAAGCCCGAGCCCGTCAGCTAACCTCGTAGGCATTTGGATGGCCAATGGTCCGCTTCGAGCGCGCGCCACCGCAACACCGGACGCGCCCCCCTTGCTTGACCAGGCCCTTGATAAAACACATCGAGGAGAATGCCATGCAGTCTGAGCAACCGGAAACCCGGGCCCGGGAGAATTCCGTCCAGAAAATAAGCCGGATAATCCTTGGCGCACCCAAGTACATCAAAGACCCCCAGCTGTTTCACAAGATGTCGCTGATCCCGGTCCTGGCCTGGGTCGGCTTAGGCGCCGACGGCCTTTCCTCCTCGGCCTACGGCCCGGAGGAGGCGTTCCGCGCCCTGGGCAGCCACACCTATCTGGCGATCCTGCTCGGCCTGGCCACGGCGCTTACCGTCTTTATCATCTCCGCAGGCTACTCCCGGATCATCGAACATTTTCCCCACGGCGGCGGAGGGTACATCGTCTCCACCCACATGCTGGGGAAAAAGGCGGGCGTGGTTTCCGGCAGCGCCCTGCTGGTGGATTATGTCCTCACCATCACCATCTCCGTGGCCTCCTGCACGGATGCGCTCTTCAGCTATCTCCCCTTGCATTTTCACCATTTCAAGGTGCCGGTTGCCTGTTTCCTGATCCTGATGCTCAGTATCCTCAACCTGCGCGGGGTCAAGGAGTCGATCTCGATCATGGCCCCCATCTTCATGGTCTTCGTGGCCACCCATCTTCTCCTCCTGCTGGACGGCATCTTCAGCCACACCGACCAGTTCGCTCCGCTGGCGCAAAACTTCCACAGCGGGCTGCAACAGGACCTCTCCAGCATCGGCATCTTCGGAATCCTGATGCTTTTCTTCCGGGCCTACTCGCTGGGCGGCGGCACCTACACCGGGATCGAGGCGGTGTCCAACGGCATCCAGATCATGCGCGTGCCCAGGGTCAAAACCGGCAAGCGGACCATGCTCTACATGGCCACCTCCCTGGCCTTCACCGCCGGGGTGCTGTTCCTCTGCTACGCCCTGGTCGGGATTACCCCTGTGGCCGGAAAAACCCTGAACGCGGTGCTCGCCGACACCCTGTTCGCCGACTGGCCCCTGGGGCACACCATCGCCTTCATCACCATCTTCTCGGAAGGCGCCCTGCTCCTGGTCGCGGCCCAGGCCGGATTCGTCGATGGGCCGAGGGTCATGGCGAACATGGCGGTGGATTCCTGGCTCCCCCACCGTTTCGCCGCCCTTTCCGAACGGCTCACCATGCACAACGGCATCATCCTGATGAGCCTTGCCGCCGTGGCGCTGCTGCTTTACAGCCATGGCTCGGTTTCCGCCCTGGTGGTCATGTACTCCATCAATGTTTTTGTCACCTTTTCCCTGTCCCAGCTCGGCATGTCGCTGTTCTACATCAAGCGGCGGCAGGAAGACCGGCAGTGGCGGCGGCATCTGAGCATCCACGCGGTGGCCTTTGTCCTCTGCCTGACGATCCTGACCATCACCACCTACGAAAAATTCACCGAGGGCGGCTGGGTCACCTTCCTCATCACCTCCCTGGTCATCGTCGGCTGCAACCAGATCCGCAACCACTACCTCAAGGTGCGCCAGGGCATGGCCGATCTCGACGAAACCCTGCTCGCCTTCCCCACCCCCGGTCCGGCCAATACCGCCCAGCCCAGCCCGGAGGCGCCGACCGCGATCCAGCTGGTTTCCTCCTACAGCGGCTTTGGCATCAACGCCCTCTTTTCCATCATCAAGAACTTTCCGGACACCTACAAAAACATCATCTTCGTCTCGGTGGCGGTCATCGATTCCGGCTCATTCAAGGGCGCGGACGAGATAGAGGCTCTGGAGAAAGCCACCGCCGCCTCCCTGCGAAATTACGTGACCCTGGCCCGCCGGCTCGGTTTCGCCGCCGACCACCGGATGCTGGTGGCCACCGACGTGGTGGAAGGGGCAACCACCCTGTGCCGGGAGATATCCCAGGAATTTCCCAAGTCCACCGTATTCACCGGCCAGCTCACCTTCTGTCTGGAGAAATTCTACCACCGCATCCTGCACAACGAGACCGCCTTTGCGATCCAGCGCCGCCTGCAATGCGATAGCCTGACCACGGTCATTCTCCCGGTCCGGGTCGCCTTGTAACAAACGAGAAGGACTTGCGGACATTCTTTGCTTGCCCATGGCTCCCAAGCGGTCTATAATTGCGTTTCTTGTATCCTTCCGGCTGGTTGCGCCCTGTTGCCCCTGCCGTGCCCACTTTTCAACCTGACCCGGGAGCCGGTCCGTGACCCTATCCAGTACAAAGAAAAAACAGCTGCGCGATGCTGTCGGCAAATTCAGCTCCGCCAATATCCTGGTGCTCGGTGATATCATTGTCGATCACTTCATCTGGGGTTCGGTTTCCCGGATCTCCCCGGAGGCGCCGGTGCCGGTGGTGGATGTCACCCACGAAAACCTGCTCTTGGGCGGCGCGGCCAATGTCCTGCACAACATCTACGCCCAGAACAGCCGCGCCTCCCTCTGCGGCCTGATCGGCAACGACGCCATGGGCGACCATCTCTTGAGTCTGCTGGCGGAACTCGGCTCTCCCTCCGCGGGCATCGTCCGCACCGCAAACCGCCCCACCACCCTCAAGACCAGGATCGTGGCCCAGCATCAGCAGGTGGTCCGCTTCGACCGGGAAAAGACCGGGGAACCCAATCCGGAGCGGCTGGCCGAGATCTGCCGCTTCATCGACGACCATCTGGAAAACTTCGACGCAATCATCGTCTCCGACTACAACAAGGGCATGATCAACCTGCCCCTGATGGACCATCTGCGGACCCGGCTCAAAAAACGGGACATCCCGCTGATCATCGACCCCAAGCCCCAGCACCCGGAACGCTTTCGCGGCGCCACCATCATCACCCCCAACCTGCACGAAGCCGAGCGCATGGCCGACATGGCCATCAAAACCGAGGCAGACCTGCAAACCGCAGCCCATCTCCTGCAAAAAAAACTGGCCAGCGACGCGGTCCTCATCACCAGGGGCGAGGCGGGCATGGCCCTGTATGAAAAGAACCAGCCCCTCTTCACCATCCCCACCATGGCCAAGGAGGTGTACGATGTCACCGGCGCGGGGGACACGGTGATCGCCACCCTGGCCCTGGGCCTGGCCGTTGGCCTGACCGCTGCCGACGCCGCCACCATCGCCAATTTCGCCGCCGGCATCGTCGTGGGCAAGGTGGGCACGGCCACCGCCTCCACTGCGGAACTTCTTGAGGCAATCGGATGAAAAGACCGTTGAGCATGACCGGCTATGGCCGGGGCGAGGTGGCCGGGGCCAAGAGCTGGACCGTGGAGGTCCGCTCGGTGAACCACAAGTTTCTTGACCTGAGCATCAAGATCCCCCGCAAGTACCTCGGTCTTGAAGACCGGATCAAAAAAGAGATCGGGAATTACTACAGCCGGGGCCATGTGGATGTCTACGTCAACCCCGGCGCGGAGGCTGGCGACAATATCCGCTTAGCACCCAATCTGCCCCTGGCCCGCGATTATTACCAGTGCCTGGAGGCGATCCGTGAGGATCTCTCCCTGCCCGACACCCCGACCCTGTCCATGATCCAGAGCTACAAGGAAATCATCGTTGCCCACGAGGAGGAGGAAGACCTCGAAGCGGTTTGGCCGCAGGTCGCCGAGGCCCTCACCGAAGCACTGGCCATGGCACAGGGTATGCGGGAGCAGGAAGGCGAGGCTCTCAAGGGGGAATTAAGCCAACGGTTGCAGGAATTCGCCAAGACCGTGGAGACCATTGCCCAGGATGTCCCCGCCATTGTCCAGCGCAGAACCGAGAAGCTCAAGGAGCGCTTGGCCGTTCTCCTGCAAGGGGTTGATCTCGACCCCCTCCGCCTGGCCCAGGAAGTGGCGATCATGGCCGACAAGGCTGATGTCACCGAGGAGGTGGTCCGCCTTCGCAGCCACATCAGCCAATTCTCCGGTTTTCTTGCAGCGGACGAACCCGTGGGCCGCAGACTTGATTTTCTGCTCCAGGAATTCCTGCGGGAGATCAACACCCTGGCCTCGAAGATCAGCGACGCGCCCACCGCCCATCTCACCGTGGAGTTGAAGACCGAGGTGGAAAAACTCCGGGAACAGATTCAGAATATCGAGTAAAGGAAGGACATGTCAGACCAAAGAATGATCAACGTGGGCTTCGGCAACGCCGTGCTTGCCGGCAGGGTGCTGGCGGTGGTGAACCCAAAATCCTCCCCCATGAAGAAACTGCGGGAAGAGGCCAAGGAGCAGAAACGGCTCATCGATGTCACCGAAGGAAGGAGGACCCGTTCCATCATCATCCTGGACAGCAACCATGTGGTGCTCTCCTCGGTGCAGCCGGAAACCATCACCCTGCGCTTCATGGCTTCCTACGACCGGCGCGATGATGAGCAGCCGGAAAAGGCGGACAAATGAGCCGGGGCAATTTTTTTGTTATTTCCGCTCCCTCCGGGGCGGGCAAATCCACCATCCTCAAAAAATTACTGGCAGAGGTGGACAACCTCGCCTTTTCCGTGTCGCACACTACCCGCGCCCCGCGCCCAGGCGAGAGCAACGGCCGGGAGTACCATTTTGTCGATCGGGCGACCTTTGAAGGAATGCGCGACAACCAGGCCTTTCTCGAATGGGCCGAGGTGCATGGCAATCTCTACGGCACCAGCCGGGCAACCATCGAGGCCCAGCAGGCACAGGGGATCGACGTGTTTCTCGACATCGATGTTCAGGGGGCACGGCAGCTCCGGGAACAACGGATTCAGGGGGCCATCTTCCTCTTCATCGCCCCGCCCTCCTGGGCGGAGCTGGAAAGACGGTTGCGCGGCAGGGGCACCGACCCGGAGGAAACCGTGCAGCTGCGATTGAGCAACGCCCGGCAAGAGATGGAGGATGCCGGACGCTACGACTATCTGGTGATCAACGACCAATTGGATGAGGCGGTGGATGTCCTGCGCGCGGTGGTCATTGCCGAACGCTGCAAGGGTCGCCGCAGTCCGCAGGGCCAGCCCATTGATTGGAAAAAGATTACAGGTTGATGGCATTGCAGCGCGGTTGCCGTCATTCCGGCGGAAGCCGGAGGTAAGCGAGCGTTGGCGAGACTCCGATCCAGTGTTTTTTAGATAGTCGCATAAAGATTGGACACCGGTTTTCACCGGTGTGACGATTTATCGTGAAATCATCGCTATACTGGAGGCCCCATGAGCATTCAGCCGGACAACGACGATATCCTCTGGGGCATCCATCCCATCCTTGAACTGCTGCGATTGCAGCCGAAAAAGGTAAGGGAGGTGGTGATCCAGCAGGGCAAGGGCGGGGCCAAGATCCAGGAGATCATCGCCCTGGCCCAGGAACAGGGGGTCAAGGTCCGCTTTTTGCCGGGCCAGCGTTTCCCCAGCTCCCCGGACAAGACCCATCAGGGGGTGCTGGCCAAAACCGCGCCCGTGGCCACCTGCAGCCTGCACGAATTGCTCAAGAAGGCCAAGGAAGAAGAGCAGCCCCTCATCGTGGCGCTGGATTCCATCCAGGATCCGCACAATCTGGGGGCCATCATCCGCACCGCCGCGGCAGCCGGGGCAACCGGCATCATCCTGCCCAAGGACCGTTCAGCCCCGCTCAACGCCACCGCCGCCAAATCGGCGGCCGGGGCCATGGCCCACCTCAAACTCTGCCTGGTCACCAATCTGGTCACCAGCTTGCAGGCCGTTAAGGAAAAAGGCTTCTGGGTGTACGGCGCAGCGGGTGAGGCCAAGCACACAGTGTACGGCACCAAATTCTCCGGCCCCGTCTGTCTGGTGATCGGCGGCGAGGACAAGGGGATGCGCCCCCTGGTCCGCGAGCAGTGCGACGAACTGGTCTCCATCCCCATGGCCGGCAGCCTCAACTCCCTCAACGCCTCGGTGGCCGCGGGCGTCATCCTCTTTGAGGTCGTCCGCCAGCGGCAGGGCAGCCGCTGATACTGGAGCCGCCTGCGAATTCCCGACTCATTTTCCGTCAAGCAGCCCCATGACTGACCGCAAAACCCCCTGAAGCGCGCTTACCGGGGTATCCGCCATGGCCAGGACAACCATCCCGGAAGTGGCCGCGGTGATCGCCCCGGCAACTCCGGCGCAATCAAACTCCGCGGGAAACTCTCCCCGCTTCACGCCTTGTTCAAGAACCCGCTGCACCACCTCCCGCTCGCGGCGGAACAACGCTGCCACCATTTCCTTGGTTTCCCGGTCATGCTGGTGGCGCTCGAGCGCGGAAAGAATCACCAGGCAGCCACCCGGCGTTTCCGGACTGAAGTGAAAATCAATAACAAAGGCCAGCCAATTATTGATCGCCTCCCGGGATGAAGCCGCCGCCCCGGCGATGCTGTCGAGCATCTCCTCCACCCGCCCCACATACCGGGCCAGACATCTCTTGAACAGGTTGCGCTTATTGCCGAAGGCGTTGTAGATGCTGGCCCGGTTCAGCCCGGTTCCCTGTTCCAAATCGTGCAGCGAGGTAGCGGCGTAGCCTTTTTCCCAGAAAAGGCGCATGGCCGCCTCCAGTGCCTGATTCTCATCAAATCCCTTTGTCCGCGCCACGGATTCCCCCTGCCTGCTATTTTTACCATTCGATCAAGAATAATGATTGACACTTCCAGCAACAGGATTATTTTTACATTATATTGTATCGTTTGGTATAAAAAAATCAGGAGGCCGTCCATGAACCGTTTCGCGATGTCCCTTGCCGCCCTTCTCCTTGTTCCCGCCTTTGCCAACCAAGCGGACGCCGCCCCCAAAACCCGCTACGACGCCACAACCCAGACCTGCAGGGTGCTCGGCGATGGGCCGCTGGAATGGGAAAGCCGCCCCTGGGGCGAGGGCGGCAAGCTCTTCAAGGATGTCTGCAAGGGCTGCCACTCCCGCAACAACGACAAGGGCGCCCCCTTTCTCTGGGTGGAATCAAAAAGTTCCGAGGGCTGGAACAGGGTCTTTGAAACCCGCTCCCCAAAATGCGCCAAAAACGGCGCTTGGGACACGATCACCCTGGAACAACAACTGAAGCTCAACGACTATCTCTACCGCTGGGCGGCAAACAGCCAGGATGTCAACGACAGCTGCTGACGCTGAACACAATTCTCCCGGTCCGGGAGAAAAACAGCAACCAGCCCGCAGCCCGACTTACTTTGCCTTCCCCTTGTTGAACAGGTCGGCAAAGGTGGACATGGGTTTGGAATCCTTTTTCTTTTCCGCGAGGTACTGCCGAAAATCATCCCGGCTTTCCCCATCGGTCGCACCCTTGTCCTTTTTGCCGCCCGCCTTGACAGTCTCGGCCCCCTCGGCCTTGGCAGGCAGGGGCAAGGAGAGGGACAGCCGCTTTTTCTCGGAGTCCACGCTGTCGATCTTCACCTCCAGGGCATCGCCCACCTGCACAACCTCGCGCGGATGGCTGATGCGCCGGCCGGCGCCGAGCTTGGAGATGTGCACCAGGCCGTCGATGCCAGGGGCAAGCGAAACAAAGGCCCCGAATTCCGTGAGGCGGACAACCTTGCCGGTGACGACGCTGCCCTCGGAAAACATCCCGCTGATCTCATCCCAGGGGTTGGGCAGGGAATCCTTCAGGCTGAAGGAGTAGCGATCCTTATCCCACTCAAGCTTGAGCACGGTGACGGTCACTTCCTGACCCACACTGATCCGCTCGTGGATATCCTCGATCCGTCCCCAAGCAATCTCGGAAACCGGAATCAACCCCTCGATGCCGCCGATATCGACAAAGGCGCCGAAATCGCGGATGGAGGTGATGACGCCCTTGACGGTCTGGCCGACGGCGAGGGATTCCTGCAAGGTCTCCTTCTGCTGGGCCCGCTCCTCCTCGAGCAGGGCCCGCCGGGAAACCACGATGTTCTTGCCGTGTTCCCCGTATTTGGTGACCCGGAAGGCTAATTTCTTGCCGATGAACTCCTCCGCGTTTTCGATATGGCGCATCGCCATCTGGGAAAAGGGGCAAAAGGCCCGGACGCTGCCGGAAAAACGCACCTCAAAGCCGCCCTTGGTCTCGCCGGTCACGGTGCCCTCCACCGGGATGCCGCTCTGGCACGCCTCGTCAAGATGGCCGGCCACCGCACCGCCGCTCACCTTGGCGGTGAACAAACGCTCGTTGTTCTTCTCGGACAGGAAATAGACCTGCACCCGGTCGCCTTCCGCCACGGTCAGGTTACCCTCCGCGTCGGTGAATTCGTTTCTGGCCACCGCCCCTTCGCTCTTGGCACCCAGATCGAGAAAGATCCACTCCTTGGCAATGCGCACCACGGTGGCTTCGATTTTCTGGCCCGGCCGCAACCGTTCCTTGGTGCTGGCTGCGGTTTCCTGGAACATCTCGGCAAAACTTTTATCATCATCGGTCATTGTCGTCACCCTCACCAACACGTTATTTTTATAGGTATTCGCCACGAAATCCACGAAAAAACACGAAATTTATTAACTGCGCAACTCACTGATCTCGTCGGGGAATCTTCACATTCTTCACGCTTTTTTTCGTGCCCTTTCGTGGATTTATCGGCACTGCTGCCGATAATTGACACGTGGCAAAAAAACTTCACTCTCCGCCGATGGCGGAGCCGATCTCTACCCTTTCCACCTCTTTTGTTTCGCACTGCAGGATGCAGAACCCGGGCTGCCCGTCCTTGCCCAGCAGCTCGCCTGGGTTGACTAGCAGGCGATCGCCGACCTTTTCCACCTGATAACGGTGGTTATGGCCGCAGCACACCACATCGAACATGCCCTGGCAGGCAATGCCTCGGGCCATCTGCGGATAGTGGGTAAAGGCGATCTTGAGCCCTCCACCCTCCACCGCCCCCAGAATCCCGTGATGGCTGATCGTAGGGAAACGGAGCCCGCACGACTGGGAGATGACATGCTGGTCGCCGATGTTGTTGCCGTAGACCAGATGCACCGCCCCGCTGAAGCGGGCAAGTTCGTCGAGCATGAACGGGGAGATCAGATCGCCGCAGTGGATGATCATGCTCACGCTGTAGGCGTTGCAATATTTCACCGCGGCCCGCAGGTTGACGATGTGGTCGTGGGTATCGGAGATGATCGCGATCCTCATGGCTTTTCCCCAAGGATTCCGGCGAGCGCGGCAAGGCACCGCTCGTTGCGGTCCTCCGTTTGCAGCGAGACCCGGAAATAGTGGTCATCCAGGCCGGTAAAGTTGCTGCAATCCCGGATCATGATGCGCTGGGTGAGCATACCATCCCGTAACTGGGCTGCGGTCATCGATCCGGTCAACCGGCAGAGGATGAAATTCGCCGAGCCGGGAATCACCCGCACGCCGGGCAGCGCAGCGAGCCGGGCAACAAAAGCCGGGCGAACCCGGGCAAGATAATCGCGCACCGACCGAACATATCCGTCGCCATGCTCCAGGAGATACTCCCCTGCCACCTGGGCCATGCGGTTCACTCCCCATGGCTTGCGGTGTGCTGCAAAGCGGGCCATCTTCTCCTCGTTGGCCACGAGAAAACCAAGGCGCAGGCCGGGGATGCCGTAAATCTTCGAGGAGGAACAGAGCAAAAACAGGTTCCCAGGCAGGGGAAACCCGGCCAGGGTTGGCTCATCCACAAAGGGAAGGTACGATTCATCGATGAGAAATTCCGTGGCCGGATGGGCGAGGATGAAATCCAGCAGCGCACGGCTGGCCACCACCCTGCCGGTGGGGTTGTTGGGGTTGCAGAGAAACACCAGCTCGCCCCCGGTCAGGCAGGCGGAGAGCCGGTTGAAATCAAGGGCGAAATCCTCGTCTGCCTTGAGGTCGAAAAATTCAACCTCGAGCCCGGCCCACTGGCTGGCCGGCAGGTAATCCCCATAGGTGGGGGCAACGACCAGGGCGCGCTTGCTCCGGACGCTTGCCGGCACGGCATAGATGAATTCGGTGGTGCCGTTGCCCGCCAGAACCTGTTGCGGGGAGCAGCCGTATTTCCGGGCAAAGAGGTGAACCAGGGTTTCGCTGCCGCTTTCCGGCAGAAAGCTGATCTCACTGAGTCTTGCAATCAGCGTTTCCCGCAGCCCAGGGGGCATGCCAAGCGGAGTAAGATTGCTGCTCAGATCGATGAGATCCGTGACCTTACAGCCCAACCGCTTGGCCATGGAGAGAATATCCCCGCCGTGGACGCCCTGGGCGCCGATGGTTTTCGTATCCATGTTCAACCCTTGAGTCGCAGGGGCAGACCGGCTGCCACCAGAACCACCTGCTCACAGACCAGGGCCATCTGCTGATTGGTCCACCCGGCCAAATCGCGGAAGCGACGGCCCAGGGGCGATTCCGGCACGATGCCCAGGCCGACCTCGTTGGCAACCAAAACCACCGAGGTGTCGAGGCCGGCCACGGTGGTGCACAACCGGGCAACCTCCCCCTGAATCTTCTCGTCGCTGAAATCCTGCATCATCATATTGGTAAGCCACATGGTCAGACAATCCACCAGGAAGACCTCGGAACCGGTCTCGTTTTTGCCGAGCACCCCGGCGAGATCCAGCGGCTCTTCCACGGTCAGCCAGCCGATACCCCGGCTCTGCCGGTGCAGGGCGATGCGCTGATCCATCTCCGCGTCGTTCCTGGCCTCCAGGGTGGCGACAAAGACCTTGTCCGAAAAATTTTGGGCAACCCATTGCTCGGCATAGCGGCTTTTGCCGCTGCGGCAGCCGCCGATTACCAATTTTTTCGTAGGGGACTGCAAGCCCCCTTCAATTTTCGTCATAATTCTTTTCCCGAATGTACAGCCAGGGCAAGGTACCTTGTTCCCTGGGCAAAGAGCAACCGTTTTGCCGCAAGCTCCTCAAGAAAAGTTGCCAACTGCGCCGTGTTGAGCTTGGGAAACAGACGGGTAAGCGCAGCGAAATCGACCACTGTGTCGCAGGCAAGATAGATGGCCCGGGAAGTACCGCGCAACCGGTGATGCAGGGTCGCCTGCCCGGGCAGCTCCTGGCGGATAATGAGCAGATTGCCCGCATCCCGGTAGGAAAGCGGCGGAACCAGATGGGCCGGGCAACGCCGCGCCGCATGAAACCGTTGCCAGTCCCGGATTTTTTTGACCACCGGCTGCCAGAGCCTGCGCTGGTGCGCCCTATCCCCGCGATAGTCATTAATCAGCAGGGTCAGGCCCGGCAAGATGCGCGGCGGAAAGAGCTTGCGGTTGTGGGGATGCTGAACAATGGCGAG
>JBAYUD010000051.1:0-20750 GCA_041675265.1 Desulfurivibrionaceae bacterium | reverse complement strand
TGGGGCATCGGTCAGGTTGCCCAGGTTGTTGTAGGCATAGCCCAGGGAAACGCCATCAAAGGGGTAATCCATGTAGGCAACCGGGGTGGCCATCCGCTCGTCGCTGTTCATGCGCAGATGGTTGGGCGGACCATCGGTGGTGGGCCGACGGCCGATGGAGAACCATACCGGTGAGCCGCCGATGTTGTTCCAGTTCATGAAGGCCCGGTCAAGGATCAGCTTATTGTCGCCGGGCTGACGGCCTGCGGTGCCGTCAAAGGAGCGGGAGTTCAAGAAATAGGGACTGTCGGTATCATGGATGCCGTCCTCATTCGTTTCCGGGGTGGGGGAATCCTGACTGCCCCAAGCCTTGTAGCCCACGATTCGGGCCTTGATCTCGACATCCTCGGTGGCCTTGGCCCGCAGGTTCAAGCGCAGCCGGGTGGTGTACAGGGTGTCGTTGTCATAGGTGGCAGCCGGGGTCGGAGTATAATTCATCAGCCCAAACACCGCTTTTCGATCCGCGGGAGACAGGCCTTTCATGATGTCGACAAGATTTGGAACACTTGTTAATGCCGGGCCTACGTCGGAAATCTGCATCCCCATATATGGGTTCAACGCCGCGCCAAAAGCAGCATTCCCCGTTGCCGCGGCGACAACGCTTTGCAAGGCCTGCTTTTCTGCCGCCGAAACGACGAGGCCGTTAGAGGTGAAGGTTATGACGCCGGTGGCCGGGTTGGTTGTGAAGCCACCCATGATGGCGCCTACATAGGCATTAGTCAAGGTGCCAGGAGAGGCCACGGCATATCGAGTCCCGACCGTGCCAAAACCGACAAAATCCTGCACACCGCTGCCAACATCCGTGGCCTTATAATAGGCTGCGGTGTCCGCAGTGTGAAAATCCACCCTGTTCCGCATATCGCCGGACCACTGAAAACGGGAGGCCAAGTCCCATTTGTCGGATCTTTCCTCAAACGCGGTGATGGTCTCTTTTTGCTCCACCATCTGGTTGCGAAGTTCACTAATTTGTTTTTGAAAATCACGGGTCAATTGCTCGATTTTGGCGTCAAGCTCGGCGTTGCTCACGCCTCCAGCCCCCGCGTGCGCGGCAACCGGGATGGCGAAAATTGCCG
This sequence comes from Desulfurivibrionaceae bacterium, assembly GCA_041675265.1. GTDB lineage: Bacteria > Desulfobacterota > Desulfobulbia > Desulfobulbales > Desulfurivibrionaceae > Thiovibrio. The sequence goes on along the minus strand of JBAYUD010000051.1, from coordinate 19,638 downwards.
ACATGGCAAGAATTGAGATTTTTTTGACCATCTTTTTTCTCCTTTTTCTTGTTGATTGTGGTGGTTCCCGCTTCAATGAATCGAGCTGTTCTTGCGATGGTGAGGTGCTTGAGGCTTTTTATCCGCAGGGAGACTAGAAGGTCGGTATCCCAATTTAATAAAAATGAACATTCATTCTTTATTTTCGTACTGGAAATCCCGGTTTTAAGTCCTCAAGCCGGTCTGGGTATGCCCCACACGAATTGTTGCAGCTTGTTATTACATGGGTGTAAAAGATTTCAAGAAGAAAATGAACATTCATTCTTGTTCGGGAGGAAAAAATATCAGCCCTTCACGGCGCGCCAGAACCTCGGTCGGCTCGATGGGTCTGATCTCTCCGTTTTTGATGCCTTCCTGAATAGTCTGACGGATCAGTGTCAGTGCGTTTCTCCGGCAAAAGAGGATTCGGCCGGTGGCATCGGGTCAGGCCGCCCAGGTTATTGTAGGCATAGCCCAGGGAACCCCCGCCAAAGGGGTAATCCATGTAGGCAACCGGGGCGGCCATCCGCTGAACTGGAACTTCACCGGAATCTGATTGTTATTGCCCCCGGACCGGGAGCAGTCATGGCTTATCAGCCGCAGCTTCTGTTGGATCTGGGATCCCAGGTGTCATAGGCCACGCTGTAGAGGTAATCATTCAAATTTGTCAATTCTTCGGCGGAAAGCTTGGCCCAGGCGCCGTCCTTGGCGCAACGCACGTTTTTCCTGAAAAATACGACGTTCCAGCCCCGCATGGTCCGCGCGTCCTCATTCATGTACCGGGCGCCTTTGTCGTTCCCTCTGTAATGGCAACTCTTGCAATTGCTTTTAAACAGTTTATGCCCATCAAAGGTGTTTTTAAACTCCATGGCACGACTGGTCTGGGTCGCCGGATCAAACCGGTAGACCGTCTCTCCGTTCTGGTCTTTGGCAAAAACATGAGCATGAGACAGTAATGCCAGAGATGCCACCATCACAACAATGACCGCGATCTTTTCTTTCATCTTTTTTCCTCCTGTGTTGCGTTTGAGACAATCCAGACGACAGGTGATCTTGTTTTTTGCTCCAGCGTCCCGTTTTTATAGGTTTCCAGAGGGGCTTCGAGGCTCCTTATGAACTATTGCAGTTTGTTATTACACGCGTCGTGAAAGACTTCAAGAATAAAATGAACATTCATTCTTGGTTTGGGTGAAAAAAATGCTTACGGCTTTACGGCGCGCCAGGCTGACTCCCAGATTTCGTCAAGCAGGCTGGGGAGCGGTTCCTGTACCATGCCTATTAGCCGGAGTTGAATGAGTCGTGTCATGCCGCCAAATAAACTCGGTCCGGCAACCACCAGAGCGAGGGGTCTGATCTCACCGTTTTCGATGCCTTCCTGAATGATCTGACGGATCAGTGTCAGTGCTTTTCCGGAGCAAATGGGTACAGCCGAGGGCATGATCTCTTTATGTCTTGCGAAAATTATGAAATCAACGAGTTCGGGGAAATCTTCGGTGAGTTGGAAATAATAGGCCATGATTGCCTTACACCGGTCATGCGTATTGGCGTGTTGGGCAATAATTTTCTCAACATTTGTAAAAATATCTTCAGAGATTTCCTGATAGAGTGTCTGCGCTATTTCTTCTTTATTCTTGAAATAACGATATACCAATCCGATACTGACATCCGCCTGTTCACGGATATCATGGACGGAGGTCTTGAAATACCCCTTGCTGTGAAAAAGCTTGAGCGCCGTGTGGAGAATCCTGTCACGTCTGTTTTTCGAACTCGTTTTATAGAAACTCATGGGCGAACCTGATTGTGTTGGAGATTGCTACACATTCAGGTTTCTAAATAATATTCGGGGGGATGTCAATCTCCGTCGTTCCGAGGGCAAAGAATTTGTGTTTTAACCGCATCATGGCCGCACTGCCCGGATGTATCCCTTGGTGCCCGGCGCGTACTGCCGTTCGGGATCGCACTGGTCGGAGATTGCCCAGGCCCCGGCCTTGCCCTCGCCATCCTTCTCGCCGGACCAGTAGTTGCCTTCGCGGTTCAGGACGCAATCGCCATTCTGGAACAGGTCGAAGAGGTAGTTGAGGTCGTAGAGTTCGTAGACGGTGGGCAACCGCCAGTCGCTGTGCCCTCCCAGATTCAGGGTGCGGACGTATTCTTGCGCATCCTTCAGGCTGGTGGTCATTTTGCTTTTTTCGATCTGCCACATCTGGCCGGAGACCGTGTCCTGGCAGATGCCGTTGCCCAGATTCTGAAAACGCGGTTGCCGGGAGGACATTCCGGCGCAGCCTTGGAGGGAGAAGAGGAGCAGTGCCAGAAGAACCAAAGCGATGCGCGGGTGTTTCATGCCAGACCTCCTGTGGTTTTGTTGCGGGAAGAAAGGCCTTACGCCCTTCCCGGGGGTGAGTCTTTTGAGAAAGGAAATCACCGCCCCAACAGGCCTGTGATGGCGGCGAGAAAATCGTTGAGTTCCTCCTTGTCCTTGCTGACCCGGGACATCATGATCGCACCCTCCAGGGTTGCCACCACGGTTTTTGCAAGGAGCCCGGGGTTGGTGGCAGGGGGCAGCAGCCCTGTTTCCCGGGCTTCGCCGAGATGCTCTGCCAGCAGTCCGGTCCAGCGGCTGAAAACCTCTTGGATAACCCCGGAGAATTTTTGGTTGCTGTCAGCCATTTCCAGCGCGGTATTGCCGAACAGGCAGCCGCCGACAAAGTTGTTTTTCTCTTGTTCCGCACAGATCGCCTTGCAGGAATTGATGATTTTCTCAACGGGATCGCGACCGGACAGCGCCTTTGCCAGAAAAGAAAAAAATTCCTCCTTGGCATCTTCAAGAACCGCGAGTCCGAGATCCTCCTTGCTGGCGAAGTGGTAGTACAGGTTGCCTTTCTTGACCCCGGTGGCCTCGATGACCGCGCTGATGCTGGTGTTGTGGAAGCCTTGGGCCACAAGGATCTTCCGGGTAGCCTTCAGGATATGATCGCGGGTTTTTTCGCCTTTGCTGATTGTGGACATGAGGTTCTCGCTTGTCTGGAATAAACTGACCGTTTGGTACAATTTATCCCGTTCGCTGTCCCTGGTCAAGGGCAATCTTTCCGTTTTCTTTCCCTGCGGGGATTTCCAATGCGGTACAATGGAATGGAATCATCCGCCGGAGGATTGCCATGGGAAGTTCGGCACGTTTTTTTCTGTTTGCTGTTTGGTGCAGCTGCCTGACTGTTATGGCGGGCGCGGCCAATGGTGCGCTGCCGGGCGGTCCGGAGGTCTGGCAACCGGAGACCGTCTCGCTGCCGGTTTTCGGGGCAATCCGGCTTGCCGATTTTTCCCTGCCGGGACTGGCCGTGCTCCTTGGCCTGGCGGACGGCTTCAACCCCTGCGCCATGTGGGCTCTGGTCTATCTTCTTTCCCTGCTGGTTTCCCTTCGGGATCGGCGCAAGATCTGGCTGCTGGTGGGCTCCTTTGTCCTGGCCTCGGGCGTGCTCTATTTCCTCTTCATGACCGCCTGGCTCAATGTTTTTCTCCTGCTCGGCTACCTGCGGCCGCTTACCCTGGCCATCGGCGCGGGCGCCGTGGTTATCGGCGTGGCGGATCTGCGCGGATTCGTGTTGACCCGTGGGGCTTTAGTCTGTCCGGTCGGCAGTGCCGGCTTCAAGAAACGGACCATGGGCAGGATGGAGCGGCTGGTGGCGGCCCCGCTTTCCCTCGTTTCCATCCTGGGGGTTGTCGCCCTGGCCTTTACGGTCAACGCCATCGAGTTCGCCTGCTCCGCCGGGCTGCCCGCCATTTTCACCCACACCCTCTCCCTGCGGCAGCTCTCTCCACCCCAGTATTACGGATATATCCTGCTCTATGATTGCTTCTTCATGTTGGACGACCTATTGATCTTCAGCCTCGCCGCCTTTACCCTGCGGACAACCATGGCAGGCGGCTATGTGCGATACGGCAAGCTGGCGGGCGGCCTTGTCCTGACCGGTTTGGGGCTGGTGATGCTTGTGGCGCCGGATTGGCTGCGGTGAAGGGAGATGGGGTGTCCTGGGGAAAAAGGGTTTTCAATCTCTGCCCGCCGGTTTTCGCAACGATTGTATCGGTGCTTTTTTGGGATTGGCACAGGGGTGATAATGTGCCAGACTGACGAAGGGAGTGAGCGGCCGGGGTATCCGTTACGGGGGTGTTTTGTGTCGGTGTAACGCTTTGTCTTAATGTTATTTTTGCAACCAGAGGAGGGAAAATGAAGATGCGGACGAGATGTGCGGTGGCCGGATTGGTTTTGTTGGCGGGAGGAGGCTTGGCCCATGCCCAGGCGGGCAAGAGCAAGCCGCCGGTGTCTCAGGCCTGGCTTGATGTGGCGACTTATTCCGGCATGGGGATGATGGGGATGGGTGGGGGCATGAACCCCATGGCCATGCTGGGTGGGGCCCTCGGGGGCGGTGGCCGGAACAATTTCGGCAACACCATGACGGGCAAGACCGGTTCCTGGCTCGATGTCACCCTCTTCACCCGTAATAACCCGAACCTGGCCGAGGCGACCCAGTCCGTGCCCGTAGTCAGCAAACTGGCCCCGGAGCTCAAGCTGGTTTCGCCCAAGACCCAGAAGGCGCCTCCCACGTCGGATGACGAGGTGGTCCGGGAAGAATTCGAGCCCCCCAAGGGCAAGATATACCTCTACTGGGGCTGCGGCGATTCGGTGCGTCCGGGGCAGCCCCAGGTATTGGACATGTCCAAGGCCAGTCCGGCGGATTATCAGAAATTTTTCGTCGGCCGCCGCGCAACCCAGCGCGGCGCGCATCTGGCCGATGGGCGTCCCTCCTGGCCCAACGAGCAGGATGCGCGGTTGGTTCCGGAAGGCGCCAGCCTGATGGGGGAGCATGTTTTCAAGGGGCAGGGGGTGCCGGAGGGGTTCAAGTTTGCCCTTGGCCAGGCCCAGGATATCATGCCGCCCCTGGAAATCAATCAACGTAATAAGGATGGGGCTACCCAGCTGGAGTGGAAGGGGATTCCCACGGCGCGCGCCTATTTCATCTCGGCCATGGGAGCCCGTGGCAACAACGAGATGGTGTTCTGGTCCTCCAGCGAAGTGCCGGAGAACGGAACCGGCCTGGTGGATTACCAGACCAACGCCGCGGTGGATCGCTGGTTGAAGGAAAAGGCCCTGCTCTCCCCCGATGCCCGGAACTGCACGGTGCCCAAGGGGATCTTCGGCGACGGCGCCATGCTGCGCATGATCGCCTACGGCACGGAAATGAACGTGGCATACCCGCCCAAACCTGCCAATCCGAATCAGACCTGGGAGCCGCAATGGGCTGCCAAGGTGCGGGTGAAGTCGGTGGCCAACGCGATGCTGGGGATGGGGCAAATGGGAGAGGGTGCTTCCGGGCAGCCACGCCAGGGGAACACGGATCAGCCCCAAGGCAATGGCGCTCTGGACGGTGTCGGTCAGGGACTGGATAAACTCAAAGGGGTGTTCGGGTTCTAGGTATTTGCGCCCCGGCGTGATGGCGCCGGGGCGCAAATACTCTCAAACGTCTGGTTCTTCACTCTTCCGGCTGGTCCAACACCTGCCGCAACACCCTGGCCAGTTCATCGCGCAGCACCGGTTTCATCAGCAGCCGGCGGATGCCCAGGGCCCAGGCCTTTTCCTCGTTGATGATCTCGCTGAAGCCGGTGCAGAGAATGATCGGCAGTCCGGGCCTGATGGCCAGCAGCTGCTGGGCCAGCTCGGCCCCGTTCAGGTGTGGCATGGTCATATCGGTGATCACCAGATCAAAGCCTGCCGGTTGCGCTTCAAACTGTTTCAGGGCCTGGCGTGAGTCGATGCAGGTGCTCACCCGATAGCCGAGCCCCTTCAGGGTTTTCTGCATCAGCTCGACAATCACCGTTTCGTCATCCACCACCAGGATATGCTCATTCCCCGTGGGCAGAGGGGCAGCGGTTGCCGCTGTCTGGCCCACTCCTTTCTTTTCCATGCACTTGGGGAGGTAGACATGGAAGGTGGTTCCCTTGTCCGGCTCGCTGTAGACCGTGACATGGCCGCCAAGGGAGGTGACAATGCCGTGCACCACGGAGAGCCCCAATCCGGTTCCTTCCCCCTTGGCCTTGGTGGTGAAGTAGGGCTCAAATATCCTCTCCAGAAGAGAGTGCGGCATGCCGCAGCCGGTGTCGCTCACCTCCAGCCGCAGATAGGTTCCGGGCTTGAGATGCAGCTCGGTGATATAGTCATCGGTGCTGATTTCCACTTCCGTCAGGGAAATGCCGAGGATGCCGCCGGTTTCCCGCATGGCATGGTAGGCGTTGGTGCACAGATTCATCATCACCTGGTGGATCATGGTCGGGTCGGCCAGCACCATGCTCTCGGTGGTGATCTCCTGCTTGATCTCGATGGAGGAGGGCAGGGAGGAGCGCAGCAGCTTGAGCGCTTCCTTGACCACCAGGTGGATCTGGAGAGGATTGCGTTCCTGGTCGGTCTGGCGGCTGAAGGTGAGGATCTGTTTGACCAGATCCCGCGCCCGTCTACCGGCCTTGAGTATCTCCTGGGACAGCTCGGTGAGGGGGCTGTCGGCCGGGAGGCTTTCGCTGATGATCTCCGAGTACCCCAGCACCGGGGTGAGGATGTTGTTGAAATCATGGGCGATGCCGCCGGCCAGGGTGCCGATGGCCTCCATCTTTTGGGCCTGGCGCAACTGCTGCTCCAGCGCCTTCAGCTCCGTGATGTCCCTGGCGATATAGATGATGTTCAGCAGCTCGTTGTCCTGGCCGCAAACCGGTGCGGCGGAGACCGAGAAGGTCCGGCCCAGTCCTTCATGCACGATTTCGGCGGTATGGGTTGTCGCATCCCTGGCGGTGAGCACGGCCGGGCAGCCTTCACAGGGCTGGGTTCCGCCATGGAATACCTCATAGCAGAATTTCCCCGCCAGTTCCTCGGCCGTAAAGCCGAGCACCTCGCAGGCCTTGCGGTTGGCCCGGAGGATGCGGTGCTTGGCATCCTGGATGGTGGCGATGTCGCCGATGGCGGCAAAGGTTCGCTCCCACTCCTCCTTGGCCTTGCGAATATCTTCCGCCGCCTGCTTTTGCAGGGTGATATTGGTGGCAATCTCCATCCGCACCAGCCCGCCGTCATGCCAGCGGATCGCCTGGTCCCGGCAGTCAAACCATTGGTGGGTTATGGTGTTCTGGAATTCCCAGGCATACACCCCGGTCGGGGCGCCGCCGGCGGACAACAATTTGGCGTTGGTGCAGAAGGCGCAGGGACCGTCCTGGTCCGTCTGGAGCACCTGCCAGCATTTCTTGCCCGCGATGTTCCCAAAGATGTCGCGGCCGTATTTATTCATAAACAATAAATCGTAGGTCGTCATATCCGCCACATAAACAAGGGCGTCCAGGCCGTCGAGGATGATCCGCAACCGCTCCTCGCTCTGCGCCAGCCGCGCTTCCGCCCCCTTGCGCTCGGTGATATCGGTGATGGTGCCCACATGGCCGACCAGCAGGCCCTTGCTGTTCAGTTCCGCCTTGGCCTGCCCCAAAACCCAGGCGATTGCGCCATCAGATCTCTGGAAGCGGTATTCGTCACTGAATTTTTGCTGCTCGCGGGCTGCCTGCTCCCACTTTCGTTCAACCCGTTCCCGATCTTCCGGATGGAGTGTTTTTGTCCACCCGTCCCCCAAAGCCTCCGCCGGGGAGAGGCCGGCAATCTCCGACCAGCGGTCGTTGACATAGAGGCAGCGGCCACCGGCATCGGTGCGGAAGATGCCCACTGGCGCCAATTCGGCCAGGGAGGTGTACTGCTCCCTTAAGTGATTGGTCTCGGCGTTGGCCTGGTGCAACCGCAAAAAAGGCTCCCGGATGCTGACCACGAAAACCGCCCGGTAGATCAGGGCAAAGGTTACGATCTTGTATATGTGCCCCAACAGGTTGAAGATGTCGCTGACATCGGTGTAGAGGGTAAATGTGAGTTCGCTGAGGATGGTGACCACGGCGGCGCCGGAAAGGTAGTCCGCCTGCAGGGCTTTATGGTCACGCCATGCCTGCACCAGGAACAGCACCGCCGGGATAAGCAGCAGGCCTATGACCCCGTATTCCACCCCGATCTTGAACGGCGTCAGCCCCTGGCCCTCGATGAAGGTGCGCGGCCACACCCGCGGCTGGTAGAGCGCCAGCCAGAAAATAAGTACGACAACAGAGAGATTGCCGGCCAGCAGCCAGTAGCGGCGCTGCGGGTGGCGCAGTGGCGTCCAGGGCAGAAAGACGATGGCAATCATGGTCAAGGCAAAAAACAAGCGTGTCGTCAGCCAGAAGTTGATTGCTTTCTCTGGACCGGCAGGAGTGACAAAATCCGGCATGCCCTTGAAGGAGAGCATGTGTCCGAAGTCGAGGAGGCCAACGGCGAGCAGGCCGCAGGCCAGGACGATGAGGGGCGCGGGCCGTTCGGGGGCGTAGGCGTTCCAGGTGACGGCGAAGATCAGCCCGGCGACGACAATGGAAAAGGTCTCTGCCGTGATGTGCACCCACAACGCCATGACCTGTGTGCCCTGCAGCATCGCAAGGGGGGGCAGCTTCCAGACCAGGATGAATAGCCCGGTCAGGACCAGCAGCAGGGGGCCGACCCGTTTGAAGGGAGGGTTGATGGTGGAGTTGAGCATGGGTGTCACCGGACTGGTGGTATGGACCGTTGCTCCGTGTGAGTCCCAGCGGAAATGAAGCGTGGAGAGCGAGGGGCAAGGATGCTGGACTCTCCTTAAGTTTCCAACAAAAGGGTTCCTGCTGTCCAGTTAAAAATATGCGGCCCGGCAAAAGCGCCGGCACAAAGGGTTGCGAACCGGAGCAGGAGGGGATGGGAGAGAAATTCAGTGTGCCGTCTGCACCAGGTACACATCAAAGCGGCTGTTTTTGCCGCTGATGGTGAAGCTGGGGGCAGGGCCGGTCAGGGCAGGGGCCAGGCGCGGCCGCTTCACCACCACCCGGCGGGTGGCCACACCAAGGGCTGCGTGCAACAGTCCATCGCTGTCCTCGTCATCGCCGACCAGCAACCGGATAAGCCGCATCTCTTTCTTGACCAGGGCGCTTTTGCCGCGATGGGGGTACATGGGGTCGATGCAGATCACCTCGGGCCGCTCGCCTTGCCAGGCGAGGAGGATCTCCAGGCTGTCGCCCGTAATGAGACTGAGCCGGGCCATGATCCCGGCCAGCGCCTGGTCTTCTTTCGCCCGCTGGATGCCGTCCGCCAGCAGGGCCGCCACCACGGGGGAGCGTTCCACCATCCGGACCGTGCAGCCCAGGCTGGCCAGGATGAAGCTGTCCCGTCCCAGGCCGGCGGTGAGATCGAGCACCACAAGGGTTATCCCGCCCTTGAGCCCCACTGCTCGGGCAATGGCCTCCTTGCGGCTGGTGGTTTGCCTGCGGCGGTACTCGATGGGTCCGCCGATGAAATCAACGAACAGCGGCCCCTCCGCGCCCTTGGTGGTCTGGCGCAGCTCCAGCCGCTCCGGGGTCAGGGTCAGCAACAGGGCAGGGGGGGGATCTTCCGGGTTGTAGAGCTGCAATCCCAGCTGCGCGGCAAGTTCGCGGGCCTTGTCGGCCAGGCCTGGGTCGGTCCGGCTGACGGCGATGGGGTTTTCCTGGTTGCGGCTGGTCATGGCGGGTGGTGGATCATCTCCAGGTTGCGGGCGGAAAGCCGGGCGCGACTTTTTCCCGGTGCATCATTTCCCGTACATGGTATATTCAGGAGGTTTTTTCGCAGGCCCCTTGGCCAAACAGCCCCACTTACAGCAGAGAAGATAATGGATACCCAGCATAAAGCACAAGCCAAAGTTGTGGCCATCATCCCGGCCCGCTACCACTCCAACCGTTTCGAGGGCAAGCCCCTGGCCAAAATCGCGGGCAAGCCCATGATCCAGCATGTGTATGAACGGGCCAAGGGTGTGGCCCTGCTCTCCCGGGTGGCGGTGGCCACCGACGACGAGCGGATCGCCGCGTGCGTGCGCTCCTTTGGCGGCGAGGTGGTGATGACCCGCTCCGACCATGTCTCCGGCACCGACCGGCTGGCCGAGGCGGCCTCCATCATGGGGATCGGTGAGCAGGACGTGGTGGTGAACATCCAGGGCGACCAGCCGCTCTTCGAGGCGGAGGTGGTTTCCCAGGTGGCCACGCCATTACTGGAAGACCCGGCCCTGCCCATGTCCACCCTGATCTACAAGATCGTGCGCGAGGAGGAGATCACCGACCCCAACCACGTCAAGACCGTGTTCGACCGGCACAACAACGCCCTCTACTTCTCCCGCGCCTCCATCCCGTTTCAGCGCAACCCCGAGGAGCCGGAAGCGCCCACCTACTACAAGCATCTTGGCTTTTACGCCTACCGTAAGGGGTTCCTGCTCACCTTTGTCGGGTTGCCCGAGGGGGAGTGGGAGCGGTTTGAGAAGCTGGAACAGCTGCGGGCCTTGGAGTTCGGCTACCGCATTAAGGTGGTGCTCACCGCTCACGATTCCATCGAGGTGGATACGCCCAAGGATTTGGAGCGGGTGGAGGAGATCATCCGCAAAGACGGCAACTAACCGGATTAACCAGGCATTGTCCGACGAGAAAAGTGCAAGACTGCCGGAAAATCCCCTCTCCCCCTGCGGGAGAGGGCTAGGGAGAGGGGGAACGTGCAGATTGTGATGTGGTTGGCAACTTCACCCACCCCCCAACCCCCTCCCGTCGAGGGAGGGGGAGTTTAAAGCGAAAAGCTTCGGACATTATTGAGATTACCTATAACCATATAATTTGAGGAAATAAAAATGAAACGAAACAAGATCACCATCATCGGCGCGGGCAATGTCGGCGCCACCGCCGCCCACTGGGCCGCTAGCCGGGGCTTGGGCGATATCCTCCTTCTCGACGTGGTGGAAGGGGTGCCCCAGGGCAAGGCCCTTGATCTGCTGCAATCAGGCCCGGTGGACGGCTTCAACAACCGGATCACCGGCTCCAACGACTTTGCCGATCTGGCCGGTTCCGACGTGGTGATCATCACCGCCGGCCTGGCCCGCAAGCCCGGCATGAGCCGCGACGATCTCCTGGCCAAGAACGTGGCCATCGTCAAGTCCTGCGCCGAGCAGGTGGCCAAACATGCCCCGAACTGCGTGTTGATCGTGGTCACCAACCCCATCGACGCCATGGTCTACACGGCCTTCAAGGTTACCGGCTTCCCCAGGGAGCGGGTGATCGGCATGGCAGGGGTGCTCGATTCCGCCCGCTACCGTACCTTCCTGGCCGAGGCCTTGGGTGTGGCGCCCCGCGACGTCAACGCCCTGGTCATGGGCATCCACGGCGACAACATGCTGCCGCTGGTCCGGTTGGCCAACGTGGCAGGGGTGCCGGTCACCGACCTGTTGTCCGGTGAGGAACTGGCCGCTATCGTTCACCGCACCCAGCACGGCGGGGCCGAGATCGTCAATCATCTCAAAACCGGCAGCGCCTTTTACACCCCGGGGCTTGCCGCGGTGGAGATGGCCGAAGCGGTGCTCACCGACAGCAAGCGGGTTCTGCCCTGCGCCGCCTATGTTGAGGGCGAGTTCGGCTTTTCCGGTTGTTTTCTCGGGGTGCCGGTAGTGTTGGGCGACAAGGGCGTGGAGCGGATCATCCAGTTCAAGCTCACCGACGAGGAACAAAAGGCCATGGCCGATTCCGAGGTGGCGGTGCGCAAGCAGATGGCGGCTACCGGATTATAAGAAACAAGGGCCTGATGGGGCTTCTGGCCTGTTTCCTCTTTGGATGTATTAAAGAGAGCCCTTCGACAGGCTCAGGGTGAACGGATATTGTCTTAATGTAATGATATTCCGTTCGTGCTGAGCCTGTCGAAGCACCTGCTTGGGCTTTTTGCAAGATCATCATCCCTGTAACGGAGAACATGTTTGCCTGAAACCCTGTCCGCCAACGATCTGATTTCCCGCATGGGCGATGCGCGTTTCGGCCTGCTCGATCTGCTGCCCGAGGGCGATCTGGCCGAGAAGCTCATCGGTTTGGCGCTTTCCGGCCCGCCGCCTGCGCCGGCGGGCATGGCCACGGAGCTGGCTTGCCTGACCATGGCCCTGAATACTACGGAAACCAGGGATGCGCGGGTGGTTGTTTTCGGGGGCGGCACCGGGCTTTCCAACCTCATCGGCGGCGACAGCCGCAATCCCCTCTGGCCCAACGACCCCTTTCAGGGCCTCAAGGAGGTTTTTCCTAACACCCAGGCCGTGGTCTGCGTCACCGACGACGGCGGCTCCACCGGCGAGCTGCTCAAGGAGCTGCCCCTCATCGCCTTGGGCGATATCCGCCATGTCCTGCTCTCGTCCATTCGGCAGGAGCAGTTGCACGAGCAGTATGGCCTTGCCGGACGGGAGGCGCTGCGGGTAAGCGCTGCGCTGCATCAACTCTTTAACCACCGTTTCGAGACCCCGCCTTCCTCGCCCCATGCCCTGCTGGGCGATGCCGACGTCAATCTGGCCGCGTTGCCTAAGGGGATGGGACAAGGGCTGGCCAGCCTGGTCGAGGCGATTTTTCGCGAGCCGCGGCTGCGGACGCAGCTTTCCCGCCCCCATTGCCTGGGCAATCTCCTGCTCGCCGCCGCCATTTTGGGCGAGAAGGAGGAGATGGCCGGAATCTCCATGTTGGCCGAACTTATCGGCGCCAATCCCGAGGCGGTCTTGCCTTGCACCACCACCCCGGCCCGGCTCAAGGTGCTGTACGGCAACGGGGTCTTGGTGAGCGGGGAATTCAAGTCGGGCCAGGCCCGGCGCGGTTATCCCGTGGACCGGGTTTTCGTGGAGTTTGCCGCCACACCCCAGGCCCCGCCCCAGGTGCTGGCCGCCATCAAGCAGGCCGACATCATCCTCTTTGCCCCGGGCAGCCTGTTCACCAGCATCGTGCCGATCCTGCAGGTGCCGGGCATCGCCCAGGCGATCCGCGATAACCGTAAGGCGCTCAAGATGCTGGTTGCCAATCTCTGGGCCCAGGCCGGGGAAACCGACATGGCCCATGGCAACGGCCACACCGACCATCCGCAGCGCTTTCATGTCTCCGATCTGTTGGCCGCCTACCACCGCAATATCCCCGGCGGGGTGCGGGATCTTTTTGCCCAGATTCTGGTCCTCGGCTTGCGCGATATCCCCGGCTCCATCCTCCAGAGCTACGCCCTGGAAAACAAGGTGCCCATCTATCTTGACCGCGACAAGGTCCGGGCCATGGGCTTTGCCCCCGTCGAGGCCCGCCTCTATGCCCAGGCTGACATCGAACAGCGCGGGGTGATCCAGCATGATCCCGCTTCCCTGGCAGCAGCGGTGCGGGTCATGTGGGCGATCCGTGATTCCCTTGACCAGGCGGGCGGATGCCGGCTTGCCGGGCTGGGCGGTGGAACGGAGGTGCTGCTCGATCCCCTGGCCCAGACGGCAACCCAGCGTTTTGGCGCGATCCGCGAACGGTTGCGCACCCTGGCCATTACCGAAGAGCTGCACCCTGCGCTGGCCGAGATCTTTTGGCGGCATGGGGATATCCCCCTTGAGCATCTGGACGGAGTCGCCGGGGTTGTTCTGCTGGATAGGGAGGAATGGGGCCGGGCCCAGGAGTGGGACACGATTTTTTCATTCTACGATCCCGCTGACCGGCTGATCAAGATCCGCAAGGAGATCTTCCCCGAGCCGGACCAGTTCGAGGTGGGTTTTTTGATCGCCCTGGGCCAATCCCTCCTGGGGAATTACGCCGAGGAAAAACGCAGGCTGCCCGTGGAGCGCGACGGCGAATCCCTGGGCTATGAGTTCCGCTTGGTTCTGCGGCCGGATGGGGAGCTTCGTTGTCTTTTCAGTCCGGCGGAGCTGGCCCGGTTTTTGGGGCTGGTGCGGATGCGGCAGGCAGCCGGGAACCCGCGCCTCTACACCCGGCTGGTGAACGGCGAGGAAGGCTTTACCCCGCCCGGCTTGCTCTTTGGCCTCACCTATGCCTGGTATCTGGACAACCGCCATGTTTGCCATGTGGAATACAAGATGTCCATCAACCGCATGATGTCCTGCGGCCTGATTCCGGAACAGCAACGGGTGGCAGGGCGCAGACAGGCGATGATCGATTTCTTCCGCACCGTGGTGTTTCGCTACACTGCCCCGCAGTTGCAGCCCTCAGCCGATCAGGGGTTGGGCTGAATCAGAGGCAGCGGATCGATAAGCCGGATGCCGGGGTTGCTCCACAGGGTGGGCCAGCTTAGATCCGCCACTGGCCATCCCGGTGCCAGCCAGCCAAGGGAGAGATGGAGATGATCCGGCGGGGCCGACGCGCCCCGCGCCGTGCCGCATGCCACCTCGGCCAGGGGTTCTTTCGCAGAAACTCGCGCCCCGCACCCTATCAGGGGCCGGACATGACCGTACAGGGAGATAAGCCTCCACCCCTGCCCATCCATTACCGGATGTCGCACCGCCACGGTGCTGCCCAGAAAATCCTCGAACACCGCAATCACCTCCCCATCCCAAAACGGCGGGATCAAGGCCTGTTTCGGCAGCTCTTGCCGCTGTCCTGAACTGTCCGTAAGATACAGCAGGTCAATCCCTTCGTGCGGGCTTTGGCGGAGGCCGTCCTTCCACCATGCCTGGGTATCCTCAAAGCGCATGCCGGGGAGAAAGAGCCAGTTGGTGCACTCTTTACCAAGGTGGTTCAGGCGCAGCAGGTTGTTGGAAAACGGGGAGGTTGGGGTCATTGATTTTATGTCGAGAAGGGGAGAAGGCGAGGCAGTCTTTTAATCGACAGCCAATTAATTCCCTCCCCCCTTGCGGGGGAGGGTTAGGGAGGGGGGGAAGTTGCCATTATCCCGGCAGGTTGTAGCTACCCCCACCCCCAACCCCTCCCGCAAGGGGAGGGGAGTTTTTTAGAAATATTAAGAGTTACAAGGTACTAGGTGTTTCCTTTGTGGCCGTGCGCTGTAAGCGTATTGCCCGTTATTCGTTTCCGTGTGCCGCCAGTATCTTTGCCATCTCTTCCGAGGTGTACACGGCTATACGGGATTTTTTGTAATCCTTCCGGTCGCGGGTGACGATTGCGTCTGCTCCCGCATGGCGGGCGGCTTCGTGGATCACTGCATCCTCGAAATCGGCAAAGCCGGCGGCAAGCGCGGATTCGAGAACCTGCCTGTTGACTGGGGCGATCTCGAAGATGGTCAATAATTTCCCGAGTTCCTTCCGCGCCCTTGTCGCCCCCACCGCCTTGGCCGCCAGATAATACACGGTGGTTATCGTGGTGCCGCACAGATATCCGATAATGGTCCCATCCTCCACCTTTGAAAACAGCTCAACCGCTGAATCCGCGAACGGCATCCGGTCCATGAGCACGTCAAGGACGACGTTGGTGTCGAGCAGAATCTTCAACCGTGTTTCTCCTCAAGATATTTCTTGTAATCCTTTTCATCCAGGGGAGATTCCCGCAGCAAGCCGCGCAGGGAGCGGGTTATGGGAGCGGCTTGGGAAGAGGGTTTGTTTTTCTTGGAAGTCAGCAGGGTAAAGTATTCCGCCACAAGTTGCGATACTGATTTTCCGGCCTGTGTGGCGTAGGACTTTGCCTGCCCAATGAGCTGTTCTTCAAGGCGTAGAGTGAGCTTGGTGTGCATGGGCGGTCTCCGAAAAATAACTGTAAATGACGTATATATTTTTATAAAGAGTACGCCTTTTGCATTGTAATGTCAACCAGGTCCTGGGGGGCAATGTACAGATGTAGCCTCACCTTTTGACTGAATTGGCAAAGCAGGGCTGGGATTCGGGCTAATATAGGATTTTTATTTTGACTTCGAACTTCCTGTCACATAGTATCGCATTAGAATAATTGGTGCCCTTCCCGTGGACCTCCTCAAAACAGGAGGGCATCCTCAAGGGGGCAAAATGGGGGACGGAGCCCGATATTTTGATTTTTTCCATCAACCCTTTTCCCGAAAACCGGGCTCCGTCCCCCTTTTTATAAGGAAAATTCATAATGAAAACCACAATAAAAGAACATGAAGAAATATTAAAAAATATAATCAAACACAAACAGCCAATAACAATAAAGAATGATGAGCACAATCTAAACTCATTAGAATACCTCTTGCGCAATGAATACATAAAAGGATTTGATCTGAGACCATATGGAGAACAATCTTTCCAAGAAATACAAATAACCGATAACGGTAAATTATATCTCCAACAAATATCCGAAAACAAACCTATAAAACGAATAATAAAATTAATCCCTAAATTTATAGCAAAACTTTTCGCTGCAATTCTCGTTATATTGTCAATCGTATGGATTTATATTCAAATAATTGACAATATAAATAAAAAATATCAAACAAATGAACAGACCAAAAAAGAAATAACGAAATAGGCCAACAATACGATCAACCTGACCAGAATAACCAATGCTCAGTTTCCTACTAGCTCATTGGCTGGCAAGTTATCGCTGGCGTTATACGAGAGCCAAATTAAAACCGTAGGAGAGGTAACTATGTCAGAACCTGGTTTTGTATATGCCCTAATCAATCCGTCTATTAACGGTGTGGTAAAAGTTGGTAAGACTACAAAAGATCCGTCTGAAAGAGCAAAGGAATTATCTGCAGCCACTGGGGTTCCGGCACCTTTTTCAGTCGCATATCAAATTTATGTAATGGATTGTAGTCAGGCAGAAATGTATGTACATACTTACTTGGAAGAATCAGGGTATCGAGTTGCGGACAATAGAGAATTTTTTAACGCACCATTAAATATTGTCATCGATGCTATGCTGACCGCACAAAGTCAAATAAATACTACCGAACATGATAATTTCGTAGACAACAATGGCCGTAATCAAACTGGAGACTTAGCAGAGCAACTGTATCAACAAGCAGAAAATTATTACGATGGAAATGGGGAAGTACTACAGAGCTATGAAAAGGCATTAGCGTATTTCAAAAAAGCCGCAAGGCTAGGTTCTGCCGATGCTCATTGGCAACTGGGTAGAATGTGTTTTGCCGGAGAGGGATGCCAACAGGATGTAGTCACCGCATTAGATTATTATGAAAAGGCGGCATCCTTAGGAAGATCTGACTGCTATGCAATCATGGGTGATATTTATGCTTTTACCGGGGCGCCACATGGTATCCAGAATATTGCAAACGCTAGAAAGTGTTTTAGTAAATTTTTTAGCAGTGAGATGGCTGACTGTGAGGATTTAGCTTCAATAAACGCTATTCATGCAGGCGTTTACATTAAAGATGTCTATAACGTAAACGAGATGGCACAGGAAGGGGCTTTGGTAGATAAAAGCCAAACTACAATGCCACTTGAACATCTCGAAAAACTCAAAGAGTTAAAAGAAGAAATTTTTAACTATCTGGAATCTGTGATTGATTCATGGAGTTCAAAAGACGTCTACATGGCAAAACGTTGGGGGCTTGTTTTGGAGTATTCAAGGAATGTTTTGGGCGAATAAAAACATAATTTACAATGGTGCGGGAATGATATGAAGGGTGAGCAAGTTGGGCAAAATGGGGGACGGAGCCCGATATTTTGATTTCTTCCCTCAACCATTTTCCAGAAAACCGGGCTCCGTCCCCTTTTCTGGGCAAAAGGAAAAACATGACAAGAATACATAAACTCATGACAATTTTAACAGCTGTCCTTGCTGTTGCAATATTGTTCCTCATAAGAAAGATGGGAATATCTGATAAAGAAATCATCACTGGGATGATTATCGGCTTGGCTGGTGGTCTTACAACGGCTAGCGTGCTTCTTCTCATTCGCCACTTTATTAATGGCGGTCTCAATCCATGGATTGAAAACCTTCTATATCGCGATGCTCATGTTGAGGGTACTTGGATTGGAGTGCTTGTTCCGTACTATGGGGTCGAAGAACTCGACAAAATAGTAAAAAACGCCGCAATGAATGGGATGTTTACCGCAATGAAAAAAAAGAATGCGCCTAAAACAACATCCTCCGAAGACATATGTCCTATTGAGGCTTCCAGCGTAACAAATGGGACTGAGGAGAGACTTGATGCACAATTAATCCTCCCAGACAAAACAGATGGAAAGAAAGATAAAGAAAAAAAAACCATCTCATTTTCCATAAAAATATCTGCTGAGCCAATCAAAGTGCGCCTAGATCTCAACAGGGTTGGCCATCGAATTTCAGGCAGGATAACTGAACTCGGAGGTGCCAGCGATGTTCATACCTATAACTTAGAAGGTGAATTTCGAAACTTGATTGCAGCAGGTTACTATGACAACGATAACACGTCTTCCCTCGATAGAGGCAGCTACTCTATGATGCTCATTGAAAACGGCTATAAACTCGAAGGGTACTTCTCTGTCTATTCAGATGAAATCCACAGAATACGCCCGATGAAATGCATATTGGTTAAGAAAAATGCGGCAAATTGTGATTACGTAACTGAGGAGTGATTGCCGAACCAGTCGGTTAACTTGACGCCGATAACGTAAGCGGCGCTAGGCGCGATTTAGTTCATTGGCCGCGGGACCATTGGGGTCAGGCTTGACTGACTGCTATTCCCCTGTGTGATGTGATCATGGCACGTAAATCTCGCATCCATTTTCCCGCAACTCACGTTGAGCTTAATCAAAGGATTTCAGCTTGAAGAAAATTGTCTTGTTGGCTGTCATCGTCTTTGGAGTATGGAGCTTCTATGGAAAAGAGCTTCGAGGAAACCGATCGGCTGACCGTGGACAACCTGAGAACGTGACCCAATTAATCGAAAAGGATCAAGAGCTGCTTCAAACGGCATCGAGATTTCAATGTGATGGCAGAGTCCATTGCAGTCAAATGACTTCTCGGGCAGAAGCTGAATTTTTCCTCAGAAATTGTCCAAACACCAAGATGGACGGTGATGGCGACGGAATACCCTGTGAAAATGACTCACGTTTCTGAGGTGAAAGTGAATAGTTCTAACTACCAGCCCCAGGCGCGGCGACGTTAAGTCGGCAGGGAAACCCTCCTAACCATTTCCCAAATTTTCTTCCCCCTTTATACCGCCTGAAGCTCCGAGGTACAGTGCGGGCAACGCATCGCCTTGACCGGAATGCTGGAGCAACAGTGGGGGCATTCCTTGGTCGCAGGTTCAGGGGCAGGCGCTTCCTCTTTTTTCTTCAGGCGATTTATCTGCTTGATGAGCATAAAGATCGCGAAGGCCACGATGGTGAAATCCAGGATGGTGTTGATGAACACCCCGTATTTGAGGGTGACTGCCTCCACGCCCTCGCTTTTTTCCCTGAGGGTGAGGACCAGATGGGCGAAATCGACATTGCCCATGATCAGGCCGATGGGCGGCATGATGACGTCCTGAACCAGGGAGCTGACAATCTTGCCGAAGGCGCTGCCGATGATGATACCGACCGCCATGTCCACAACGTTGCCGCGCATGGCAAACTCTTTGAATTCCTTGAGTATTTGCATTTTTTCCTCCTGGGGTTAGGGGTTGGCGGTCTCGATGTTATGGGGGCAGCGGAAGCGGAAGGTGGTGCCTTTTTCCGGCGTGGAGGTGAAGCTGACCCTCCCTTTCAGGTAGCGCTCGCCCAGCAGTTTGATGCTGTAGGTGCCCAAGCCCCGGCCTGTCCCCTTGGTGGAGAAGGAGCGCTGGAAGATTTGCAGTTGCACGTTCTCGGGCATGCAGCC
>JBAYUD010000050.1:0-21009 GCA_041675265.1 Desulfurivibrionaceae bacterium | reverse complement strand
GGCAGCGTCAGCCATCAGCACATCCCCGACACCCCTTTTGTGGAAAGCGAACGGCGCCAGATCCTGTTCGGCACGGCCATCGGCATCCCCACCTTTTTCGTGCACAAGGATACGCCCAACCGCTTTCTGCGGAGCATCCTGAAAAAAACCAAGAACACCCGGACCAGCCACCGCTACCCCGGCTATCTTCGGGTGCTGCATCAGGAGTACCGCCTCGCCCTGCTTGCGGTGATCCGTGAAGAGGCGGCCGAGCTGGTGGAGGGCTTCGGCTTTGATGATCTGCTAGGTGATCTGGAGCTACGGTTGCGGGAGCCTTCCACGCACGGGGCCGCAGGCCGCTTGACCGCCGGGATTCTCGCCAAAGGCGGCGCCGATTCGCCCTACGACATGTCGGCCAGGGAGTTCAACCTGGCGGCGGAGCGCTATTACCGCGAGGAGCTGCGGCAGGAGCAGATCAGCGAAGGATGGGAGTATGTGGCCGAAGACATCCAGGCCATGGCCGGCGGCGAAATCCCGCTTTCCCTGGAGATGCGCGATGAAGTAACCGCCATCCTCGGCACCCAGGAGGTCGACGGCTTCCTCCGCCAAACCCGGGATGCGCTACGGGGCGACTCTCTCGGACCGGAAAACGCGGCGCGGCTGCTGCAACTCATGATCATTGCCGAGGATCTGGACACCAAACGGCAGAAACACTCGCTTTAGGAGAGCAGCCATGCATCAATATATCGACCGGATGAACGGCACGGTGATGACCGAGGAACTCTTCGGCGACCGGATCGTGCGCTTCCTCTACTCCCAGGCCAGGGAGAAGGCCCCCTTCCTTTTTCGCCTGGCAACCTCGGCCCGCATGTCGAGCCTGTTGGGCCTCTACCATTTTGACCTGGCACTGGGACCGCGACTGAGCGGAAACTCCCGCTTTCTGGCGCGCTGCGGCGTCGATCTTACCGAATGCCTGGCTCCGCACGCACACTTCACCACCCCCCGCAAGATCTTCGAGCGGCAGATCCGCTATTGGGAATGCCGCTCCATGCCACAGGCAGAGACGGCCGTGGTCTCCCCAGCCGACGCCCGGATGGCCCTGGGCGGTCTGGCCCCCGGTTCCCCGCTCTTTCTCAAGGACAAGTTTTTCAACTACCCAGAGCTGCTGGGTCCTGAGCGGCATCACTGGCTGGACACCTTCAGCCACGGCGACTACGCCGTCTTTCGGCTGACCCCGGACAAGTACCACTACAACCATACCCCGGTCTCCGGCCGTGTGGTGGATCACTACTCCCTGGGCGGCGTTTACCATTCCTGCAATCCCGGCGCAGTGGTGGAGGTGGTCACCCCGTATTCGAAGAACAAACGGGTGGTCACCATCATCGACACCGACGTGGCGGGCGGCACCGGGGTGGGGCATGTGGCCATGGTGGAGGTGGTGGCCATGATGATCGGCGACATCGTGCAATGCTACAGCGACACGGGCTATGACCGCCCGCTGCGAATCCGCCCCGGCATGTTCCTGCGCAAGGGGCAGCCCAAAAGCCTCTACCGGCCGGGAAGCAGCACCGACATCCTGTTTTTTGAAAAAAACCGAATCCGTTTCGCCGGGGATCTGTTGGAAAAAGGGAGAAGAACCGATGTGCACAGCCGCTTCAGCCTCGGTTTTGGCCGTCCCCTGGTGGAAGTCGAGGTCCAGGCGCGCTCCCTCATCGCCGTGGCAAACTATTAAGCTCAGTCCACACAGTAACCTTGTAAACAAAGGAGAAACGCAATGAGCAACTCCCTTTTCACCCTGCTCCTGGGGTTGGCGCTGCTTCCCCTGCTGCTGTGGGCCTACACCGCCTTGCCCCGGGAAAAATGGCAGATCATCGCCGCGATTCCGACCCAAAAAGGTGAAGCGGACGGCTGCTGGCACGGCACCAACCTCACCTATTACGGGGCACTGCTGGCCAGCGGCTCCCTTTTCGGGGCGATATCCTTCTTTCTGTTCCTGGGCGCCCTGGGCGTGCCCAGATGGGGGATCATCGGGATGGTTCTCGGGGTAATGGGCTGCTCGGTGGCCGCGGCCAAGCTGCTCGCCATGGCGGTGGAGAAGAAACAAAACACTTTCACCGTGGGTGGCGCCGCCATCATCGGCTTATTAAGCATGCCGCCTGCGGTGGCCGCCTATAACAGCTTGGCCGTACATTTCGCCGCGCCGCTGATCTCCCTCATTCCGGTAATGGCGGCGCTGGCGGTGGCCTATCTGCTGGGCGAGGGGATCGGCCGGCTTGCCTGCCTCAGCTTCGGCTGCTGCTACGGCAAGCCCCTGTCCGAACTGGGTCCGAAGGCACGCCGGTTCTTCGCCCCATTCGCCGTCACCTTTCACGGCCCAACCAAGAAGATTGCCTACGCCTCCGGCCTGGCCGGGGTGGGGGTGGTGCCGATCCAGGCCATCACCTCCTTGCTCTCGGTGACCATCGGTCTTTCGGCCATGTATCTCTTTCTGGAGGGATATTTCCGCGCAGCCTTCCTGGTCGCCGCCCTCTTTGCCCTTGGCTGGCGGATAGTTTCCGAATATTTCCGCGCCGACTACCGGGGCGAGGGAAAATTTTCCGCCTACCAACAAATGGCCCTGTGGGGCATGGGCTATTGCATCCTGCTGGCCCTTTATGGAAACAACGGCGCAGGCAACCGGACCGATCTGAATGCCGGGCTCGCCTCGCTCTGGGATCCAGCACCCCTGCTCTTTTTTCAAGTCCTCTGGCTGCTGCTCTTCATCTATACGGGCTTCAGTTCGGTGACCGGCGCCATGCTCTCCTTCCATATCCGCCAGGAAAAGATCTGAGGGGGAGAAAAACCTCTGGTTACCTCTCGCCGGTTCCCAGCCACTCCATGGTGGCCGAAACCACATCCTTCACAGAATAGGGCTTGGCGAAATAGGCATTGGCGCCCAGCCCCATCCCCTTTTCAATATCCTGAGGCGTGGAGAGGGCGGAGAGCATGACCACCGGGGTTCCGGCCAGATCCCGGTCCGGATGGGAGCGGATCAACCTGCAGACCTCATGCCCGTCAAGGCGGGGCAGCATGACATCAAGCAGGATCAGGGCGGGGCGCAGCTGCTCCACAATGGCAAAGGCCGTCATGCCGTCATGGGCCACGGCCACGGGCACCCTGTTTTTCCGCAACGAATAACAGAGCAGATGGGCGATATCCTCGTCATCCTCGACAACGAGCACCATGCCGGGTTCCTGGTCAATCCTGCCTTCGCTGTGTTGCATTGTGGAAGCCCTCATCTCTTGTTGTTGCCGCTCATGCGGCCAGATCGTCTTCCGGGTCCATTCGCGGGCGGACTTCTTCCCGCCGGTTGCGGACAATGGCCGAACCTTTTTCCTGCTTAGCCGCCCGCTTGACCCCGGAGGCGAGAAAAGCCAGCTCCGCGTATGAATTCACCGAACATTCCTCGGTGCCGACAATCCCGATGGAAAGGGAAAGCAGGGCAAACCTGCGTTGCTCCCCCTGCCGGTCGCGGGCATAATAATGCCCCTCACTGCACTCCTGCGCGCCATGAAATTCTGGCAACAGATCCTGCAAGCCGTCGATGATCCGGCGGCAGATCTGCTGGGAGGCATGGGGCCGGGTGATGACGATGAAATCATCCCCGCCGATGTGGCCGACAAAACGGAAACGGTCGTTGACTCCGGGCTGGACGACATCTACGATGAGCCGGCCGATCCGTTGGATGACCATGTCCCCCTTTTCAAAGCCGTAATAATCGTTGTAGGGCTTGAAATCGTCGATATCGATGTAGCAAACGTCGAAGTTGACCTTGCGCTGCAGAAAGGTGGCCACGGTGCGCTGGATGAATTCATTGCCCGGCAGGCCGGACAGGGGGTTCGCGCCCTTGGCCAGCTGGATGCTTTTCCGGGTGATGGCCTCAAGCAGGGCGTTGATGGCCACGGTTCCGAGATATTTGCCGTTTCGGGCCACGCAGATATCGTCATACAGATGCCTGCCCCGACGGGCCTTGATCCTCCGCACCACCTCCTCCATGGGCGTGGCCGCCTCCACCAGCAAAAAATCATCCCCCAGCACGTCCTTGACCGCCCGGTGGGCGGAGAGGGCAAAGCCATAGCCATGGGGGCCGACCATCTGTTTTTCCAGAAAATGCATCCGGTTCAGCATGCCCAGCACCCGTTGCTCATCCACCACCGGAATCCCTTGCAGCTTGACATCATCCATGAACCGTTGATGGGCGGTCATGAGGGATTGTCGGGGGGAAAGCGGCTCGATGTACTTAACGGTGGCGCCGATGGTGCAGGCCTCCCCCGGAGCTTCCGGGCAGTACGAAACATCGTCCTGAACAACCAGGGGGGCGAGGCATTGCCGGGAAAGATCGGGCCTGGGGTGTTCCAGCAAAAAACCCTGGAGCAGATCGATATCGAAGCGGGCAATGGTCTCCAACTCCTCCTGCCGCTCGATCCCCTCGGCAATCACGGTGATGCCGAGCTTGTGGCATACGGTGGCAATGGCATCCACCAGATTATGCTTGAAGGAATCCCGGTCGATGTTGGTGATGAAATGCCGGTCCACCTTGAGGAAATCCGGCTCGATGACCGAAAGCATCTTCAGCCCGCCGTAGCCCACCCCGAAATCATCAATGGCGATCTTGTATCCCCGCTTCCGGTAGTACTCCACCGATTTCTTAAAAACATCATAGTTGCGGATCGCCTCCTGCTCGGTGATTTCCAGGATGATCCGCTCCTTGGGGATGCCGCACTCATCGGCCAAGCGGTCGGTGGCGCCGCCCCGGTGATCGGGGTGCATGAGGGTGGCCGGACAGATATTCACGTACAGGTAGGCGTTTCGCTCGGCAAAACCCAGCTCCCCTGCCCGGCAGAAGGCATTTTCCCTACACAGCATATCGAGGGTCGAGATGATCCCTTCGGTCTGGGCTCGCTGAAAGAGCGCCCCGATATCAAAGGAAAGATTCCGGGCCTCGCGCAGTCTGGCCAGGGCCTCATACCCGAAGATCTCCCCGGTCCGCCGGGAAAAAACGGGCTGAAACCAGGCGGTGAGGCCATTGTTATCAAGGAGATCCAGGATCTCTGCCCGCGATATTCTGCCGGGCTGGAACCCGCTGCGTCCGGCCTCTCTTTCCAGCATGTATACCTCCGCCGCCTGGCTCATGCGGCCACCAGCCGGGGAACGAACTCAGCGGATTCTTCCTCCGCCCAGCCTGCGTCCTCGCCCGCTTCCTCTTGCCCGTTGATCAGGGTAATCAGCGCGCCTGAAATGCGGCGCAGCTCCACCGCCTGCGTCCTCAGTTCCGCCGCGGTTCTCGCCGCCTCTTCCGCCTCGGACGAAGCAGCCAGGCTCACCGTGTCGATCTCGCCCATGGCCGCGCTCACCTGCCGGATGCCGATAACCTGTTCGTCACTGGCCTGGGCGATGTTCTGCACCTCCTCATCCACCTTGACAATTCCCTGGTGGATATCGACGAACGCCCTGTCCAGGTTTCCGCAGAGCACGCTGCCCTGCTTGACCTTCTCGATATTGTTCTGGATAATGTCGCCGGTCTCCTTGGCCGAGGTGGCCACATTATGGGCCAGCCTCCGGATTTCATCGGCAACCACCCCAAACCCGGCCCCGGCCTCCCCGGCCCTGGCCGCCTCCACCGCGGCATTGAGCGCCAGCAGGTTGGTCTGAAAAGCGATATCGTTGATGTTCTTGATGATCTTCATTACCTCGGAGGACTGGCCCTCGATCTCCTGCATGGCCTGGAGCATCATCGCCATCTGCTCTCCGCCCTCCCGCACCACCTGTTGCATGTCCCTGGAAAGGGCGCTGGCCTGTCGGGCGCTCTCGTTGTTGGCGTAGGTCTGCCCGAGGAGCTGTTCGATGGAGGCCCCGGTTTCTTCCACCCCGGCGGCCTGACGCCCCGCCCCTTCCGCCAGGCTCAGGCTTGAGGCGGACAGCTGGGTGGACTCCTCATAGACCTGCTCCACCACGCCCTGCAAGCGCTCCTTGATCTGCATGATGGGCTGGATCACCTTGCGGCCGAGATAGAAAAGGATAAAGAGGAAGACGCCGAAAACGCCGAGCCCGGACCCGACGAGGGCGAGACGAGAAAGGGTTTTCGCCTTCCGGGACAAGGCCTCGTGGTCGGTTCCCACCGCGGCGATGGCCTCGCCGGTGCGCACCCCTGTCTGCTTGGCAATCTGTTCCGCCAGGGCGCGGGTCATGGCGATGGCTTCGGTTCCCTTGTCGCCGGTGTACTGATCAGCGGCCCGGATCCCTTCGGAATAGCTATCGTGAAACTCCATCATGCCCCGGGCGGTCCCCATCTGCCGCTTAAAACCGTCATACTCCGCAGCGATTTTTTGCAGCTGGGCAAGGCTTGCCGCATCGCCGGCAAAGGCGCGTTGAGCCGCGCCCAGCATGGCGGTGATCCGGGTATCGCCCTTTGCCAGCTCCTGCTCATATTTCTGCCGCATGTCCTGAAACTGGCCGCGGACCAGAAAATTTTTCCATTGCAGCATCTGCCCCAGCAGGGCCGTCTGCAGCTCCCGGACCAGGAGCACATTGTCGATGCCGTCCTCCCCGGAAATCTTGATGCCCTCGTTTGCCTGGCTCGCTCCGGCGATGAGCTGCTCCTGGGTATTTACCGAGATGGTGTACAGCACCCCCATCCCGACACCCGCAGCCAGCATGATAAAGACAAAGAAAAAACCAAGCTTGTTTTTCAGATTCCACCGCACGGCGTCTCCCCCCTTGTACGTATTCAATCGGTTATGCGCTTTTCTGCCGGCTGAGCTGAATTCTCGTGATCCCGGCGGGGACAGGGAGTTCCGTTGCCATCCCGCCACCCCCGAAAGAAAAAAGATAGGCGGGGCAGACGATGTGATTGCCGCTTTGGCAATACCTTTCCAGCTCATGCAGACTGGGGACGTAGGGGGTGTTCTTGGCTGAACAGCTGGACACGGACCAGATGTTTGCCCCGTGACTGTAATGCAGAAGATGTTTGCAGGACATGGCGATAGCCTCCATATGCGGTTGTGGTGTTTGTGTTTCCTTTGCGAGCAAACTACCGCCCCTGTGTTAGGGAATGATTACGGGTTGGTTATTTTCTTCTTCAAAAAAACACCCCCTTGCCGATGTTCCGGCAGGGGGGCTTGGGGAGGTGGGACGTGTGCTGCGAATACCGCGGAACAACCTGTTGCCTTTTCGATTTGGGCAAGAGCGCCCTGCCCGTGGGAGGAAGACAGGACGCCCTTGCCCGCATCAGGGAAAAGCCGTACCCTTTAAAATTTATAGCTTACGTCGAACTGATAGATATCGACCTGATCCTCATTGGCTGCGGCGTAATCCTCGTCGCGCTCAAAGCTGAGCCAGGTAACATCGGCGGACCAGTTTTTGGTGATTGCATACCCAGCCTGCACCCGATGCCCTTTCTTGTTGGTCTTGGAAAGCCCGTCGCCGAAATCGGAGTCGGAGAGATAGCCGAAGAGAGAATCGGCCTCAACCACCGAATAGGCATAGCCCAGCTTGAAGGCGCCGTATTTGGCGTCGGCCCCGAACACCCAGCCCGTGTCGGCATCCTCGGGTTTCTGGGTGAAGCTGCTGCCGGCCTGGCTTTGGCCGATTGCGCCGTCGGCCCCGAAATTCTGCCAGAGCTGACCGTAGAGGGAGAGCTTGACATCGCCCACCGGCACGGAAACCTTGCCGTACAGGTCGCCGATATTGAGTTCATACTTGTTCTCGTCAACCGCGTTCAACGAAAAGGTGGCGCTGCCTTCGTTGATCAGGGATTTGCTGTAGGTGTGGTAGCCTGCGGCCAGGGTATAGCTGGCCTCGCCCACCTTGCCGTTGTACCCGGCCTGCCCGGCCACCAAGGTGGAGGTGTTGTCGTCATTCACCAGCTTGGCGCTGTAGCCGCCCAAGGTGGCGAATACCCCCTCCTTGGCGCCGTACTGAGCGGTCAGACCGGCCAGCCGCACATCGCCGTCCCAGAAGACCCAGGAACTCTTGTAGGGATTCTCATGCTGGCCGATGGTGAAGGCAAAATCGTCCCACTTGTGCTTGGCATAGGCGTAGTCCAGCCGGATATCCCCGGTTTCAAAGGGCTTGTCCTCGCTCCAGGTGTCGTTGGTGCTGGTCGGGTCGTCGCTGCCCGAGGCAAGCCCGGCGCCGACCTGCCAGTTCTCCTCCTTGTTGTCCCAAACGCCGCCGACCCGGAAACGGGTCCGCCAACGGTCGCGGGACACATCGGTGGAAGCGCTGGTGTCTTTGTAGTCGCGGTCGCGGATCTCATAGCGCGCCCGCAGGTCGCCCTTGAGCGTGAGCTGATCGATAAACTTGTTGGCCAAGGCAACCTTGCTGCTCCCGCCGGTGCCGGTTTTCTTGACTTCCTCCTCGACCTTGGCCGCCACCTTTTTATCCACCATGGCCCCGAGGGCGTCGATGTGCTCCTGCTGGGAGGCGACTTTGTTGCGCAGATACTCAAGCTCCTTCAAGATCTGTTCGTCGCTCATCCCTGCGCCCGCCAGTGCGGCCGCGGGCAGGGCAAGGCAAACGCCCAGTGCTGCTGCCGCCGATAATACCTTCCTCATCTGTTTCTCCTTTCTCCGTAATATTTATAAAGATTGCTTCCCGGCACAAGCAGACGGCGGAAAGCAAAAGTCCGACCAAGGGCAACGGCCGAAATGTTACGGAGAGGGTACCGGGCAAATATTAGAACGCAGTCATTCTTGGATTAAAAGCCGGTTAAAAGAAGGTTAGTGAGCTCAGGATGCAAATTTGATTTTGAAAGGGTTCATCTTCTGTTCATCTCCTAATGAATCCCTAATAAAATTCTAACAATCAGGACGCATAGTGGGGACCAGATTTACCGACCATGTCACACACAGGCATAAGCCATTCCGTAACCCCACTTAAGGAGAAAAGCCATGACGATGCAAAAAGGTTTTTTGAACAGAACCCTCACAAAGGCTGCCTTGGCAGGCTGTTTGGTCGCCGTCGTAGCCACCGGCGCTTTTGCCGAGGAAGTTAAGGTCGATCCGAAAATCCCTGCCTATAAAAAGGTAAGCGGCGTATCCGGCAACCTCGACAGCATCGGTTCCGACACCCTGAACAATCTGATGACCTACTGGGCTGAAGGCTTCCGCAAGGAATATCCCAATGTCCGCATCCAGATCGAGGGCAAGGGCTCAAGCACCGCGCCTCCCGCCCTCCTTTCCGGCACCGCCCAGCTCGGCCCCATGTCCAGGGCGATGAAATCCGAGGAGATCGATGCCTTTACCAAGAAATACGGCTTTGCCCCGACCAGAATCGATGTCGCCCTGGACTCCCTGGCTGTTTACGTCAACAAGGACAACCCGGTCAAGGAGATGAGCCTGCAAGAGGTTGACGCGATCTTCTCCAAGACCCGCAAGGGCGGGTTGGGTCAGGAAATCACCACCTGGGGCCAGGTGGGTCTGACCGGCCCCTGGCAGCAGGCCCCCATGAGCATCTATGGCCGTAATTCCGCCTCCGGCACCTATGGCTATTTCAAGGAGCATGCCCTGTTCAAGGGTGACTACAAGGATACCGTCAAGGAACAGCCCGGCTCCGCCTCGGTGGTAATGGGCATCACCGAGGATAAGAACGGCATCGGTTACTCCGGTATCGGCTACAAGACTTCCGGTGTCAAGGCCGTCGCCCTGAGCAATAAGAAGGGGGAAAAGTCCCATGAGGCCAGTTTTGAAAACGTGATGAACGGCAGCTACCCCCTCTCCAGAACCCTGTACATCTATGTGGCCAAGGAGCCGAACAAGCCCATGCCCGCCCAGACCGCCGAGTTCCTCAAATACATCCTTTCCAAGGCCGGCCAGGAGATCGTGGTAAAAGACGGCTTCCTGCCCCTGCCTGCCAAAGTAGTGGAAAAAGAGCTGGCCAAGCTCAAGTAACCCTCCCCGGCCACGGCCGGACATAAGTTCACCTCCCGGCCCCCGGGAAGGCCAACGCCCCTCCCGGCAGGCCTTCCCGGGGGCTTCCCCGGTAGATGCCCCACGCAGCACCATCGAAAACAGCCAAGGAAGACCATGCAGAAACTCGACAAACAATTCATCAAGAAAGTCCGGAGGCAGGACCGGTTCGCCACCCGCGCCATCACCGTGGGCGGCTTGCTGGTCATCGCCAGCGTCATCGCCATCCTGGTTCTCATCGTTCGCGTGGCCCTGCCGCTGTTCCAGCCGGCCAGCGCCGAAGTCATCCACCGCGTGGCCGCTGCCTCAGGGAGTGCTCCTGTTCTTGCCGTGGGCATGGACGACGCCCAGGAGGTGGGCTTTACCCTGGACAACACCGGACTCTTTTCCTTTTACAATCTCGCCTCCGGCAAGACCTTCTTCACCGCCCCCGCCTCGGATCGGAAGGCAAGGGTCCAATCCGTCGAGAGCAACAAGAACAACGTCTTCACCCTCCTCTGGAACGATAGCAGCGTCACCGTCGCACAGGTGGATTTCCGGCTGCTCTATGACGAATTCGGCCAACGGACCGTCCAGCCGGAGATCACCCGGATGGGCGAATACCCCGCCCACCGCTATCCGGCCCCGGTCAAGAGCCTGATGGTCCGCAACCACGAAGGACGGCTGACCCAGGTGGCGCTGCTGGCAAACAACCGGTTCCAGATAGATCACGAGATCGTCACCACCAATATCCTGGGCGATGAAAAAAAAGAGGCTTTTTCTTTTCTGCTCAACGAAGAGCTGCCGGGAAAAATCACCGCCTTCACCCTGGATGAGAAAGGCTCTGCCCTGTTCGCCGGCACCGATACCGGCAGCCTGTTGCGCTGGGACTTGAGGGAAAACGACACCGCCGAGCGCACCGACAATGTGGTGGCCGTAGCCGGAGACAAGCCTGTCACCGCCCTGGCCATGGTTTTTGGCGATATCTCCGTGGCGGTGGGCGACGCCGATGGCTCTCTTGCCACCTGGAGCCAGATTTGGAGCGGGGAAGGCGACGACCGGGTGCAGCGGCTCCGCAAAACCCACACCCTGACCAGCCATCAGACCGCAGTGGAGCGCATCATCCCCTCCCGCCGCTCCAAATCCCTGGTCAGCTTAGGTGCTGACGGCAAGACCCATCTCGATCATATGACCAGCGAAAAACATCTGCTGGATATTGACCCCGCCCTGACCCTGGCAGGCATCTCCGGCCAGGGCAACGGCCTGATCGGCCTTGATTCGCGCAATACCCTCACCGTCTGGAGGGTCGATGCCCCGCATCCGGAGATCAGCCTGAAAACCCTGTTCGGCAAGGTCTGGTACGAAAGCTACGACAAGCCGGAGTATGTCTGGCAGTCCTCGTCCGCCTCCGATGATTTCGAGCCGAAATTCAGCCTGGTCCCGCTGCTGTTCGGCACCATCAAGGGAACCCTGTACGCCATGATCTTTGCCGTGCCGCTTGCCATCTTCGGCGCGGTCTATACCAGCCAGTTCAGCACCGCCACCTTTAAAAAGACCGTCAAACCGGTGGTGGAGATCATGGCCTCGATCCCCTCGGTGGTCATCGGCTTTCTCATCGCCCTCTGGCTGGCGCCCATCGTGGAAAAAGCCATTCTCGCCGTGATCCTGAGTATGCTGCTCCTGCCGCTGATCTTCGTTACGATCATGGCTATCCTCAAGCCTTTCTACAAGACGCCCACATTGCAAAATTTCTGCAACGGCCACGAATTCCTGCTGCTGGTGCCGGTCATCCTCCTGGCCGCGGCCCTGGCCATGGGGATCGCCCCCTTCGTGGAACAACTGCTCTTTGCCTGCGACTTCAAGCAATGGCTCTACAACGACCTGGGGTTGCGCTATGACCAGCGCAACTGCATCATCATCGCCTTTGGTCTCGGCATCGCGGTGATCCCCATCATCTTTTCCATCACCGAGGACGCCATCTCCAACATCCCGCCCAGCCTGACCGCCGCCTCCCTGGCCCTGGGGGCCAGCCGCTGGCAAACGATCTGGCGGGTGGTGCTGCCCTCGGCCAGCCCCGGCATCTTTGCGGCGATCATGATCGGCTTCGGCCGGGCAGTGGGGGAAACCATGATCGTGCTCATGGCCACCGGCAACACCCCCATCCTCGACTGGTCCATCTTCAACGGCATGCGGACCCTGTCCGCCAACATCGCCGTGGAGATTCCCGAGGCGCCCATGGGCGGCACCCTGTACCGGGTGCTGTTCCTCTGCGCCTCCATGCTCTTCGCCCTGACCTTTCTGGTAAACACCGGGGCGGAGCTGGTGCGCGAACGGCTGCGGAAGAAATATGGGCGGTATTAAAGATTGTTCGCCACGTGTCAGTCATCGGCAGCAGTGCCGATAACCCCACGAAAGAACACGAAAGTTCCCTCCCCCCTGGCGGGGGAGGGCTAGGGAGAGGGGGAACCATCTGTGAGATCGGCAGGTTGCGACTTCACCCACCCCCTGGCCCCCTCCCGTCAAGGGAGGGGGAATTCAGGGCAACACCGCATTACCTTGGAGAAAACAACATGACCAAAAAATTCTGGCGGCAGGGAGAGCCATTCGTCTGGGCCACGGGCCTGGCCCTTTCCCTGATCCTCTTCCTGACCCTGTTGCTCTTCTATGTCGTGATGGCCAACGGCCTCGCGGTCTTCTGGCCGAAGAAGGTCGCCCTGGCAACCTTGAAGGGCGGCCAGTCCCTGCTTGGGGAGATTGTCCAGGAAGAGACCATCCCTCACACCGACAACAAACGGCTCCAGTTCAAGATCGGTAACCGGGATCTCTACGGACTTGACTTCAAATGGGTGGATGCCTCCGAGATCACCGGCCTCAGCTATCCCAAGGATGTCCATGTGCTCGAACGCCAGGAGTACGGCAATTTTTACGGTTTTTTGAACGAATTCGAGGTCAAGGGGATCGCGCCGCCCGCCTCCGGCTCCAACAGCCTGGCCCAAACCATTGCCGCCCTCGAAGACCGGAAAGTTGAGGTGCAGATCCTGGGCAAGAAGATCGCCAACCTCAACCGGCGGGTGGAGCTGATCGACCACCACCTGGCCAAGGCCCGCTACAATAAAGAGGAAAACACCCCGGCCCTCGCGGCCATGCAAGGGGAGAAGCAGGGGCTCAAAACCGAGTTCGAGGCGCTGGTCTCCATCCTCGGGGAAAAATCCGCGGCCCTGGCCACCAACCAGGCGATCTTCACCGATGCCAACGGCCGGACCAAGGCCATAGCCCTGCCCAACATCGTCCGCGCCTACCAGCCGAACAATATGTCCTTGTTCGCCAAATGCACCTATTACCTGGAACGGCTGCGGGAGCTGTTCTTTGACGAGCCCAGGGAATCGAACACCGAGGGCGGGCTCTTCCCGGCCATCTTCGGCACCATCATGCTGATCTTTCTCATGTCCATCCTCTCCTTCCCATTAGGCGTGCTGGCCGGCATCTATCTGCGTGAATACGCCAAGGACGGCTGGCTGGTGAAGATGGTCCGCATCGCGGTCAACAACCTGGCCGGCATCCCCTCCATCGTCTACGGCATCTTCGGCCTGGGCTTTTTCGTCTACGGGATCGGCGGCGGCATCGACCAGTTGTTTTTTCCGGAACGGCTGCCCACCCCGACCTTCGGCACCGGCGGCATCCTCTGGACCAGCCTCACCCTGGGGCTGCTCACCGTGCCGGTGGTGATCGTGGCCACGGAAGAGGCGTTGGGTTCGATCCCCCCCGGCATCCGGGAAGGCTCCCAGGCCCTGGCCGCCACCAAGCTCCAGACCCTGACCCGCATTCTGCTGCCCATGGCCTCGCCCGGCATCCTCACCGGTTTCATCCTGGCCATGGCCCGAGCCGCGGGCGAGGTAGCCCCGCTGATGATCACCGGCGTGGTCAAGCTGGCCCCGGCCCTCCCCCTGGACGGGGTCTTCCCCTATCTGCACCTGGACCGGAAATTCATGCACCTGGGGTTTCATATCTACGACATCGGCTTCCAGTCCCCCAACGTGGAGGCGGCCAAGCCCATGGTCTATGTCACCACCCTGCTGCTGATCCTGATCGTGCTGGCCATGACCAGCACGGCCATCTATCTGCGCAACAAGATGCGACAACGCCACTCCGTGGTCGATGTGTAAGGAGAAGAAAAAAATGCAAACCACCGACACCGCCATAATCCGTATAGAAAACCCGCAGGTCGAGGTCGAGAACCTGAACCTCTACTACGGGGCTAGCCAGGCGCTTAAAAATCTGACCTTCGGGATTCCGGGCCATCAGGTCACCGCCCTGATCGGCCCCTCGGGCTGCGGCAAATCCACCCTGATCCGCTGCATCAACCGGATGAACGATCTGGTGGACGGACTGCGCATCGAGGGGGACATCAAGATCAACGGGGAAAACATCAACGACCCTGCCCTGGACGTGATCGAACTGCGGCGCAAGGTCGGCATGGTCTTCCAGAAATGGAACCCGTTTCCCAAGTCCATCTACGAAAACATCGTCTATGGGCTGCGGATCGCGGGCATCCAGGACAAAACCGTGCTCGACGAGGCTGCGGAAAAATGTTTGAAACGGGCCGCCCTCTGGGACGAGGTCAAGGACCGGCTACACCAGTCGGCCATGGGCCTTTCCGGCGGCCAGATGCAGCGGCTCTGCATCGCCAGGGCCATTGCCGTGAGCCCGGAGATCATCCTCATGGACGAGCCCTGCTCGGCCCTGGACCCGCGCTCCACCTCCCGGATCGAGGATCTCATCCGCGAGCTGCGGGGGGAATACACCATCATCATCGTCACCCACAACATGCAACAGGCAGCGCGCATCTCCGACTACACGGCGTACATGTACCTCGGCGAACTCATCGAATACGGACCGACCCAGACCCTGTTCACCATGCCGGAGAAAAAGGAAACCGAGGATTACATCACCGGCAGGTTCGGTTGATTATAGCCGGTCGGCCGCGAAGCGACGTTTCGGGCCGGTTATGAACGGCGCAGGAAAAAAGGAAGCCGTTCAGTTCCCTCCCCCTTGGCGGGGGAGGGTTAGGGTGGGGGGGGACTCGCCGCAGAGACGCCCAGGTTGTTGCTTCACCCACCCCCTAACCCCCTCCCGTAAAGGGAGGGGGGATAAAAACGGAAAAAATTACATTGATGCGAGACTATCCCAAGGACACCCCCTGCCGACGGCCTGAGGCCGCATCACGGAATAAGGAGCAATTCCATGGCTAAAAACATCCAGACGGAAATAGAAAAACTCAAAAACCAGATCGTCTATCTCGGCACGGCGGTGCAGGAAAACCTGCAAAAATCGATCAAGGCGTTGTGGGGAAAAAATCCCGACCTGGCCCGGCAGGTGATCGCCACGGACAAGGGCGAGATCGACAACATGGAGATCAGCGTGGAAGAGGAATGCCTGCGCCTCCTGGCCCTGCACCAACCCGTAGCCAGCGACCTGCGCTTCATCGTCACCGTGCTCAAGATCGACAACGATCTGGAACGCATCGGCGATCTGGCCGCCAAGATCGCGGACAAGGTCATCCTGCTCCACGACATCGACCCGGTCCATTTTGCCGCCGACGGCATGCAGATCCCCGAGATGTTCAACGCCATGTTTGCAAAAACCATCTGGATGTTTCAGAATACCATGGAGGCCTTTGTCAACGAGGACACCGACCTGGCCTACAAGGTGTGCCTGGAGGACGACGAGGTGGATCGGGCCAAGGGCGCCATCCGCACCGAGATGGAGGAGATCATCATGCGCGACCCTGCCCAGCAGGTCTATCTGGCCAAGCTGATCAGCGTGGCCAGAAGCATGGAGCGCATCGCCGATCACTGCACCAATATCTGCGAAGACATTATTTATATGGCGCAGGGCAGAATTGTCCGCCATCATATAACCCGATAGCCGCCTTACGAAAACCGTCAGGAGAACGCAATGGCCAGAGAAACCATCCTTGTCGTGGAAGACGATGAAAACATCCAGCAGCTGGTGGGCTACAACCTGGCCAAGGCCGGGTTCCATGTGATCTATGCCGACAACGGGGAACAGGCGCTCAACGTCATCAAGCGGGAAAAGCCGGAGCTGATCGTGCTGGACCTCATGCTCCCGGGCTTGAGCGGCTTCGAGATCTGCAAGCTGGTGCGCAAGGATCCCAAGACCAAGAACCTGCCCATCGTCATGCTCACCGCCAAGAGCGAGGAAAACGACATGGCCGCGGGCCTGGATCTCGGGGCGGACGATTACATCACCAAGCCCTTCAGCCCCAAGATCCTCGTCTCCCGGATCAAGGCGGCCCTGCGCCGCAAGGAGGGGTTGAGCGAGGAAGGGGGGGGCGGGGCAAAAAAAAGCGGGCCGCTGACCATCCACGGCATCACCATCGACCCCAACCGCTATGAGGTGTTGGTGGGAGAGGAAGCCATCATCCTGACCGTGACCGAATTTTCCATTTTGGAACTTCTGGCCCGGAGGCCGGGCTGGGTCTTCAACCGCCAGCAGATCATCGACGGGGTCCGGGGCTATGACTACGTCATCACCCCCCGCGCCGTGGACGTGCAGGTATTCGGGCTGAGAAAAAAGCTGGGCGAGGCGGGCAAGCACATCGAAACCGTGCGCGGCATCGGCTACCGCATGCAGGGCTAGGCGCGGTCTCGCTATAATCGGCTGAAAATTCCCCCTCTTCAATCCACCACAACCCGTCCCGGCAGTCCTCCCCTCTCGCCCTGATATGCAGCCGCACGGTGATAGCCCATCCCTGCCGGGCCATCGGCATCCAGGGAAAGCCGTTCGGCACTGCGCTCGCTTGCGAAACGCACCAGAACATCCCACAACTCCATGGCGGGCTCCGGCGCGGAGAGGCCGATCCGGCGGCCGAAATATTCCCGTTGATGAAGCGCCGGCGCCTTCTGCAAGGCAATGGTGTAGATCTCCTCCGGCGCCGGCGTCACGGGCCCCCAGTAAGCGGATTCCGGCATGGCTTTCTTTACCAGGGCCAACTCCTCGCCGGTAATCCTCAGCCGGTACAGACTGGTAAAACCCGGGGTACCGACAGGCTCCCGCTCCACCGAAAAGGCATCAAAAACATCCTGCCTGGTGAGTCCCCCCCGGCGCCATTCCTTCCTTGCCGTGTTCAAGCCGACAAAGGCCGCGTCGACCTCCAGGGTTTCCACGGCGGCCCGAGCGGCGAGCAGGGCCATGTCCCCCTTGCTCTGATCGGCATGGAGATGGGTGAAGCCGTCATAGAGGGCGGTCCGGTAACTGTGCAAAATCTTCCTCACCTCCCGCTCGGTGGCCTCATCCACCGGCGTTTCCCCCTCGCGGTTCGGGGTGAGGGTAAAGGCGCTGTGCCGGATGCATCTTTTTTGCAGATCATATTCGAGGTCGAATCTGCCGATATTCTCGGCCTTGGCGCCGGCATGGATAATTGCCGTGCCCTTCACCCGAAGAGGTTCCGTCATGACGGTATGGCTATGGCCTCCCAGGATCACATCGATGCCCTGCGTCTCCCTGGCCAGGCGGGCATCCTCCTCTATCCCCAGATGGCTGACCAGGACCAGCAGATCCACTTCCCCCCGGTGCTTAGCGATGATCTCGCGGGCGATTCTCACAAAATCAAAATCCGAACGCAACCCCGGCAGTCCTGAATAAAATTCCCCGTCATACTGTTCATCCTTTTCATTCCAGGGCTTGGACACCAGGCCGAAAAAACCGATCTTCACCTGGCCCACCCGCAGGACGGCATAATCGTTCCAGCCCGGCAGCTTGGCGGCTTGGCCGCCGGAATCAGCAACGGTCATTGTCGTGTTGGAAGCGAGAACGATTGCAGAGGGGTCGCGGCTGAAGGCCATCAACTCATCGATCCCCCAGGAAAAATCGTGGTTGCCGATGGTGCGCACATCGTAATGCATCGCCTGGACTATCTTCCTGGTTGCCAATCCACGGGAAACCTCCTCGGCAATGGAGCCCTTTTCGTAGTCATCCCCCGCGTTGGTGAAGATCGTATAGGGATTCTCCCGTCTCACCTGCTCGAAATACCCGCGCAACCGCGCGACCGGGCTTGATCCTCCCCGCACGGGGTTATAGTTGGCATGGACATCGGAGACATGGACAAAGGAAATCTTCTGGGTTGTGGCGGCGAAATCGCCGGCGGGCCAACGCGACTGTTCCCGCCCGAGACCATCAGGGACGGAAACGGCTGCTGCTCCGCCGGGGGCGGTTGCGCCGGAGGAAAACAGGGCGGCGGAAAAGAGGAGGCAAGCCGCGAGGGCATTCACCCGCCTTCTCAGCCTCCCCTTGCAGACTCGCAGTATTTTCATCTTTCCGGAAACGATGTGGTTCACCACGATACGATGACAAAGGTCGCATTGCTCTCTTCCTGCTAAAAATTAATGAATGAATATTTAGCGCCTGTTAAGATTGCATGATATTTCCATGAATTCACGCCGATTAAACAATCTCTTACAGTTTTCTCACAAAAACCAAATATTCCCTTATTATCAATGCCACCTGAAAGACAAATTCCACCGCATCCAATACAATTTGCGCAAGAGACCCATCAAACCACCTATAAAGAAAACATCCACATGACCGCTAAACAACAATAAATGAAAAATAATCGTCACTTGTTTTTCGGAAAAACATCTGTCCGCATAATTCTGTTCCTCCTCGCCGCCGGCCTTACATCCCCCGGCAACGCCCGGGAAAACGGTCGTTGGCTGGCCGGGGACTTCCACAACCACACCGTTCTCACCGACGGCGGCATCGCGGCGAAGGATGTTTTCTCCCAGTCCTTCCACTTCGGCCTCGACTGGCTTGCCAATTCCGAACATGGCGGCGCCTTTGGCCGCGATCCGGAGGGCCGGCCGTGGCCCGCGGCCGAAACCATCTTTCTCGGCGACCCGCCCGCGGAAAAAATGTGGCGCTGGCAGTCCTTGCATCAGTATTCCTACCCGCTCATCCGCAAGGCGCGGGCAACGTATCCGAAAAAACTGCTCATCCAGGGATATGAATGGAATGTCCCCGCCCATGAACATGCCAGTGTCGGCATCATCGACACGGCGGAGGAAAACGGCAGGGCAATCGCCCGCCATGAATACCTCTTCGATGGCGACGACACCGGCTCCACGGCGGACCACCACCTGACGGTAAGCGCCAAACGATTGCAAAACGACCACGCCAAGGCGGTGGCAGGCGTTGCCTGGTTTGAAAAGAATTACCAGGACAGCGGCTACTGCATCCTCAACCATCCCTCCCGGCGGCTGCGCTATTCCATGGCAGACATCCGCGACCTCAACGATGCGGCGCCGCATGTCGTCTTCGGTTTCGAAGGCTTTCCCGGCCACCAGAAGGCCGCCTCCCGAGGCAATTACGACCAAGGCCCTTTCCTGGACGCCGCCGGCAATGACATCACCGGCAGAGCCCGCACCTACGGCGGGGCCGACCATATGCTCGCGCAAATAGGCGGCGCATGGGATGCGCTGCTCGGCGAGGGACGGCGCTTCTACACCTTCGCCAATTCCGATTTTCACAACCCGGAAAACGATTTCTGGCCGGGGGAATACACAAAGACCCATACCTTTGTCCGCGACCGGAACCGGGATGGGAAATATTCCCAGCACGAGCTGCTGGAGGGGATGCGCTCCGGCAACTCCTTTATCGTGCATGGCGACTTGATCGACGGATTACGGTTTTCCGCGCAATCCCGGGGGGAAAAGGCGGAAATGGGCGGAACCCTCCTGGTGGCGGCGGGGAGCGGGGTGACGATCACGATCAGCTTCAAGAGCCCGGGAACAAACAACCACGGCGACCCCGTGACCGTGGACCATATTGACCTGATCGCCGGGGAGATGACCGATAAGGCGGACAGACTGCTCGAGGACGGGATCACCCCGAACCCCGAGTACGCAAAGGATACCAATGCCACCACCCGGGTGATCGCCACCTTTTCCGGCAAGGACTGGCAGCCTGTCAAAAAATCCGGCGGCGGCTGGCGGACCGTGCGCCACCATCTTCCCCAACTCCGGCACGATATGTACTTCCGCCTGCGCGGCACCAATCTCCGTTGCGGCGCCGCCGGAGAAACCGACGGAGCGTGCAACCCGGCGGCCGACGAAACCCGGGGAGAGAACAACCAAAACAAGGCCTACGCCGACCTCTGGTTTTACTCCAATCCGCTTTTTGTCCGGATATCCCGTTAATCTCCGGCCATAACAAACGCCCTCTCGGTTTCTTAACCAAGAATTAATGCAACCCTAACCGAACTGTGTCTGCGGAGCTGTTAGACTGAATTTAAAGACCCGGCGCATCAGGCGCCTTGACATCATCCATTCACCATAAGGGGAACACGTCATGTCCGGCAAAGAGCTGAAATTCGAGAAAGTGATGTCCTCCAAGAACGCCGCGGATTTTCTTCGCGCCCTGGCCCAGGAGATTGAGCACGGCGCCATGGATGAACTGAAGGAGTTCGATCTTGCCTTCGATGACTTCAAGAAGATGAAACTCGAACTGAAGCGGGATGGCGACCAGCTCCACCTCAAGGCCAAGGTAAAGGCCGCCGAGGCTGGCGCGGCGTGCGGCGAACCCTCCTGCGAAGAGGCCGAGGCCGCGGGAAAACCCAAGTACAAAACCGTGAAAAAACGGATGGAAAAAAGCTTTAAATCCATGGGCGACGCGCTCAAAAAGGGCCTCCTGCCCGAAAAGGGGGAGGTAAGCGCATTCATTGCCGATTCGGAGCTCATGGTCGAGTATCCGGGACACGGCGACGAGCACTACGACCAGTACACCAAGCTCTGCGTCCAGCTCAACGTGGCCAACGAGAACGGCGACCTTCCGGCCGTGCAGGAAAAATACGCCGAACTCAAGGCGATGAAGAAACTCTGCCACGACCAGTACAAGTGACACCACAGCCGGACCGTCGGCACATCCTTGCCGAAAACATCCGACCGCGCCGTTGATTTTCAGCGGCGCGGGCACAGCCAAGTTACGGAGCGGGCATCGTCCATGAAGCTGGTCAAGCCGAAGCACAAATCAGAAATCGTCCCCCATGACTTGCCGGACGTGATTCCCGAGGAGATCACCGAGAACGATG
>JBAYUD010000049.1:0-21119 GCA_041675265.1 Desulfurivibrionaceae bacterium | reverse complement strand
GCAGCCAAGAAAGAAGCTGAAAACAGAACAACTAAACCGGGAAGCCAGATCGGAAGCGGCGAAAAAATCAATCCGCCCTCATTCGGCGAACCATTTGAAATCGAGTTTTTCTACAGACTCGTTGGTCGCTTAACAACCGGGGAATTAATTTTCGCGGAATCTATCAACTGACACAGCACTAACATTTTCCACAGCAGTGTCATCTGAATTTCAAAGGCAATTTTACGTTGGCAAAACACCCATTCATAGCTAGCGGAGCATCAATGAAACCACTACCCATCGAATTCCAACCAAATGCATCGTTCTGCTACAAGTTTGCGCGTTATCATCTGCTGCCGGAATTAGCACAAGAACCTGAAGCACTGTCGGGTGAGCCTTTCAAGCTGAACCTTATCCTCAACAGAGTCCTGGGCCGATATTTAACCGAAGATCAGATGGGCCTAAGTTACCCAGCGCGTGACACGGAAGGGAAAATGCACCAAGTCGGCACAGGACTTCGGTTCTTCACTTCTCTGCGAGCAAAGCGTGGCCCGGAATCACCTTTTGTTTGGCTGGGGCAGTTATGGATGTATCGCCTCAAGTCAGACACGGAGTTGACGCTAGAAGCTGTCGAGGACGAAGACGAAGCCATTGAGGAACAGGCCGATGTAGAATTCAACGGCTGGATATATGCTTTCACCTTCCCGGCGATCAAGAAAGGCAACGAAGCCTTCCCAATCAAGGTTGGGTTCACCTCAGCCGTTGAAGTGGAGGCACGCGTGTTTGGGCAATGCAAGGGGTCTGGATTCTTTGAGAAACCAGAGATTATTGGGCGCTGGCAGGTCAAACGGGTTGCCCAAGTAGAGGACGCCATTCATGCCGTGCTTAAAGCAAGGGGGCGCTGGAAAGAGGATGCTCCGGGGGACGAGTGGTTCACTACCACCATTGATGAAGTGCGATCCATTGTTAGTTTTATTAATTCTTAGAGAGGAGAAGAGTTCCTCGTAATCTGGCGCGTAATCTGGGGACATATACCTATTTCTCCGGGGTTGTCCCCATACCGAAAAATGGTTTTCTCTTTTTTCCAATAGGCTCATCCGCACTGTTCCCCCCCCCCGAACAATTCTTTCCTCGTTTTTCTCATTTCTTCTCCCGTCCGCCAGGTTTTTCTGAAAAATATTGACAACCTCCTGGCAACAGCTTAAAGCATACCAATGCTTAGTCATGTTTGGACAATATTGGACAGAAATGGATAAAACATTCATCTCCATAAAGGGTGTTGCGGAAAAGTTGGGTGTTTCTGAGAAGACCATCTACCGCATGGTGAGCGACAACCAGATTCCCTTTGCCGTGAAGATCGGCGGGCAATGGCGCTTCAAGGCAGACGAGGTGGTTGACTGGATCGACAGCCAGAAACCGGGCGTTGCCGCACCCCGCAAAAAGACGGATCACCGCATCTCCTTGGTCGACGCCCTGGAAAACGGCGCGGTCCTCTATCGCATCCACGGCACCAACCGTGATGAGATCATCGACGAGCTGTTGGCTGCCCAACCCTATTCCGCAAGCTTTGATGCCAAGGCGATCAAAATCTCCCTGCTGTCGCGGGAATCGGTGGCATCCTCCTCCATGGACGGCATTGCCTGGATGTGTCCGGACCCGGCCCTGCCGGTCTATCTGGAAAAGAGCATGGTGATTCTCGCCTTTCTTGAGCATCCGGTGGATTTCAAGGCGTTGGACCATCGCAAGACCGAGTTGCTTTTTCTGGTGCTGCCCGCCAACAACACCGAGCTGGCCATCCTCGAACGGAAACTGTGGCGGCTTTCCATGTCCGCCTCCTTCCTGCAAGGCATCCGGGAGCAGCTGACCCGCAAGAAACTCCTTGATTTT
Organism: Desulfurivibrionaceae bacterium; assembly: GCA_041675265.1. GTDB lineage: Bacteria > Desulfobacterota > Desulfobulbia > Desulfobulbales > Desulfurivibrionaceae > Thiovibrio. The sequence continues at coordinate 19,253 of JBAYUD010000049.1, read as the reverse complement.
ATTGCCGCGCAGGAAGCTGTTATTTTTCAACAAGGGCCCACCGCATGAATCTTCTTTTTGTTGCGTTCTTTTTTTTCGGCCTTGGCGCGCTGCTCGCGGTCCTGCCGGGGCGCACCGCCGGTAAAGCCGCCACCTTTCTTGGCAGCGGCAGTTCCATCCTTGGGTGTATTTTCGGCCTGGTTGCGGCAGGGCAAACCCTGATTGCCGGAGTGGCGGAAACATTTTTTCTGCCCTGGTCCATGCCGGGCGGCGCTTTTTCCCTGCGGCTGGACGGGCTGTCCGCCTTTTTTCTGCTCCCCCTCTTTGTCGTTGCCCTGGCCGGCGCCCTCTACGGGGCCGAATACATGAAGGGCGGAAAAGAACGGCTCCGGCCGGGGCTGCATTGGACCTGGTACAATCTGCTTGTCCTTTCCATGACCCTGGTGGTGACCGCGGCCAACGGTCTGCTTTTCCTTTTTGCCTGGGAGTGCATGTCGCTCACCTCCTTTTTTCTGGTGATCAGCGAGTACGATCTGGCGGAAGCAGTGGAGGCCGGATGGACTTATCTGCTCGCCACCCATCTCGGCGCCGCGTTTCTTTTTGCCTTTTTTCTTTCGGCCGGCGCGCTTTCCGGCAGCCTTGAGTTTGCCTCTTTCCAGGTGCTTGGCCGGCTTTCGATCCCGGTTGCCTCCGCGCTCTTTCTTCTGTTGCTGGTTGGCTTCGGCAGCAAGGCAGGCATCTTTCCTTTTCATGTCTGGTTGCCCGATGCGCACCCGGCGGCGCCCAGCCATGTTTCCGCGCTCATGAGCGGGGTCATGGTGAAGACCGCCATTTACGGGCTTCTCCGTTTGTCTTCCTTTTTGCCCGCAGGTCCGGCATGGTGGGGCGGCCTGTTGATGGCAATCGGCATCATCGGCGCCCTGTTCGGCATCGCCATGGCCGCCCTGCAACGGGATGTGAAAAGGAGCCTGGCCTATTCCACCGTGGAAAATATCGGCATCATCCTGCTGGCCCTTGGTTTCTGGATGCAGAGCCGGGCCAATGGGCATCATCTTGCAGCGGCCTTTGCCTTGGCCGGGGGGCTGATCCACCTTCTGAACCACGCCCTGTTTAAAAGTCTGCTTTTCATGGGGGCCGGCTCGCTCATGCATGGCAGCGGCAGCCGTGATCTCAACCGGATGGGCGGCCTCATGCGCCGTATGCCCCTCACCGGGCTGCTGATTGTCTGCGGTTCCATGGCCATCAGCGCGCTGCCGCCCTTCAATGGCCTGATCGGCGAATGGTTCATCTACCGCGCCCTGCTTGAGAGCGGCACCGTTCTCTCCGGCCTGGCCGGATTTTTCCCCTTGGTGCTCATCGGCCTTCTTGCTTTGGTGGGCGGCATGGTGATTGTCGTCATGACTCGGATCATCGGCATCGCCTTGGCCGGGGAGCCGCGCAGCCAGGCGGCTGCCCAGGCGCATGAGGCAGGCTGGCCCATGTGGAGCGGGATGGCCGCCTTGGCCCTGCTTTGTCTGGCCGGCGGGCTCATGCCGGTTCTCCTGCTGCAGGTGGCGGGCCGGGCCGCAATTCTGGTCGATCCGGCCGCGGCAACCATGCTGGCCGATACGGCCATGGCGCCGTGGTGGCTGGGGATTATGGCGGTTTTGCTTCTCGGCTGTATTCTGGCCGCCTACGTTTTCAGCCGTTGGCGGCAGAGCCGTGGGGTTGTTTCCGCCTCCGCCACCTGGGGGTGCGGCTTCGGGTTTCCCACGAGCCGGATGTCCTACAGCGCGGAAAGTTATACCGAGCTTCCCCAAAGCGCCATGTTTTGCGGGTGCCTGAGACCTTCAACGGAAGATGGCCGGACCATCGGTTTTTTTCCGGAGGCGAAAATATTTTCCTTTGAGGCGCCGGATCCGGTGTTGGCAAGATTGTTCAAGCCTTTCTTCCGGTGGGCGGCCCGGCTCTGCAGCGGTTTTCGTGGCCTGCAGGCAGGCCAGCTGCATGTCTATCTGCTCTATATATTCAGCGTCACCATCCTGCTTCTCTTCTGGGTGGGGCAACGCTAAAAAGAGAACGAAGAATGGGAAGTGAAAAATGGAGAATGGTTTTTTTACTGGTTAATTTTGCATTCTTCCCTTTTAATTCCGCACTGTTAAAGAGAGAACCGTGATGCTCGAACTGTTCCTGCACCTTCTCCTGCTGTTTGCTCTCTCCCCCCTGTTGCTCGGGGTGATCGGCAAAACAAAGGCCCTCTTTGCCGGGCGCATCGGGCCCCCGTTTTTGCAATCCTATTACGACATCTGGAAACTGTTCGGCAAGGGTCTGGTCATCAGCCGTACCACCACCTGGGTTTTCCGGGCGGGGCCGGTGCTCTCCCTTGCCGTGCCGGTACTCGCCGCGCTCATGGTTCCCTTCGGCGCCATTGGCGCGCCCCTTTCCTTTGCCGGCGATCTGATCCTTTTTGTCTATCTTTTCGGATTATCCCGTTTTTTCACGGCAAGCGCGGCCCTGGATACCGGCTCCTCTTTTGAGGGCATGGGCGCGGCCCGCGAGGTCACCTTTTCCTGTCTGGCCGAGCCGACGGTTTTCTTTTGCTTCATCGTTCTGGCCCGGCTTTCCGGTTCGCTCTCCCTCAACACCATGTTCGGCCAAGCTCTGAATGCGGGTTGGCAGAGCGCCGGGCCTTCCCTGATTCTGGTCCTGGCCTGCCTGTTTGTCGTGGTCCTGGTGGAAAATTGTCGCATCCCATTCGACGATCCCAATACCCATCTGGAGCTGACCATGATCCATGAGGTGATGGTTCTTGATCACAGCGGCCCTGATTTCGGCATGATTCTCTACGGCGCCGCCATGAAGCTTTTCGTTCTGGGCGCGTTGGTCATCCGCCTTGTATTCCCCGGCTCAACGGGAAATGTGTTGTTCGATACCCTGCTGTTTAGCGGCGGGATGCTACTCCTCTCCGTGGTCATCGGGGTGGTTGAATCCACCATGGCGCGGTTGCGGCTGCTGCGAGTACCGCAACTGCTGGTCGGCACCATGCTGCTTTCTTTTTTCTCGCTGATCCTGCTCTTGAGGTAAGGGAATAATGGATAACTACAATCCGGCCAATCTGCTCCTGTTGCTGGTCATCCTCTTCAACTTCTTTCTCCTGGGGAGCAGCCGCCTGGGCGCCTGCATCCGGACCGTGGCCATCCAGGGCGGTATCCTTTCGCTGTTGCCCCTTTTTCTCCACGGCTTTTCCGGCCATTCCCTGATTCTGGCAGGCGGGGCTTTTCTGCTCAAGGGGCTTGCCATCCCCTTTCTGCTGCTCAGGGCCATCCGTCAGGTGCATATCAAGAGGGAAATGGAGCCGTTGATCGGCTATGTCCCGACCCTGCTCATCGGCACCCTTGCCACGGCCGGCGCCTTTATCTTCAGCGACCGGCTGCCGCTCATCGAGGTGCACCGCGGCTCGCTCTTCATCCCCGTCGGCCTGGCCACCCTTGCCACCGGTTTCCTTATGCTCATCACTCGACGCAAGGCCATTACCCAGGCCCTCGGGTACCTGATTTTTGAAAATGGGGTTTTCATCTTCGGCATGCTCCTGGCCGAGGCCATGCCCCTTATGGTGGAGGCCGGGGTGCTCCTCGATCTGCTGGTCGCGGTTTTTGTCATGGGGATTGTCATGCACCAGATCAACCGGGAATTTTCCACCATGAATACCGGCCAACTTTCTTCCTTGAGGGAGTAACTATTCAGCAGCACCGCATCTGCTTTGTCATCGGCCTGCTCATGTGCAGTAGCACACTTTGCAGACCTCTTCCGCGCATCTGCGGCACTGCTGAATAGTTACATTACGTGGTTTTCGTCCAATTCCGGCATCAAGCTGGATAGTTACTTAAGGGAATAACATGATAGCCGCACTTATACTTCTGCCCATCTGCTGCGGCCTTGCCGCCTTCTTTCTCCCCTCGGATCGCTTCCGGCCGCTGCTGCTGCCGGTCTGCGGTCTGGCGCATCTGGTTTTAACTTTTTTTGTTATCCAGGGTGGACAGGGTGCGCCGTTGCCCATGGCCGGGAACTGGATCTCCGTTGATCCGTTCAGCCGCCTCATTCTGCTCATCGTCAGCCTGCTTTTCTGCGGGTGTTCGTTTTATGCCTTGGGCTACCTGCGGTACCGTATCGCCTGGGGAAACAGAATCTTTGTCAGCTGTCTGCTCCTTTTTCTTTCCGCCATGAGCCTGGCGGCCGTGGCCCGGCATCTCGGCCTCCTCTGGGTGGCGGTGGAGGCGACCACCGTGGCCAGCGCCCCGCTGATTTATTACAACCGCAACCGTCTCTCCATCGAGGCGACCTGGAAATACCTGATCTTATGCTCCGTGGGCATTGCCCTGGCCATGCTCGGCATCCTTTTTGTCGCCTACGCGGCCTTGGCCGGAGGCGCGCATGTCAGCCTGCAGTTCGACGACATCCTGCACGGAGCCGCAAACTATTCCACGCCATGGCTCAGGGCCGGTTTTGTCTTTCTGCTCGTCGGCTTCGGCACCAAGGCCGGTTTCGCCCCCCTGCATACCTGGAAACCGGACGCTTACGGCGAGGCGCCGGGGCTGGTCGGCGCGCTTCTGGCCGGCGGGCTCACCAGCGTGGCCTTTCTCGCCTTGTTGCGCACCCTGCAGATCATGAATGCCGCAGGCGACGGGGCCATGGCCCGGGAGGCTTTTCTGGCCATGGGCCTTATCTCCCTTGGTTTTGCCGCAGTGTTTGTCATCAGGCAGCCGGATTTCAAGCGGCTTCTCGCCTATTCCAGCGTCGAGCACATGGGGATTCTCGCCATCGGCGTTGCCATTGGCGGAGTCGCCACCTTCGGGGCCATGCTGCATCTGATGAACAATGCCCTGACCAAGGGAGTGCTTTTTTTGTCCGCGGGCAACATCCATCGCCGTTTCGCCAGCAAGCGGGTCGGCGAGGTCCAGGGCGCCATCACCCTGGTTCCGGTTTCCGCCGGCCTTTTTCTCCTCGGGTTTCTGGCAATTACCGGCTCGCCGCCCTTTGCTCCGTTTATCAGCGAGTTTACCATTCTCCGGGGCATCTTTAACGGTGGCCATTATCTGACCGGCACCCTGTTCCTCTTTTTTCTGGCCGTCATCTTCATCGGCATGGGCAGCACGGTGCTTTCGGTGGTTTTCGGTACGCCCCTGGAACGGAAAGGGGACACGAATTACCGGGAGACCATTGTGACCACCGGCACCCCGCTGATCCTGCTCCTCATCATTCTTGTTCTTGGTTTGTATCTGCCCGAACCGGCCAGAAAGCTCTTTGCCGAAGCGGCCGCCCTGCTGGAGGTGAAGCCATGAAGGATTTGACCCCGCAACTCCTGAAAAACGGCGAAGCCGTCGGACTTGACCTGGTGGAGACCCTGGATTTTGACGAGTTCAGCGATTGCCTGCTGAAGGAAGTACGGAAACAGGCGAGAGTGGCGGCCTGTTTTGGTGTGCCCGTGGCCGAAGAGGGCGAGGAGCTGGAGCTTTTTGCCCTTGTCGCCCGGGATCGCAACGCCTGTGTCGCCGTGTATCGGACCCGCATCACCGGGCGGTTTCCCTCCCTGACCCCGGATTGCCCGCAGATGCATCTTTTTGAAAGGGAGATTGCCGAGCAGTATGGGGTTGTGCCGGAAGGGCATCCCTGGCTCAAGCCGCTCCGCTTTCACAGCGGTTGGCGGACCGGAACCGATGCCTGGGGCCGTCCGGCGGATCAGCACCCCCGCATCGGCGAGATGGAGTTTTACCGGGTGGAGGGCGAAGGGGTGCATGAGGTGGCGGTCGGCCCGGTCCATGCCGGAATCATCGAGCCTGGCCATTTCCGTTTCCAGTGTTATGGCGAGAAAGTCATGCATCTTGAGATCTCGCTTGGCTACCAGCATCGGGATATCGAGCGGATGCTGCTGAACGGTCCCCATCCCGGCACCATGGCGCAGATGGAAACCATTGCCGGCGACACCAGCATCGGCCATGGCTTGGCCCATTGCCAGGTGCTCGAGGCCTTAAGCGGCTGCGAGGTGCCGGCCAAGGGCCAGGCCATCCGCGCCCTGGCCCTTGAACTGGAACGGCTGGCCAACCATGTGGGAGACATCGGCGCCCTGGCCGGAGACGTCGGCTTTCTGCCTACCTTCTCCTATTGCGGCCGGTTGCGCGGCGATTACCTCAATCTGACGGCCGCTCTGTGCGGCAGCCGTTTTGGCCGGGGGCTGGTGCGGCCGGGCGGGGTTCTTTTTGACCTGGATCCATCCTTGGCCGGAGAAATGCTTGCCCGGCTCAAGGGTGTCGAGGGCAATACCATGGGCGCCCTGGAGCTCTTTTTTGACGCGCCCTCGGTTCTGGCCCGGTTTGAAGGGAGAGGTCGCCTCTCCCGCTCGGTGGCCGAGGACCTCGGTTTGGTCGGGGTTGCAGCCAAGGCCTGCGGCGTACCCCGTGACAGCCGGTTTTTTCATCCAACCGGGGTCTACCGTCAGTTGTTTGATGACCTGATCACCGAGGAAACCGGGGATGCCATGGCCAGAGCCCGGATGCGCAGCCGGGAGATCACTGTCTCCATCGAGTTGCTCAAGCGGATCATGGATACTCTGCCGGAAGGGCCCATCAGGGCGCCGGTGGGGCCGCTCAAGGGTAATGCCCTGGCAATCTCCCTGGTGGAAGGGTGGCGGGGTGAAGTGGTCCACGTCGGTCTCACCGATGGCGATGGTCGCCTGCGGCGCTACAAGATTGTTGATCCCTCCTTCCATAACTGGAGCGGCTTGGCCATGGCGATGCGCGATGAGCAGATTTCTGATTTTCCCTTGTGTAACAAAAGTTTTAATTTGTCGTATTGTGGGTTTGACCTATAGCGGTTTGTAACTGCCCAGCAGCACCGCATCTGCGTTGTCATCGGTCTGCTCATGTGCAATAGCACACTTCGCAGGCCTCTTCCTAGCATCTGCGGCAGCAGCGAAGCGGCGCTGCTGAACAGTTACAGTTTGGCTTTTGATTTTTAGTTGAGTAGTTACATTAAAGGAACAACAGTATGCTGCAGATAATACGGGAACGGTGGCGTCAGGGATTCAGAACGGGAAAATTCCCTAGGGAGGAGCCGGTTCTGCCCCCGCGCTTTCGCGGCCTGCCCAAGTTCAGCGGGGATTGTCCGCCCGATTGCGGCAAAGCCTGTGAAACGCTGTGCCCCTACGGGGCCTGCAAGCAGGTGGACGGCAAGCTGGTTCTTGATCTGGGCCGGTGCCTGTTCTGTGCCGATTGTCCGGCCTGTCCCCATGGCCGGGTCACCTTTGGCAACGACTACCGCCTGGCCGCCCGGCAGCGGCAGGATTTGTTGTACAGCGGCGGGGAATATCCCTTGGCGCAATCGCTTGAGCCCGCGCGGCTGAAGCTCTTTGGTCGCTCCCTCAAGCTGCGCCAGGTTTCCGCCGGCGGCTGCAACGGCTGCGAGGCGGACTGCAACGTGCTCGGCACCCTGGTTTTCGACCTGGGCCGCTTCGGCATCCAGTTTGTCGCCTCTCCCCGCCACGCGGATGGCATTCTGGTGACCGGGCCGGTCACGGAAAACATGCGCAGCGCGGTGCTGGATACCTATGAGGCGACGCCTGGGCCGAAGATCGTCATCGCGGTGGGGGCTTGCGGCATCAACGGCGGGCCGTTTTCGGGGAGCAGCGAGGTGAGCCCGGGGCTCGATTCCCTGTTGCCGGTGGATCTCTATATCCCGGGCTGCCCGCCGCATCCCTATACCATCTTGGATGGGTTGTTGCGCTTGCTTGACCGGAGATAGGATTGGGGAGAAAGAATTCGTAATCTGTCTTGTCTGTTGTGGCTATACAACGAATAAACTGAAGAGAGGGAGGAAGGGCCATTGGTCGAGTGCTACCTTGCCGCCGTAAGCCTGATCTTCTGCTCCGGATTGCCCGCCCTGGCCTGGGGGAGGTGGGCAAAGAGCGGGGAAAGGCTCTCCGTCGTCCTTCTGCTGGTAGGCGCGGCCCTTGGCCTTGGCGCCTCGCTTGCCGGGGCCTGGCAAACTCCCTCGCCCGTGCTGGCGGCACCCTGGCCCATCCCCGGCGGCAGTTTCCGTGTCGAACTGGACGGCCTGGCCGCGCTCTTCCTGCTGCCCGCCCTGGTTATCATCGGCCTGGGCGGTATCTACGGGCTCGGCTACTTCCCCCAGTCCCGGCACGGCGTGGCGGCGGGCAGGCTCCGTCTCTTTTACGGCATCTTGGGCGCGTCCATTGTTCTCTTGCCGGTAAGCCGCAACGGGCTTCTCTTCCTCATGGCCTGGGAGGTCATGGCCATCGGCAGCTTTCTCCTGATCCTTACCGAGCAGAAAGAGGAAGATGCCCGCCGGGCTGCCTATGTCTATCTTGCCGCCACCCACACCGGCACCCTGGCCCTCTTTGCCATGTTCATTCTTCTGGCCGGGACAAGCGGCAACTTTGATTTTCCCCGGGCCGCCACCCTTGACGGCGCCACTTTTCAAGCCGGGGCGGTTTTTCTTCTGGCCTTGTTCGGTTTTGGCCTCAAGGCAGGGGTTATGCCCCTGCATATCTGGTTGCCCGGGGCGCATGCCGCAGCGCCCAGCCATGTTTCCGCCCTCATGAGCGGGGTGGTGATCAAGATGGGGATCTACGGATTGGTTCGGGTGGCGGGGTTCTACACCGGCCACCCGGCCTGGTGGGGCGGGTCCATTCTTGCCCTCGGGGTGGTTTCCGCCATCATGGGCGTGGTCTTTGCCCTGGCCCAGCATGACATCAAGCGGTTGCTCGCCTATCACAGCGTGGAGAATATCGGCATCATCCTGATCGGCCTGGGCTGCGCCCTGCTGGGAAAAACCTTTCACAGCCCGGCTCTGGTCGTCCTCGGCCTGGCCGGGGCTCTGCTCCATGTGGTCAACCACGGCCTTTTCAAGTCTCTGCTCTTTCTCGGGGCCGGTTCGGTGATCCAGGCAACCGGCACCAGGGAGATCGACCGTTACGGCGGATTGCTCCGCACCATGCCGCGCACGGCTTTTTTCTTTCTCGGGGGGGCCGTGGCCATCTGCGGCTTGCCGCCGCTCAACGGTTTTGTCAGTGAATGGCTCATCTACCTCGGCCTGCTGCACAGCCAGACCGAAGGCGCCTCCTTTCCGCTCTCCCTGACAATTCTGGCCGCTCCGGCCCTGGCCATGACCGGCGCCCTGGCCGTGGCCTGCTTTGTCAAGGTCTTCGGCGTCACCTTTCTGGGCACCGCCCGGTATCAATTTTCAACGGCGCCCCGCGAGGCGCCGGGCAGCATGCTTCTTCCCCCGGCCATCCTCTTTTTCTGCTGCCTGGTAATCGGCCTGGCGCCCTCGGCGATTGTTCCCCTGTTGCAACGGGCTGTTGATGCCTGGCTGGGCACAGTGTCCGGCACCCTCTCTCCCGCCGAAAGCCCGGAAAGCATGCTGATCGGCAGTCTGGCGCCGGTGTATTGGCTCAGCCTCTGCGCCTTCCTGCTGCTGGCGTTTTCTCTCGGCTTCTTTCTCCGGCAGAGATCCTTCCCGGAGCCTGGCCGCGAAAAGCGGCCCGCGACCTGGGGCTGCGGTTACAGAGAGGGGACACCCCGCATGCAATATACGGCGGTTTCCTTTGCGGAGATGCTCGTTACCCTTTTCCGTTGGGGGTTGTGGAGCGACATCGCCGGCGGCCGTGCCATTGGTTTTTTTCCTGCCGTAGCCAGTCTTGTCGCCCATACCCCGGACCTGATCCTGGACCGTCTGATCCATCCTGCCTGCCGGACCTTCTCCCGGGCAGCCTTTGCTGTTCGTTCCTTTCTTCATCAAGGGTGGATCGGCGTTTACCTGCTCTATACAGCTCTGACCCTATGTCTGCTGCTGTTGTGGCTGAGGGCGTGACGTAAGCGACCACAGGGCGCCGCATCCGGCACCTGTGGTCGCTTGTTTTCTGGTTTACACTCTTCCGGGATTACCCGTGATCAATTGCGGCATGACCGTTTTGTAAAATCTTTCCCCTTTGTTCAGCGGAAGATGATCCGGGTGTTGTCGCACTCCCGTCCCCGGCCGGAATAGCCATGGTACGCCGGGCGGTATCTGCTTTCCTGCCAATGGTGCTTTTCCCTGTGCCGGAAATGTCCCCTGGCCGGCGGATAATCGCGGTCGCGGTCGATGATCACCGTCTGGCTCACCACCCTGGAGCTGTCCTGCAGCACCCAGGCGCCGTTTTCATAGCAGGCGGTGGAGTAGACCCGTTCCGGCCTGCCATCCACCTGCGCCAGAACCTCCACCTCCCGGCAATCGGCGTCATCATCCTCTTCATACTGGCGGACCACTCTGGGCGGCGGCGAGTACGTCCGGACCGTCCGAACCGTCCGGACCTGATCCTTCTCCATCTCGTTGCCGATCATGTAGCCCAGCACCCCGCCGATGGCGGTGCCCAGCAGAGTGCCCTTGGTGTTGCGGCCGATGGCCTGGCCGAGAATGGCGCCCCCGGCCGCGCCCCCCAGTGCCCCGGTTTGGGCGGTATCCCCGGCCTGGACGTTCTGGCTGATCAGCAGGATTCCAACACATGTTGCGAGCAGGGTTTTCTTCAGCATATTCCCTCCTTGTGAGATTAGACTTTTTTGCTGGGTTGCAAAAAGCACGACACGATTTTCGATTTCACCGTATGCCGGAATCCCTGCTTTTTCCAGCCGACATGGGGCGTAACTGGGGCAATGTCGACCCGATGTCGGGTTCCCGCGCCTCGATATCGGGCGGTTTTCGGCAGCCAAGTCCGCATTGCCTCTTTGGCCCAAGCGTGCTAGAAGGGGGGATAGACTCCGTTTACCAGGGACTTCCCCATGCGCCGCCAGATCCTGCTGTCCATCACCATCCGTTTTCTCATCTATTTCACGCACTGGCTGGTGCTGGCCTATCTGCCCCTGCTCCTCAAGGGGTATGGCCTGAGCGACGTGCGGATCGGCATGGCCATCGGGTTGTTTTCCCTTTCCTCCATGGCGTTGATGCTGCCGCTGGGGCTGTTTTCCGATATTTTTTCGCCCAAGCGGACCATGCTCTGCGGAGCACTGCTCTATGGGGGGTATTTTGGTGCCCTCATGACCGCCCGCTCCTTTGGCTGGATCATGGCGGCGGTGTGTGTCGGGGGCTTGGGGAGCGCGGCCCTGGTGGTGGTGAGCGAGTCCCTGTATCTGAAGCATTTCGGGCAGATCCAGCGGAGCCGGAGGGTGGCGACCTACCAGTTGAGCACCTATCTGGGCTTCGGCCTCGGCCCCCTGGTGGGCGGCCTGGTGATGCAGGCGTCGCCCGGGTTGTTGTTCTCCCTGGCCGTGGCCGGTGCAGGCGCCATATTTCTTTGTTCGCTGTTCTTGGTGGATTACGAGCCCATTGTCTTTTCTTTCAAGGAATACAGCGGGGATGTCCTCCAATTCAAGCCCCTGCTGCTGATCGCCTGTCTTTTTGTCCTGGGCACCCATTTCGGGGTGGAACAGACCTCTTTCTCCCTGCTGCTGCGGGAAAAATTCGGGCTGCTCCCCAGGCAGATAGGGCTGGTCTTTGCCTGCATGGGTCTGTGGATGGCCCTGATGGTCCCCCTGGTCGGCAGGTATCACGACAAACGAAAATCAGTGTTTCTCTTTTTTCTCGGCGGCATGGCCTTTTCCGCCCTGTTTCAGGTGCTGACCCCGATGGCGGTTGGCATCCGCAGCCTGGTGGCCATCCGGTTGCTCCATAATCTGGGCGATACCGTGGCCTTGCTGGAACTCGGGGTGCTGGTGGCGCTGCTTTTCCCTTCCGGCCGGTTGGGCGGCAATTCCGGCCTGCTCTACGGGGTCCGCACCCTGGCCACCTTTCTTGCCGCCGTAGTCTCCGGCAGCCTGAACCGGGAGTGGGGCTACGGCGCCTCCTTCATGGGCAGCGGCCTGTTTGTCCTCTGCTTTGTCGCAGGCTGCGTCGCCTTTATCGGGTTCAGCCCGACGCGGCGGCAGGCGGTGGGCTGGCAGGGGAGTGAATAATCTGTAACACATGTCATCCCGGCGAAAGCCGGGATCCAGAAAAAAAGCACCGGTTTCCGGCGTTCGCCGGAATGACGGCGGAAAGCACAGGGTAGTGCCTGTAACCGGGTGCTGACTTTTTTAAAGGATTTACCAAGGAAACCTTCACGATGAGCGAACACCCAAAACGATTCAAGCTGACCCTGGAGTTTGACGGCGGCCGGTACAGCGGCTGGCAGAAGCAGGATGACGCCAAAAGCATTCAGGGCAGCCTGCTCAAGGCTGCGGCCGAACTTTTCGGGCAAGAGGCGGATGTGCAGGGCAGCGGCCGCACCGATAGCGGGGTGCATGGGTTGCGCTTTGCCGCCCATCTGGAGGCGCATACCGAGCAGAGTCCCAAGGAGATCGGGGCACGGCTGAACGAACTCCTGCCCAAGGATATCGCCATTGTCGACTGCAAACGGGCCGGAGCCCGCTTCCATGCCCGGCATAACTGCATCGGCCGCAGCTATCTCTACCAGATCGCCAAACGTAAAAGCGGTCTTGGCCGGAATTTTGTCTGGCAGATCCCGGAGCCGCTGCATGTGGGAGCCATGCAGGAGGCGGCGGCTACCTTGGCGGGGATGCACGATTTTACCTCATTCACCGACCGCCAGGCGATCAAGAAGAAATCCCCGCTGGTCATGATCCACACGGCCCGGATCGCGGAGGCCGGGGATCTTATCCTCTTTCGCATCGTGGGCTCGCATTTTCTTTGGAAGATGGTGCGCCGCATCGTCGGGGTGCTGGCCGAGGTCGGCAAGGGGCGGCTCACCGTGGCCGAGGTGACCCATTTTTTGGAAGAGCCGGTGGTGCTGAAGGAATACACCGCGCCCAGCCAGGGGCTTTTCTTTGAACGGGCCTTTTACGACCAGGAGGAGCTGGATGGGTTCCTGGCCGAGGAGCCATTGCAACCGGCTTTTTTCTGATCGTTTTTTCCCGGTGCGTGCTTAGTGTTTCAAGTAAAGTCAGCGTTGTCGCCCGGCTGGAAATTTGTAAAATGCAAAAAGTCCCCTCTCCCCCTGCGGGAGAGGGTTAGGGTGAGGGGGAACGTGTCGGCGGCGATGCTGTTGCCAATTTCACCTTCCCCCTAACCCCCTTGTCAGGTAAGCGTAAACTCCGAGCGAGGGGGCACAATGCAAAATTCTCATCGACACTGCTGTGGCAAAGCGGGAAAAAATATCGGGGAGGTATGGCATGAAGATGATCGTACAGCTCATGGAAAACGTGTCTCTTCTTGTTCTGGGGCTTGCCCTGCTCGGCCTGTTGGCCGCGCCAGGGGCCGGGGCGGCGGAAAAGCGAAAAAAGGCGATCTTTGCCGGGGGGTGTTTCTGGTGCATGGAAAAGCCCTTTGCGCAGCTGGACGGGGTATTTTCGGTTACCTCCGGCTATATCGGGGGCAAAACGGAAAACCCCACCTATGAAAACTATGGCGCGGGCGGGCATATCGAGGCGATCGAGATCGTCTATGATCCGGCCAAGGTCAGCTACACAAAGCTGCTGGATGTCTTCTGGCGCCAGATCGATCCCACCGACAGTGGCGGCCAGTTTGTGGACCGGGGCCACGCCTACACCTCTGGGATTTTTTATCTCGACGAGGAGCAAAGGCAACTGGCCGAGAAATCCAAAAACGAGCTGGCTGGCCGCAAGGTCTTTGCCAAGCCCCTCGTGACGCCGATTGTTCCGGCCACCCGGTTTTTCCCGGCGGAAGAGTACCACCAGGATTATTACAAGAAAAACCCCATCCGCTACCGCATCTACCGTGGCGGCTCGGGCAGGGATCAATTTTTGGAAAAGATCTGGGGGGATCAGAGCCGGGCGGCCAAAAAATGGAGCGAGGCGGAATTGCGCCACCGGCTCACCCCGTTGCAGTACAAGGTCACCCAGGAGGAAGGCACCGAATCGGCTTTTCGCAACGAATTTTGGGACAACAAGCGGGCCGGGATCTATGTGGATATTGTTTCCGGCGAGCCGCTGTTCAGCTCGCTGGACAAATATGACTCGGGCACGGGCTGGCCGAGCTTTACCAGGCCGCTTTCTCCGGCAAGAATCGTCGAGCGGGAAGACCGGCAGCTCTTTACAAAACGGACCGAGGTGCGCAGCCGGGAAGGGGACTCGCACCTGGGCCATGTCTTTGCCGATGGCCCGCCGCCCACCGGGTTGCGTTACTGCCTCAACTCGGCATCCCTGCGCTTTATCCCCGTGGCCGATCTGGCAAAGGAAGGGTACGGGGAGTTTATCCCGCTTTTTCAGAAGAAATAGCGTAAGCGACCACATGGCACCGCATCTGCGTCGCAGTCTCGCTCCGCTTGCTTAGCTGTCATCGGCCTGCTCATGTGCAACAGCACACTTCGCAGACCTCTTCCGCGCATCTGCGGCACCCTGTGATCGCTTAGTTCAGAGGGCTTACCCGTGATCAGTTACGAAATAGCAGGCAGGGGTTGCTCCCCTGTGTGGTGCAGGCTCAGTCGTGGCTGTGACCATGATCGTGATTGCAGCCGCATCCGCAGCCATCGGCATGTCCCTTGTGGAAGTTCGCCAGGGCTTCGGCGATCTTGTCCTTGAGCTCGGGCGGGGCGTTGTCCAGGCAGTAGATCAGAGCACCCTCCTGCTCGTCGCTGCCGGGGGCGGCGGTCATGCAGGTATGCAATGCCTGTTCGAATGAGTCGAAGTTCATGGTGTTTTCTCCCGAAAAATGCATGGTAAGCAATTGACTTTCCGCAGCAATAGGTGCCCCGTCTTCCTTCGGATTGCAAGAGAAGAAAACAGGCAAAGCGGGAGCGGGTGAGGAATGACCCGCCTCAGCGCGCCCATTCCATGACCCGCTTGACCAGGGCGGCATGGGGCGCGTCGTCCCACAGGGAGAGGAAGCGGGGTTCCCGGTCGGTGAGGATCGTAAAGAGCAGCAGGTCTTCCATCTTGGCAAACCGTTTCAAGCCGCGCAACGCCACCTGGAGCAGCTGGAGAAAGCCCTTGCCCTCTTCGGGGGTGGTGAGGGCGGCGTAGATTCCGGAATCGGGGTTACCGTATTCCTTGACCACCCCGTGGAGGATTTTGTGGGAGACCGTCCCGCCCACCAGGGCGAGAAAGATGATCAGTTCCCGCTCCAGGGTCGTGAGGTAGTGCAAGGGAATCGCGGCCGCGCCTGCTTCCCGGCTCAGGGTCTTCTGGAGCTCCTCGTGGATGGTGCGGAGCTTGCGGAAGAGGTTTTCCTGCTCCTCCTCCAAAAAGTCCAGGGCCTTGGCGGTCATCTCCTGATTGAGCCCCACCTTGACCTGGAGCACCTCCTCCGGCGTGAGTTCGATATGGTTGCCGAGCTCTTGGTTGTAGGTGCGGATCAGGATATTGGCGAGCAGCAGCCCGTTGCGGTCGGAAAACCCCACCCGGTACGCCTGGCCGAAGATGTCGCGCAGCAGCACCTTGAGCGCCTCGGCCGGGGAGTTCAGCCGGGCAATGAGGTGTTGCATGGCGTTGAGGAAGGAAACCCTGTCGTCCCGGGAAACCAGCTCTTTCAGGTAATGCCAGAGAAATTCAAAGACCTTGGTCTCGTATTGGACAAACTCGGGGATGTTTTTTTCAAAGGCGCTTCTGCGGAAGCGGCCGTTCTCGTCAAAGCAGCCGTTGAGCAGCCGCACCAGATGGGCGGCCTGATCGCCGGTGATCCGGAAATTTCTCGCGATCACTGCGTAATCCTGGGGTTCGAATTTTACCTGGCCGCGGACCATGTCGCGCATCTTTTTCTTGATCACCGAGCGGCGCTTGAAAAAGCTGAGCAGGGAGAAGATCTCCTTGTGCAGCGGCCAGTCGTGCCGGGGCTGATGACCACCCTCCGGTGCGGCCTGCTCCTGGGATGCGGGAAGCTCCAGACTCTCGTACAGCTCGTCCGGCACCATCTCCAACCCGTTTTCGATATTGTGCAGCGCCTCCGTCCGCACGGCTCCGGGCCGGGGGGCATTCTCGCTCTTGTCGAGAAAATCGGAGGCCAGGGAAAGCCGTTTTTGCAGGGTGCCCATGTAGATGTTCTGGTAGCCGCCGCTACTCACACTGGCCAGAACCTCCGCCACCTGGCGCGGGTTTTCGCCATAGCTGGCAATGGCCAACCGGGAGAGCATGGCCTGGTTCCGGGTGTCGCCCCCGTCGGTTTGCCCCGGCATGAGACGCTGGATGTTGTTGACCTCGATGGCCGGTTTAGTGAGCTGGGCGTTGAGCTTCGGGAAGGCGAAGATGGCGTTGAACACGGTGGGAAAGGCGGCCAGCGCCTCCTTGGGCTCCGGGCCGAAGAGCATGGGGGTGATCTCCGCCACCAGCTTCTGGATTGCCGGGGGGTTGACCTTGTTGATCGCCGCCAGCAGGGTGAGGTTGGGGTTGGGGAGATTGTACTCGTCCCGGACGATGTAGTTTGAAGATTTTTGGCCCGCCTCCTGGTAGTAGCGGGTCAATCCGTGCAGGGAGGCGAGGACCCGTTCCTTGTCGTTTGCGTCGCCGACCTTGCTGTCCAGGTGGAGGTGGTTGACGCCCAGGGAGCTGAATCCCTTGAAGGCGGCAAGCAACTGGCCGGGCAGGGCCGAGCCGGGCCGGCCCGCCATCCGCTTGGCCATGGTCCCCGCAACCTGCAAGTCCAGCAGGAGATTGCCGCAGGCGGCCTCGTAGTCGCATTGTTCCTGCACCCCTTCCTGGCCGGGAAAGCCGCTGCCCCGGTAGCGGATCGAGATGGTGCCGTCGAAGTGCGGACAGCCGGAAAGCTGTTTTATCGCCGCCCACAGGGCGTTGCCCTGCTCCGCGGCGTGGTCTGGGAAGGACGGCTGTTTTTTGTGCAGGATCTCGGCGAGCAGCCAGCAGACCTCGATGAGGATGAGGCGGTTGCGATCGAGCCATTGCTCTTCCGCGCCGAGCAGTTCGAGGAGGGAAGACTCCTGCGGGGATTGGTCGAGAATCCTCCGGGTGGTGTCAATGCCGGAGAGCTGGGCATAGAGTTCGCTGGCCGAGGCGTCCAGGGAGAAATCGGTTTTTTTTGTCTGCATGGGGCTGCCTCTTGTGATGTTGCAGGGGAATCCCTTGGAGTGCCATCTGGATGCGGCGAGTATCCAGAGTATCGCATACCCTGGGCCGCTTGTAAATATCCGGCTGCGCGATCATGGCCGGTATGCGGGGGAGAATCCCGCGCCCGGGTCAGGGATGTGTCTTGCCTGTGGCGTTTCCGGGCGTTCCGGTGTACCATCGGCAGATCGTCCGGCTGGGTTTTTCACCCTCCGGCCTGAATCAATCCTGTGTTTCGTGAGGTCTGGAGTGGAATTCGTCTATCAGAAGAACAACAGCTATTTCGCCCAGGTGGCGGAAAATGTCGAGCCCCTTGCCGAGCGCGAGCTTGCGGCCTTGGGCGCGACCCAGGTCAACCCGGTGTACCGGGGCGTCTATTTCACCGCCACCCCCGAGGCCCTCTACCGGATCGTCTACCAGACCCGGCTCTGCACCCGCGTTTTGGCGCCGCTTCTGCATTTCGACTGCCACAGCACCAAGTATCTTTACAAGACCGCCCTGACCATCCCCTGGGTGGAGCTGTTCGACCGGGAGCAGACCTTTGTTATCACCGCCACGGTGAGCGACAGCAAGATCACCCATTCCCAGTACGCCTCGCTCTGTCTCAAGGACGCCATCGTCGATCAGTTCCAGGAGAAATTCGGCGCCCGGCCCAATGTGAACAAGCGCAATCCCGATCTGGTCTTCAACCTCCATATCCATAAAAACACGGCGGTGATCAGCCTCGACGCCTCGGGCGCCTCCCTGCACCGGCGGGGCTACCGCCAGGAGACGGTGGAAGCGCCCATGCAGGAATCCCTGGCCGCGACGATCCTCGACCTGACCCAATGGGACGGCGAACGCCGACTGATCGACCCCATGTGCGGCTCCGGCACCCTGCTCTGCGAGGCCCTGATGCGCTATTGCCGGATCCCCGCCGCCTATCTGCGGGAGCATTTCGGCTTCATGCACCTGCCCGGCTACGAGGAAGAGGTGTGGCGCAGGGTGAAGGAAGAGGCGGACAGCCGGATGCGCGTTCTGCCCGAAGGGCTGATTACAGGCAGCGACGCCGGGAAACTTGCGGTGCGGGCGGCGCGGATCAACCTCGGCCAGCTGCCCCACGGCAAGGAGGTGGTGGTGCGCACCAGCCGATTCCAGGATCTTGAACCGATCAGCGATGCGGTCATCGTCGCCAATCCGCCCTACGGGGTCCGTCTGGGCGCCCAGGCAGAAGCCGCCGCCCTGGTGGGGGAGCTGGGCAGTTTTCTCAAGCATAGATGCACCGGCTCCACGGCCTATCTCTATTTCGGCGACCGGGAGCTGGTGAAGAAGATCGGCCTCAAGCCCGCCTGGAAGAAGCCGCTGAGTAACGGCGGGCTGGACGGGGTGCTGGCCAAGTATGAGATGTATTGAGTGTAACCGTTCAGCAGCACCGCATCTGCGGCACTGCTGAACGGTTACATTTCTACAGAAAAATAAATCTGTCCCCTTTTGTTCTTCATAAGAACACTTACCCCTTTGGGTTGACTATGCACAGCTTTACCGAACTCGTAGATAGATGCGCAACTTTTACCCTTGAAACTTTAAGGGAGGCAAACGAGAGAACAATTGAGGCAATACAAACGAGCGGCGCCACTTCCCTGGTAAAAACTCTTCAGATGATACAGCTTCAAAAAGCGATTTTAGCGGTCGGTATGTTCTCAATTTTTGAAGCTAGCCTGCAAGAAGGTCTGAACTGCAGCAATGGATTTGGTGAGGCCAAGAAAATTTTGGATGACGAAGGAGAGCTAGATATGAAAGAGTGCTTTGAAGATCTTTTTCTAGCTGTCAACGTGCTCAAGCATGGGCGCGGCCGCAGTTACGATGCTCTTGTTGCGAAGGCCGAAGCCCTACCTTTCAGAATTAAATTACCCGACGGATCTTTCTTCTTCGAGGGTGACGTATCAGAAGTATCGACATTGGTCGAGGTGGACGATGCATTCGTACAGCGTTGCGGTGACGTGATTAGTGATGTGTCTGCGGTGATACGTCGAGTACGGCCCGATTTCGCATAAGTGTGCCGCACCTCCGGCGGCTGAGGTAAGATCCGGCTAACAACTCAATACAGCGGACTCCGTACCGTCGCCGCTGATTTCAAATGTTGAGCCTGTAGGAAAACTCAACTCATTGTAATTTCGACTTTATTTATGTGCACAAGCACTGTACAATGACTGCAATATCCCGGAACAAAACCGCTTAACTACAGCACAAGGATATTGCATC
>JBAYUD010000048.1:0-21668 GCA_041675265.1 Desulfurivibrionaceae bacterium | reverse complement strand
GGGTGAAAAAATCCACCGTCTGGATGAGGGCGGTATCGTCGTTGAGACGGTACACCCCGGCATCCTCGCCCGTTGCCGCGCCCGCGATCAGGTTCGCATCGGTGGGCAGGTCAAGGCCGCACAGTAATTGGTCCAGGTCCCCCGGACTCAATTTGGCGGCTCAACCAGCGGCTTTGACGGTGCTGGTCAGTTTCAGTTTGGTCATTGTTTATTCCACTTTGGGTCTTGCTTGTAACTACGGTGCTTCGACAGGCTCAGCACGAACGGAATATCAATATGATAAGAAAACATCCGTTCGTGCTGAGCCTGTCGAAGCACCGCTTTAAAACACATTCCAATTTCTTACGAATCCGTCTTCCACGGTATCTCGCGAAAAACCCCTTCCGCTTCCTTACAAAAAATCCGGGCAATGGCGATCCCGGCTGTCGTTAGAATAGACTGCACCTTGGCAAGCTCTGCCGGGGCAAAGGTGATGGCCATACCGCAATCCCCGCTGATTTCCCGGGGCACCGGCACCACATCCAGGGCGATGTTGCCAGCTTTCAACAACTGTTCCGCCTTGAGCACGTAGTGGATGGAGGAAAAAATGGCCACATACGATCCGCTCGGGTGGCACGGTTGCGAGGCGGCAATCATGAATCCCCCCCTCCCTCGACGGGAGGGGGCTGGGGGGTGGGTGAACTCGCCAACAGCCTCACATCCGGCACCTTCCCCCTCACCCTATCCCTCTCCCGCAGGGGGAGAGGGGACTTTTCCGCTTTGGGAAATTTTCTCATCTGACTATGCGGGGCGGCTGTTTCCATGGCAAAAAAACCAGAGGCAAACAGCTCACGCCTCCGCGATTTCCTCTTTCGAATCCCGGCCAAGCAGGGCCTGAACCGCCTCATCGCACGGCTTGTCTTCGTAGATCATGGCATACACCTGCTCCAAAATAGGCATCTCCACCCCGATCTTCCTGGCCAGGGCCATGGCGGAGCGGGTGGTTTTGATGCCCTCGGCAACCATCTCCATCTCGGCGAGAATTTGCTTCAAGGTCTTACCCTGTCCGAGCTTGAGGCCAACCTGCCGGTTCCGGCTCAGATCCCCGGTGCAGGTAAGCACCAGATCGCCCATGCCCGCCAACCCGGAAAAGGTGAGGGGTTTGGCGCCCATGGCCACCCCCAGCCGGGTGATCTCGGCCAGCCCTCGGGTGATGAGGGCGGCGCGGGTGTTGGTACCGTAGCCCAACCCGTCGCAGATGCCCGCCGCAATAGCGACGATGTTCTTGAGCGCCCCGCCCAGCTCCATGCCGATCACATCGGTGCCCGCGTAGACCCGGAACCGTTCGGTGTGAAAGATATCCTGAAAAAACCTGGCCCCCTCGATGGTGGGGGCCGCGACCGTCACTGCGGTGGGGATTCCTGCGGCCACCTCCTTGGCAAAACTCGGCCCGGCCAGCACCCCGAGCTGCCCCTTGAAATCGGGGCGCTGGGAAGCCAGCACCTCTGTCATCACTTGGTTCATGGTGAGCAGGGTCTCGTTTTCAACGCCCTTGGTGGCGGAGATGATCGCGGCGTTGGGAGCCAAATGGGGAGCAAGGAGGGTGAACACCTCCCGGTAGACATGGGAAGGAACCACCATGACCACCAGCGATTTTCCGGAAACAGCCAGGGCAAGATCAGCGGTGGGGCGCACCGTAGTGGGCAAGGGAAAGCCGGGGAGGTAGGTGGTGTTCTCCCGATCCCGGACGAGTCCGGCGACATGGTCCGGCCGATGAGCCCAGAGATCAACGCCAAACCCCTTGTCGCCAAGAAGCTTGGCCAGGGCTGTTCCCCAGCTGCCGGCGCCGATTACCGCGATTTTTTCAGGAGGGATCATAAGCTTATCCTGGGAGTATTTGCCATGATCCTCATTCAACTGATTGTTCGGCCCGACCATAAGCACTGTTTAGGTACATCGAGGCATGGTCGGCAGCGGCAAAGAGGTACTGTGTCGGCAACATTTTCAAAAGAGCGTAATTCTCAATAAGCGGCTTAAACTTTTCACTGCCAAGTGGAGTCACGCAATTATAAAAAAGAATTAGCAGCTCCTGGTTCGAAAGCTGTGCGCGAACCAAGTTTGTGTAAAATTTTTTGTTCTTAATTTCACTACCGTGAACGAACTTAATTATGTTGTATAATGTACTGAAATAGTGAGCTATTTCACCTTGGTGCCTTTTGTAGAAATTCTCGTAGGCAATGGTTGCCACCTGCTGCTCATCGACCTGAGGGTTATCTTTCTTCGCTTTAAAGTAAGACACTTTCAATCGAGTGAAAAACGCATTGAAGCAATCACGGCCACTCGTTACGTTGCCTCCCGAATCTTGAAGGTCTATTGAAGAGATAATGTCATTTAGAAGCTTAATGAGTTGAAAAAAAGTATTCTCAAAATTCTGTATTCGCAACACTTCGTTTTGCGCTACAAGTTGAAGCTTCTGCCCCTCTAGTTCAGCTCGGGTGAAAGCCAACTCCTGCCGTTGCAGTGCGAGTTCCTTTCTTTGCAAAAAAATCGTATAAATGATTGCTGCAAACGCAAGTGCGGAGAAAAGAGCATTCACAGCTCCAAACATATCGCCGAATGTTCCCCTATCAGGCAATGGATAAATTACCCATCCAGACACCGCCCAAACAAGTCCAACAGCCAACAAAAGGACAATTAGCCCGATATAGCTTTCTTTGTTTTGATGAGAAACTGAGTTCATGTACTTTGCAAGAACCTAACAAGTTATCCTACAATTCTGGCTCTCACACCGGACATTATGAGAGCCAGAACCACAGGTGGTGTAGGACCGATATTATTCTTCCGCCCCGCCTTCCTCCTCCTCACCTTCCTCATCATCGGAAATGATCTCTGCCATCCGATCAACCGCCACAACCTTTTCACCCTCATCCAGCTTGAAGAGGCGCACCCCTTGGGTGTTGCGGCCGATGACCCGCAGATCGCGCATGGGCATGCGGATGATCTTGCCGCCGTTGGTGATCATCATCAGCTCGTCTTCATCGGTGACCTGCATGGCCCCGACCACCTGGCCGTTGCGCTCGCTGGCCTTGATGGCGAAAACACCCTTGCCGCCGCGCTTGATCAACCGGTACTCATCCACCTCGCTCCGCTTGCCGTAGCCGTTTTCCGTGACCACCAGCACCGAGGAGCCCTCGTGCACCACATCCACCGAGACCACCTCGTCGCCCTCGGCCAGGTTGATGCCCTTGACCCCGGTGGCGGTGCGGCCCATGGTGCGGACATCCTGCTCGTTGAAGCGCACCGACATGCCGCCCCGGGTCACGACCAGGATATGGTTGTTGCCGTTGGTCAGCACCGCGCCCAGGATCTCGTCATCCTCGCGGATGGTCAGCGCGATCTTGCCGCGCCGGATGGGGCGGCGGAACTCGTCGAGCACCGTTTTCTTGACCACGCCCTTCTTGGTGACCATCATGATGTGGCATTCCTCGCCCTCGGGGATATCGAAGGTTTTCACCGGCAGGATGGCAGCCACCTTCTCGCCCTCGGTGAGCTCAAGCAGGTTGACGATGGCCTTGCCCCTGGCGATGCGGCCTGCCTGCGGGATCTCGTAGACCTTGCGCCAGAACACCTTGCCGTGGTTGGTGAAGAAGAGGAAGGTGTCGTGGGTGGAGGCCGTGTACATGTTGCTGACAAAATCATCCTCGATGGTGTTGGCGCCCTTGACCCCCTTGCCGCCGCGCCGCTGGGAGCGGTAAAGATCAACGGGATTGCGCTTGATGTAGCCCTCGTGGGTGACGGTGACCACCATCTCTTCCTGCATGATCATGTCTTCCGGCAGGATCTCGTCCGGGGCCTCGATGATATCGGTACGCCGCTCGTCGCCGTACTGCTCGATGATATCGGTGAACTCGTCGCGGATGATCTTCATGACCAGATTCTGATCGGCCAGCACCTGCTTGAACCAGGTGATCTGCCGCATCAACTCTTCGTACTCGCTGACGATCTTTTCCCGCTCCAAGCCGGTGAGCCGGTGCAAGCGCATCTCCAGGATGGACTGGGCCTGGATCTCGGAGAGGGAGAAGCGGGCGATCAGCCCGATCTTGGCATCCTGCGGGTTGGCGGATTTCTTGATCAGCTCGACAACCTCGTCGAGGTTGGTGATGGCGATCTTGAGCCCTTCCAGGATATGGGCCTTTTCCTCGGCCTTTTTGAGGTCGTAGGCAGTGCGGCGGTAGACGATGGTTTTGCGGTGCAGGAGGAAATATTCCAAAATCTGCCGCAGGTTCAAAATCTCGGGCCGGTTGTTGACGATGGACAACAGGATGATGCCCATGCTCCGCTGGAGCGGGGTCAGCTTGTACAACTGGTTGATCACCACCTCGGCGATGGCGTCCTTTTTCAGCTCAAGGACGATGCGCATCCCATGGCGGTCGGACTCGTCGCGCACCTCGGAGATGGTCTCTATCCGCTTCTCCTTAACGAGCAGGGCGATCTTCTCGATGAGGAACGCCTTGTTCTGCTGGTAGGGGATTTCGGTGATGATGATGGATTCCCGGCCGCTCTTGCTCTTCTCCACCTCGGTTTTCGAGCGCATGAGGACGGAGCCGCGCCCGGTTTCATACGCCTCCCTGATGCCTGCCCGGCCGCAGATATAGGCGCCGGTGGGAAAATCCGGGCCGGAGATATGATCCATGAGCTGGTTGACCGTGATGTTGGGGTCGTCGATCATGGCGATCAGGCCGTTCATCACCTCCACCAGGTTGTGGGGCGGGATATTGGTGGCCATGCCCACGGCGATGCCGGAGGAACCGTTGATCAACAGGTTGGGAATCCGGGAGGGAAACACCACCGGCTCCTGGTGGGAGTTGTCGTAGGTGGGTACGAAATCAACGGTTTCCTTTTCAAGATCCGCGATGATCTCCTGGTCGATCTTGGTCATCCGCGCTTCGGTATACCGCATGGCCGCCGGGGAATCGCCGTCCACCGAACCGAAGTTGCCCTGGCCGTCGACCAGGGGGTAGCGCATGGAAAAATCCTGGGCCATGCGGACGATGGTGTCGTAGGCCGCGGTATCGCCGTGCGGGTGGTACTTACCGATAACATCACCGACAATACGGGCCGACTTGAGATGGGGCCGGTTGTGGAAGTTGCTCAGCTCCCGCATGGCAAAGAGGGCGCGGCGATGCACGGGCTTGAGGCCGTCGCGCACATCGGGCAAGGCCCGGCCGATGATGACGCTCATGGCGTAATCAAGGTAGGATTTTTTGAGTTCCTTTTCGATGGAGATAGAGGAGATCGGCAAATCTTGGGTCATTTCTTCCGACATATTAAAAATCCTTGTTCAGCAATTTTAACGGCGATGGATGGAGACACATCCTGAATGTGTTACAACCGAGCCATGTTGCAAAAATTCCCTCCCCCCTGGCGGGGGAGGGTTAGGGAGAGGGGGAACTGGCTAGTGGGTCGGCTGGCGGCAACTTCACCCACCCCCTCGCCCCCTCCCGTCGAGGGAGGGGGATAAAAGCTGCTAGATATCGAGGTCCGCCACCTCAAGGGCATGGTTCTGAATGAAATCGCGCCTCGGCTCAACCTTGTCGCCCATCAGGCAGGTGAACATATCGTCGGCCAGGGCCGCATCGTCGATGCTCACCCGCAGCAGGGTCCGTTTTTCCGGATTCATCGTAGTATCCCAGAGCTGCTCGGGGTTCATTTCACCGAGACCCTTGTAGCGCTGGAGGTTGCTGCCCCTGAATGACTCCTGGCGGACCACGGTGAGCAATTCCTGCCAGTTGGGCACGACGATCTCCTTGTTGGCGGTCTCGATGGTAAAGGGGGTGGTGAGATACTGCTTGATCTGCCCGTACTGCCGGATTGCGGAGCGGTATTCGCTGATCAGCGGGATCTGGGGGCCCACGGTGATCATCATGTGGGCCTTGTCCTTGATGGCCGCGTCAAACTCCCAGCAGCTCGGCCGCCAGCGGCAGGGGCGGACTGTGCCCAAAATGAGATCCTTGTGGTGCAGCTCTTCCCGCAGGTGTTCGACAAGGTTTTGGTCTTCAAACTGATCCGCCGAGGTGATGTCGCTGTCGAGAAGAAAATGGACCATCTCTTCCCAGAGGTTGATGCGGGTCAGGTACTCGATGATCTTCTGGTAGCCGGAAAGGTTTTTCAGCAGGGTGATGAGATCCTCGCCCGCCATCTTCTCCGTGCTGTCGCCCACCGTCACCTGGACGCTGGTGCTGGCCTGGGCAAAGAGATACTGGTTGAGCTCTTCCTCGTCGGAAAAATACTGTTCCTTCTTGCCGCGGCCCAAACGATACAGCGGCGGCTGGCCGATGTAGATATTGCCGTTCTCCACCAGGGGCAGCATCTGCCGGTAAAAAAAGGTGAGCAACAGGGTGCGGATGTGGGCGCCGTCGACGTCCGCATCGGTCATGATGATGATCTTGTGGTACCTGAGTTTGTCCAGGTCGAAATCATCGCGGCCGATGCCGGTGCCGAGTGCCGAGATGATCTGCTTGATCTCCTCGCTGGAGAGGATCTTGTCGAACCGGGCCTTTTCCACGTTCATGATCTTGCCGCGCAGGGGCAGGATGGCCTGCACGGAGCGGTCCCGCCCCTGTTTGGCCGAACCACCCGCGGAATCACCCTCCACCAGGAATATCTCCCGGTCCTTGGGATCCTTGGATTGGCATTCGGCAAGCTTGCCCGCCATCAGCAGATCGAGACCGGAACCCTTCTTGCGGGAGAGTTCCTTGGCGCGCCGGGCCGCTTCGCGGGCGCGGGCCGCATCCACCACCTTGGTGAGGATCTTTCTGGCCACCTGGGGATTCTGCTCAAGATAGATGGAGAGCTTTTCGTGACAGACCGCTTCCACGATGGATTTGACCTCGCTGTTGCCCAGCTTGGTCTTGGTCTGCCCCTCGAACTGCGGGTCCGGAACGCGGACGGAAACCACGCAGGTCAACCCCTCGCGCACATCATCGCCGCCCATCTTCTCCTTCATGTTCTTGGGCACCACGTCGTCGCTGGCGTAGCGGTTGATGCAGCGGGTCAACGCACCACGGAACCCGGCGACATGGGTACCGCCTTCCTTGGTGTTGATGTTGTTGACAAAGGAAAAGAGCCGCTCGGAGTAGCCGTCGAAATACTGAAACGCAATCTCCACCTGGACATTATCCTTTTCCCCGGCGATAAAGACAGGGTCGGGGTGGATATGGGTCCGGTTGCGGTTGAGGTACTCGATGTAGGAGACGATGCCGCCTTCGAAATGAAAGATATCCTCGGCCCCGGTGCGCTCGTCATGGAGGATGATCTTGACCTCCTTGTTCAAGAAGGCCACTTCCCGCATGCGGGCCTGGATGATGTCGTACTTGAACTCGGTGGTTTCCTTGAAAATATCCGGGTCCGGCATGAAGGTGATCTTGGTGCCGGTTTTTTCCGACTCGCCGAAGGTTTCCATGTCGCCCTGGCGGATGCCGTAGTGGTAGGTCTGGCGATGGATCTTGCCGTTTCGTTTTATCTCGGCCGTGGTCCATTTGCTCAAGGCGTTGACCACCGAGACCCCGACGCCGTGCAGGCCGCCGGAAACCTTGTAGGTGGAGTGGTCGAACTTGCCGCCGGCATGCAGGGTGCACATGACAAGTTCCAGGGCGGAAACCCCCTCGGTGGGGTGCATCTCCACCGGGATGCCGCGGCCGTTGTCCTCGACGCTGCAGCTGCCGTCCGCATGAAAGATTACTTTGATGTCCGTGCAGTGTCCGGCCAGGGCCTCGTCGATGCTGTTGTCCACCACCTCGTAAATCAGGTGGTGCAGCCCCTCTTCCGCCGTATTGCCGATGTACATGGCCGGCCGCATCCTGACCCCTTCAAGGCCGGAAAGAACCTTGATCTGATCCGCTCCGTAGTTGTTCTGTCCTTCAGTCAAAGTATGAGCCCTCTTCTGGTATTTTCTAAAAATTGTCTTTGGAAGTGGATGGTTCCGATTCTACGAGTCCTTTAAATCTTCATGGGCATGATGATGCTGACAAAACCAGGATCATCATCGCCCTGGATCATGCAGGGGCTTTCTTCCGAATTGATATAGGCCTTGATGGTGTCGCTGGACATGACCTGCATGGATTCGATGAAATATTTACCGTTGAAGCCGAGCTTCAAGGGAGAATCATCATAGGTGATGGAAATTTCATCCTTGGCGCTGCCTATGTCCATGCTTTGCGAGGAAAGAACCAGTTTGCCGGGTTTGATCTGAAACTGCACCGCGTTATAGCGGTCTTCGGTGAAGAGATTCATCTTCTTCATCGAATTCATGAATTGCACCCGGTTCAACTCGATGAATTTTTCTTTTTTGATCATATTGACGATGTTTTTATAATCAGGGAAATCACCATTCATCAAACGGACAACGATGATGGAATGGTCTGTTTTTATGACCGCCTGTTTTTCTTCAAAGGCGATCTTCAGCTCAGCCGAGCCTTCGGAAAATTTCCGTATTTCCTGCATGCCCTTTCTGGGGATGAGGATGATCTTCTCCATCTTCAAGCCGCTCAGATCGCTTTCCACCGTGCTTTCACACAGGGAAAGACGGTGCCCGTCCGAGGAAACCATGCGGAGCATGTTCTTGCCGTCCGAGACATCCTTTTCCACCAGAACACCGGTGAGATTGAATTGGGATTCTCCTTCCGGAGCCACGGAATAAATCGTTTTATCGATGAGTTCCTTGATCTTGTCACTTGCCAGGGAGGCAAGATTGTTTTCATCGTATTCGGGAAAAGCCGGATATTCGTTGCTGGGCATGCCGGCCAGTTTATAATCGGTGGAATCCGCGCTGATCTTTGCCCAGTTGTTCTCCATGATCTCGACATGGATATGATCCGCACCGGACTCCCGAACTATTTCAAATAGTTTCTTGGCCGGCAGGGTGATGGACCCTTTGGAAAGTATTTCCGCGGGCAGACTGTTCCGAATGCCGATTTCCAGATCCGTGGCGGTCAGAAGAAGCGAGTCGTTCTGGGATTCGATCAGGATGTTGGAGAGGATGGCAATATTTCCCTTTTTACCGGTTACATTTTGCAGGGAAGCAAGTCCGGTTAAAAAATCATCTCGGGAGATATTAAAAATAAGGGACATAGGGGACACTCCATGCAGTAGTAGTTGTTTTTTTAGTCTTTAAAAAATTATGGTTATTAAGGGTGTTGATATGTTTAAAACGCAAATAACTAACCGAATATTTTATATATTTTTTAACTGAACAAGCCTTGGTAAAAAAGGGAAAGAATTAAAAAACAAGTTATCAACAGGTTTTAAAAACAGAGTAAACAGATAACCGGGAGACAAGGTTGAGAAGGTGTTGATAAAAGCCTGTACGGGTCTTGGCTTGATCAAG
Source organism: Desulfurivibrionaceae bacterium (assembly GCA_041675265.1). GTDB lineage: Bacteria > Desulfobacterota > Desulfobulbia > Desulfobulbales > Desulfurivibrionaceae > Thiovibrio. Next base: position 12,304 of record JBAYUD010000048.1, on the reverse strand, counting down.
AGAATAAAACCTCTTTAATTATTTGATTTTATTAAAAAATATAAAAAAACACAGCCCAGGTCCGAATTATGAAATAATAACTACAAAAATATAGTGTAAAATCAAAAAAAATTCAATGATAATAAATAAAAAGATACTGTATTATGGCTATTTTCGAGGCGCCGGAACACCCTATTTTGCAACGCCGGATGTAAGAGAGAAGGATATCTTCCGAAAACATGGGAAAAAATATAAATAATATATTAATATCAAGATGTTATGAGATATTTAACCAGGCGGTTCAGAACCGGACCTTTCCCGGGGCTGCCATGGGTGTTGTCTGGGGGGGGGCGGAGAAGAGAAAACGGGTAATAAAAACATACGGATACACCACCTACAACGAGGAAAACAGGGTTGACGAGGCTACGATCTATGACCTCGCCTCGCTGACCAAACCCCTGGCCACCACCCTGGCGGTGCTGTGCCTGTTGAAACAGGGGCGGATCCAGCTTGAAGATCCGGTTTCCGATATCCTTCCCCGGACAAGAGAATCATTCCTGCACAGGGTGTCCATCAAGGATATCCTCTGCCATTGCGCCGGCTTTGCGGCCCACAAACCCTATTATCTCGAACTTGTCCGGCTTCCGGAGGAACAAAGAAAAGAGGCGCTGTTACGCTTGCTTGCCGCGGAGCCACCAGCCTATGAACCGGGCAGCGCCTCCGTCTACAGCGATCTTGGCTTCATGTTGCTCGGTCTGATCGTGGAAAAGAAAAGCGGCCTGGAGCTTGCCAGTTTTTTTAGGGAAAGGATCGCGGAACCGCTGGGGATTGCGGAGGATATCTTTTATGGCCCGGAAGGAGTGGCCACGAAAAAGGGACACATCGCCCCCACGGAAGAGTGTGGGTATCGCAAGAGAGTTCTTTGCGGCGAGGTGAGCGATGAAAACTGCCACGCCTTGGGCGGGGTGGCAGGGCATGCAGGGTTGTTCGGCACCATCGGCGGGGTGCTGGAGATGGGAGAACAGCTGTTGGATCAATGGCAGGGACGCAAGGAGCATCCCAACTACCTTGCAAGCGATCTTGGCCGATTTTTTATCCGCCAAAACATCCCCGGCTCCACCTGGGCGCTCGGCTTTGATACCCCTTCCGCCACCGGCTCAACCGGAGGCAGATATCTCGCCCCCGCCAGCGTGGGCCATCTCGGCTTCACCGGAACCTCTTTCTGGATCGACCCGACCCGCGATCTGGTCATGGTTCTTTTGAGCAACAGGGTTCATCCCAGCCGGGAAAATTCCCGGATCAAAGAGTTCCGTCCCCTGTTCCACGATACCGTGATCGAAAGCCTGGGGCTGGCCTGATTCGGGCCGGTTTTTACCTCTGCTCCGGGTACAAACGCAGGATATCCTCTTCGTTGGCCGCCATGACCCCGCGTTCGCTGATCAGCCCGGTGATCAAGCGGGCCGGGGTGACGTCAAAGCCGTAGTTCATCGTGGCTGTATCCGGCGGAGCGATGGCGATTGTGGTCATTTCCGCCGCCTCGTTCAAGCCCCGGATATGGGTGATCTCCTCGCCGCTTCGCTGTTCGATGGGTATCTCGCTCAGACCGTCCCGAATTGTCCAATCAAAGGTGGAGGAGGGCAGGGCCACATAAAAGGGCACCTTGTTGTCGCGGGCGGCCAGCGCCTTGAGATAGGTGCCGATCTTGTTGGCCACATCGCCGCAGCGGGTGGTGCGGTCCGTGCCGACGATGACCATGTCCACCATCCCGTGCTGCATGAGATGGCCGCCGGTGTTGTCGGCGATCAGGGTGTGGGGTATCCCTTCCTCTTTGAGTTCCCAGGCGGTGAGCTTGGCCCCTTGCAGCCAGGGGCGGGTCTCATCCACCCAGACATGCACCTTGATCCCCTCGGCATGGGCGGCGTAGATGGGGGCGGTGGCGGAACCGTAATCCACAAAGGCGAGCCAGCCCGCATTGCAGTGGGTGAGGATATTCACCACCCCGCCGTTTTTCTTCCTGCTCAGTTCGGCGATGATCTCCTTGCCGTGCTCCCCGATCCTCCGGCAGAATTCCGCGTCCTCGTCGGCGATCTCGCAGGCAATGGCAAAGGCCCTGGCCCGTTTTGCCGCCACGGTTGATTCCTGCGCGATGGCCTCAAGCTGCCGCTTCACCGCCCAGGCCAGGTTGCCGGCGGTGGGCCGGGTTTGCACCAGATCCTCGGCCGCTTTTTGCATAAATCCGGCAAAGTCATGCTCCGGCGCGGTGAGGGCGGCAAGGTGCATGCCGAACCCGGCCGTGGCGCCGATGAGCCCGGCGCCGCGCACATGCATCTCCCGGATGGCCGCGCAGACCTCGTTAACCGTGCGCAGCTCCTCGATCACAAAGCGGTGGGGAAGATGCCGCTGGTCGATGATTTTTATGGTGGCGCTGTCTGTGTCAGACGGCCAGATGGTTCGGTAGGGTGTTCCGGCAACGCGCATGTCTGCCCCAGGAAATCAGAGAAAAAAAGTGAAGAGATAATATGATATGAGACCCATACCAATGGTTGCGTAGATCAGCAGTCAGGAAGGGCAGTCGATTTCCCGCTGTTTTTTCACCATGAAGGCAAAGGTCAGACCGGCAACAACAAGGGCGGCAAGACTGGCAAGGACATGTGGGGTCATGGGCATAGTTCCTGATGGTTAATGGCTACAGGGTAAACCGGATTTTTTCCGCTGCCAAGGATTTAATAGTCTTCTTTTACCCTGGCCAAAGTCAGGACCATCACCTCGGCAGCCCCGGCTTTTTTGAGAACCCTGGCGCACTCGTTCACCGTGGTGCCGGTGGTGAACACATCATCGACAAGGAGAATCTTTTTCCCGGTAAGCCGCTGTGGTTTAACAACCGCAAAGGCATTTTTGAGATTGGTGCGGCGGGCTGCTCCATTGAAACTGGTCTGCGGCTCGGTGGGCCGGGAACGGATCAGGAGGTCGGGGGTAACCCGGTGGTCTTTCGGGAAGAAGGCGCGGGCCAGAAGCAGGGCCTGGTTGAAGCCGCGTTCCCGCAACCGGTTTTGGTGCAAGGGCACGGGGATGATCCAGTCCGCCCCAGCCACTTCGGCAAGATGCGGCTGCTGGAGCAGGTTTTGGGCAAACCGGGCGAAGCTTGGCAGACAGGCGGTTTTTCCCTGGTACTTGAAGCGGTGGACCACCTCTTTCATCGGTTCTTCGTAGAGAAAAAGCGCCCTGGCCCGGGTGAAATGGGTCGGGGTGGCAAGGCAGGGTCCGCAGTGATGATCGCCTCCCGGTGCCTTGAGATAGATCCTGCCGCAACAGGGGCAGAGGGGGCTGGTGATGTACCGAAGCCTTTCCAGGCATTCCGGGCAGAACAACAGCTCCGGCGATGGGCCAAGCGGCTTTTCGCAGGCAAGACAGAAGGAGGGCAGCAGGAGATCGAGGAGGGCTTTAAAGAACGAGAGCATGGTCGGCCATGAATCGCTTCAGCACCATCAGGCCATCCGGGGTAAACTTTTCAGCGGCGGCCAAGGATAGCACCGCATCCACCCCGAGAAAAAACCCATCCTCCACCTCTTCCGGCTGGAGGACGAACGGACCCTCTGCCATGCAGGAAAAGACCCTCCCCCAGACCCGGTTGTTGTCCTCCTCATGGTAAAAATCGAAATGGCTTTTGAGGGCAACCTTGCGCACGCCCAGCTCCTCGGCCAGTTCGCGTTTGGCGGAAAGCTCGTAGGATTCCCCGGCCAGGACCACCCCGCCGGTGGCGACATCCAGGTAGCCGGGATAGATATCCTTGGTCATGGTCCGTTTCTGGACAAAGATTTCTTGGTTCCGGTTAAAGACCAGGATGTAGCAGGCCCGGTGGACGAGGCCCCCCTCCCGCATCACCCGTCTGGAAACCTGCGCCACCTCCTGATTCTGCTCGTCGACGATCTGGACTATTTCATCCGCGGGATTCATTTTTTCAAGGGCTCCACTCTGCTGCTTTGCAAAAAAAGTAATTCTCTTATACCATGAAACACAAGGGCGGGGCAGGGAAGAAAAGGGTTTCCATTGCCGGACCAAGCCATAATACAAGGATCGGAGTGGTCATGGAAAAAAAATTCCAGTTTTCTCTCAGTTATCTCTTCATCGCCCTGGCCATCTTCATCCTCCTCCAGAACTGGCTTTCGCCGCAGATCAACAATGTTTCCTACAGCCAATTCAAGAATTACGTGGCGGAAAAAAAGATCAATTCCGTGGTCATCTCCTCAACCCTGCTCAAGGGGTATGAAAAGGTAGAGAGCGACAAGAAGGAGCCGATGTTTCCCAAGGCCCTCTTTGTGACCCCGCGCGTTGATGACAAGAACCTCGTGGAGTTCCTGGAAAAATACGGGGTGGACATCATCGCGGCCAACGAGAACACCTTTTTGCGCACCCTGCTCTCCTGGATCCTGCCTACCCTCTTTTTCGTCGGGATCTGGATGTTCATGATGAAACGCATGGGCCAGGCAGGGGCCGGGGGCATGATGACCCTGGGCAAGTCCAAGGCCAAGATCATCGCCCAGACCGATTTGGGCGTGGATTTCAAGTCGGTGGCCGGGCAGGAGGAGGCCAAGGTGGAGCTGGCCGAGGTGATCGAGTTTTTGAAGACCCCGGAGAAGTTCACCCGTCTGGGCGCCAAGATTCCCAAGGGCATCCTCCTGGTCGGCCCTCCGGGCACGGGTAAGACCCTGCTGGCCAAGGCGGTGGCCGGGGAATCCGGGGTGCCGTTTTTCTCCATCAGCGGCTCGGATTTCATCGAGATGTTCGTGGGCTTGGGCGCGGCCAGGGTGCGCGATCTGTTCGAGCAGGCCAATGCCAAGGCGCCCTGCATCGTGTTCATAGACGAGCTTGATTCCCTGGGCAAGGCCAGGGGCAGCGGCATGATGGGCGGCCACGACGAGCGGGAGCAGACTCTCAACCAGCTGCTGGCCGAGATGGACGGCTTTGAGGTGAACAAGGGGGTGGTGATCCTCGCCGCCACCAACCGGCCCGAGATCCTGGATCCGGCCTTGCTGCGGCCCGGCCGCTTCGACCGCCATATCCTGGTGGACCGGCCGGACCTCAAGGAGCGGGTGGCGATTCTGGCGGTGCATGCCAAGGGGATCAAGCTTGCGCCTGGGGTTGATCTGGAGATCATCGCCCGCCGCACTCCTGGTTTTACCGGGGCGGATCTTGCCAATCTGGTCAACGAGGCCACCCTGCTCGCGGTGCGCAAGGGCAAGGAGCAGGTGGAGGCCACGGAGTTTGAAGCGGCCATCGACCGCATCGTGGCCGGATTGGAGAAGAAAAACAGGGTGCTCAACGAGACGGAAAAAAAGACCGTGGCCTACCACGAAACCGGACACGCCCTGGTGGCCACCTTCCGCAAGACCGCGGAAAAGGTGCACAAGATCAGCATCGTCCCCAGGGGCATCGGCGCCCTGGGCTACACCATGCAGCTGCCCACCGAGGACCGTTTTCTCATGTCCAAGACCGAGCTGCTGGAGAAGATCGACGTGCTGTTGGGGGGCAGGGGGGCGGAAAGGGTCATCTTCAACGAGATCACCACCGGCGCCCAGAACGATCTGCAGCGCGCCACGGACATCGCCCGCAGCATGGTGGCCATGTACGGGATGAACGAGAAACTCGGCCAGGTCACCTACCTGCAACAGGCCAACCAGTTTTTGCAGCAGGGGTTGTTCCAGCAGAAGGAGTTCAGCGACCAGACCGCCTTGCTCATCGACGAAGAGGTGCGCAAGATCATCGATGAGCGCATGGTTGGAGTGGAAAAGACCCTGGTCGAACAGCGCCCCTTGCTGGAAAAGATAGCGAAAACCCTGCTGGAGAAAGAGGCCTTGGACGATGAGGAGTTCAAGGCGTTGCTGGCGGAAGGGGCTCCATGAGCAAAACATGTTCGCCGCCGTTCACCATCACCTCAGCCATTGTTTCCCTGGTGGCCGAGATCGGCCAGGCGGTGGGGAGCATTTCGGTGTTTGCGGCGCAAGCCAAGACACTCCGGTTGCGGCGCATCAATCGCATCCGCACCATCCACGGCTCGCTGGCGATCGAAGGCAATACCCTGAGCCAGGAGCAGATCACCGCCATATTGGAAGGCAAGCGGGTCATCGCTCCGCCCCGGGAGATCCAGGAGGCGCGTAATGCCATCAAGGCCTATGACCTGTTCGGGGAGTGGCGGCCCTGGCGGCAAGAAGATCTGCTGGCGGCCCATGGCATAATCATGAGCGGTCTGCTGGATGCGCCCGGAAAGTTCCGCGCCGGTGGGGTCGGCATCATGGCGGGCAAGGATGTCATTCATCTGGCGCCGCCTGCGGACCGGGTGCAGCCCCTTGTGCGGGATCTGCTGCACTGGCTGAAAACAACCGCTGAACACCCGCTCATCGCCAGTTCGGTGTTTCACTACGAGTTTGAGTTCATCCATCCGTTTGCCGACGGCAACGGCCGCATGGGACGGCTCTGGCAAACCTTGATCCTCAGCCGTTGGAATCCGCTTTTCGCCCATGTTCCCGTGGAAAGCCTCGTTCACGAACACCAGCGGGAGTACTACGAGGCGCTGAACCAAAGCACCGGCAAAGCTGATTCCGCCCCATTCATCGAGTTCATGCTGAAGATGATTCTCGGTGCGCTCGCCCCCCAAGTCACCCCCCAAGTCACCCCCCAAGTCGCACGGCTATTGCAAGTGCTTGCAGGCGAGATGTCCCGGGAAGAAATTCAGGGTGCCATGGGCCTGCGGGACCGGAAGTCGTTCCGCGCCCGGTATCTCACCCCTGCTTTGGCCGAGGGCTTGATTGCCATGGCCATCCCCGGCAAACCCAACAGCCGTTTGCAAAAATATCGGCTGACCGAAACCGGGCAGGCATGGCGCGAAGGGCTGTGAGCCCGCGATTGAGTGACCGGAAAACTTTCGTCTAACCCGCCATCCCCGCCAGCACCTTTTTCACCATATTGCCGTCCGCTGCCTTGCCGAAATGCTTCATGATCGGGCCCATGGCCTGCATGGTGCTCTTGAACTGGGAGAGGTCGATGTTTTCCTTGGCCCAGGCGGCGATCTCCTCTTCCGTGGCCATTTTGGGCAGGTATGCCTCCAGGATCTCCAGGTATTCTGAGGTCGTTTCTTTTTTGTACTCCAGGGTCTGCCGCTCCGACTTGCACAACCCCATGATCAGGCTGATGATGTCGTCGTCGGTGATCTCGTCGTCCCGCTTGGCCCGGGAGCTCTTCTTGCCGCTCTCCAGGGTGATGGGGGTGGTGATCTTGGTGGGGAATTCGCTGATGATGATGCGCAGTGCGCCTTTGACCGCCTCGTTTTTGCTCAGCATGGCAGCCTTGAGGTCGCTTTTGAGTTTGACCAGCAGGGTCATGCCCGAGGCGGCGTTCCAGCCGTATGATGTTTCAGTGCTCATGATTGTTTCCTTATTTGGTTGGATTGGTCAGCGGAAGAAGATCAGCAGGATGACGCCAAGCAGCAGGAGCATGGGGCCGTTGGCGACATAGACCACATACACCACGGAGTACCTGGAGCCGAGCATTTCCCTTAGCCGTCGCCGGTTGCAGAACCGGGGGATCCAGAAGGCCACGGAGATGGCAAGCCCTACAAGGGCGAGGATCAGACCGATGGTGGCGAAAATGGTGTGCATGGCGTGTGCTCCCCGGTCTATTCGGCGTCGATTTCGGCGATGCGGCAGGCGAGGATGCTCTGGCAGGCGGCAGCCCTTGCCGCGCCTTGCTCGTTGCTCTTCTGTTCATAGTACATCTGGCTGAGCTCCAGGGATTCCAGGGCCAGCCGCAGGTTTTTGAGCTGCGCCTTGGGTGGGTCTGCCTGCCAGAGGGCGATGGCCTCCCGGGCCTGATCTTCGTTGTTGATGTTCATGGTTGGATTCCAGGGTTACGCTACGCGGTTAATATCAGGGTTATCGCTCATCCTCGGCAACGAGATTGTACCTTTTTTTTAGGGAATGGAAAGCAAAAGGATAGGCGAACCGGTGCAGGAGGTTCAGGTTGTAGAAATCCTGAAAAAATTTACGATGGTCCCCGCTGCGGCCGATCCGGTCCATGATCCGGCTGTAGTTGTTGCGGCCAAATCGCTCCCAGAGATAGCGGTTGACCAAGCCGGCCTTCTGTTTGGTGAGAAAGCGACCGCAGGCGGATTCGGCGTAGCTGGTGGTGTTGATGATGCTCTGCGCGGCCAGCCCGCCGGAAATCACGGCGGAGCGGATGCCGAAGCCCCAGAGCATATCCTGCAGCCCTGCCGCCTCGCCCACCAGCATGTGCTGATCCTTTTCAAAAACCGGGGCCAGGAGAAAGCCGCCCATGCCGCCCACCGGTTTGGGATCCTCCATGTCGAAGTCGACAAACTTCCTGAAAAGCCGTTCCGTTTCCGCCAGGCAGCGGTTCACCTCGGAAAAATGGTCAAAGAGCACGGTGCATAGGCAGCCATACCCCTTGGCAAAAAGAAGGTAGGCATATCCCTTGTAGGCGGCTTGGTCGTTGACCAGGCCGTAGGCCGCGTCGTCCAGGCCGGTCTTGAAAACGATGCCCTTGTCGATGGCAAAGCGGTGGCGCACCAGGGGGCCGGTGGCGACGATATCCGCCTGGGCGGGGTCGAGGGTTTGTTCAAAAAAAATGGCGGCTCCTGCAGCCAGGGCTTGCTCCTTGAGGCCCTGGTCAAGGCTGCCCGCCATGGCGCCGCGCCGGATCAGATAAAATCCCGGCCGGGAGGAGGTGAAGGGCCATTCTTTTTCGCCATTGAACACGGTGAGCGCGGAAAATGGGGTGCAGTCGAAGTTGACGGCAAGGCCAAGCGCCTGGAACTCCTCAAGCACATCGCGCTCCTCCGACCAGTTTTCCAGACCCTGCAGGTCGCCGTAAAAAACGCGGCCCACATCCCGGTTTTTCTCATAGACGTGGGCCTGATACCCCGCTTTTTGCAGGACGATGGCCGCGGTGAGCCCTGCCGGGCCAGCGCCGAGAATCTTGATTGTTTTGGACATGGGGGCAACACCTCGTTCGCCGGTGCGTTGAAATGGGTGGGCTATAAAGAGTATGGAAACAAACGGCGGGATTAGCAAGGGGGCTGGAAAAAAATACCCCCTGAAAACCGGGGAGGAATCGGGTTTTCAGGGGGCAAGATGGGGCAGAGGATGCGGCGCGGCGGTTATGCTTTATAGAAATTTTCCTTTTCCGCTCCGCACTTGGGGCAGACCCAGTCATCGGGCAGGTCGGCGAAGGCGGTGCCCGCCTCGATGCCGTGTTCGTAATCACCTTCCGCCGGGTCGTAAACATAACCGCAGGGGCATTCGTATTTGTCCATGATGGATCTCCTTTTTAGGCTGGATCGTTAAGAAGCGGATCAGTCCATGGTCTCCATGTCCCTGCCGCAGCATTTCGGGATCTCGCTGTCCTTTTTCACCTGCATGTACTTGTTGCAGACGGAACAGTAGTAGGTGTTGTCCGCCGCGGCCTTCTGGTCCGACCACTGGGTTTTGCCGCCGGGAATTCCCTCGATGACAAAGCGGGCCAGGTTTTCCTTGCTCGGGATGTACTCGCCGATGGGAACCAGCTTTTTGTTTTCCCGCAGGCAGTCCACGATAACCCGCCAGAGGAGTTCCATGTCCGCGGTTTCCCGGGCGTTGCCCGGCTTGAATTCAACGACATTTCCATCAACACTGATTTCCATAATTCACCTTTTGATAGTTAATGATAATCATTACTATAACAAGCCGTGGTGAAAAATGAAACGGAAAAAACGGGTGTTCAAAAACAGCTGGGCCGGCTCCTAAAGTTTATAGCCGTCTTGGTGGCGGGCCTTCTTGTCTTCCTTGTTTTTGTACATGGCCCGGTCTGCCCGGCGGAGCAGCTCGTCGATGGAGCAGGGCGACTGATGCTCATAGCGGCCCACCCCGACACTGACGGAGAGCGGGTATTGCCGGCTTGCCAGCCTGTTGGTTTTTTCGATATTTTCGCTCAACCGGCTGAGAATGGTTTCCTCGTTGCCCAGCGCCGAATTGTCCGTGCAGAGGATGACAAATTCGTCCCCGCCCAACCGTGCGACAACATCCGCCAGCCGGAAGGTATCGCTGAGCAGGGTGGCGGTTTCAACGATGGCATGGTCGCCCACGCTGTGCCCCAGGGAATCGTTGATCCATTTCAGGTTGTCAAAATCGATATAGATGAGCAGAAGGTCGTTTTTGTCGCGCACGCTGATCTTGATCAGCTTGTCCGCCAGGGCCATGAAGCCGCGGCGGTTGAAGAGCCCGGTGAGTTCATCGGTCATGGCCGATTCCCGCAGCCTTTCCTCCATTTTCTTGCGTTCGGTGATATCGGCGAAGGCGACCACCGTGCCCAGGATTTCATAATCTTCCACAATCGGGTTGCTGGTGTAGCGGACCGGAAAACTCGTGCCGTTCTTGCGCCAGAAGGTTTCGGTGCCCTTGCGCATAATGCCGTCCTGGCTGGCCGCGCAGATCGGACAGCTTTTCTCCGAAGACCCTTCTTCCTCTTCCTCCTGCGTGCAGGCATGGACTATCTCCCGCAAGCTGTTGCCCACCAGTTCATGGTGTTCATAGTTTAGCAGGGAAAGGGCTGCCGGGTTCGCAAAGGTGATGCTCCCGTGGGTATCAAGGCCGAAGATCCCTTCACCAACGGCGTTGAGGATGCGTTCCTGCTGGCGGCGCATCATTTCCAGCTCCCGGGTCGTTGCGATTTTGTCGGTGAGATCCCGCATGATGGCGATGATGAAGGTGTGGGACTCATCCCGGCTGGGGAGAAAATGGATGGTGATCATTCTGCCGTTGAGCAGGATGGGCTCGGCCTCGTCGATGACCACCGGATCTTGGCCAGGGGTGTGCAGCACGGTGCGCAGCCGTTCCCGGTGTTCGCCGCTGAAAAGCTCGAAAAAACTGGAAGCCAGCAGATCCTCCTCTCGCAGGCCGCACAGGGCAAGGGCCGCGGCGTTGGCATGGAAGATCTTGCCGTCCAGGGTGAACTCCACCACCCCTTCGGGCATGCTGTTGAAGATAATCTCGTAATGCCGTTTGGAAAAGAGCAGCTCCGAGGTGATATGCCGCTTGTACAGATCCTCGGCGCCAAGGATCTTGCCCTTCAATTCATGGAGGGTGTTGTTGTCGATATGCTCGATGACCTTGGCGATATGCGTCTCGGTGTTCTTGAACGGACCCTTGGCGATGCAGGCATCGGCCCCGAGGCTGAGGATGTTGGTTTCATCCTCCAGCACCGTGGCCGAGTAGATGATGATGCGGAGCTTTTTCAGCTCGGGACGGCTGCGGATAACCTGGCAGAGCTTTTCCCCGTTGATGTTGGGCATGATCAGGTCGGTAAAAACGATGTCCGGCCTTGCCTTTTTGAGAACCTCCAGGGCGGCGAGCCCGTCTTCGGCGGTGATCACCTCGTGCCCCTGTTTTTTCAGGAACTCCACGAGCAGTTTTAGAACAACAGGGTGGTTGTCCACCACCAGAATCGTTTTCATGGCGTTTCGGTATCCATATCCGTAAGGTTTCTCTACAGGGGAGGCAACGCCTTTTTATAATGGAAAAACCGCAAAATTCAAGATGTTTACCTCGCGATTCCCTTGTCGCGCATAGAATACAGAGTACTCCGTATTCCGTCAATGACCCTGGAGGGCGAGGAGGATGTCCACGCCAACCGCGGCAATGGACAGAACAAAGATAAACAGGTAGTTGAGGTTCTCCTTGGACTTGATGATGGAGGAGAGCACATAGGCGATGAGGGCCCGGTCTTCGCTGGTGATCTCGCCCCGGCCTTGGATCTTTTCCAGCAGCCGGTTGGCGCGGATGGCGTTTTTCCGTTTTTCGGAGATATGGTAGCGGTAGGCGAAAAAGAAGATGTAGCCGATGACCCCGAAATACCAGACCGGCCGCATCAGGGCGGGGGAAAAGGTATTGATGATGGTCAGCAGCCGAAAAGCCACGGCGGAGAGCAGGCCGATCACCAGAAACAGGTAAATGACAAGGGGCGGGACGGTTTTGGGTATGTCGGTCATGGCTGCATCTTACTCCGCTCTGACGGCGGTGCCGCTGACGCTGACCATGAGCATCCCGTTTCTTTCGCCCAAGACCTCGTAGTCGATATCCACCCCGACCACGGCGTTGGCCCCGAGCTGGGTTGCCGTGGTGGTCAGTTCTTCAAAGGCGATCTCCCGGGCTCTCCGCAGCTCTTTTTCGTAGGCGCCGGAACGGCCGCCCACGATGTCGGTGATGCTGGCAAAGAGATCGCGGAACAGGTTGGCGCCGACAATGGCCTCGCCGGTGACCACGCCCAGGTAGGCGGAGAT
>JBAYUD010000047.1:0-21965 GCA_041675265.1 Desulfurivibrionaceae bacterium | reverse complement strand
GATCTGCGGCCCAAGGCAATCATTCAGCATCTTGACCTTTTGCGGCCGATATACAAAAAGACCGCAGCCTACGGCCATTTTGGCCGGGAGCGGGAAGAGTTCACCTGGGAGCGCACCGACAAGGCCGATGCCTTGCGGGATGATGCCGGAATCAAATGTAAATAATTACGACCACCCTGCGTCAAGACGCAGTCAGGAGGAAACACCGATGAAGGCACCAGCAAAAAAAGCGCCGGCCAAGAAAGCTCCGGTAAAAAAACAGACCGATTTCAAGGTTGCGGATATGAGCCTGGCCGATTGGGGCCGTAAGGAGATCAGGATCGCCGAAACCGAGATGCCCGGGCTCATGGCTCTGCGCGAGGAATTCGGCAAGAAGAAGCCCCTCAAGGGGGCGCGGATCTCCGGCTCCCTGCACATGACCATCCAGACCGCGGTGCTGATCGAGACCCTGGTTGCCCTGGGCGCTCAGGTGCGTTGGGCCTCCTGCAACATCTTCTCCACCCAGGATCACGCCGCCGCCGCCATTGCCGCCGTCGGCATTCCGGTCTATGCCTGGAAAGGGGAAACCATCGAGGAATACTGGTGGTGCACGGAAAAGGCCCTGACCTGGCCGGACGGCAACCCGCCCAATATGATTTTGGATGACGGCGGCGACGCCACCCTCTTGGTGCATAAGGGCGCCGAGTTCGAGAAGGCAGGCAAGGTGCCGGTTGCGAAGAAAACAGACAACGAGGAGTGGCAGGCCGTGCTCGCGGTGCTCAAGCAGGATTTTGCCGCGGACAAGAAGAAATGGACCAACGCGGCCAAGGCCATCCGCGGGGTGACCGAGGAAACCACCACCGGGGTGCATCGTCTCTACCAGATGGAGAAAGCAGGCGGCTTGCTCTTCCCGGCCATGAACGTCAACGACTCGGTGACCAAGTCCAAGTTCGACAACCTCTACGGCTGCCGTGAATCGTTGATGGACGGCATCAAGCGCGCCACCGACGTGATGGTGGCCGGCAAGCTCGCGGTGGTTCTCGGTTACGGCGACGTGGGCAAGGGCTGCGCCCAGGCCTTCCGCGGCCTAGGGGCCCAGGTGTGGGTAACGGAGATCGACCCGATCTGCGCGCTCCAGGCGGCCATGGAAGGCTACCGGGTGATGACCATGGAAGAGGCCGCATCCCAGGGCGATATCTTCGTCACCTGCACCGGCAACGAGAAGGTCATCAACCATGCCCACATGAAGGCCATGAAGGACGAGGCCATTGTCTGCAATATCGGCCATTTCGATTCCGAAATCGATGTTGCCTCCCTGCGCAAGTATACCTGGGAGAACATCAAGCCCCAGGTGGATCACATCGTTTTTCCCGGCGGCAAGAAGATCACCCTGCTGGCCGAAGGCCGTCTGGTGAACCTGGGCTGCGCCACCGGCCACCCGAGCTTCGTGATGTCCGCCTCCTTCACCAATCAGGTGCTGGCCCAGATCGAGCTGTTCGCCAATGCCAAGAAATACCAGAAAAAGGTCTATGTGTTGCCCAAGGTGCTGGATGAGAAGGTGGCGCGCCTCCATCTCAAGAAGCTCGGCGTGCATCTCACCGAACTCTCCAAGGTCCAGGCCGCGTATATCGATGTGCCGGTGACCGGCCCCTACAAGCCGGACCATTACCGCTACTAAGTCACTTCTTTTTCTGTAACGAAAAAGGGCGTCTTCCCAGTCGGGAGACGCCCTTTTTTGTTTGTGGATCATGTTTTTGATTTATGGGCGTGCTTCCTGAAGCCACTGGGCAAAGGTCTGGCCGTTGACCTCCCGGGCGAGCAGCCCTTGGAGCAGCGGCTCGACAAGATCGCGTTCGTCCGGGGCGATGAGGAAGCCGGGAATCGCTGCGGTGGGTTCCCCGTAGCCGTCAGCCTGCCCGGTTTTCATCCCTGCCAGCAGTTCCACCATGGTGGACCAGTATCCGCCGCTGTCCAGATGTTCGATGTATTGCAGCAGGACCGTAGCTCCGGCAAGATACCCCGGCGCCATCTCCGCCACCCCGCTTGCAGCGCAGGGATCCAGGGAGGCAAAGAGTCGGCAGCCGAAGGGCCGTACCGGGTAGATGGTGCAGCTCTCCTCCTTGAGAAACGGGCAGGGCCGCAGATCCCAACTTTCCGCCTCTTCCACGGATTCGCCCCGGAGATGGGCGGCGACGAAGGTGTTGGTGGTGCACTGCGTCCCCCGGTCTGGCGACGGCTGAAATGCAGGAGCAGCCAGCTCGGAAAGTCGACCCCTCTCGGCGAGAAAGGCCATGATCCCATCGCCTTCCAGGCTGGTCATGGTGACACTCCGGGTGCAGCAGGTGGCGCACCCCTTGCGGCAGGCAAAGGCGAAGGCGCCGGCCCATTGAGCAAAGGCGTCATGGAGCGTGGACAGCAGCAGGTGTTGGATCGGGCGAGGAATCATGGCGGAAAGGGCTCCCTTGGGTGAATCCTTGTTGTTCGTTGCTGGAGAGGAAGGCCACCCCTACTCCTGGGCCAGGGAGATGTCCCCGGAGATAACGGCATGGATCTGTCCCAGCGCATCCCGGATATGGAGAAGCCCCTCGTCGTCGGGCCCCAGGGAGATGCCGGAGATGATCTTCCCGTGGGTGTTCACCCAGGAGACGTGCTGTCCGGCGTGGATATCCCGTTGCCGCCACTCGGCGAGGATGGAGGGGAAATCCCCCTGTTCCAGCCGGGCCACCATGAGGTCCAGTTCGGCAAGAATGGCCGCGAGCAGGGGGCCTCGGTCGCAACGACGGCCGGTCGCCTCCAGCAGCGAGGTTCCCTTGGCGCGCAGCTCGGCGGGAAAGGCCTCCATCGGGGTGTTTACATTAAGGCCGATGCCGATCACCACCGCAGTCGGTCCGGCTCCCGCCACGGCCTGTGTTTCCGTAAGGATGCCGCCGCATTTCCTGCCTTGCAGGAAGAGGTCATTGGGCCATTTCAGGCCGGGCCGGCAATGGGTGTGGCTTTCCAGCCCCTTGCACAGGGCAAGTCCCGCGGCCAGGGTGAGCTTGGGGAAATCCGGCGGGGCAAGACGCGGGCGCAGGATCAGCGAAAAATAGAGGCCGGTTCCGGGCGGCGAATGCCAGATCCTGCCCGCAAGACGGCCCCGGCCCCCGCTTTGGCTGTCGGCCACGACCAGGGTGGAATCCGGCGCCCCGGTGTTGCTCAAGATCAGGGCGAGATCGTTGGTTGAGGAGGTGCTGGTGAAAAAGTGGACCGGGTGGCGGCCAAGCTCGCCGGTGCGGATCATGGTTTGCCACGGATCGTCAACCATGGTTGCTCCTGGATTGTTTGGGGTTGGGCAGGGGGGTGGTGGGGTCCATTCAGAGACGGCGCTCGGTTTCCGCGAGAAGGGCATTCAGGAGAACGCTTGCCTCGGAGTCGTCATTGGGCAGCAACTCCCTGAGCTGGGAGGCCAGGAAGGCGATCTTGCTCAAGGCCTCGCGCTGTTCGAGGAGGAGGTTTTCCCTGGTCTTTCTTTCCTGAAAGAACAGATCAAGGTTTTGCTGCAGCGTCGTGAGGAGATGGGCATTTTTCTCCTGGCTCAGGCAGGCTTTCACATCCGGTTGTTCTTCCACGGCAGCCAGGTATTCGCTCCAAAAACGCTCGTAGGCCGCGAGGGTGTCGCCCGGGTCCATCACCCGCTGGTAGGAAATGATGCGAGCGATTTTTTCACTGAGTTCGCTCAGCATGAGCGGTTTGCTGATATAGTCGAAGGCTCCGAGACGCATGGCCTCGATGGCGGATTCAACCGAGGCGTAGCCCGTCATCATCAGGACGCCGCAGGCCGGATTGCTGGTCTTGGCAAACTGCAGAACATCAAGTCCTCCCTCGGTCGCATGCAGGGTTCCCGGCATGTTCTTGTCGGTAACCACCACATGGAACGGTTCGCTCCGGAGCATGGCGATGGCCGATGGCGCATCCTCGGCCTCCGTGACTTCATACTCCTCATTGACAAGCCAGGCGGAGATCATCTCCCGCAACAACTTCTCGTCATCAACAACTAGAATCCGTGCTTTCATGAGAGCCCTCAGTGAGAGAAGGAAACGCCCGCGGCCGCAGGCAACGGTGCATGCTTATTTCAGAAGCCGTTCTTTTGTTCCGGGCGAGGCGACAAACACCTCGCCGCTGCCCACGGCAAGGGAGACAGTCCGTGAAACATCTCCGCCAACGTCCATCGCCGCAACCGGCACCTTATACCGCTGCAAAAGGGTGAGAACCTTTTGGACAATACGTTCACCGATATGGTAGTCGTTTTTCAGCCGCATCATCCGGGCGCCTCCGGCCAGCGTGGCGATCATGCCACTGGTCATCGCGCTGTACAGGCCTGTTTCCAGGCGGATCTCTTCCAGCAGCTTCGGCACGGCGGTATCGGCGCAATACCCCTCTTTTCGTTTCCTTGCGTTGGCAAGCAGAAAGGAGTCGGGCAGGGCGATATGGACAAGCCCGCAGGTTCTGCTGACAGGGTGCTGCACCACCAGCGCCACGCATGAGCCCAGGGCATAGGTTCTGATCATATCTTCCTTATTGTTGGAGATCAGCCATTCTCCGATACCTACCACCTTGAGATTCGTCATCCGTTCCCCGGCAAAATACTCCCCAAAATCGAGAGGACACAATGCATCTTATCTTTCAAGATTCTATGATGACTCAGGGTGGGTAAGTCAATTAAAAAGCAGTCGGGTTCCTTGTTTCAACCCTGGAAAAATCTTCAATGTTCCTTGATGTTCATGCAAAATCGAGGGTCACCGGGCAGTGGTCCGAGCCCATCACCTCCGGCAGAATCCCCGCCGCCTTGACCCTTGCCGCGCTCTTTGTATCCACGCAGAAATAGTCGATCCGCCACCCGATGTTCCTGGCCCGGGCGTTGAAGCGGTAGCTCCACCAAGTGTACTGGCCCGGCTCCTGATTGAACATCCGGAAGGTGTCCACGAATCCAGCCGCGAGAAATTGGTCCATCCAGGCCCGTTCCTCAGGGGCAAAGCCCGGATTCTTTTCGTTCTGCTTGGGGTTGGTCAGGTCGATCTCCTTGTGCGCCACGTTGAAATCCCCGCAGATTACCACTGATTTTTGCGCGGCCAGGGTTTGGGCAAAGGCCAGCAGGTCGTTGTTAAACTCAAGCTTGTAATCCATGCGCAGCAAGCCGTGCTGGGAATTGGGAAAGTAGGCGTTTATGAAGAAGAAATCGGCAAACTCCAGGGTCAGCACCCTGCCCTCGTAATCGTGGTCGTGGTGATCGATGCCGTAGATCACCGAGAGGGGGGGCTCTTTGCTGTAGGTAGCCACCCCGGCGTACCCTTTTTTCTGGGCGGAAAACCAGTAGGCGGTGTAGCCGGGGATGTTTTTGATCGTTTCCGGCAGCTGCTCGGGCAAGGCCTTGATCTCTTGGAGCGCCACCAGATCGGCGTCCAGCTCGGCGAGGATCTCGACAAAACCCTTTTTCTCCACGGCCCGCAGGCCGTTGACATTCCAGGACACGAATCTCCGCATGGGGGCCTCGTTTGTTTGTTTGCGTATTCCCGGAACCCGTCTCGGCCTCACCCCGATCCGGGGGCAATGCCGGGCGATGACGCAGCGGTCGCAGTGGGGAGCAACCGGTTTGCAGGTGCCTTGGCCAAAGGCCACCAGGGTGGAGTTGATGGTCAGCCAGTATTGGGGCGGCAGCTTTTCACGGAGCGCCATCTCTGTTTCCAGCGGGGTGCTCGTTTTCACGTAGCCCCAGATATTCATGATCCGGTGGACATGGGTATCCACGCAGATCGCCGGTTTCCTGAAGGCCACCGCCACCACCAGATTGGCGGTTTTGCGGCCCACGCCGGGCAGCCGGGTGAGGGGTTCGACCTCGTCGGGAATACGGTTGTTGAACTCGCCGGCCAGCACCCCGGGCAGCCGGGCGAGAAATCCGGCCTTGTTCTTGTAAAATCCCACCGGGAAGATCAGCGTGGCAATCCGCTCTTCGCTTAACTCCGCCAGGGCCGCCAGGTCCGGCGCTTCCGCAAACAGCCTGGCCGCAGCCTTGGCCGTGGTTTCATCCTTGGTCCGGGCCGAGAGGATGGTGGCCACCAGAACCTTGTACGGATCCTTGGTCTGCACGGCAATGAGATCGACAATGGGTACGGCATACCCGGCGACCTCCGTGCTCAGGATCCGCAAAACCTCCGGCAGGGAAAATTCCATCATAAATAGTCCAGGGAAAATGTTGCACAATGCAGCGTATCGGTATGATTACGCAGCATTTTTATCTGATGATGCGTAATGCAACACCCATGTTTCAAAGATGAACAGTTTTTTCTTGACAGCACTTTTTGAGAGCAGTAAGCATACCGAAAATTTTTAGAAATAGCCATCGCCGGAACGGGAAAGGCCTCTGCCTTTTCATCCGGCGAAGGTTGTCCCCCTCGGTTGCATGCAAGCGTTCACAGTGCTGGTTCATTTTTTAGGGGCCGTTAAGAAATAAACCTTACATTTCACCCGATTTCGCTACGGCTCCATATGCCGGACACGAAACGCGAATGTTTCGGTTATTTTTGAATAGCGGCGCATATATTCTTTTACTGTTGCTTTAGGAAAGACAAGGAGGAAACAAGGATGCTACGAAACATCAAGGAAAAGGCGGGGATGCTGTTTGTCTCCCTCATGTGTGCCATCATGCTGAGCCCGGCCTGGGCCCTGGCAACGGAAGCCGCGGACATGGCTCCGGTCCCGGCCATGGGAGATCCGGATTGGTGGAAGTGGCCGGTGATTCTCCTCTTCGTCACCTTTGTCATGGGTATCATCGCGGTGCTTGGCGGGGTTGGCGGCGGGGTGCTCTTCGTGCCCATCATCGGCGGGTTTTTCCCGTTCCACCTTGATTTTGTCCGCGGCGCCGGTTTGTTGGTTGCCCTGTGCGGCGCTCTGGCTGCAGGCCCCGGTCTGCTGAAGGCCAACCTCACCAGCCTGCGTCTGGCCATGCCGGTGGCGCTCATTGCCTCCACCATGGCCATTGTCGGCGCCATGGTCGGGTTGGCTCTGCCCACCCACATTGTCCAGCTTGCCTTGGGCGGGACCATCCTCGGCATCGTGGCCATCATGCTCTCCGCCAAGAAGTCAACGGTGCCCCATGTTCCCCAGGCGGACGCGCTTTCCTCCGCCCTCCGCATCACCGGTGTTTTTTATGAGCCGACCACCAAGGAAGAGATAAACTGGAAGATCCATCGCACCATCCCCGGGTTGCTGACCTTCATCATCATCGGCTTCATGGCCGGTATGTTCGGTCTGGGCGCCGGTTGGGCCAACGTGCCGGTGCTGAATTTGATGATGGGCGCGCCGCTCAAGATCAGCGTGGCCACCTCCAAGTTTCTGCTCTCCATCACCGACACCTCTGCCGCCTGGATCTACCTGAACAAGGGCTGCGTGATCCCCATGATGGTTGTGCCGTCGCTCATCGGCATCATGCTGGGCTCCTTCGTCGGGGTGCGCTTGCTGAAGGTCGCCAAGCCCACCTTTATCCGCTGGATGGTTATCGTCATTCTCCTTTTCGCCGGCCTGAAGGCGGTGCAGAAGGGCTTGAGCACCATGGGCATCAGCCTGTTTTAACGGAACGATCTACACCCAGAGGGTATAAGTTTCGTTTGAGCAGGCAAGCTGCTCAACTCAGCTTTAATAGTCTATCTCACGGAGGATTTGTATCATGTCACAACATAATACCCAAGCAACCGAGGAGCAGGTGCTGTACGCCGATATTCTTGAAAAAGGGATGTTCGCAGGCCTGGCCCTCATGGTAATCACCTTTGCCCTGTATGTTTTGGGCGTCATGCCCTCAATCGTGCCGGTGGACGAGATCTCCATCTACTGGAGCCAGCCGGTACACGACTATCTGGTGGCCATCAACACCAATTTTCTGCACTGGGAAACCCTGCCCGTAGGCTGGTCCTGGATGAAGCTCCTCGGCTATGGCGATTTCTTGAACTTCCTGCCGGTGGCCATCCTCTCCGGCATCACCATTGTCTGCTACCTTGTCATCACCCCAGGGCTGTTCGCCCGGAAAGACAAGGCCATGGCGATCATGGCCCTGGCCGAGGCGGTTATTCTGACCCTGGCGGCCAGCGGCGTGCTTTCCGGCGGCGGGCATTAATCGAGTAGATTCTCGAATTCGAGGTGAAAAGCCATCCTGCCATGCGGCGGGATGGCTTTTTTTTATGCCCGAGGCGCCCGGCTCTCCCGATGGGCGATGGCGATCTTCTCCACCAGGGTTTCCAGGTCGATGGGCTTGAGGCAGTAGTCGCTGGCCCCGCATTCCAGGCCGTGCAGCCCCGCCTCCATGGAGGCGTGGCCGGTCAGCATGATGACCGGCAGGGTCGGCCATTTTTCCTTGATCTCCCGCAGGCAGTCCATGCCGTCGCGGTCCGGGAGCATCACATCCAGCACCACCACCTCGGGCCAGCCCGTGGCAATGATCGTAAGGCCCTCGGTGCAGGTGAGCGCGGTCTTTGCCGCATACCCCCTGCGTATCAGCCTTTTGCCGGTTGTTTCCACGAAATCGATTTCATCGTCAATGAGCAGGATATTGAGCGGTTGGGTCATGTCATCCCTCCGTTTGGGTATCCATCAGGGTGTGCAGGTCGGTCATGATTTTTTCGCGGTAGTTTGCGGCCATGCCTTCGTCGGCCATGACCATGTCGATCTGGCGGGTGTGGATCAGCAGGTAGCCGAGAACCCTCAACCGTTCCAGCAGATAGGGTCCGGGTTTCTTCTCGATCCGGGCGGTCATGGCGTCCACCTTCTGCTCCACCCGGAAGCCAAATGCGCTTAATATCTCGCTGATCAGCCGGATGCGCAGCAACCGGCGGTTTTCGTCCGCAGCCCCACCCTTGAACTGGAAGCTCACATAGTTTTCCGTGAGAAACTCCCCAAGATTGGCCTCCACCAGGGCAAAATGGTAGCCGAGCCGGACACTGAGGTTGCAGAAGTTCTTGGAGATGAGAAAGTAGTTTTTGCTGGCCATGGCCGAGCGCACCCCTGGGTCGAGGCTTGGGTTTCTCGTGGACTGGAAGATGATGGAGCCAAGCCCCCCCAGGCTGACCGGCGGCGGCCCTGCCCAGGGAAAGGCCATCATTCCCTGCCAGATGGCCTGCATGGGTACGGAGGTGATGTGGCCGAGATGCACATAGCGGCTTTCCGGGTCGAAATCCGGAGTGAAGCCGTCGTCCAGATCGATCACCCACCATTGGGCCGGTGAATTTTCCACCACCAGCTGCTTGGCCGCCTTGTCGTCAAAGCCGTAGCGTTCGCCAAAGGTGAACATCTCCACCACCGCCTTTTCGTGGCAGAAGCGGGTGAGATCGTGCAGGGTCTGGCAACCCTCGGGCCGGAAAAAAGGAGAGGCCGGATCGGTCAGGTTGAGCGGGGTGATGTGGGCCAGGGCCTCGGTGAGGATCTTGTACACAGGGCTTCCGGCCATGAGATTGGGTTTGGGCGCGGCCAGGGTCAGCAGCACCTCCACCCGGCCGACGTAGACCTTGCCTGCGGTGGCGTCCACCGTGACCAGGCTGTTGTTTTCAAGGGTTGCCAGGGCCTGATCTATGCCGAAGATCGCGGGAATCCCGAACTCGCGGGCCACGGTGGCAAGGTGGGCGGCCATCTGGCCGGTTTCGCTGACCACGGCCACGGCCCGGTTGAGGAGGCTGGCCCAGTCCGGATACGGCGTTTCGATCACCAGCACCGCACCCTTGGGAAAGCGCAGCAGATCAAGGCTGGAGCGCACGGTGGACACCGGGCCGCAGGCAACGCCCTGGCTGGCGCACACTCCTCCGGCAAGCAGAGGGGCGGGCAGATCATTTGGTGTGGCGCTGTGTTCGGTGGTTTTCTGCACCTCTTCGGAAACGGCGTGGCCAAGGGGCCGACTTTGTAAAATATAGAGCAGTCCGGCGCGGTCTATGGACCATTCGATATCCTGGGGAGTGCCGAAATGCTCTTCCAGCCGCACCCCGACTGTTGCCAGTTCGGCACCCTGGCGTTCGGTGAGGGTCTGGCTCTGCTCCGTGGCGGACGCTCTGTGCACAATGGGATGGGGCGCAGTCCGGCTGACCCGGAGCTGCTCGCTGGCCGCGCTGCCGTCCACCACGGCACTGGCAAGCCCGGGCGCCGCCTGGATGATGACAAAGGGGCTGCGCGGATCATCCGGGGCGCGGGAATACATCACCCCGCTGATAGCGGCGTCCACCATGCGCAGGCAGCCGACGCACATATGCACGTCCTGGTGGCGAAAGCCCCGCTGCTGGCGGTAGACAATGGCCTGGCTTTTGTACTTGCCGGCCACGATCTCTTTGTAGGCCTGGGTGACAAATTCGCGGCTGACATTGAGCTGGGTCCGGTACTGCCCGGCAAAGGAGATGTTGGAGCTGTCCTCGCCCAGGGCGCTGGAACGCAGGGCGACCAGCAGTTCCACCTCCGGGGCTGTGTCGAGCTGCTGGTGGTGGCTCAGGATCGCCTCTTCCAGTTCCGTTGGCAGGGGTGCATTGCTGATCAAGCCTTGGATGCCAGCGCTGACCGTGTAGAGCTCTTCCAGATTGTCGATATCCAACCCTTTGAGGCGGCGGTTGATCTCAACCTGCAAGTCGTTGGCCTCGATGAACTGTCGGGCCGCCGTTGCCGTGATGACAAAGCCGTCCGGGGTTCTCAGGCCGATCCGGTTTCTGACCTCGCCCAGGTTGGCCATCTTTTCGCCCACCTGGTCCACCGTGCTGGCATCCACCTCGGCCATGGGGAGGATGGCCGCGCCCTCCGTGCTGACAGGTCTGCTGGCAAGGACCTCTTCGAGTTGTTTGGTGATGGCCCGGAAAGGGTGGTCCAGCTCGGCATATCTGCCGTCGGCCAATCTGGTCAGGTGGTGGATCATCTTGTAGATATTGACGGAAAGCGCGGTGCAGTTGCCCCGGACAAAGGCCATGCCAAAGGGCTGGCCCGCGGTGAGGGCCTGTTCCATCTCGGCCATCAGCTCCAGGGCGTTGTTGTTGGCGGTGAGCAGGGCGCGAAACTCCTTGTAATGGCCGCGGAAGGCGGCCTGCAACTCGGCGGGCGCAAGCCTTGGCGTGCTGCAAAACAGGGAGGTCAGGCGGTCAAAAAGAGAGCTCATGGCCTTCAGCATAATGGAAGAGGGGAGTGGAAGGCAACGGAGAAAAGAAGGCGGGGAAGGGGGAACACAGGATGTCCCCGGAGGCTCCCGGAAACATCCTGTGCCAAAAAGGCTATCAATGCTCCAGTTTGAGCCCCCAGCCCTCAAACATGAAGAGGATGGCGAAGCCGAACCACATGGTGTAGATCACGTAGCCCACCAGGGACGCGACCACCAGGACAGCCTTGTCCTTGATGGACTGCGCCTCGATGCCGTAGTAGTTGAAGGCGGTTTCCACGGCCTTGGTCTTGGCCTTGTTGAGAGTTGTGGATTGGGCGAACTTCTCCTGCTTGGTGAAGCTCTTTTCTATGGCGGAAAGGGTGTTGTGCCAGTCGAACATCACCTGCTTGGCATCCGCGCCGTGCCGCGCTTGGAGCGCCTCGCCGTTGTTGTTGTAGGCCAATTCCGTGTCGGCCATGGCACCGTTCAGCACCACACCCAGGTCGCCGCTTACTTTGAGCTTGTCCTCACCTTCTACCACCGTGGCGCCGGAGGTGCGGAGCATGGTTGCGATCCTGGGGGCGGATTGCTTGTCTTCGACCTTGATCTCGACAGAGAAGTTTTCGCCCTTCAGTTTGTCGGCCTTTTTAACTATTTCCGGAATGTAGTAGGCTGACTTTTTGGAGATGGAGTTGTACATGCTGTCCATGTAGTCCAGCATATTCACTTTTTTCTCTTGGCCGGGGAAAACCGGCGAGAGAAGAATGGCAAAAACGATCCAGAAGCCGACCATCATCACCAGGCCGCCGCCGAATTCTTTTTTATTGGCAATCATGCTGCCACCTCCTTGGCCCGCAGGGCTGCTTTTGGCTCCTCACCCTTGAGGGTGCGGATGTTTGAAAAGAAGATGTAGAATACCCAGATCGCAAAGGAGCCGAGCACCACGAAGAAGATGGTGTTGCCCACCAGGTCGAGCATCTTGCCGGTATCCTTAGTCATGTCGATGTAGCCCATCTTGGCAAGTTTGGGCGGCAGGGCGAAGGCCCGGTTGATAAAGCCGGCCGAGGTGGCGATGGCGTACAGGGCGCAGATGGTCTGGCCGGAGACCACCTTGGTCACCAGGGAACCGATCTGGATGCCCACCAGGGAGCCGAGCAGCATGCCCATGGCCAGGGTGTAGAAGATGAAGCCGTAAATGGCGTACTGCCCAAGGCCCGCGTAGCCGGCGGTGAAGATGATCTGGAAAATGTCGGTGCCCACGGTGGTGGCCGAGGAAACACCCAGTACGTATACGAAGATCGGGAAGGTCAAGAAACCGCCGCCTACGCCCATGATGGCTGCAGCCAAGCCCACCAGTGCGCCGCTTAATACGAGAAAGAGCCAGGAGATCTTGCGACCGCCGGGAGTGACGCCCTCGTCGAAGGTGATCATCGGCGGCAGGTTGACGGACTGGAGCTTCTGGGCCAAGCCGGTCAGGGAGCCTGCTGCGGAAACGGTAACGCCGGCCGCCGCTTTTACCGGACGGGTGGAGCGGTACCAGTCATACAGGGCGTAGGAACACAGGAAGCCCAGCATGAATACGTAGATGGTGGTGATGAAGGCATCGCTCAAGATCGGGTTGGCCTCGTAGATACTCCGGTTGATGTAGCCGCCCAGGGTGGCGCCGCCCATGGAGCCGATCAGGAAGACCGCGGCCAGTCCGACCGAGATGTTGCCCAGTTTGCGGTGCAAAACGCTGCCCATGATTGCCTTGGCGAAGATGTGGAACAGGTCGGTGCCCACGGCGAGGATGCCCTTGACCCCGGCGCTCATCAGGGCCGGAGCGATGATGAAGCCGCCGCCTGCTCCGATGCAGCCGGTGATAAGTCCAGCCACCAGGCCGACTCCGATGGAGGCAAAGAAGATGGTGGGGGTGTAGAAGGCCGGGGTGTAGGCGGTCTTGCCGCCCAGCATGGCGGGCATGATGCCGGACACATCCTCGGCAAAGGCGATGCCGCCGAGGAGAATGGGGATGAGTAGCAGGCAGAGTATGCCTATCCGTTTCTTATCCCGCAGGATGGTGTTTGAGATGTCGAGCTCCCACTTCGCCTGGGCGCGGGCGCCCATGAGCAAGAACTGGTTGAACTGCTTGAAAAAATTCATGATTGTACTCCTCCCTTGTTGATTGAATAATAAAAAATACCTCGGTTCCCCTCGGTTGCAGTGTTCTTAAAAGGTTGCTTCTATGGGCCACGGTTCCTGGCGGCCTCCAGTTTTTCCAGCAGGGTTTCAAATTCCACCGGTTTGAGCAGGTAGTCGCAGGCTCCGTTTTTTATGCCTTCTTCCCCTTCGCTGGCCGAGGCGTGGCCGGTGAGAATGATCACCCGGCTTGCGGGCTTGATCTTTTTTATCTCTTGCAGCACCTGGCCGCCGTCCATGTCCGGCAGGCGCATGTCCAGCAGAATCACGGTAAAATCGCCGGCCGCCGCCCTGGCGATGCCCGCGCGGCCGTTCAGTACCCCCTCGCTGTCCCAGCCCCGCTTGCGCAACCGTTGCACCAGGGTGGCGACAAATTCCTCTTCATCGTCAATAACCAGGATGGAAGATTCGTCCATTTCAGCGCTCCTGTTTACTGGGGTGTTACCGGGAGGGTGACCCGGAAAACGCAGCCGCCCTGCCTGCCGTTGCGTGCCTCGATGCTGCCGCCGAGCCGTTCGACGATGCTGTAGGAGATGGCCAGCCCGATTCCGGTGCCGCTTCCCGCCTTTTTGGTGGTGAAGAACGGCTCGAAGACCTTTATCAACACCTCTTCCGGCAGCCCCGGTCCGCTGTCGGCAAACTCCACCGCCAGTTGGCCATTGCCCTGGCTGGTGCTGATGGTGACCGCGCCGTCGTTGCCGATGGCGTCAAAGGCGTTGTTTACGATGTTGAGGAACACCTGCTGCAGCTGGGTGGAGTCGGTGGTGATCTCCGGCAGCGCGGGGTCGAGGTTGCGGCGGATGGCGATGCGATGGTTGGTCGCCTCCTTTTCAAGAAAGGAGACGGTTTCCTCCACCAGGGTGTTGATGTTGGTCAATGATTTCAGCCCGTCGGTGCTGCGGGAAAAACCCAGAAGCCGGTGGGTGATGATGCTGGCCCGCTTGACCTGGGCCTTGATTTTGGCAAAGGCGGTCCGGTATTCTTCGGTGTTTTTCAGGCTCGCCGGATCTTCCTCGTCCAGCAGCTCGTTCAGCCAACCGGCCTGGTCGCCGATGATCTGCAAGGGATTGTTGATTTCATGGGCCACATTGGCCGCCATCCTGCCGATCAGGGCCATTTTCTCCGAATAGCGGATGCGGTCGTAGAGCTGCATCCGCTGCTGGTCCGCATCCTCCACCTTGTTCATCATGGAGCGGACCAGGAAGGTGGCAACACCGAGAATGAGCAGGGCGGCGCAGGCGATGATCAGGTGATCGCGCTGCCTGGCCCGGTAAAAATCGGCAAGCGAGGTTTTGATGTCGGTTTTCAGCACCAGGGTCCAAGCGTTGTTTTTTATCCCGGTGGTGGCGTACAGGGCTCCCTGGGAATGATGGATGGTCAGGTCGCCTCCCGTGGCCAGCAACCCTTTTTCCCCGGCGGGAAGAGCGGTGAGCCCCAGGCGGCTCGGCGTCTGCAACTCACCCTGCTGGTTGAGGATAAAGGCGTCCCCGCCCGGCCCCACCTCGGCGCTGGCCAGCAAGGCGTTGAACAGCTCGGAATTGATCGTGGCCCGCAACACCCAGGAACGGGTGGGGTCGGTCACCGCCACGATGAAATGGGGCACGCCCCGGTAGCCGGTGAACACATCGCTGATGTATCTGCCGCTCTGCATGACCTCCGCGAACCAGCGCGCTTCGGCGTAGTTCTTGTCCTTGAGATCCTCGGCAAAGGGGCCCACGTAGTTGCGGTGGCTGCCGTCCTGGGCGATGAGGCCGAGATCGACGATAACCCCCTGGTGGTTCATGGCCTTGAACAGTTTTTCCAGGTTGCCGGGACTGCTCAGCCAGTCAAGGTCGTAGAGTTCCGCATATCCGGCCAGGATGTTTTCCTGGCTGTCGAGAAAGAGGTCGATGATCTCCCTGCGGCTGTTTGCCAGGCTGGTCAGCTCAACGGTGGTCTTGTCCAGCCATGATTTCTGGTAAAAATGGGAGGCTGTCCAGCTGATGCACAAGAGGGGGATGATCGCCACCAGGATAACCACCACCACAAAAAGCCGTTTCTGCCGCGCGTAGTACGACTCACGCGAGCGGACCTTGAGGGCGCTGCCGGGGATGGTTGCGGTGTACATCTTCATGGCTGGCCGGAATATTCCTGAAGCGGTGGGGCGCCGGAGGGAGAGAGGCTTTCCAGCCGTTTCAGCTTCCGCCACAGGGAAACCCGGTCTATGCCCAGAACCTGGGCGGCCCGGGACTTGTTGCCATCCACATGGGCCAGCACCCGTTGCACATATTCCTGCTCCAGCTCCAGCAGGGTGGGGAATCTGCCTTCCGGCGGATACCCCTCGAGCAAGCCTGCGCCGCCCAGGGGGCGGATCTCGATGCCCGCGCCGCTGACGATGAAATGGCGGTTTATGGCTGCGGTCTGTTTGTGCATTGCTGTCTGGCCTTTCTGGAAAAGGTTAACTACGGAAGCTCTCACTCCCCCTCCCTTTACGGGAGGGGGGCGGGGGGTGGGTGAGGTTGCAACCTGCCGAGTTCATGGCTGCTTCCCCCCCACCCTTGCCCTCCCCCGCCAGGGGGGAGGGGACTTTTTTTGACTTTTGTCAGTCGCTTAAGGGATTATTATTTCAGCATATGCCTGGCGGTGTCATATTCGCCCGCTTCGGCAAAGGCTGCGGCAGTTGCGGAGCTGGCCAGCAGATTCTTCTTTTCCTGATGCGCCGCCTTGATCCGTTCCACCAGGATTTCGATCTCAACCGGCTTTTTCAGGTAATCAAACACCCCGAGGCGTCTCGCCTCCGCCTCGTCCAGATCGTTGCCGTGGCCGGTCTGGATAATGACCTGGATGTTGGGGTAGGCCTGCCGCACCCGCCGCAGTACCTCCATGCCGTCGATGCCCGGCATCTTCAGGTCAAGGACCATGACATCGGGTTCCTTTTCCCCCACATAGCCCAGGGCCTGCTCGCCGTTGAGCGCAGTCTTGCTGCCGAGATCCCGCAGATCAAGACGCTCCGACAGGGTTCTGATGAAATCTTCCTCGTCGTCTACCAGTAGAATTTTGATGTCGTCCATAATGTCCTCGTGCTCGGTTGGGGGACAGTTTCGGGGCTGTCCTATGGTTTTTCCCGTTTGGAGGGGTACCCCTCGTTTTTGTTGATGTCCAGCAGGGAGAGGGCGGTGTCAAATTCTCCGGCTTGGGCAAAGGTCGCGGCGGCCATGGCGTCTCCGAAACGCCTGAACAGGGATTTCTTCCCCTGCCGTTTTTTCCTCCGTCCGAGGGCGGCGGAGATGGAGTTTTTCAGGGAGTTGGTGTCAAAGGGGGCGATGAGTTCATCGGTTGCTCCGGCCTGCATCCCGGCGATGGAGAGCGGGATGTTGTCCGGCCGGTTGATGAGGATCACCTCCGCCTCGGGCATTTTTTCCCGGATGGCAAGAAGCGGGTGCAACCCCTCGTTGCTTGCCTGCCGGATGTCGAGCAGGACAATCTCTGTCCCGAGGCCCGGCAGGCAAGCAGATTCTCCGGACAGCGCAACCGTCATCCCCCAGCCTTGCAGCAGACCCTGCATCGTTTCCGCAAAACTCGCATCGCCTGAAACAATGAGGGCGGTTGCCTGCATGGGAGTCTGACCGGTACCGGGCCGTTATCGCGCGGATTCCGTGGCGAATACGCCGTAGGTCATGCGGATTCCGCCCAATCCCAGCGACCGAAGAAATGCATCGCCGCTCGGAGCCTGGAGGTTGGGGGCTTCGGCCAGGGTAATGGCCTCGGCATGGAGACCTTCCTCGGCAAAGGCCGCAGCCATGAAGATTTTCTGGCTTTGGCTGATCGCCCTGCTCCGGACGGTGGCCGGCGCCATTCTCTGGGCGGTTCCCCATTCCCCGGCCTCGGCAAAGGTGATGGCTGTCATCCATTTTTGAAAGGTGGTGAGCGTTTTCATGGCAACCTCCGCAAGTGTTGAGCTGTTTCCCGTGTCTTGGAGCAGTTGTGTGCTGTTGTTTCTGGATAATACAAGGACCGTGCCAAGTAATAATTTTCAGTGATAACGGTTGGTTGCGAGAAATCAGTCTTGTGGTGAAACAACCGGGGGGAACATTGTGGAACAACAGGGAACATTTGTGGCTGCCGGGCGGAACAATAAGGGCGGCCGGGCAAGAATCGAGGGGGGAGGTGAGTGGGGTATTCGTTCTGTGTCGCAGGAATGCTGGGCAGGACTGGGCTGCGGATAAAAATGATTGACTTCCCGGTTCAGGGTGATGTATCTGAAACATGTGGGGACAATGTGAAACACTTTGGGTGCAGCCTGTGTCCTTTTGCTCCCCCTCCCCTGTAGGTAAGCGAAGACTCCGAGGGGAGAGGGAACTCTTGGGGGTTTTGCAAGAAGTTCAATGGTGATGGATTCGCAGCAACTCAAGAAACGCGATATTTCGTCATTCCGGCGAAGGCCGGAATCCAGGGTTTTCGGGCCGTTGCTGTAAGGCTGGACCCCGGCCTTCGCCGGGGTGACGAGTTGTTCAATTCCGCCAACGGTGCGAAGTCAATGCCCGAAATAGAAGAAATCAAACCGTTCCGTCCCGATCTCGTTGAGATCCTCAATGGGGTGCCGCACGGGATCGCCCTTGTCGACCCGAATCTCCGGCTCATCATGATGAACCGCTTTCTCGAAGCGCTCACCGGCTATTCCGGCGAGGAAACCCGCGGCATATACTGCGACCATGTGCTTCGCAGCAGTCTCGGCAGAAACGTGCAGGTGTTCCGTCAGGCGCTGGAGACCGGGGTTGCCTGCAGCGTCGAGGGCGATATCCTCGGCCTCAACCGCAAGAAGATTCCCGTGCGTTTCACCGCCACCCCGGTTGTGGAGTCCACCGGAGGGCGGCAGGCGCTGGTCTTGGTCCTTGAAGACATCACCGCCTTGCAGGAGATCGGCCGCAAGCAGGAGAAGGGACCGCCCAAGGGATTGCTCGGACACAGCCCCAAGATGCAGGAGATCTTCGAGCTCCTGCCGGTTCTCGCCCACACCGACTCTTCCGTCCTGATCACCGGCGAGACCGGCACCGGCAAGGATCTCCTGGCCGAGGCGGTCCATCATGCCTCCAAGCGCGGCAAGTATCCCTTTATCAAGGTCAACTGCGGGGCCCTGCCCGAAAGCCTGCTCGAATCCGAGCTCTTCGGCCATGTGCGCGGGGCGTTCACCGGGGCGCACGCCGATAAGCACGGCATGTTCCAGCTTGCCCAGGGCGGCACCATCTTTCTCACCGAGATAGGCGATCTGCCCCTGCCGCTCCAGGTAAAGTTGCTCACCGTGCTGGACGACCGGGAGTTTTTCCCCCTGGGCAGCCAGAAGAAGGTCAAGGTCGATGTGCGGCTGATCACCGGCACCCATCGCGATTTGAAGCAGCTGGTCCAGGAGGGCAGGTTTCGGGAAGACCTGTTTTTCCGCCTCAATGTCCTGCGGGTGCATCTGCCCTCCTTGCGCGAACGGGATGGCGATGTGCGGCTGCTCATCGATCATTTTCTCCAGCTGTTTGCCGTCAGCTTCGGCAAAAATGTGAAAAGGCTCTCCGCCCGGGCCTTGCGGTTGCTGGGCAGCTATCCGTACCCCGGCAATGTCCGCGAGCTGCGCAATATCATTGAGTACGGGGTCAACATCTGTCGGGGCGAGGTCATCGAGGTGGAGCATCTGCCCCCCTATGTGCTGGCCGAGGCGGGCAAACCGCCTCGGGCGGCGACCGATGCCGTTTCTCCGGATCGGCTGGACCCTGGAGAAAAGAGTGTCTCAAAGGCGGTGGAGGAGATTCCGGACAACGCCTCAAGCTGGAGCGCCATTGAAAAGAAGAAGATCCTCACCGCGCTCATGCAGACCGGCGGCAGCCGCACCGGGGCGGCAAAGGCGCTGGGTTGGGGGCGCACCACCCTGTGGCGGAAGATGCGAGAATACGACCTTGGATAAGACAGCATGAAGATCCTGGCAACCCTGCAAAATAACGATATCGCCCCGCGCTTCGACCTGGCCACCGAGGTGCTCATCGCCAAGGTCGTCCGGGGTAAAGTTTCCGGAGAGCCGCGCACGGTCCTGCTGCCCGGACCGGGGAGCGACGCGCTGTGCAGCCTGATCATCAAGGAAGAGGCCTCCCTGGTGATCTGTGGCGGCATCGAGGAATCGCATTTCCAGTATCTGGTCTGGAAAAAAATCGAGGTGATCGACCGGGTGATCGGCCCGGCGGCCCAGGCCATCGATTTGGCCATGGCCAAACAACTGCGGCCGGGGAGTATTGTCCGGCCGGAAACCGAGAGGAGCGCACCGTTATGAGCGACAATCCCAAATGCCCCCTGTTTTGTGGCGTGTCCGGCAAGGATCTTTCGCCCAGGGCGCGGTACCGGTGCATGCGCAACAGCCTGCTCATCGTGATGCTGGCCATTACCCTGATTCCCCTCTCCATCACCTCGGGTCTTAACTTCATCCAGTACCAGCAGCTCCTGCGGGAGGATTCCCAGGCCAACGCCCGCTGGAACGCGGAAAGCGCCAGGGCCACGATCAGCGCCTATCTGGAAAAGCTGGAGGCGGCGATCACCGTGGTCATCGACACCTATGCCTTCGAGGATCTCTCCGACCCCAAGAAGCTTGAGCAGATATTCCGCCAGCTCAAGAAGGAGCATCAGGGGCTGGTCGATCTCAGCGTGGTCGGGCCGGACGGCATCCAGAGCGCTTATGTCGGCCCCTACAGCCTGGCGGGCAAGGACTACAGCGACAGCCTCTGGTTTCATAAGGCCCTGGCCCGGCGGATGTATGTCAGCGAGGTGTTCACGGGTTTTCGCAATGTTCCCCATTTCGTGGTGGCCGCAAGCAAGAAGGATCCGTATTCCGGGCAGTACTGGGTGCTGAGGGCGAGCATCGACACCGAAACCCTGGACCGTTTTCTGGCCCTGGCCGACACCGAGGCCCTGGAGGATATCTTTCTCATCAACGACAACGGCGCCTTGCAAAGCACCTCCCGCTACCATGGCGGCGCCATGGAGGATTTCCAGCTCACCCGCAAGCCCAAGCGGAACGACATCCTCATTTTCGAGGAAATGCGCGGCGACAGCAGCTTTTACCGGGCCGTGAGCAGGATTCAGAACACGCCCTGGCTGCTGGTTCTGGATCAGCAGGGGGCCGAGGCGCGGAAGATCTGGCGGGTATTCAAGGGGCGGTTGTTTCTCACCCTGGCCCTCTGTTTTCTCGCCTCGGGCGGGATGGTGGTCTGGCTCTCCCGCTTCCTGGCGGGCAAGTTCCGCGAGGCCGATGAAACGCGGGACGCGATCCTGAGCGAAACGGAACATTCCAACAAACTGGCCTCCATCGGGAGGCTGGCCGCGGGCGTTGCCCACGAGATCAACAACCCCCTGGCGATCATCGGGGAAAAGGCCGGGTTGATGCAGGATCTGGTCGGGGTCGATCAGGATTTCCGCCACCGAGAGAAGTTTCTCGATCAACTGGCCTCCCTGCAAAACGCGGTGGGCAGGGCGAGGACCATCACCCACCGTCTTTTGGGCTTTGCCCGGAGGATGGAAACCTCCCTGACCCTGGTGCAGCTCAACGAGATACTCCAGGAGGTCTTGAGTTTTCTGGAAAAAGACGCGGCGTACCGCAACATCCATGTTATCCTGCAGCTTCAGGAAAATCTGCCGGTCATCCGGGCGGATCATGGCCAGCTGCAGCAGGTATTTCTCAACGTGATCAACAACGCCATCGACGCGATCCATAGTGACGGCGAGATCCACATCACCTCCCGCCGTGAAAACCACAAAACCGTGATGGTGGCCATCTCCGACACCGGGCCGGGGATTGCCCCGGATGTGCTCAAGCACATCTTCGATCCCTTTTTCACCACCAAGGGCAACGAGGAGAAAAAGGGCACCGGCCTGGGACTCTCCATCACCTATGGCATCGTGCAGAAAATGGGGGGCAGGATAGAGGTGAGCAGCGAGGTCGGGGTGGGCACCACCTTTATCATCTCCTTCCCGGTTTACAGCGAAGGCAGCGAGGGCGAACACCATGAGCGCGCGTAGGATTCTGATTGTTGACGATGAACTTGATTTCGGCACCACCCTGGCGGAGCGCTTGGAGCTGCGGGGCTTTGTGGCCAAGGCGGTGGGCGGCGCCCAGGAAGCGATGGAGGTGCTTGCCGCCGATTGGCGGCCGGACGTGGTCCTGCTCGACCTGATGATGCCGGGGGTGGACGGGTTGGCCACCCTGGACCTGATCAAACAGCACGACGCTAAGATACAGGTGATCATCCTCACCGGCCACGGCTCCACCGAGAGCGGCATCATCGGCATGCAACGCGGGTTGTTCGATTACATCATGAAGCCGGTGGACATAGGCGAATTGATCGCCCGGATCAACGAGGCCGGGGCAAAGTGAAAGGGTGATTTCTTCTTGACCGGGGATGGGGGTTTGGTATGGTTGGGCGTGGATTTTGCTTCCCCTCCCTTGACGGGAGGGGACTGAGGGGTGGGTGAAGCTGCCGATTGGGATCAGCGGAGAATACGGCAACGCTGCTCACCCCCACCCCCTAGCCCCCTCCGCATGGGGAGGGGGGATTTTATGACCTTCCCCCGGTTTAGTGGACACCGGATTAGGCTGCAAGTTTAAAATAAGTCGCTTCGTACAGGGCCGGACTTTGAAAGCCCAAGGTCGAGTGAAGACGACGGCGGTTATAGAATCGCT
>JBAYUD010000046.1:0-21975 GCA_041675265.1 Desulfurivibrionaceae bacterium | reverse complement strand
CCTCCCTTTCAGGTAGCGCTCGCCCAGCAGTTTGATGCTGTAGGTGCCCAAGCCCCGGCCTGTCCCCTTGGTGGAGAAGGAGCGCTGGAAGATTTGCAGTTGCACGTTCTCGGGCATGCAGCCCTGGTTGTGGACCCAGAATTCCAGATCGCTTCCGACCTGCTCGCAGCCGATCCGGACCACACCCTCCGGGGGGGAGGCCTCGACACCGTTCTTGGTCATGTTGGTCAGGATGCGGTGCAAGAGGCGCGGATCGGTGAAAAACTCCGTTGCCACGGCATCGGCGCCGATTTCCACCCTGCAGGTTTGGTTGTTTCCGCCATTGTTGTAAAAGGCCGCCACCTCCTCAAGCAGGGCAAGACTCTCGCAGGGTGCGGTCTGCACATGCAGGTCGTTGTTCTCCGCCGCAGCCAGGGCGGATTGCGCCTCGACCTCGTCGGCCAGCCGATGCGTATAGCGGTGGAGGACATTCTTGAACTGCTGCTCTTTTTCCGCATCCAGCTTTTTATCGCAGAGGGTCCGGCTCATGCCCACCATGCCGGTGGCGATATTGGCCACATCGTGAAAAAAGATGCGCTCCAAGGCCCGCCGTCTTTTTTCATGGGAGATATCGGTGAGAAAGAAGAGGTAGAGGCTGTCGTCTCCGCCGGGGAAGGGCGCGGTCTGCACCCGAAAATCAAAGGATTTGCCGCTGCCTTCCTGCCTGATCCGGCATTCCTGGGCACTATCGTTTGCCGGCCGGTGCAGGAGGGGCGTGGCTTTGTTCGCCCCGCACGTGGAGCAGAAAATGGTGGTGCCGCAGCCCAGAACGCTTTGCACGGCATGCTCGCAGGCCAGGGCATCCCCCGGTTTTTTCCCCAGCACATCGGAAAGGGAGGCTGCGTCAAGGAAGTGCAGAAATGCCTGATTGGCGAAGACGATCTGCCGGGCATGGTTGAGAACCAGAACAAAGCCGGGGAAAGCATCCAGAACCTCCCGCAGCGGACGGTTGTTGCTGATCGCCTTGCCCTGGGTCTCTATTTCAACCTGGGAGCAGCGCAGTTGCTGGGATGCTTCGGAAGGGCAGAGGTGTTCGTTCATGTCCGGAGGAATTTTGCTAAGGGGTTGAGTTGTTGGATGGCGCTGATTTTACCCCTGAAATAGAAAAGGGGACAGAGTTATTTTTACCCAGCCCGAGAAGGGGGAGCCGGATATGTTGGAGGCTGGGATGCGAGTATGCAGGTCGGCAAATTACAGGGGGAGGATTGCAGCGGCTCGTGCGGCCAGGCGGTGTGTGCTGATCATGGCCTTGGCTAGGTCATAATCGGCACGGAGGGGAGAGGGGCCGATCTTCTCAGGCATGGCAGTGCCTGACCGAGATCGGCGGTCTCTGCGATTTTTTGAGGCGGTTTCCCGTACCCTTTGATGCGAGGCTATTTTCCCGGAATCCGATGAAAATTTCAGCGCATCCGGTAGCGATCCCTTCTGACCTCGTCGTTGCTGAAGTCGTTGCATTCAGGCTGGCGCGGATCCGGCATTTTCTTGATTTTGTCGGTGTTCGGCATAATGCTGCCGGCTGCGGCCTCATGTGCGGGTTCACAGTGGATTTGTCTTTCTGACATACATCGTCTCCATTAGGTTGTGGGTTCATTTCCGGGGAACCATTCCAGACTATTTACCGGATGATATCCCTTGAAAATTTTTGTTTGGTTAGGAGTTGATAAAAAATGCATTTTTTCTGGAGGTAAAAGCAGGGGCGAGGTTCTTGCCTTCAGGGAGACTGGACAAAAATGAAAAGATGAGGGTGGGGGGATGGGATGGCCCTGCGTTCTTTTTGCGGGCGGAAAGATTTTTTCCTCACACCCCCCGCTTCATCCCCGGCCAGAGCAGGGTGTGGAGCTGGAGCTGGATCCGGGCCGGGAGCGCGTCGTCCATGAGCCACTGGGCCAGCAGGGCGGGCGCAAGGCGGCCGATCACCGGGGAGAGGATCAGTTTGGCCTTTTCGGCCAACCGGTGTTCCGCTATCATGGCCCTGGCCCAGTCGTAGTCTGCACGGGAGCTGACCACGAACTTGATCTCGTCGCGGGGGGCGAGCAGGGCGAGGTTGGCAAGGTCCATCTTCTCGGCCATCCCGCTGTCCGGGCATTTAAGATCGAGGATCTTCACCACCTCGCACGGAACCCGCGCAATGCTCAGGCTGCCGTTGGTTTCTAGCAGCACGGTGCGGCCCGCTGCGAGCAGTGCCTCCATGAGCGGGTAGACCCCTTCCTGGAGCAGGGGCTCGCCGCCGGTGATCTCGATCAGGGCGTTGGGGTATCGCGCCGCCTCGCTCAGCAGGGCGCTGAGCGGGGTTGGGTTGCCCGGTTCTTCGTAGGTGTACTTGGCGTCGCAGTAGGAGCAGCGCAGGTTGCAGCCGGAGAGGCGGAAGAAAAGGCAGGGGTAGCCCGCATGGGAAGACTCCCCCTGGATGCTGTAGAAAATCTCCGAAATTTGCAGGAAGGGCTCATCCTTCACGATAGGTCACGCAGCAGTTCTCCGTTTCGCAGACCGTGACGCTGTAGGGCCGGTAGCGTTCGGTGGTGAGGGTTTCCCTGAGGCGGTCAAAGATATAGGCGGCGATGTTTTCGGAAGAGGGGTTTTTCTTTTGAAAGGCCGGAAGTTCGTTGAGATTCTGGTGGTCCAGCTCCTCCATGATCACGTTGACCGCCTTTTTCAGGTTTTTGAAGTCGATGCCCATGCCCAGTTCGTCAAGCTCGGTGGCGCGCACCGTCACCTCCACCTTCCAGTTGTGGCCGTGGGGCCGCTCGCAGTTGCCGGGATAGTCGCGCAGATGGTGGCCCGAGGAAAAATGGGTGCGGGTGAAGATATCGTACATTGGAAAACCTCTTGAGGTATGGGAAAAGTTCGTTTGTAAAAGTTTGCGGTCCGGGTACAATGTTCACTTGAAATGTGGGTGTTTTTTTACTATGTAGAGGCACGGTTTTTGTGATATCCCCACGCCCCTCGGAGTCTACGCTTACCTGCGGGAGGGGAAGCAAAGGCTAAAAAAAGACCACTGTTGAAATCGCGCTTATCGACGATTTCAACAAAACATATCTATTCCCCCAAGGGAAGTCAACCGGTTCATGAGGGCCGGGAGCATTTGCCGACAGGTGCGGACACCCGTTCCGCCTGTCCGGGCAAGGAGAGAGAACAATGGCTTTGATCGCGCCCTTTCGCGCCCTTCGATACAATCCGGCCAAGATCCAGCATCTGGAAGAGGTGGTCACTCCGCCCTATGACGTGATCGACCTTCAGGCCCAGGCCGCCTTTGCCGCCAAGAATCCCTACAACATGATCCACCTGGATCTGAGCAAGAATTTCAGCGCCGAGCAGTTGACCGAGGCGAGGTACCGCCAGGCCAAGGAGACCTTTGCCAAGTGGCAGCAGGAAGGGGTGCTGGTTCGGGACAACGAGCCCACCATCTACCTCTATCATACCGAGTATTCCCTGCCTTCCGGCAAGCGGTTGACCCGTAAAGGCTTGCTCTGCCTGGTGCAGCTGGCCGAGTTTGCCGAGGGGATCGTCAAGCCCCATGAGAAAACCTTTTCCGGCGTCACCTCCGACCGGCTCAGCCTGCTGGACACCTGCCATGCCCAGTTCAGCCCGATCTTTTCCCTGTACCCCGATGGTCAGGGGCAGGTCATGGCCCTGCTGGAAGGTGGTCGCTCCGCCGAGCCGTTGGCCAGCGCCACGGATCACGACGGCTGCATCCATACCATCTGGGGGGTGACCGATCCGGCGATTCTTGCCCAGGTCCGCGCGCTGTTTACGGAAAAATCCCTCTACATCGCCGACGGCCACCACCGCTACACCACGGCCCTCCAGTTCCGCGCCCTGATGCGGGAGCGGCTGGGCGAGGTTCCATCCAACAGCCCCTACAACCATACGATGATGTATCTCTGCGGCATGGAAGATCCTGGCTTGTCCGTGCTTCCCACCCACCGGCTGGTGCGGATGCCCGAGGGTGTCGCCCTGGACGGGCTGATGGCCAGGCTTGCGCAAAGCTTTATCATCGAGGAGGTTGTTGACGGCGCCCGCGAGGCGTTGATGACCGAGGTTCTCTCCCGCATGGCGGAGAACTCCGGCGCGGCCACGATGTTCGGTCTGTACCATCCCCAGGAGGATCGCTGTCTGCTCCTGACCCTGCGCGACGGCGTGATCGACGAGGCATTGGGCGGTAAGCAGCCTGCGGCTCTGCGCGAGCTGGACGTGGTTATCCTCTCCGACCTCATCATCGAAGGGCTGCTCCAGCTTAGTCATGACCGGTGTGTGAAGGAAAGCCTGGTGGATTATTACAGCGATCCGGATACCGCCTTGGATGTCGCGATCAAGGAGGGCGAGAGCAGCACCGGTCGCAGCCCCCTGCTCTTTCTGATGAACCCGACCCTGGTGTCCCAGGTGAAACGGGTGGCGGACGAGGGGCTGGTCATGCCGCACAAGTCCACCTATTTTTATCCGAAACTGCTCACCGGTCTGCTGCTCAATAAGATCGTGCCCGAAGAGAAAGTTCCCTCCTGACCTTAGCCTATGGCCGTTGCCGAGGAGCTCACCGAAGAGAATCTGTTTGGTGGCAAGCTGCGCTGCCTGCAACCCCGGCAGGGCTACCGGTTTTCCGTTGACGCGGTTCTTCTGGCCCATTTTATCACCCCGGAGCCGGGCGCCAGGATTCTTGATCTCGGCGCCGGTTGCGGGGTTGTCTCCCTGATCCTTTCCCACCGTCACCCTACGATTAGTCTTGCCGCCCTTGAGGTGCAGCCGCGTCTGGCCGAGGTTTGCCGCCGGAATGTGGCCGTCAATGGCCTTGGGAATCGCTGCTCGGTTATCGAAGGCGACTGCCGGGAGATTGCGACCCTGTTGCCCCAAGGCAGCTTCGACTGCGTGGCGGCAAATCCCCCCTACTACCCGACCACCAGCGGTCGCCATCATCCGGAAACCGAACGGGCAAAGGCCCGGCACGAGATCCTTGGCGCCATCGGCGAGATGGCCCAGGCGGCATCCTTTGTCCTGAAACCCGGCGGTCGGTCGGCCTTTGTTTATCCCGCCGGTCGAACCGAGATTCTGCTTTCTTCCTTGCGGGAAAACGGGCTTGCGCCGAAACGGTTGCGGATGGTGCATCCCTATCCCGGCGCGGAAGCAGGGCTGGTGCTGGTGGATGCGGTGAAGAACGGGGAGGAGGGGTTGGCGGTGTTGCCGCCGTTTCTCATCTGTCAGGAAAAGGGTGGGGCATACACGTCGGAGATGGCGGCGATGTATGCGGGGTGAGTTTGCTGCCACAGTAATGCCGGCTTGAATGTGAGGTTTCCAGTATTTTCAGGCGGGACAGGAGCGCTGGACCCCGGCCTTCGCCGGGGTGACGACTTGTTGGATCCATCTTTTGTCGGTGACTCGTAACAACCGCCCTTCGACAGGCTCAGGGCGAACGGACATCGTCTTAATCTATTGATATTCCGTTCGTGCTGAGCCTGTCGAAGCACCTGCTTGAAGAAAATCCCGAGTTGTTGAGAGACCAGCTCTTATCGGAGAGATCCTTCTGATCAGTTGCCTGCGCTCAACTCCGCCAGATGGGTCCGGGCAAACTCGATGGTCGGGTCCAGATCAAGGGCCAGCTCGAAGTAGCGGGCCGCCTCCTCGCTGTTGCCGAGCCTGCAGTGGTTGACCCCCAGGTTGGCGTAATCGATGGCCGAGGCCGGGTTCAGTTCCACGGCCCGGTGGAAATGAGCGATGGCCGTTTTGTACTCATCCCGCTTGAAATGGCAGAAACCCAGCAGGTTGTGGATGTCCGGCCGTTCCTCGTCGTATCCCATTCCTTTTCGCAGGGCGGTAATGGCTTGGTCATACTCGCCCAGATCCTTCAGGCAGTCGCCTAGGTGGGAATAGATGTAGGGGATGTCCTCTTCTTCCGGTTGCAGGGTCAGAGCCCGCTCCAGATGGGCTATTGCCGAGGCGAGGTCGCCCTGCCCCTGCATGTTCTTGCCCAGATAATATTCCAGATAATAGGCGTCCGGCAGGTATTGCTGCATCTTGAGGAGCTGGACGAGCTGCTCGTCCGGGTCGGCAATCCGCTCGGTCACCAGTTTTGCGGCGAACAGCCCCACGTTGTTGATCCGGGAGCGCTCGCGGAAATGGCAACCGGGGATGATGGTGTAGATGGTCGGAACCTGGAGTTTTTCATGCATGGTGTTGACCACCAGCACCTCAAGGCCTAAGCGGGACAGGGCCGCCAGGCAGCGGTCGATCTCCACCCGCATGTTGTTGTCGCTGAGCTGAGGCATGTCGTGGATGGAGATGGTGGTTTCCGTTTCGGTTAGGTAGCGCACCTCGTCCATGGCCAGGGGCTTGGGCAAGCCGCTGGCCACGTAGTTGGCCTGGGAGTTGAAGTCGCCGGCCAGTTGGGCCACCTCGGTGATCGCCCGGATCAGGGCCTTTTCCGGGTCCGGGGTGGTGCCTGCGGTATAGACGATCTCGCTTGAGGCCGGGAAGGTGGAGCGGTCGATGGCCAGGGCCGCCACGGTTGGGATACCGGTATCCAGGGTGAAGTCGTTGAGGTAGAGCTCGATGTTGTTTTTGCTGAACTTGTCCAGCAGCTCGCGGGCCACCGGATCGGTGACGCTTGCGGGGTCGATGGCCGGGGTAGGGAGGTGGTGGTGGTTGACCAGCGAGCAGACATGCCGCTCCACCAGTTCGCTGATCCCCTGGAGGATCGCCTCTTCGTAAGTGTTGCCCGCGGACGGCCCGTTGAACTCGTTGATTGCGTAAAACCAGCTGAAGGGCACCAGCAGCACCTCGCCGCTGCCCAGATTGGTGGCCCAGGTCCACTGGATGGGGATATCCTCGATGAGGCGCTCCAGGGTGGCGATGTCGGTGTTCTCGTCATGCACCGAGAGCAGGAGGCGCACCAGGGGCAACAGCGGTTGGCCGGACTTTTTGAGGTTGGCGTAGGTGTCGGTGATGAAGTTCGCTTCGTCCTGCTTGAAGGAAAAGAAGCTGAACCGCTCGGCCAGCTCCATGCAGGCGCTGGCCTGGGACTGCTCCGGCGAGCTGCCCTTGCCCATCTGCTTCTTGTTGCCGATCACCGCCCTGGCATCCTTGCCGCAGACGCTGAAATAGACCGGGATATCCAATCGGCCGTTGTCGATGCGGCGCACCTCCTGGAGGATGTCCAGCTTCACCTCGGCCAGCCGGGCCTTGAAGCGGTTCACCGTTTCGATGGGGCTGCAGACCTTGTCCTGGTCCACGGTATAGTGTTTGAAGCAGTCGGCGGGCCGAATGGGGGCGTCGTTCATGGGCGTACCTGTGTCTTAAGTCGTAAAAACAAGATAATATGTTGCGTCGGACGATGGGATTATTCCCGACCGGCGAGTCGTTGTCAAGGGGAAGACTGTACCACAATGTAGGATATTTTTTTGCGGCTAGAAAAAGAGGACAAGAAGCCAGATCAGCGCCACGTTGGCCAGGGCGAGGAACACGGCGGCCGAGCCCATGTCCTTGGCGCGTCCGGACAGGGGATGGTGTTCCCCGCCGAAGCGGTCCACCACCGCCTCGATGGCGCTGTTGAGGATCTCGACGATCAGGACCAGAAAA
This sequence comes from Desulfurivibrionaceae bacterium, assembly GCA_041675265.1. Taxonomy (GTDB): domain Bacteria; phylum Desulfobacterota; class Desulfobulbia; order Desulfobulbales; family Desulfurivibrionaceae; genus Thiovibrio. The sequence continues at coordinate 14,373 of JBAYUD010000046.1, read as the reverse complement.
AGGGAGCCGAGGAGCAGCCCTTTTTCAACGCCGGTCTCGCCAAGCCAGAGTCCGAGGGGGGCTAGGACGAGGCAGAGTGCGAGTTCCTGCTGAAAGGCTTTTTCGTGTTTCAGGGTGGCGGCGAGTCCTGCCATGGACCAGCCGAAGGCGTTGCGGAGGCGGGTGAGGCCCGCGCCACTTTTCTTGTCCATGCGCTGTTCTCCTCGGTATTGCGGTCAATGCCAGTGGCGGCGGTCTTGGGGATTCTCTTGCCGGAGGCCGCAAAAACTGTCACAATATAGCAGGGATATTGAAAAAGTCCATCCCCGGCTTTTTTCGTTTTGACGTGGCCCTTCGACAGGCTCAGGGCGAACGGACGGACGATGATTGATTGTCCGTTTTTTCCCGTTCGTGCTGAGCCCTTCGGCTTTGCTCAGGAGAGTCCTGTCGAAGCACCAAAAACATAGCGGAGCAAAATTATGGCTGATTATGAGATATTCAAGGAAGTGGAGGATTTTTACCGGATCATTCCCCTGAAGATGCTGCGCCGCACCCCAGGTGTTTTTTTCGACAACGTGCCCATGGGGTGTCTGCCCCGCATCGACGCCATCGACCGGGTGTTGCACGAAAAGAGCGCTGTTTCCCCAGGCCCGGTGGGCGAGGTGGCCCGTCCCTGGTACATGCATCCCCATCAGGACGACAACCTCATCGTTCTCCATGGCACGCGGCAGGTGGATATCTACATCCAGGCGCATGGCATGGAGAGCTTCACCGTCACCCCCAGCCGGATTCTCCAGGGCGACAAGGTGCTGCTTGACGAGCCCGCCATGCTGGTCTGGCCCCGGTACGTGTTCCACCGCATCGTCAGCGGCCCGGAGGGTTCGGCCTCGCTCAATTTCGCCGTGCATTACGAGGGGCTCGACATGCGGACCAACTTCAATATCTACGACCTGGATACGGCGAACGGCGCCTACCGGGTGATCCGCGAAGGGTTCCGGGATCAGGGGAAATAGGCCGGCTCTTACACCAAAGAGGAGAAAATCATGGCTGTGCCGACAGTGGATCAGGATCTGTGCATCGGTTGCGGGGTCTGTGCGGAGTTGTGCCCGGCGGTGTTCGAGCTGCGGGATGACAAATCATGGGTGATCGGCCCGGACCAGTGCCATACCTGCGATTGCGAAGACGCCGTGGCCTCATGCCCGGTCAGCGCCATTGAAATCCGGTAACGGTCCGGCAGCACCACATCTGCTTTGTCATCGGCCTGCTCGTGTGCAACAGCACACTTCGCAGGCCTCTTCCGCGCATCTGCGGCACTGCCGGACCGTTACCTTTCTTGGTTTTTTTTAATTCCGGTGTCAGGTAGTTCCGCTTTTCTGCCTGCTGGTCTTATTGACTTACTGATCCAGGATCTCCCGCACCTTTTGCAACAGCTTCGTGGGAGAAAGGGGCTTGGCCAGCAGGGGAATGGTGTCTCCCATTGTGGCCTTTTCGCGGAGCATGTCCGGTGCGTAGCCGCTCATGAAAATCGTTTTTATCCCCGGCCGGATTTTGCTGATCGCCTCATAGGCTTCCTGGCCGTTTTTTTTCGGCATGATGATGTCGAAGAGAAGCAGCTGGACGGCGGTCTGATTTTCCTCGAATTTTCTTACTGCATCCTCACCGTCAACCGCCTCGATCACCGTGTAGCCGAACCGGGTAAGCGCCGTTCCGGCAAGGATCCGCAGGGAGGCATCGTCCTCGGCCACCAGGATTGTCTCCGTACCACGGACCGGGGCCGCTTCCGCCTCCGCGATGGTCTCTTCCTGCACTCCCGAGACAATCAGCGGCAGGTAAATCCGGAAGGTGGCGCCCCTGTCGGGTTCACTGTACACATTGATGTACCCCTCGTGTTGCCTGATGATCCCATAGACCACGGCCAGTCCCAATCCGGTGCCCTTGCCCACGCCCTTGGTGGTGAAGAACGGCTCGAAGATCCGGTTGCGGGTTTCTTCATCCATGCCGGAGCCGCTGTCGGCGATAGTGAGCAGCGCAAAGGGGCCTGGCTTGCCAAAGCCATGGGCCGCGATGAAATCCCGGTCCAGGATCGTCTGTTCCGCCGTGATGCTGAAGGCGCCGCCCCTGGGCATGGCGTCCCGGGCGTTGGTGGCGAAGTTCATCAGCACCTGTTCCAGCTGGTAGCTGTCCGCAAGAACGGTGAGCGGCTGGTCCGGAAGCCGGGTTTCGCAGGCGATGTCTTCGCCGATCACCCGAACGATGAATTTCTCCACCCTCTTGATAACTTCGTTCAGGTCCACGGGTTTGCGCTCGCTGATCTGTTTCCGGCTGAACAGAAGGAGATCCTTGGTGAGGCGTGCGGCCCGGTCGGCGCCTTCCAGCATGTTTTTGATGTTCAGGCGCTGGGGGTCATCCGGGGCCATGGACATGAGGGCCAACTGGCCGTAGCCGATGATGGCCATGAGGATGTTGTTGAAGTCGTGGGCCACGCCCCCGGCCAGGGTGCCGATGGATTCCATCTTCACGGCATGGCGCATCTGTTTTTCCAGACTGCGGTGTTCGGTGAGGTCCAGGCAGGAGCCGATGAATCCGGTGAAAGCGCCGGAGGCGTCATAGCGGGGATGGCCCTGGTCGAGGAGCCAGCGGTATTCGCCGTCGTGCCGGCGCAACCGGTATTCCATGGCAAAGGGCTGCCGGGCCTCGAAGGCCTTGGTGTAGACTTGCAGGCAATGCGCCAGATCATCGGGATGCACCCCGGCGGCCCAGCCGTCTCCCAGCTCTTTTTCCAGGCTGTGGCCGGTGAAGGCCAGCCAGGGCTCGTTGAACCAGGTGCAGCCCTTGTCGAGGCCGGACATCCAGATCAGGGCGGGGGAGGTGTTGGCCACGGTGGCAAAGAGCTGCTGCGACTCGCGCAGGGCCGCTTCGGCCTGGCGGCGGCTCTTTTCCTGCTCGGAAAACTCCAGGGCAAAGGAGATGTCGCGAGCCAGTTCGTCAAGCAATTGGACTTCGTTTGTATTGAAAAAATGGGGTTCATCGGCGTAGAAGCTGATGGCCCCCCGGACCGTATCGAAGACGACAAGAGGGAAAGCCGCCGAGGAACGGTAGCCGCGCTTGAGCGCCTCGGCCCGCCAGGGGGCCATGTGCGCATCATGTTCGATATCGTTCGCCACGCAGTAGCGCCCTTCCCGGATGGCCGAGCCTGTCGGCCCCTGATCAAAGGGGGCGTTCCCTAAAGAGATGCAGAGCTTGGCGAGGTAGCCGTCATCCATTCCGGCACTTGCCGCCTGGGTAACCTCCCCTGAAGCCTTGTCAAGCAGGCCGATCCAGGCCAGGCGAAAGCCGCCGTCCTCCACGGCAATGCGGCAGGCCGTCTGAAACAGCTCTTGCGGGTCGCGAACCCGGATGATGGTCTGGTTTATGTTGCTCAACACCGCATAGACGCGGTTTAGATTTTTGAGCGCTGCCGCGGTTTCAAGCCGTTCCCGGAAGAAGACCACCCGCTGGCGCTGCCAGATAAAGGCCATGATCGCGCCGAGTCCGATGAGCAGAACCGCGACAAATCCACCCATGACCCAGAGATGTTCCCGCAGCGGCGCATAGGCCTCCGAGGTGTCTATCTTGCTCACCAGGGCCCAGGGGGAATCCGGTATGGGGCGCACATCGGCGACCACCGGCACGCCTCGGTAATCCAGGCCTTGCGCGACCCTGGTCTGGCCCTGGGCTGCCCAGGTGGCGGGAAGATCGGCCTGGCTTAAAGGGAAGCGCAGGGTCAGAGCGGTATTTTTTTGAAATCTGAGTTCGTTTAAAAAGACCACCTCCTGTCCCTCCCGGCGGACCAGCAGGGTTTCCGCCGTCTGGCTGGGGATGGGCCAGCGTTGGAGAAAGGGATAGAGATACTTCTTCGGATCGATGCGCAGGGAGAGAACCCCCAATGTCCGGTTGCCGTCCTGCCGGTCGAGGATGGGGATACTGAGGGCAAGGTGGGCGCGTTGGTCGGTGTCGCTCCGGTAGAAATCGGAAAATGTTGGCCGGCCGGATTGCAGAACCTCGGGCTGCATCTTCCGCTCGCCGGCGCTGGCCTGGCCCAGATTCCCCGGTTTTGACAGGAGGGTTGCCCCGTTGGTGTCGAACAGACGGATCTGATCATACTGATAGTGCGCCCGGAATTTGTTCAGCCATTCCTGAAGCTCTTGGGTATTGGCCTGGTCCTCGGGGTGTTCCTGATAGCGCCGGACAAGGGCGGCAAAGGGGGCATTGTCGGAGAGGAGATTTGCATCCTCTTGCCGTTCCTTGCGAAACTGCAGGAGTTCGTTCACCTTCAGTTCGGCGATGGCTGAAAGCTGGCGTGCCACCCCGGCGTTGTGGTTTTGTTCATGGCTCCGGTAGGTGATGAATCCGGTAATAATGATACCCGCCGCCAGAAAGAAAAAAATCAGGAGGAAGGTATATATAACGCGGGGGGGGGATTCGGCTTGCAGACGGGCCAGCCAGGCGGGCGGCAGGGAAAGGGCGAGCAGGCCGCTTCCCAGAAATACGAAGGCCAGGCTGGGCAGGGCCGCGGGCGGAAGATAGGAACTGCCGTAGAGCAGGGGCGCCCCATACACATAGGCCAGAACGAAAACGAAACCGCTCCCGGCCAGAAGGGCGGCGAGTAGTCCCGCCATCGTTGCAAACCGGGGCCGGCGTGTCGACGAGGCGAGGAATGAGAGGGAGGCAAGCAGAAAGCAGAGCGCCGTGGCCGGAGACATATGGCCGATGGGGGGTTCTCCGGCGGGATGAATGATGGGTATGCCGGGATGTTCCGCCTCAAGATATATGCCCTGGCAGGAGAGGATGAAGAGCGTCAGGGTCACCACCGCCCCCGCCGAGGTGATGGCCAGGCCTGTCCAATACATTCCGCGCTGCGCAGGGAAGGAGCGGAGGAAGAGTGCCACGGCATAGAGCATGAACAGAAGGGCTGTGCTCGGCGCCACCGGGATAGTGCCGGAGCCGAGATTGGAGAGAAAAGGCGAACCAAAGATCCAGCCGAGAAGGGTGATGCCTCCCGCAAGGGCGACAAACCCGGCGCAGACGCGAACCAGGAGTTGAAAGGGCATTGCCCCCCAGGCAACAGGCAGGGGGTAAGAGCCGGTTTTTTTCCCCTTGTTCCGGAGATCAGCGGTCATGAGGCATCTTGTCGTTTTTTTGGTGGGGAAGCGGTAGGGCAAGGTGTTGAGGTATTTGCATGCCACCATGATGGCATAAAGATCGGGAGAATGTCAATGGGTCTGCCCGGCATCATGCAGGGATGCAGGGCCAGGCGATATTCTCCCACCAGTTTTCTTTTTCCTTCCAGTACTCCAGGGTCTGGATTGCCCCGTTGATCACCGAATGCATGGGGTCCGGCGCGATTCGCACCTCAAGGCCGGTGTGTGCCCCGATCAGGCTGTCCATTCCCAGGATGCAACTGCCGCCCCCGGTGAGACAGATGCCGGATTCCACGACCTCGCAGGAGACGTTTTCCGGAAGTTTTCTGAGCCCTGTTTCGATCATCTTAAGGATCTTTGCCAGCACCGGAGCCATGGCGTCGAGGATCTCCCGGTTGTGCACCGCGATGCTCACCTCACGGCGACGGATGATATCCATGCCCAGCACCGGGATATCCCGGTCGGTCATATCATTGCCTTGCTGCAAGGCGGCAATTTCGTGGGTCAGGCGTTCCGTCTCCGCGTGGGCGGGGCAGACCTTGTGCCGGGAGATGATCGCGGAGCGTATCGCTTTCTGCAGGTCGCTGCAGGCCGTGCGAGTCGCGGTGGCAAAGGCCAGTTGCCCGTCGCGGATCACGGCCATGTCGGTGACGCCTTCGCCGATATCGATGAGTATTTGGGCGGAGGGGAGGGTCACGTCGATACCCGCGCCGATGGCTGCGGCCCAGACCTCCGGAATAATGGCCACCTGGGCGGCGCCTGCTTCCCGGACCGCCTTGGTCAGCAGCTTCCGTTCAAGCTCCGTGGTGTCGGTGGGGGCGCAGGTCAGGGAAACCGGGTGCCGCAGGCCGGTGCGCGTGCGCTTCAGCAGAGGTTTCAGCAGGGAAACGGCATTGTGGATATCAACAATCACCCCGCCGCGCAATGGGGAGGAGGTGAACTGGGTGTTGAGGTAGGAGAAGTAGTCGTCCGGAGCTTGAACTTCCTGATCCTGGCGGATGTGCTGGATCAGGGACGGCTCTTCGCGGAAGTCTTCTCCCTGGCTGGCGTACACTCTGGTGTTGGCCGTGCCGAGATCAATGGCGATGCTGGGTTGGGTCAATATTTGCCGAAAGCATGAGAGCATGGCGTCATGTCCTGAAATGGTTGGGGTACGCGAACTTTTCCGTCAGCATACAGATTCTTTTTTGAAATGGCAAGTTGTTGTTTTTGCAGTGGAATCAAACGGCGGATTGGGGGAGGTCGTCAAGCTTCTCTTCCAGGCCCGGCAGCTCGATGGTTATATCCCGCAGGGCATGGCTTTGGCAGGAAAGCCGCCAGCCCGCAGCGATCAGTGCTTCCCCGAGGCGACCCTTTTCGGCGGGACGCACCGGGCTGAGGTGGGATGCGCCCTCAAGCACCCGGAACCGGCAACGGCCGCAAGCAGCCTTGCCGCCGCAGAGGGTCTGGATGGGGATGTTCTGCATCAGGTAGTTGTTGAGCAGGCTGAAGGCGGGGTTGACCGTTATGGTGAGCGAGCGGTTGGCGATGCACACCTTGGGCTGGTTCGGCATGGCGGGTCTCCGCGAAAAGGTCTTAGCAGGATGTTGAAAAAAGGTGTCCTGGCTTTTTTCAGCCACGATCGGCCAGAAGTGAATTCTGTCCGATCTCACAATTTCAACGAGTTAGAACTCGCCGAAATTGGCGAGCCATCCTTGGCTCGTACGCAGGGCGTCGAAAAACGAGTTTTTCAACGCCCGGTTACAAGGTGTCTGTTGCCGGTTGCGATGCAGCGGTGCGCAGGGTGAGGACGGCGATCTCGCCGGGGCAGTTGAAACGCAGCGGCGCGCCGGAAGCGCCGACTCCCCGGCTGGTGAAACCCTGCATCCCCTGGTATTGCCAGCGTCCTCTGGCAGTGAAGCGCGGGGCGCTGCTGTTGGTGTAGATGGGCGTGCCCGAGCACAGGCAGATTTGGCCGCCGTGGGTATGGCCGCAGAGATAGAGGGCTGCCTGATGCCGGGCCGCTTCCCGATAGGCTTCGGGCGAGTGAGCGAGCAGGATGCTGAAACCGTTGGGCGGCACCGTGCTGAACGCTTTGGCCGGATCATGGGTCTTGTAGTAGTTGGGGTCGTCGATGCCGACCAGCCAAAGATGTGCGCCGTTTTTTTCGATCAGGGTTGCATCGTTGACCAGCATCAGCATCCCTGCCTCCTCGAAATCCGGAACCATCTCGATGCAGTCGTGGTTGCCAAGCACCCCGAAAGTCCCGTGCTTCGTTGCGATATGGGGCAGCAGGCGGCGCAGCTCCCTGAGGCTTGGGGCGATGGGGCCGTAGGTTTCCATCCGGATGTCGCCGCCGATCAGGCAGAGGTCGAAGCGCCGCTCTCCGATTGTGGCGAGGGCCTGATCGACCAATCCCGGCAAACCGTCGAGATGCAGGTCGGTGAGCAGCAGGATGGTAAAGCCGTCAAAAGGGTGTGGCAGGCTGGGGCAGGGAATGTCGTGTTCGCTCAGCTCCAGTTGCAGGGCATTGGCAACCCCCTGCTTGTAGAATCCCAGAAGGCGGAAAACAGTGGACACGACTACCCGGTTGTAGATCAGGGAAGAAAGATTGAACAAGACATGCCAGCGCGCCAGGGGCTGATGGCACGAGCGCCATTCGCGCAGCCGCACCGTGGAGCAGACAAAACGCGGATAGTTTTCCATGGGGGGCTTGAAGAGGACATACTTCCAGAACCGGGCTCCGGTATGGGCCACCGGCACGAAGATGACCAGGGCCAGGAGTGGTGACCAGAGAGGGGCTTGCATCCGGCTGGCCAGATAGAGGGCGGGCAGCAGCGCTTCGAAAATCTGGTCCAACCCGAAGACCGATTCGCCGCTGGCCAGATGCAGCCGCCGCTTGATAAAGCTGGAGAGCAGATCGCCTGCCATGAGCAGGGCTCCGGCGCCCATGGCCGTCTGCCAGGAAACCCCCAGCAGCGGGAAGGAAAGGGTGGTGCCGACCAGGCTGGTCAGGATGCCCCGGATGGTTTTATGGGGGCCGAAGAGCGGCTGGCCGTCGAACCAGGTGGCCCCCTGGTCCACGGGCTTGGCCAATCGGTCGCCCAGGGCCAGGCTGGCCAGGGGCGGTAGCAGGTTGCCCCAGAAGAGGAAGCAGAGGATCTTGATGGCGGCGGTCATTGGTGATGCGCTCGTGGAATTTCAGAATTTGTTTCAAGCAGGTGCTTCGACAGGGCTCTCCTGAGCAAAGTCGAAGGACTCAGCACGAACAGAATATAGTTAAGATAACATCCGTCGCCGCTAGCGCTGCTCACCCTGAGCTTGTCGAAGGGCAGTTTTTGCGTGCCCATATCTGTGTCCTGTGAGATCAGGTTCAGCGCAGGGGCGGATTAAAATAGCCGTAACGCAGCCTGGGAAAGCGTTGTTTTAGTTGTTTGAGCCAGGCGCGGATGCCCATGGGCTGGCCGCCTTCCTGAAATTCCAGGGCCTCAAAATACCAGTCCGGGTCCATGTTGAGGTTGCGGAGCTGGAGGAAATCCGGCTGGTATTCGCTGATCAGTTCGCAGAGGGCGGCAAACTCCGCCGGGTCGTCGGTGAAGCCGGGCAGGATGAAGTAATTGAGCGAAACAAAACGGTCATGCTGCTTCATGACCCGGATCGACTGCTTGACCGAATCCAGGTTGAACCCCTTAGGCCGGTAATAGCGCTGGTGGTAAACGGACTGCGCGCTGTTCATGCTGACCCGCAGGCTGTCGAGGCCCGCATGGGCCAGACGGTCCACGGCCTGGGGCAGTCCGGCGTTGCTGTTGAGGTTGATGGTGCCCTGGCCGGTTTCCTTGCGGATCAGGAGGATGGCGGCCTCAATGGTGTCGGCCTGGAGCAGGGGTTCGCCCTCGCAGCCCTGGCCGAAGCTCGCCACCCCGCCCTTGACCGCCTTGAGATGCGGCACCGCGATCTCGGCGATTTCCTTGGGGGTGGGGACAAAATTGATCCGGTCCTGGGTGGAGGGGCAACAGCCCGAGGGCTGGAGCGAGATGCAGCCCAGGCATTGGGCGTTGCACACCGGCGAGCAGGGCAGGGGCGCTTCAAACTGCCGGAGAAAATAGTTGATCGCCGCCGGACAGCGGTAGGTGAGGCAGCACTTGCCCAGATGCTGGATAAGCCGGTTCTGCTCGTGTTGCCTGAGCCATTGTTCGGTGCGGTGCACGAGTTTTTCCGGCTGGAAGCGGTTCATCTCCTGGCGTTTGTCCGGGTCGCTGCGGAATGCGCTGACCCAGAACTGGCCGTCGAGCCAGCCCACGGCGGTGTAAGCGAAAAGCGGCAGATGGGGCAGGTCTCCCTTTGGCTTTTCAAACCCGGCCCAGTGGATGGCGGTGTGGGCCGGGGACATGAAGGCCGCCACCGCCTGGATGCCGGAGTCCGGGTCCAGTGGGTTTTCCGCAACCAGCAGCGGCTCGCCGGTTTCCGGGTCGATGCCCACCGGCAACCGTCCCGGCAGCACGAAGATGTCGCTGCCCTCGGGCAGGGGGATAAGGTCTTCGAGACTGGGCCGGGAAAAATGGCTGCCGCTGCGGCCCGCCATGAGAAGCTCGGGATAATCCGTGATCTCGCCCGCGGCATTGGCAAAGACCAGGCTGGGGGTTTTGTGTGGGTGCCGGGAAGAGTTGCTCACGGAGATTCCACCTGGCAGGGGGGAAATCCCTTTGCCTTACGGACCAGGCGTGCATCAAAGGTCAAAAACTTCGAGTGTTCATGACAGGCCGCCAGGTGGAGAGCATCGGCGAAGTCAAGCCCTTGCCGGTGCCACTCCATCGCCGTGGCCATGGTTTCAGGCCGCGCTACGCGAACATTTGCCAGGCCAAGCAACTTGGCGAAGGCGGTGTTGATGGCTGCTGGTTTAAACCTGTAGGCAAACCGCAGCACCCACTCGGTTTCAAGAATCACCGTGTCGGGGATGAAGATGTCTTGAGTTGCAAAGACCTGTCTGGCCTTCTGGAATTGGGTCGCCTCATCCCCGGTGAGCAACCGGATAATGATATTGGTGTCAACCGCGGTCACGGTTTGCCTCCTTGGCGCCCTGGCGGATGGCCTCATCCATCTCGGCAAGGGTTTTGGCCTTGCCGTGGTATGGCAGGCAGGCGGCAACCTGTTCAAGGGTTGTTTCCGTAAAAGGCTGTGCTTCTTTGAGGAGAATGCCATCCTCCAGGTCGATGACCTGTAGCTTCTGGCCGGGGTGCCAGTTGTGCAACGACCGGATTGGTTTTGGGATGATGACTTGTCCCTTGCTGGAAAGACTGGTGGTCGGCATGGAAATTCTCCTGCTTTTAGGTTCGGCTGGTAAGAAATTAGTAAGACTATGGTATGGCAAAAGGGGGGAATTGTCAATACGCGTGTAGGATTAACGCACGGTTTACGGGGCAAAGATCGTCCGGCCGAATAACGCCAACAGGCCGCCGGGAATGAGCATTAGGATCAGCAGGCCAAGGCAGCCGCCCCTGTTTTTTACAATCATTGTAGATCATGAAATCCAGGGTGTCGTCCTTGTCAAAGATGTTGTCATTTTCGTCGCTACGCATGGGGGGATTACCCCAGAACAGGATTTGAGCCTGAAGGGGGGATTGCGCATTCACTCACTCGCCCGGTTTCCTATCGTCTTCGCGTAGAGATTTTGGGCCAGTTCCTGGTGTTCCCTAGTCTCTTTGGCGAGAAATTGCATGGTGCTGCTCGCCTTTTCCGTCAATCCTTCAAAATGGGAGAAGACATTCTTTTCGATCAGGCATCGCTCCAGGTCAATGGTGCAAACCAAAGCTTGGCGGGCGTCAAAGCCATCTGTCTCCGCCTGCTTGATCTTCTCCTTAATTCCATGCACAAAGGTTTCCAGAGTATGGGGCTTGATGCGGCTTTCGCTGAAGAGCACCACTTTTTTTTCGCTTGCGACCCGGAGCTGCTCGACCCAGCCGGCATGTTTTTCTTCTTCCCGGGCGAGCTTGTTCCATAGCTTTTCATGCACGGGAAACTTTTTGGCAAAGATTTGGTAAAGCTTGGCTAACAGGCTTTCTTGCTTCAGCATCAGGGCGAGGATTTCTTGCTGGTATGGATTGTGTTCGCGGTCTGTTGTCATGTCGCACTGTTGTTAAGAGGGAACGTATGATGTGGTCAGCGGTTATCCGTTGAACAGCATGGAATCATGTTGGCAGAGAGGGGAAGAGGGTGTCCAGTGAATTTTTTATGGGACTTGGTCTGCCTTTTCAGTTTGCTGGGACATTCGAGGCGGGTCCGAAGCAGGATCGTCACATCTCCGCCATTGCTCCTGCCATCGGCTTGATGCCGGTGCGTGGCTCCTCCTCTCTTTTCCAATGGACAACCACGCCGCAACCGTACGATAATCAGGCAAAAACCTGTTGAGTTTCTGCGATAATTGTGTATTTTGTCCCTCTTGATTTCGGCAACAATCTTCTAGTGCCTTGTAACTCTTAATATTTCTGAAAACCCCCCTCCCCTTGCGGGAGGGGTTGGGGGTGGGGTAGCTACAACCTGCTGATATAATGGCAACTTCCCCCTCTCCCTAACCCTCCCCCGCAGGTAAGCGCAGACTCCGAGGGGAGAGGGAATCAATGTGATGTCGATTAAAAAGTTACAAGGTACTAGGAGGATATCAGATGCAGCAGACAGCGGAAACAAAACCCTGGAGTATCGACAGGGCCCGGGAGCTGTACGGCATTGCCCGTTGGGGATTGCGTTATTTTGACATCAATGGCAAAGGCCAGGTGACCGTTGCCCCGCTTAAAGAGCAGGGCGGCACCATCGCCATCGTCGACGTAATCAGGGAGGCGGTGGAGCAGGGGCTGCATTTCCCCATGCTCATCCGCTTTCACGACCTGCTGCGCAACCGGGTGGAGCGGATCAACAAGGCCTTCAACGACGCCATTGTCGAGCTGGAATACAAATCCATCTACCGGGGCGTCTATCCCATCAAGGTCAACCAGTTGCGGGAAGTGGTCGAGGAGATCATCGACGCGGGCAAGCCCTTTCATCACGGCCTTGAGGTGGGCTCCAAGCCGGAGCTCTACGCGGCGCTGGCTTTCCACGAAGACCGGGAAAGCCTGATCATCTGCAACGGCTACAAGGATGCCCTCTATATCAAGACCGCGCTCCTGGGCCGCAAGCTGGGCAAAAAGATCATCCTGGTGGTGGAAAAAGTCGAGGAAGTCGTCAACATCATCCGCTATGCCAAGGAGTTGAAGGTGGAGCCGATGATCGGCCTCCGCGTCCGGTTGATGAGCGGAGGCAAGGGCAAGTGGGAAAAATCCACCGGCGAGGACGCCAAATTCGGCCTGTCCACCCCGGAGATTCTCCAGGTTTCCGAGCTGCTTAAAGAAGCCGACCTTGCCGATTGCCTCAAGCTCGTGCATTTCCACAGCGGCTCCCAGATCCCGGACATCCTCACGATCAAGATGGCGGTGCGGGAAGGGGCCATGTTCTACGCCAAAATCCGGCAGATCGGCCATGGACTGGAATACATCGATGTGGGCGGGGGCTTAGGCGTGGATTACGACGGCAGCCGCACCACCTTCCATTCCTCCATCAACTATTCCCTGAACGAGTACGCCCGGGACATCGTTTACAATATCATGGATGTCTGCGATTCCCAGGGGGTCGAACATCCGGTGATCATCAGCGAGTCTGGCCGGGCCGTGGTGGCGCATCACTCCGTGCTGGTGGTGGAGACCTTCGGCGACATCAAGAAGATGGAGCATGCCAAGGAGCCTGCCAAGCCGGAGATCAGCCACAAATTGGTGGAGGAGGCCTGGTACAACTACAGTCACGTCAACCCCAGCAACCCGCTGGAGGCCTACCACGACGCCCTGCACAACAAGGAGGAAACCCAGGTTCATTTCGAGCTGGGTCTTATCGGTCTTGAGGTCAAGGCCGAGGTGGAGAAGCTGTTCTGGCTCACCGGCGCCAGGGTGCTGGAGCATTTCAAGGATGCCGAGTACAAGCCCGACGACATCGTCGAGCTGGAGAGCAAGTTTTCCGACCAGTATCTCTGCAACTTCAGCGTGTTCCAGTCATTGCTCGATCACTGGGGCTACGGCCAGCTTTTTCCCATCATGCCCCTGCACCGGCTGAACGAAGAGCCGCAGCGGCGGGGAACCCTGGCCGACATCACCTGCGATTCCGACGGCACGGTCTCCAAGTTCATCAATCTGTACGAGGAAGGGGTGGACACCCTGCCGCTCCATGATCTCAACGGCAAGCCCTATTATCTCGGGGTTTTCCTCACCGGCGCCTACCAGGACATCATGGGCGACCTGCACAATCTTTTCGGCCGGGTCAACGAGGCCCATGTCTTTTTGGACGAGGACGAGGATTCCGGGTACTACATCGAGGAGACCATCGAGGGCACCACAATGGAAAAGGTGCTGGCCCTGGTCCAGTACACCGGCACTGATCTGAAGCGGAAGATGAAGAGTCAGGTGGACAGCGCCATCAAGGAAGACAGGCTGCGGCCCAATGAGGCCATGCGGCTTCTGGGCGAGTATGAGAAGGGGCTGAAGGGATACACCTACCTGGACCTCAAGAAGGTCAGGAAGAAGGGGTAAGGCTCAAGGATAAGGGTTAAAGGCGAAAGGATACAGGACAGGTCACGGATGGGGAGCAAGAGCGGTTTTTGGCTTTTATGTCTTTAACCTTCAGCCTTTCACCTTGAGCCTTTATCCTGTTCTCAATCCTTGGGGCGAAGAACCTTCAGCACGGATTCAACGACCTGGTAGATCTCAAGGTCGTCGCCATAGACATCCTGAACCTTGTCGTTTTCCACCAGATCCTCGCAGATGTACTGGGTCACATAGAGGCTGAGGAAGTTGGGGTCAACCACCAACTGCCGCAGCGGGGCGATCTTGTACAGCATGTCGAACTCTTCCATGCCGGAGAGTTTTTCAAACAGTTCGTTGAAGAGTTTTCGGATCGCGGTCTCGTCGGTGATCTCAAGGATCTTCTTGTCCAGCAACCGCTGCACCATCTTGGTGGCCAGTTCGTCGGCGTTCTTGTAGAGCATCTGCATCATATAGCGCCGCTCGCGCTCGCGTTTGCGGTCGATTGCTCCACCTGCCGTGTCGTTGTGAGGTCTGCTGTGACTGCCCATGTTTCTATTTCTCCCGCGCTTGTGCCGAATATTGTTGGATGAATCTGTAGTTAAATAACGGAAAATTCCATAAAGGGAAAGGGTAAATAT
>JBAYUD010000045.1:0-22092 GCA_041675265.1 Desulfurivibrionaceae bacterium | reverse complement strand
TCGAACGGCTGCACCCCGACGACTTCGACTCCGTGGCCGCCATCTATCGCGACTATATCGCCGGCAAGATCCCAGAATACCGGGTGGAATTCCGGCAGCGGACCAAGACAAACGACTGGAAGTGGATCCTCTCCCTCGGCAAGATAGTGGAATACGATGCCGCGGGCCTCCCCTTACGGATGGTCGGCACCCACACCGATATCACCGAACGCAAACAGGCGGAGGAGGCTCTGCGCGAAAGCGAGCGAAAGGCCCGGGCCATATTCGATCTCTCCTTCGGGTTCATTGGCCTGTTGACTCCCGACGGCACGCTGTTGGATGCCAATCGCTCAGCCTTGGATTTTGCAGGGGTTCAGTTATCCGAAGTGGTGGGCAAGCCATTCTGGGAAACCCCCTGGTGGTCGCATTCCCCGGAGATGCAAAATCGTATCCGGGCAGCGGTGCATGACGCCGCCAAAGGGAAACTGGTTCGCTCGGAAGCAACCCACCCCGCGCAAGACGGCTTGATCCATTTCATCGATTTCACCTTGAAACCGGTTATGGATGAAACAGGCCGGGTCACGCTGCTCATCCCGGAAGGGCGCGACATAACCGAACGCAAGCGGGCCGAAGCGTCGCAACTGCATCTCCACGAACAGCTGACCCAGGCTCAGAAGATGGAATCCGTCGGACGGCTGGCCGGCGGCGTGGCCCACGATTTCAACAACATGCTCAGCGTGATTTTGGGCAATGCGGAGATGGCCATGGTCCAGGTGGACCAGACGCAACCGATACACAGCCACCTTGAGGAAATCCGCACGGCCGGCAAGCGCGCCGCCAATCTCACCCGGCAACTGCTGGCCTTTGCCCGCAAGCAGACGGTCGTCCCCAAGGTGCTCGACCTGAACGAGACCGTGGAAGGCATGCTCAAGATGCTCCGGCGGCTCATCGGCGAGGACATCGATCTGGCCTGGCTGCCCGGAACAGGCCTGTGGCCGGTCAAGGTGGACCCCTCCCAGGTCGACCAGATTCTGGCCAATCTTTGCGTCAACGCCCGGGATGCCATCGCGGGCGTCGGCAAGCTCACCATCGAAACAGCCAATGCCGCCTTTGACGAGGCTTGCGGCACGGGGCACGCGGGATTCCCTTCAGGAGAGTTCGTGCTGCTGGCCATAAGCGACAATGGCTGCGGCCTGACCAAGGAAACCCTGGAACACATCTTCGAACCGTTCTTCACCACCAAGGAGATGGGGCATGGCACCGGGTTGGGGCTGGCCACGGTGTACGGCATCGTCAAGCAGAACAACGGCTTCATCAATGTCTATAGCGAACCCGGCACGGGCACGACCTTCAAGATCTATCTTCCCCGGCACACAGGACAAGCCTTCGAGGCCGAAACGGCAATCCCGGCCGCAATCCTCAAAGGCCAAGGGGAGACCGTGCTTCTGGTGGAGGATGAGCCGACGATCCTGGAAATGACCCAAAAGATTCTCGAAATGCAAGGCTATGCCGCGCTGGCCGCGAGCACCCCGGACGAGGCCATCCGTCTGGCCGAGGAATACCCCGGCGTGATTCATCTCCTCATGACCGACGTGGTGATGCCGAAGATGAACGGCCGGGATCTGGCCAAGCGGCTCCGACCGGCGCGGCCGGCGATGAAATGCCTGTTCATGTCCGGCTACACGGCCGATGTCATCGGCCGCCATGGCGTGCTGGACGAGGGGGTTCAATTCATCCAGAAACCATTCTCAACACGGGATCTGACGATCAAGCTCAGGGCGGTGTTGGACGATCAAGACAAAGGAGTCTCCAGCCCATGAAAAGCTTTCGCAAGGAACTTCTCTTCAATGTCCCCGGCCGCCGCGCCTTTATCAATATCACCCCGCAGGTGACGGAGTGTCTGCGCGAATCCGGAATCCGGGAAGGGTTGGTCCTGGTCAATGCCATGCACATCACCGCCTCGGTCTTCATCAATGACGACGAGCCGGGACTGCACCACGACTACGAGGTCTGGCTGGAAAAACTCGCCCCGCACGCGCCGGTTTCCCAATACCGACATAACGGCTACGAAGACAACGCCGACGCCCATCTGAAACGGCAGGTCATGGGAAGGGAGGTTGTGGTGGCCGTAACGGAGGGCGCCCTCGATTTCGGCCCTTGGGAGCGGATTTTCTACGGTGAATTTGACGGCGGCCGCCCCAAAAGGGTGCTGGTAAAAATCATCGGGGAATAGGTGGCCGGATTGCCGGAAAGAGCGCTTACCATCCCCAATCTGCTCAGCATCCTGCGCATCCTCTTCGCACCCATGCTTGTGGTTGCTGCCGCGTCTGGCCAGGCCCGGCTCTTCCTTTTCCTCTTCATCCTCTCCCTTGCAAGCGACGCCTTGGACGGCTTTCTGGCCAGACGCCTGGGCCAGGTCTCCGAATGGGGCGCCCAGCTCGACAGCTGGGGCGATCTTGCCACCTATCTTGCCGCACCGATCGGGGCATGGCTGCTCTGGCCATCCCTTGTCCGGAGGGAGCAACCCTTTATCCTCCTCGGCCTGGCCGGATTTCTGCTCCCTATTTTTCTGGGCTTTTGTAAATTCGGCCGCCTCACCAGCTATCACACGAGGGCGGCGCGGATCGCCGCAATCCTCCTGGGTCTTGCCACCCCCCTGCTCCTTGTGGGCGGCCCTCCCTACCCCTTCCGCCTGGCCATGCTTATCTTCCTGCTGGCCGAAGTGGAGGAGGTGGCGATCACCCTGCGCCTCAAACGCTGGCGGGCAAATATCCCGAGCTTTCGGCACTGTTGCCGGTTGCCGCCGGAATAAAAAATCCGGAGGACAAAAAAGTCCCCGCCGCACCAAATTGAACAGCCCTGTTCGCAATGAGCAAACAGGGCTGCAATGTTCAACCTGGCTGGAACAGCATCAACGGCCGCGGCCACCACGCGGTCCCATGCCTCCGCCGCCGGGGCCCATTCCCCCTCCGCCCATCGGCATCTCCTCAGGCAGGGTGACGCCCCGCTCCTTGGCCCGCTCCTGCATGCGATCGTGATTCTCCTTGCGGATCCGTTCGCGCTCCTCAACGGTTTTCGCGGCCCGCATCTTGGCGCGATGCTCGGCCAGCTCCTGCGGCGTCATCAATTGGCTGCCGTAGACCTGCTCCTGGGTTTGGGCCTGCGCCTGGGTGCTGACCTGATCAGCCGCCAGCGCGAACCCGGCGACCAACAGGATTGCCCCGACCAATCCCCAAACGAGCACTCGTTGTTTTTTCATGATTGCCCCTCCCTTAAGTGTGGGTTGTTCAAAACGGAGGTGGCAAAACGCCACGATCCGCAGTCTTGCGCAATGGGCGATAAAACAATATTATGCGGCCGGTGTTTCTGAAAGTCAAGCTCTGCCGCGGACGTGGGCCCACCCCTCAAAACGGAACGAAAACCAGAAACAGCCATGACACAACTCCCCATCCACGCGATCCTGCCGGAACTGCGGGCACAGCTCGCCGGCCACGAGGCGGTGGTTCTTTCCGCCCCGCCCGGCTCGGGCAAGACTGCGGTGGGCCGTTGCCCCTGTTTGGTGAGCCCTGGCTGACGGACAAACATCCCAAGCTTTTGGCACTGTTGCCGATTGCCGCCCGAGCAAGAAAATCAGGCGGCCCTGATTTGAGAAAGTGGGGGCAGATCGTCCAGCGTGCGGCTGGCGATGAGGTTGCGTCCTCCGCCACCTCCTGGTCCACCCAGTGGGGACACCCGCAAGGACCAGATCATCCTTGATGGCAAAGAAAGCGAAACCGGTCCCGGCCGCTCTTTCAGTGGTCTTTTTTTCGGGACAAGGCAGGCAGCTTCCCTGCGGCCACTGCATCCTGCCCCGTCTCTTTTTTTTGGCCGCAGAAGGGGCAAACCAACCAGCCCTCCTCAAGCTGCATCCGGCAACCGGTGCAGTAATTGGCCTTGAACTCTCCGCAGAAGGGGCAGAAGAGAAAGGTCGCCTCGATCATCTGCTGGCAGCTGGGGCACATCCTCTCATATCTGGTCTGGGAGCCGATGACCCGCAGGAGTTCGTCCAGGGTCGTTATCCCCAACCGAACCTTTTCCAGGCCATCCTCAAGCAGGGTGTGCATCCCCCCGGCCCTGGCCATCTTGAACAATTCCCCTTCCTTGTAGTTGCCGCCGATCAGGTGGCGGAAATCGTCATTCATCACGAAAAACTCAAAGACCCCGGTTCTGCCCGCATAACCCGTGTTGTTGCACCGCTCGCAGCCTGCACCCGCATATACCGTACCGCCGATCTCCGCCGCCGACACCTTGAGCAGGGCGAGCAGCTCCTGGTCCGGCACCTGTTCCTTCCGGCAATGCTGGCAAATCCGGCGCACCAGCCGCTGGGCCAGAATGCCCTCGATGGCCGAGGCGATCAGGTAAGGCGCCATCCCCATGTCCATCAACCGGGTGATGGAGGCCACCGAGTTGTTGGTGTGCAGGGTGGTCAGAACCATGTGCCCTGTCAGCGCCGCCTTGAAGGCGACATCCGCGGTCTCGGCATCCCGGATCTCCCCTACCAGGATCACGTCCGGATCCTGCCGCATGGTGGAGCGCAGGACCGAAGAAAAGGAGAGCCCCATCTTGTCCTTGATGAATATCTGGTTGGCCTCTTCCAGGAAGTATTCCACCGGATCCTCGATGGTCTGGAAATTTCTGGTGGTGTCCAGCATGGAGTTGAGGATCGAATAGAGCATGGTGGTCTTGCCGCTGCCGGTGGGCCCGGTGGAGATGATGATCCCCTGCGGCTTTTTCATCAGGATGTTGATCCGGGAGAGATCCCGTTCGAGGACGCCCAGCTCCTCCAACTTTCTGATCGAGGCGCTTTTATCGAGGATCCGCATGACCACCTTTTCCCCGTTGATGGTGGGCATGGTGGAAACCCGGATGTCGACCATTCTGGTCCCCGCCTTGACCGTGATCCTGCCGTCCTGGGGAAGCCGCCTTTCCGAGATGTCCATCTTGGCCAAGATCTTAATCCGGGAAACGGTGGGCAGATGGATCTCGGTGGGAATCTTGATTTTGCTGCGCATCATGCCGTCGATGCGGTAGCGGATCACGGAGCATTTGGTCTTGGGTTCGATGTGGATATCGCTGGCCTTGTAGCGCACCGCCTCGGCAATGATGGCGTTGACCACCCGGACGATCGGCGGCACCCTGGAAGAGCCGAGGAGCTCCTCCACATTGACCTGCTCCTCCTCGTCGTCGATGACGATGTCGATCTCTTCCAGAGGCTCGGCCTCGAATTCCGTCAGCACCTCCAAGTCTTCAAACTTGTCGCCTTCGCCCTCCAGCTGACCGTGGATGCGCCGCAGCTGGGCAAGGATATCGGAGCTGCGGGCAATGAGGGGCAAAATCTTGAGCGAGGTCATCACCCCGAGGTTGTCTATCTTGGGCATGTCCGAAGGGTCGGCCATGGCAAGGGTCAGCTGCTTGTTGTCCAGCCGGACCGGAATGATCCGGTTCCTCTCGCACAGATCCTGTGGCAGCAGCTTGACCACGTTGGGCGCCAGTTCCATCTCCTTGAGATCGGCATACTCGAAGCCGAGATGTTTCCGGAGCGTTTTCACTATGTTGGTCTCGGTGGTGAGACCGAGACGTACCAGGGTTTCCCCAGGAAACTCCCCGGCATCCTTCTGCTTGAGGGCTTTTGCCAGCTCTTCCTTGCCAATCTCCCCGTCCTGCTGCAGGTAACTGGCCAGCACCCCCTTGTTCTCATCAATAACCGCGGCGTATTTACTGATTTTTTCCCGCTGTTTTTTAGTAAGCTCGCGCAGCTTTTTGTTTTCCTGGAGCAGGACATACTGCTGCAGGGCCAGGCTCACCGTGAGCCGCAAGTCTTCATCGTTCCACGGCTTGGTGATGAACTTGTAAACCGCCCCCTCGTTGACCGCCCCCATGATCGACTGGACATCGGCGTAGCCGGTGAGCATGATCCTGATGGTGGCCGGCCATTTCTCCTTGATCTCCCGCAGCAACTGGGCTCCGGTCATCCCGGGCATCCGGTGGTCGGAGATCACCAGCTGCACCGGCTCCTTGCCCATGATGGCCAGGGCATCCTCGGCCCGCAAAGCGGTGAGGATCCGGTAGTTTTCGTCCATGAATATCCGGCGCAGGGCTTTCAGCACCCCCTCTTCATCATCGACAAAGAGCAGGGTGAAGGGGGTATTCCCATCGCCCGGCCTGGCTTCGCTCTCCCGCTCCTCGGGCAGAGGAGGCCTTTCCTGAGCAGGAATATTCCGGAACAGCTCGGCGTACTTGGCCATGGTCTTATGTCCTCACAATGGGCAGGGTCAAGGTGAAGCTGGCGCCCTTGCCCGGCTCGCTGGCGACTTCGATGGCGCCGCCCCAGGAGGTGATGGTGTCGTAGGCGGTGGCCAGTCCCAGGCCGAGGCCTGCCCCCACCTCGCGGGTGGTGAAAAAGGGATCGAAGATCCGAGACTGCACTGCGGGAGGGATGCCGGGTCCGTTGTCCGTAAAACAGGCAGCCACGGAGTCTCCCCGCACTCCGGTTTCGATGATCAGGTGCAACCCCTGCGGCCTTGCCTGTAGGGCGTTCATGATGATGTTCAGCATCACTTGGGAAAGCTGCGCCGGATTGCAGCGCAGACCCGGCAGGTTTCCGTAATTTTTCCGCACGACGCAGTCTTCGGGGAGCTGCGGGGCCAGGACATTCAGGGTCCGGTCGATCTCCTCGTTCAGGTTGACCACCCCGCTCTCCCCTTCGTCGATGTGCGAGAAGGCCTTGAGATCCGCGACGATCTTGCTCACCCGTTGGCACCCCCCCAGGCTTTGGGCAAAAAGCTCGTCCACATCGGCCAGGATCGGGTCGATCTTCAACCTGCCCCATTCCCGCCGCACTCCCTCCCGCACCCCTTCCAAGCCCGGAGCCGCGAGCGAAGAACGGCAGAAAGAAAGCATGTCGCGGAAGCGCTGCACGTACTTGGCCAGGGTGCTCAGATTACTGGTGACGAACCCGAGGGGATTGTTGATTTCATGAGCCATTCCGGCCGCCAACTGGCCCACGGCCGCCATTTTCTCCTGCTGCACCAGCCTGACGTAAGCTTGCTGCAGCTCCTTGGTGCGCGTGGTCACGATCTTTTCCAGATTTTCCGCCAGGGTCTTGTACCTCCCCTCCGAGGCAGCGAGCTGGCGGTTGGCCTCAAGCAGTTCATCGTAGGACTGGTTCACCACGGTGGTGTGGATCTCCGTGGTCATCATCCGTTTCAGGTTGGTGTTCAGGATGGTCTGCACCGTGTCCCGGAAAAGGCAGGCCATGGCCGTAAGCACTTCCCGCCGTTCTTCCGGCCCATGCACCTCGATTCCGCCGACCGGCTCGCCTTCGACCTGGAGGGGCAGCCGGACCGTGACCGCATGGGTGCCGGCCTCGCTGCCGCTTTGCCAGAGAACCTCGCCGCTATCCCTGACCAGTGCGGCCCCGGCGGCCCCGGCCCGCACCAGACTGCCGAGCAGGGGGGCAATCTCGGCCGCGGAGAGGATCTCGGCGATATCCCTTTCCTCTCCCACGACAAAACGGATGGATTCCTGCGGTGTGGTTTCTCCCATGTTCTCTTCTCCTGGCACATGGCCATGGCAGTGTTGCCTACCGAAGCAATAAGGGCTAGGAGGCGGCAGATTCCCGTGGCGCGGTCAGCTTGGTGATAAAGGCCTCAAGCGAGAGGCCGTGCTTATCCAGGAGGCCCACTTTTTTGTCCACGGCCTGGTAGACCAGCTCCAGCAGCTTGCCGAAGGTCTCCCGCACTCCCCCGCCCTCCAAAGCGGAAGCCATGAAAACCGGAACCCCCGTGGGCTCCCAGGTCCGCCGGATATCCTCTTCGCTCAGAATCTCGGGCAGATCGCGCTTGTTGAACTGCACCACCAGAGGAATATGCTCGATATTGAGCCCCACACAGGCCAGATTGTTTTCCAGATTGCTGAAGCTCTCGAAATTGGTGGCCGCCTGGTCCGGCCGGGAATCGGCGATGAAGGCGACGCCGTCCGCCCTCTGCAGCACGGCCTTCCTGGTGGCGTCATGCTTGACCTGGCCGGGAACCGTATAGACCTTGAGCTTGATCTTGAGGCCGCTGGGAGCCTTAAGATAAAAAGGCAGCAGGTCGAAGTAAATCGTCCGGTCATCCTTGGTATCAAGGACCATCAAATCGCCGCGGTCGCGCATGTCCAGGAGGTCATGCAGCTTCAGCAGGTTGGTGGTTTTCCCGGAGAGGGCCGGCCCATAATAGACCAGCTTCAGAACCATTCTTTTTTCCTGATCGTCGAACTCGATCATGCGCCTTAACCTCGGAAAGTCTGAAAAACAGGAGGGCGGGGAAGGATGAACGGTGGCCGTATCTCGGAACGGCGGCAGCATTGCGGCGGCGCAAGGCGCCCGCCGACAACAGGCTTCGCTTCTCCATTGCAATGCATTTGTCAGGTGTCCTTGGGGCGCCTTGGTCCGTTTTTCGGAATCACCATCCTTGCCCACATCTATTCATCTATTCTATCTGGAGTGATACAGGGAAACAAGGGCAAACAGGGGATGAGCGGATTCGGGCCATGCTCTGGGAAACAGGCGATTATCCCACGCCTGCCGGTATGGATTCCAGCTTTTCGGTTTTGACAAACAGCCGGAAAAAATGCGAGGCGGACAATCGCCGCAAGAATCGGGTGGAAACAACGCCCCGTTAGTGGCATCATAGAGATCTGTATCGAGACGACCCTGCGGCTGCACGGCTC
Source organism: Desulfurivibrionaceae bacterium (assembly GCA_041675265.1). Lineage (GTDB taxonomy): Bacteria > Desulfobacterota > Desulfobulbia > Desulfobulbales > Desulfurivibrionaceae > Thiovibrio. The sequence goes on along the minus strand of JBAYUD010000045.1, from coordinate 13,362 downwards.
GCCCCGCCAGATTTTTTGCTCCGTCCGGCGCGAACGATGCACGGCCTCCCTTGCGCGCGTTTGTGCGGGGTACTGGGCAATTATCGCTGGGGTCATGATCGTAAACGCGCTTGTCGTTTGGGAAACTGCGCCGCGAACCACCCCCGAAATTTTGGATTAGAATATCCCTTTGAACCACACACTCCCCATCCACGAAGTCCTGCCGGAGCTGCGGGCACAACTGGCAAACCACGAGGCGGTGGTTCTTTCCGCCCCGCCCGGCTCGGGCAAGACCACGGTGGCGCCCCTGGCCCTGCTTGCCGAGCCCTGGCTGGCGGGAAGGACCATCCTGATCCTGGAACCGCGCAGGCTGGCCGCCCGGCTGGCCGCCGGTTTCATGGCCGGGCAACTGGACGAGGAGGTCGGGAAGACCGTGGGCTATCGGGTCCGTTTCGAAACAAAGGTCTCCCCTGCAACCAGGGTGGAGGTGGTTACCGAAGGGGTGCTCACCCGGAGGATGCAGGACGATCCCGAGCTGGCCGGAGTGGGGCTGGTCATCTTCGACGAGTTCCACGAACGCAACCTGCAGGGGGATCTGGCCCTGGCCCTCTGTCTGGATGTGATGGGGGGACTGCGGGATGATCTCAAGCTTCTGGTCATGTCCGCCACCCTGGACACCGAAGGGGTCAGCCGGCTGCTCGGCAATGCCCCGGTGGTATTGGGCACGGGGAGGAGTTATCCCGTGGAGGTGGAATACTCCACGGGCGGACAGCTGCTCCAGCCCCATCCCCGCGAGATCGCCAAGCAGATGGCCGCAGCCATCCACAAGGCGCTCACCGAGCAGCCCGGCGATATCCTGGCCTTTCTCCCCGGAGGCGCGGAGATCCGATACACCCAGGCGCTGCTTTCCTCTGCCCTGCCGCCGGTCGAAATCGCCATCCATCCCCTGTACGGCGACATGAGCCTCGGTGCCCAGACCGCCGTGGTGCAGCCGGATCGGCAGGGGCGGCGGCGCATCATCCTGGCCACGCCCATTGCCGAAACCAGCGTCACCATCGAGGGCATCCACACCGTGGTGGACAGCGGCTGGAAACGGAGTCCGCAATTCGATCCCAACAGCGGCCTGAGCCGCCTCACCACCCAGCGCATCTCGCACGCCTCGGCCATCCAGCGCGCCGGGCGGGCCGGACGCCTTGGCCCTGGCCACTGTTACCGGCTGTGGAACACGGGCGAGGATCACGGCCTCAAGCCCTTTGACCCGCCGGAGATCATGGCGGCCGACCTGAGCCAGCTGGTCCTGGACCTGGCCCGCTGGGGGGTGCACACCCTTGACTCCCTGCGCTGGCTCGATCCGCCGCCGGCCGGACATTTCGCCCAGGCGCAATCCGTGCTGCTGGATCTCGGCGCCCTGGACCACCAGGGGCGCATCACCCCCCTGGGCAAAAAAATGGCCGCGCTCCCCACCCATCCGCGTCTTGGTCACATGCTGCTGGCGGCTGCGGCGCATGGCGCAACCGATCTGGCCTCCGACCTTGCCGCCCTGCTCTCGGAGCGGGACATCATCAAGGGGCGGGACCGCTCGGCGGATATCGAAGACCGGCTCCACGCCCTGGCGGTCTTTCGCGCCGATGGCCCGGCCGCGGCCAAGGCCCTGGAGGCGGATACCGACGCATGCCGCAGGGTGATCCAGACCAGCAGACAGCTCCGGGAACACCTGCCCAAATCCGCCACGAAAAAAAGTGGGCACGCAGCAGCATCGCCAGCAACGAGTCCGGGCGAGCTCCTGGCCCTGGCCTTCCCCGACCGGATCGGGCAGCGGAGGAGCGAGGGGAGGGGCCAATACAAGCTGACCTCCGGCCGGGGGGCGGTTCTCCCTGTGCACGACCGCCTCGCCAGCCACGAATATCTGGCGGTGGCCGAACTGGATGCGGGCAAAACCGAAGGCCGCATCTTTCTCGCCGCCCCCCTGTCCAAGGAAGCCCTGACCTCCCTGTTCCCTGACCGGCTGCAGCGGGAGGACAAGGTCTTCTGGGATGAACAGAGCGGAATGGTGAAGGCGCAGCGCCTCCTGCGGCTGGGCGAGCTCGTCCTGGAGGTAGCCCCTCTGGCAAAGCCCCCTTCCGAGGCAGTGCAGGCTGCCCTGCTCTCCTCCATCTGCGACCTTGGCCTTGCCGTCCTGCCGTGGAGCGACAAGGCAAGGGAGTTGCAGGCACGCCTCATCTGCATGCAACTCTGGCAGCCGGAAGCTGGCTGGCCGGATCTTTCCGATGCCTGCCTGCTTGAGACCCTTGAGCAGTGGCTGGCCCCCTATCTTTCCGGAATGCGGAGCATGGAGCAGCTCAAAAAACTCGACCTCTTCGCCATCCTTGCCGCCAGGCTCGATTGGCAACAGCAGAGCCGGCTGGACCGGGAAGCGCCGACCCACCTCATGGTGCCCAGCGGCTCCAAGGTGAAGCTGCGCTACACCCCCGGCGAACCACCGGTGCTGGCGGTGCGACTCCAGGAGATGTTCGGACTGGCCGACACCCCCAGAATCTGCAACAATGCGGTGGGAGTGCTGCTCCATCTCCTCTCCCCGGCCCAGCGGCCCATGCAGATCACCCAGGATCTGCGCGGCTTCTGGGAAGGGGCCTACCATGAGGTGAAAAAGGAGCTCCGGGGCCGTTACCCCAAGCACCACTGGCCGGACGACCCCTGGCAGGCCCAACCCACCAGCCGGATCAAACCCCGCAAATAGCGTGGCATCTGAAAAGGCAAATCCCGCGTGCGCTCCGTGCTCTGCGTGGTACAATAGCACCCGAAAAACACGGCATTATCCGGCCAAGAACTTGAACAGAGGGCTCCCCCTCCCTCGCCGTTGTCACTGCTGACAAGGGGCTGGGGGGTGGGTGAACTTGCCGACAGCCTCACCATATGCCCCCTCCCCCCCTCCCTAGCCCTCTCCCGCAGAGGGGAGAGGGAACTTCTGTCACATCCAAAAGGAGCTACTCATCATGGAGCTGAAAGTTCCGGTCATCGGCATACTGCGGGGGGTGGAGGGTGATTTCTTCGGCGAGGTCATGCAGATCTCCTTTGCCGCCGGGCTTACGGCCATGGAGGTCACCATGAACACCCCGGACGCCGAGGAGATCGTTGCCGACTACCGCCCAGCCGTGCCCGGCGGCAAGCTGCTGGGCATGGGCACCATCCGCAACCTTGAGGAAGCCAGGCGGGGCGTGGGCGCCGGGGCCATGTTTCTCGTAACCCCCAACCTGGACACCAAGGTAATCGAATATGCCAAGAAGGAAGGGATCCCCATTGTCGCCGGGGCGCTGACCCCCACCGAGGTGTACACTGCCTGGTCCGCCGGCGCCGATCTGGTCAAGGTCTTCCCCTGCGGCGCCATGGGCGGCCCCCAGTACCTCAAGGATCTCCGTGGGCCTTTCGATCACCTCCGCCTCGCCGCCGTGGGCGGAGTGAGCCTTGCCAATCTCCAGGACTATTTCGGGGCGGGCGCAACGGCGGTGGGCGCATCCACCAGCCTTTTCGGCGGCAAGGCGTTGCGGGAGAAGAACCTCGACCAGATCGGACAAAACGTAAAAAATTTCATTGAACATTGCCCCGGCGTGAAAGATCGGGTATGATCCCTTCCTTTACTTGCTAAAACTACGTCTTTTTCAAGGAGACTTCCCCATGTTCAGACCGGAAATCAAGGTTATCGACTGTACTGTCCGCGACGGCGGATTGATGAACAAATGGCAGTTTGACGACAAGTTCGTCCGCGCTGTCTATCAGGGGCTGAGCGAGGCCGGGGTCGACTACATGGAGATCGGCTACCTCAGCTCCGAATCCGCTTTTTCCCGCACCGAGGTCGGCCCCTGGAAATTCTGCGCCGAGGATGATCTGCTGCGCATCATCGGCGAGGGGGAAAAAAAGATCAAATTCTCGGCCATGGCCGACATCGGCCGCATCGACTACAACGATATCCGCCCCAAAAAGGAGAGCGTGCTCGATATGGTGCGGGTGGCCTGCTATGTCCACCAGATCGACAAAGCCATCGCCCTGGCCCACCACTGCCAGGACAAGGGCTACGAAACGACGATCAATCTGATGGCCGTCTCCACCGTGGGCCCGCGGGAGCTGGAAGAAGGGCTTGACGACCTGGCAAAAAGCCGGGTGCCGATCATCTATCTGGTGGACAGCTTCGGCGCCTTCTACCAGGAAGACATCGAGCTGCTGGCAAAAAAATACATGGAACGGCTGCCCGGCAAGACCATCGGCATCCATGCCCACAACAACCAGCAGCTGGCCTTTGCCAACACCATCTCCTCGGTGATCTGCGGGATCAATTATCTGGACGCCACCCTGTACGGCATGGGCCGCGGCGCGGGCAACTGCCCCACGGAACTGCTGCTCTCCTTTCTCAAAAACCCCAAGTTCAATGTGCGCCCGCTCATCAAGGTTATCGAAGAGGAAATTCTCCCCTGGCGGGAAAAGATCGACTGGGGCTATTTCATCCCCTACATGGTCGGCGGAGTTATGAACCAGCATCCCAAAGCGGCAATGGCCTGCATGGAATCAGACAAGAAAAACCAGATCACCGAATTCTACGACCAGATGACCAGCGCCGCCGCTATCTGATTCTTTCAGGAAAACATGTTGACACAAGGCAGCCTCGCAATGGGCTGCCTTTTTTCGTTGCACTCAGCCAGGGAGATCAGCATGGGAACCAACGGGATTGCGCTTACAGAAGAGGACATCACCGGGATCAAGGCGGATGCCATAGTGAACGCCGCGAACAATTCCCTCCTTGGCGGCGGCGGGGTCGACGGCGCCATCCACCGGGCGGCCGGGCCGGAGTTGCTTGCCCAATGCCGGAGCCTGGGCGGTTGCCCCACGGGAGAAGCCAGGATAACCAAGGGCTACAACCTGCCGGCCGCCTGGGTCATCCACACGGTGGGGCCGGTCTGGCGCGGCGGAACCCAAGGGGAGCCGGAACTGCTGGCCCGTTGCTACCGGAGCTGTTTTTCCCTTGCCCGGGAACATGGCCTCGGGAGCATCGCCTTTCCCGCGATCAGCACCGGGGTCTATGGCTATCCCAAGGAAGAGGCGGCCCGCATTGCCGTGCGGGAGGCGCGCCTGGCCCTGGCTGAGAACGAAACCCTCGCCAGCATCCTCTTTGTCTGCTTTAACAGCGCCACACGGCTGGCGTACGAGAAGGCCCTGGCAGAGACCTAATCGCCCGGTTGCGCAACCACCTCCAAGATCTCGCCGGCAAACTCCACCAGATCTCCGGCCACAAGCTGACGGCCTCGCCTGGTTTCCACCTCACCGTTGACCTTTGCCTCGCCTTCCTGGATCCGAAGCTTGCCCTCGCCGCCGGTTTCGACCACCCCGGCCAGTTTGAGAAACTGACCAAGCCGGATGGCCCCGTCGCGCACCGGTACCTGTTGTCTCGCCATGCTCTGTATTCCTTGTTTTAAAACGGCGGGGCGATGGTCACCAAAATCCGCATATCGGTATGCGCCCGGACGCCATGGGGTTCGCTGATATCGCAGAGCAAGAGGTCGCCCGCCTGCGCCGCAATGGCCTGCTCATCCTTGCCCAAAAAATCCCCGGTTCCCTCCAGCACCTGAATGGAAAGCTGGCCTTCCACCCCGTGGGAATGCACCGGAAAGACCTGGCCTGCGCTGAGATTGAAATTCAGGATCCGAAACCAGGGTGAATCGTGGATCAATACCCTTTTTACGCTCCGGCTGTCAAAGATTCTGGTCTCGGCAAGACTTTTTTTCTCCATCATCACACCACCTCCCGTGGGCAGATTGAATAGATCTCTTGCCTACATCATACGAAACCGGACAACTCTTTTCCTTGACCTGAATCAACATCATCGCGATGCATCACAAAAAAACCGCCATACGAGATTCGCATGGCGGCGGTCGGACTTTTTTCGGGCTGCTGATTACTTGCCGGCAACGCCCTTCTTTTTGGCCGGGGTCTGGCCGGCGGACTCTTTCAACCGCGCCTCCCAATCCTCTTCCGAGGAAGCAGAGCCGGGAACCAGCCGCAGCTCTTGCTGGCTCCGGGATTTGATTTCCCCGTTGAGCACGGCGCCGGACTCCACCGCCAGGTCCATGGTCTCGACCTTGCCCTCGATAAAGCCGCTTTTCACCACATAAAGCTTCTGGACATTGACAGTGCCCTCAACCCGGCCCGAGCAGACAAAGGTGTTGACCACGATGTCCCCGTTTATCGTCCCGGTTTCCCCGAGGATGAGATACTCGCCGCGGATATTTCCTTCGGCCTTGCCGTCGAGCCGCAGCTTGCCCTTGAACGCGATATCCCCAACCAGCTGCATATCCGCGCCGATGACGCTGGTAATCGTCTCCGCCTTTGTCTCTCCGATGCCCTGCTTGTTGAAAAAACCCATGCCGATCACCTGCCGCGGATTGCCTGAAGAATCTTACTCCGGACGAGAACTCCGGCGCTGCATCATTGGTCCATTGCCGCGGCCTATTTCGGCGACACTGCCGCGGCGCGTTGATTCACCTGGATAAATTTGACCGGATCGATCAATTTGTTCCGGTATTTGACTTCATAATGCAGATGGGATCCCGTGCTTCTCCCGGAATTACCCATCAGCCCGATGACCTGCCCCCTGGCCACGGGGTCGCCGGATTTGACAAAATCCTTCTGGAGATGGAGATAACTGGTCTGGAATCTGCTGCCGTGATCGATGGTGACAAAATTGCCGTGGCCGTTGTCATAGCCATTGGCAACAACAACACCGTCGGCAGGGGCAACGATCTTGGTGCCGGGACTGTTTCTGATATCAACCCCGCTGTGGAAGGCCGGTTCCCCGTTGATGGGATCAAGCCTCCCCCCGAACCGGGAGGTAATGACTCCGCGAACCGGCGGCCCCAGAGGCACGGACTGGATGGCATCCAGGTACTTATCCACCTTCAGGGTAAGACCTTGGTAGGAATCCTGCGGCAGCCGGGTAAACGGTCCGCCCGCGCCTTTCGCGCTCTCATGCACCTCGAGATTCACCCCCACCGAGGCGAGGATCGCTTCGATGACCTGGCTCTTCTTTTTCAGGTCGGTCAGGGCGGCATTCAGCATGACCTGCTGCTCCTGCTCCTGGCTGGCGGTCCGGGCCTGCATCCTGGCGTTTGCGGCGACGGTGACGGCGAGATCCTTTTGCAATGCCGCGACCCGCTGGCGCAAAACGATATTCTCTCCCGAGGAAAACCAGCCGAACCCGCTGCCAAAGACGAGAAAACAACAGAACCCAAGCACCATCTTGATGGTGTTTTTGGAGACAACAAACGATCGGATTTGTCCCCGTTCGCCGGTCACAATAAAATGCAGCTGTTTATCCATGCAGCAGAGGCCCCCTCTCGTTTGCGGTCCGGCTGTCAAAAGTACCCCGCGCCCGCTCTCCCACTAAGAGCTTGTCCGTGAATAAGCTCTAAGGCGCGCAACACTATCTCCTCAATACAGAAGGATAATTCGTTGATACTTCCAAAAAGAGTAACAGGAATACGACAGGCAAACCAGATTTTTTTTGGCCGTTTGCAGGGGGATGTCCGCAACCCTTTGTGTTCCTTGCTTTTGGCCGGGTTATTTTTTTCTTTCGGCTGGACACAAAGAGGATTGGCCGATTTCATGGCACGGTTGTGACTTTCACCGCAGACCCCTTGCAATGGTTCGTTGGGGGGAGAAATTCCGGGCACTATTACGCCTGCGCCTACTGTTCAGCATTGTCTTCTTTCCGACTGTCAGGAAAGTACCGGCCCAGAAGTCAAGCCTGACCTCGGTACCCTGCGGGGGACAAAAGGAATACTCGTATATTTTTCGTTCGTCTCCAGCCATTCACGAACCTTGAAGGCAACCGCTTCAAGGTCGGCGTTCCCCCTGATGAGGCATTCCCAAACGACGGCTACCCGCCACCCGCCATCAAGGAGTGCATCAATGTGGCTTCGGTCTCTGGCGATGTTTTCGGCGAACTTCTTGCGCCAAAATTCCACGTTGGTTCCAGGCATCGTGGTCGCATTGCAGCCATGTCTGTGCCAAAAACAACCATGAACGAACAAAACTGCCTTGAATCGAGGGAAAACGATGTCCGGTGTGCCCGGCAACTTCTTGTCATGGAGCTTATACCTCAGTCCGATTCGGTGCAACGACCCTCGAAGCTTCATTTCCGGCCCGGTATTCTTTTGGCCGACCCTGGACATGATTCTCGAACGTGTCGTTTTGTCCACACTATCCATTTTGTCCAGCCTCTTTCGCCGTAGCACACAGGCTATCGTTCAACGTTCTTCTCAATATGATGATCCATCCCGCAACCCCTCAGGAATTCCTTATGGAAACAAGGGTTCCAAGATGGATCATGTTTTCGACCCTAGTTTTCTTCTTGTACCCAAGGGCATCACACACCACCTCAATCTTTTTACAGAAAATATCGGCGTTCAATGGAATCATCCATATATCGCCGCTGGTTGGCTCTTCCCGATTGGTACTCTGCCACTGTGCTTCGTCATTCAGGGGATGCTCAGGCCTAAAAGGGTGAATGTTGAATATCTTGTGATCAACTTGCGTGATCCACGCAGCGCCAACCTCGGCAATGGCTCCCCATGATATCTTGGTGTTTTCACTCGTCACGAAAAGGACGAAAATTTTTTGAGCGGAGTAGCTCTCCACGAAGAATTCTCTCAAGTAATCATATACTTTCTCACCTTCTGGAACACGACAGACTTCATCGTCACAATTGGTGTATAAAATATCCTCCCCCGGGATATCGTTATAAAGAAGCATTTGATAAACGATATCGGCTAAAGATTTATCTGGATAGGTCTGGCTGATGAGGATTTTCTTCTTCTGGGAATCAACCACTGCCTTCATGCCCAAGTCGGGGCTATTGTCATTAATTGATTGAGAAACAGCTTTTTCTATTGCATCTTGAGGCAAATCATAGCCAAGTGCTGCGATACTTCTAGCCGCTCCTGCACCAGCTTTTCTGCGGAATTCATCCATTGCATGTCTTAGCATCTCTTCGGCTTTACGTTGAGCCGCGGCTTTCCTCTTTTTCTTCTGATCCTTCGCAATATCGGCAAAAGCCTCTCGCCTCTTGAGAATGTCAGGCAACAATTCTTTCCGTACATATTCAAGGACAGTCTCGTATCGTTTATCGTCGGATTTGTATCCTTGTCTGTTGCTCAGAGCCATGTCCGGCAACTCGGACAACTCGAACAAGTCAACATGGAGCTGACCGACAACATAGACCTCATTCAGTTTGTTCTGTCCAACGACGGGTAGGATATTAAATTCTCCCATCTTTTCGTTGGCGAAAAGGGAGATGAAATTATCAGGGAAATCAGTCATATCAACCTTCCGGCCTCTCGTCGACTGGTACGTCCCAATCCACCCGAGAATTTCGAGTGTATATTCATGCTCTTCCCCCTGATTGTCTTTCATGACAAGCGGGGCGGTTATTTTGTCCTTAGCAACGACCAACTTCGATCTTTTGGCAGGATATGGGTTGGGGACCAAATCACACAGGTGAGCATACCCAGTGCCCAGCGTGACAAGTGTACTGAGCTCCCTCATGATATTTTTATCGAAGTCATCGATTATAGTAGACTCAGAGCCTCTAACGATATGTATGCGAAACTCAGGATTGACCAGAGGAAATATTTTCAAGATATTGCGCTTCACGGCAGAGAGGGTCTTATGAAGTCTATACTGGGGATTGCGCATAACGATGGCGGAGCCATGATCTTCTATATGCTCGAAACTGATGTCCGATTCTGGAATGGCTCTGAGTTTGTTTCCTTCTTCGGGGCGTCGCGAAAGAACGAAGCCAGATTTTTCTCCATTCGCCACAGTAAATACATCGACGTTCTCCGACACGGACAATGCGGCGAGTTTACCAACCCCTTTCCTCCCCATTTTACGGCGTAGGCCAGATCTTGATTGCGAATCATCCTTTGTAAACCTCGAAACCGCCGCAACATTCAAAAACTTCGCTATATCACCAGACCTGTAGGACATACCATGTCCATCATCTTCGACTCGAATGTCATCTCTATTGGCGATAATATATACATTTTTCGCGTCAGCGTCGTATGCGTTTGCTATCAACTCAGCGAGAACATAGTAGATATTCGTATAGAGGTTTGGCCCCAACAATTCCAAGATACGAGGATCAATATTCAGTTGATATTCTTTCATGATTCAACCCTTTTCCTTATCGCTGCACACATCACACCACGTCGCCGGGCCTTGTTCGATCTTTTGGTAATTTCAAAGACATGCGCCAACAAACTGGCACCGATCACCTCACCCAGTGTAACGGGAACGGCGTTGCCAATGAGCCTTCCGAGTACTTTTTGATATATCATCCCTCCCGGAGAGACGAATTCATATTCTCTGGGGAAACTTTGCAGGATGGCACCTTCACGAAGCGAAATCGCCCTATCTTGCTCGGGGTGTCCGAATCGACCATTACCGAATCCGAAAAACTGGGTTGTCATGGTAGGAGACGGGGCGTTCCAAGTCATACGCCCATAAACACTCCTGTAGGTTTTCCCGGAATCTTTCTTGTGACATTCGGCTATCAATTCCTCAGGCCAATCTCGCCAGCCCCCACCCGATTTCGAAACCTTCATACGACGCATGTTGAGTTCTGAAAGGGACGAACTTTGATGTAGTGGATCGTCCAAGCTACTCGCTCCGGCCGACAATGGCGGGAGATCACTAATAGCATCCCTTACGTTCATCGGCTTACGCCCGAACTCGGAAGGCGACATCAAGTCGATCGGGCCGAATTTCGACGCAAGCAAGACTAAGCGATTTCTTTGTTGGGGAACCCCGTAATCGGCACAATTGACGATCTGATACGAGACCGAGTATCCCTTGTTCTCAAGGTTTTTCACGAACTCTACGAAGACATTCTGTCGAACCAACCTCGGTACGTTCTCCATCGTCACCAAATCTGGTGATAGTTTATCTACGAGTCTCGAAAATTGCAGCAATAGCCACCAACGCCCGTCCGATTCAGTCGCCTTCTGATTATAGGTGGAAAAGGTTTGGCATGGCGCGCACCCCGCAAGGAGTTTGATGCCGTTCTTTCTGTAGTGACTGATTATGTCGCTTGCTTCCAGGTCAGCCACAGACTTACAGATAAATTTGGCGTTATTATTGGCAGTATAGGGATATTCACAAGCCCGATCAATATCCACACCGAGACGGACGTCGACACCAGCTTTAATGAGGCCATGGGTCAGTCCTCCCACCCCACAGAACAAGTCGACGGCATAGATCTTCCGACCCCTTGACCATCCGGTCCTCATCTGTGTCCTTTTTTTCATTCTCTCGAATCCTTGGCTGTAATTTTTATCTCTTCAGGGTTCCCTTCAGTGTGTCCGGGAAAAAACCGAAAAACCGGGACACTTCCCGAATTAAAAAAGCTCGGCTGGCGAAAGCCAAGCACCGGAATCGATTTCTCATCCAACCCCTCAATCCTGTCAAGCAATCGGCACAGCGCCATCCCGGCCCTGCGGCGGCTCATGCCGTTATTCCTTTCCGGCAAGGACATTGCTGCTTGATTCATAAAAAGTGCCGATAATCAGTATTCAGAGCCTTGGCCAGCGTTCTGGCCCGCTCCTTGCCGATGGAGCGCTTGCCGTTTTCCATCTCGGAGATATGGCGCTGGGGGATGCCGGTGAGTTCGGCCAGTTGCTGTTGGGTAAGACCCTCACGAGTGCGAGCGCCCTGTAGATTCACCGCCCATTCCGGTCGGTCGCCGAGGTGTTCGCGAAAAAACTCCTCGGCGGTGATGCTCCCCTCGCCCTGGTCATCGGGCTCGATGGACGACACATACCGTCTGATTCGTTCCACGTTGGCCGGATGGACCAGGAAATGCAGCGGCACCAGCCCTTTCTCAGTACGGCGCTTTTTCGTGTGTTCCTGCATAAATGATCTCCACGGTAACGGTGCTTTTGTCCTCTGTCCACACCGCGACATAGGTTGGCCTGCCCTTTTTAAGGTGACAGTGATGACCAAGGTCGGGCAATTTCGAGTAGTTCGGCCAATCCCCGCGAACCGGCCCTGCCTGCCGGATGCTTGCCATCAGGTGATACAACGCGGCAAGCACCGGCCGGGGTAATTTCAATGCCTGCTTTTCTGCCTTACGGGTTATTGTCACTTTCCATTGCATAACTTAATATACCTTTTGTGGGTATAAGTCAAGATGCGCTCCCGGTTCTCCATCTGCCCGGTATCCATGTCAGGCTTCACAGTATTGCACCAGACGGATCCCGGCAAGAAACAAAGGGATTACCCGTAATTTTTTAGCATCCTCCAAGGCAGGGAATTTTTCCTACCATGCGCAGAGCATACCATCCAGCCTGAGACAAATAATGTCCCAGCCCTCTTCTTACCGGGCTATTTTTTTGCCTCTTGTCTCTTCGCCGGAAAAACGCTATGCATATTTCCAGAGGCCATACTTTTTCCCGTCCCCCTCTCTCCCTTAGCAAAAACCCATGCGCAAACCAAACCGCTCCCCCCGGCAGGCCGAGCCAGCCGTCAGGGGACCGAAAAAGAAGGCCGGAAAACATCCCCTCCGCAAGCTGACGGCCAGCGATGATCTGGGCGTTCTCTTTTCCCGTGACCAGGAAGACGGCCTCCCGGACAGCTTTGCCGATGCCTTGGCCTCCGAGTTTCCCGCCACAACCCTTGCCGAGATTCTTACGGAAAAGCAGGAGCTGCCGACCCCGGCCCAGTCGCTGCAGGCGGCGATACGCAACTCTCCCCCGCCCCAGGCCCGGCTTGATCTCCATGGCTGCACCGGTTCCGAGGCGGAAATAAAAACGGAAAACTTCCTGGCCCGATCTCGGCGCAATCACCTGAAAACCGTCCTGGTCATAACCGGCAAGGGACTCCACTCACCGGAAGGCTCCGTGCTCAAGGACGTCATCGAGGCCCGGCTCAAGATCATGAAAAACGACGGATCGATCCTCGCCTATCTCTGGGAAAAAAAGGACCGGGAAAAAAGCGGGGCACTGCTCGTCTATCTGCCCTGAACTCCAATCAGAAGGATCCTTGCCATGCCCCTTCATCAGGTTACTGTTTTCAACCCCTTCCCCTTTGTCCTCGGCCAGAGGATTCATATTGCCGGAGGGCCGCGCAGCGGCGACTGGCAGGTAATCGGCCTGAACGAACGCAAAGTCCGGCTCAGATGCCCGGTTTCCGGCCGGGAGGTGGAGTGGGACCGCTTCTGCTATCTTGCCGAGAGCCGTGAACAGGAATGGCCCATGCCCCACTGACTTTTTCCATATCCCTCCCTTGACTTGGATGCAGCCGGAATTATATTCCCTGACAGCATTCGGGCCTTGCGCCCGG
>JBAYUD010000044.1:0-22383 GCA_041675265.1 Desulfurivibrionaceae bacterium | reverse complement strand
TTGCTTGCGGGTGTAAAACTGAGGACATTCAGCTGTGAACAATTCTGGGTTTTGATTGATATCAACCACCACAATTGGGATCGGAAGCTTGTGCATTGTTCTGATTTTATCGGACACAAAGTCAATAATAGATTCCGAATCGCCTGTTGTATTGACGCCAACAACATAGCTAAAAAATGGAGAAGCTCCTGTAGGATCAAATTGCGCCAAGCTGATTTTGGCAGATTTAATTTCAGTGCGATCAATAAAGGTGCTGGAAAGACTATTAACGAGCTGACCAGGCAGCTCGGCTGGTACTCCAACCCTTACTTTTGTTTCTTTAAGTAGAGTTAAGGCAATTACGTGGTTGGTATCATTCGGGGCGGGATGTGCGTGAGTTGTCAACAACATGGCACCTAGAGTGCTAATTATTTTCTTAAACATTTCAGTCCCCTGAGACTGGCTATGGCTAACGAGAAGGGTAACTTGACCGCGCCAATGAATTACCCGCGTAGCGCCGCTACCGTTCACGCGGTCAAGTTGACCCGCTGGTTATGACCTTTTTAATCCATAATTAATGAACCATTTGCCGCTTCTAAGCAGGTATAGGCCAAGCGCGAAACCAATCATATTTGAGATTGATGTGGTGATATTAAACTGCTGACCAGACATCATCATCTGGTACATGGGTGGGGCGGATGCTTTTGTTATAAATTCGGAAATGTTTTCCAGAAGACTTGGCAAGTAACTGATGACTAGGTAGACACCAAGAATTTTTAGTGCCAGGGTGAATTTTTCCTTAAAATCACTTCGATTCTCTTCTTGTTCTGGATATGCAAATTTGTAGATGCTTTCGCCACCGCCCAACAAGTACAATCCTCCACCAATAAACAAGAAGGGAATTATTCTCGTAATCATCGTTGTGAAAAAGTAGGCTTGGAGAATATCTGTCGGAATGTCGTCTGGAGAGAAAAAAGTTGATATAGCAAGACCCAACGCAGGCACACCCATAAACAAACAATATACTCCGAAAAGTTTGCACCCAAGTTTGAAGTAACTCTTTGTGTCCATGCGTGGAATCCTTTTTTGATTTGATGTCATAACGCAAAGCTCAGCCGACCGCGCCACTGAGCTTGCAGAATTTAACTCCGCGCTTCTCGCGGTCGGCTGGAGCGTTTTGTTGGGCCTGCGGATAATTGCTCTTTGTTTGTAGTGTGTCAGGCCATTTGGCCAAGCTCAATAACACCAGCATTATTTGCATTTCGAAGGAGCCGATGTGAAAGTAAGCTTCTTAACGTCATACTCTATCGTGCCACCTGTAGTGGTAAAACAAATGACTGAATTGCCTGTCGAAGGTTGAACAGAATAGCTACGTATAGTGCCCTGATCTTGCCAGTTGGTCCTGATGCTCCCTGCGATTTTTTCACGGCGTACGATATTCTCGGCGTCAAAAATTTCCATGTCGAGGTCAACGGATTCTTTTTGCATCTTGGTAATTCTGAAAGCGATCCATAGAGGAGTACCACGGACACCGAGGATTTCTTCAAGGTACGGCTTAATGTCTGGTCCTGGCTCGTCGTTTAGAAAAGGAAGGTGCGTCGCCTCTGTGTTCCCTCGGAGCCAGTATTCTCCCAGCCGCTCCACAAACGGCTCGAACTCTCCGCCAGCCGGGTTCATCAGCCCAACGTAGTAATAGGGCGTTATTCGTTTCTCCAATACCTCTTCGTCCTTTTTGCTTCTCACCTCGGTGACCGTTTTGCCAGACCCTACCCAGAGGAGGATAGTAATTAGTCGACCGTCCTTCATTCCCTCGCGAATCTGTTGGGATAAATCCTCTCCGGTCGCCTTTCGGTATTTATCAACTATCTCGATTGCTTCATCTCGAATGGCTTTCCGCTGTGAGAACGGAATATTGGTCTTGTACTTTAGTTCTTTGAACTCGTACTTTATCGGGCCGACTTGTGTAGGAGCGAATCGCGTGATGAATGCTAAGTACGGAGAAGGCGCACCGCCTGTCTCGACTTCGTATCGGTAGCCAGCAGACGTTTCGATTGTAACTGCGCTGGCATTTGAAAATGCTGTCAAAGCGAACAAAAATGCTAAGAACGATATACGATTCACAAGGCCTCCGTATGCTAATAGCCTACGTGGGGTCATTCCTTTTCCCCTCTTCCTGAAATCACGATGCGCCATCCTGCAAAGATTACGGCCAATCCTATCGCGGTGAACGCTACTCCGTATTTGGGTCCTTCATGTCCTGAACCAGCTCCGGGATCTGGTCCGCCGAAGAAGCAGAAGATTCCCCACATGATGATCAGCGTGCCAATAATGAACAGGGATATAGATGCAACCCATTTCAGGATGAAAATCATGGCTCTCATTTCATTGGCCCAACTATATTATTATCTAGCGCGAGATTTTGTGACCCTCTCGTCTGCCTAACAACTTTCCTTGCAATAAAATGTAGCCTATTTTATCATTATCTCGCACCGACGCTAGATAACGATAAATATTTATCATTATCTAGCGCTAGATAATCTCGTTGGAGAATTATCCATGGCCTCGCTGCATGATTTCGAAGCGTATCTTACGGATAGGCGGCTTGTCCAGAAAAAACAGCTCCCCTATTTTCTCCGCTGGGTTGCCAACTATCTTTCTTTTTGTGAAAAATCCGCTTCCGAGCCGAGCAACGAAGGCCAGGTGCAGGATTTTCTCCAGTTTATGGGTAAAAACAAGGAAGAGTGGCAGGTCAAGCAGGCGCGGGAGGCGATCCGGCTTTTCCTCTTCCATCTCTCCCGGACAGGCCCGGAGGCAAACGGCGCAACGGCTTCGTCTTCCACCGCATCCTGGCAAGAGGCAGCCACGCTGATGCGCGAGGCTCTGCGTCTGCGGCACCGTTCGCTGCGGACTGAAAAATCATACCTGCAATGGCTGCGGGTATTTCGAGGGTTTTTGGCGGGGAAACCTCCCATCGAAATCGACTCTTCGGACGTCAAACGCTTCCTCAGTCATCTCGCTGTTGAAAAGACGGTCTCCTCCTCGACTCAAAACCAAGCCTTCAGCGCTCTGCTCTTTTTATTCCGGCATGTCCTCGACCGTGATCTTACCGATATTAGTGAAACCGTGCGGGCCGGTTCCAAGCGTCGTCTGCCGGTGGTTTTAAGCCGCCGGGAAATCCAGCGTATCTTCGCGCACCTGCAAGGCGTTTACTTGCTGATGGCCAAGCTGATCTACGGATGCGGCTTGCGGATTCAGGAATGCGCCGATCTGCGCACAAAGGATCTCGACTTTGAGCGGGGCACCCTGACGGTCCGTTCCGGTAAGGGAGATAAGGATCGGGTCACTGTTCTGCCCGAGTCTTTAAAGAATGACCTGTTGCGCCACTTGGACGAAGCTCGTCTCATTTTCGATCAGGACTTCCGCGACGGCAAGGGCGAAGGGGTGGCTCTGCCCGATGCCTTGGTGCGGAAATATCCCAATGCAGGCAGGGAATGGGCATGGTTCTGGGTTTTTCCTGCTCCGACTTTGTCCGACGATCCTCGGTCCGGCAAACACCGGCGGCACCACATCCACATCTCCAACCTGCAACGCTCTTTTAAGGGGGCGGCCCGCCAGGCCGGGGTAGAGCGAAACGCCTCGGTCCATTCGCTTCGTCACAGTTTCGCCACCCATCTTCTCGAAAAGGGCTACGATATCCGAACGATCCAGAATCTGCTCGGCCACAGCAATCTGCAAACCACTATGATATACACCCATGTGGCGGGCAAAAACCTGCTTGGCGTCACCAGTCCTCTGGATGGGTAGCGGGGGAGACACCAGGGAATTCTGGAAGGCAACATTTTGCCGAGGTGAGTTTCAAACTGCGGAGCGTAACCTGCTGTTCTTGCGGAATTGCCGCACGCCAGTGGCCCCCAGGTAGGCCAACCCCGCGACCATGATGATGGTCGGGCCGCTGGGCAGATCGAAGTTGTAGCTGATCGCCAGGCCCGAGCTGATGAAACCGACGCAGAACAGGGTGGCCAGCACCATCATCTGCCAGAGCCCCTTGGCAAAGTTGCTCGCCACTGCCGCAGGCAGGGTCAGCAGGGCAATGACCATCACAATCCCCACCACCCGGACCAGCAGCACCACGGTCAAGGCAGTCAGGCAGAGGAGCAGCAGGTAGTACAGGTCGGTGCGCACCCCGCGCAGCCTGGCATACTCCTCGTCGAAACAGACGGCCAGGAATTTATGGTAAAACAGGGTGGCAATTCCCACCACCAGGCCGTCCAGCACCAGCACCATCCAGAGATCAAATTTCGAGATCAGCAGGATATTGCCGAACAGATAGCTCATCGGCTCGATGTAGCCCGGGGTTTTGGCGATGAACAGCAGGCCGACGGCCATGCCGATGGCCCAGAGGGCGCCGATGGCCGTGTCTTCCCGCTGGCTGGCGTGCAGGCTCACCAAGCCGATGATGATGGCCGCCAAAAGCGCCGCAACGATGGCCCCGGAAAGGGGCCCGAACCAGGTGATTCCCAGCTTGTTTTGGCAGTAAAGCCCGGCTCCGATGCCGCCGAGCACGCAATGGGCGATGGCCCCGGCAATGTAGGTGATGCGGCGGGCCACCACGTAAGTGCCGATGATGCCGAAGGAGAGGCTGGCCAGGATACCGGCGGCAAAGGCGTAGCGCAGAAAGGGAATGGCCGGGTCGGCCAGGGCGTCAAGAAATTCCATGGGTGCAATGTCCCTCCGGTGAGCAGCGGTGATCGTGGCGGATCATGCGGATGTCGCCGCCGTACATGTTGCGGATCAGGTCGCCGGTCAGTTCGCTGGTGGGGTGGAGCACGACCTGGCGATTGACGCAGACGATGCTCTTGAAGAACTTCGAGGCAAAGCCGACATCGTGGGTGACCAGCATGACGGTGAGCCGTTCGTTGAGCTTGGCGAGCAGTTCGAAGAGATGTTCCTCCGAGGCGGCATCGATGTTGGCGGTGGGCTCGTCCAGGATCAGCAACTCGCCCTCGGCGGCCAACGCCCTGGCAATGAGAACCCGCTGCCTTTGTCCACCGGAGATCTCCGCAAACAGACGGCCGGCCAGATCGGCCAGCCCCATTTCCGCAAGGGCTGCCAGGGCGGCCTCCTTGTCTCTCTTGGCGTAGGGGCCGCAGAAGATTCTGTCCAAGCGGCCCATGAGCACGACATCGAGCACCGTTACCGGAAACTGCGGATCATAGCGTGCATACTGCGGCACATAGCCGATACGTAACCGGCTTTTTTCCGGGGGAAGCCCCAGCACCTCAATCTCGCCCCGGTTCGGTTTGAGCAACCCGAGGATGAGCTTGAGCAGGGTGGTCTTGCCGCCGCCGTTGGGCCCCACGATGCAGAGGGAATCACGGGCCATGATCTCCAGGGTGACACCTTGGAGGATGGGCGTGCCGTTGTAAGAAAAATCAAGATCCCGGATGCGGATGGCTGTTTCCTGTTCGCCTGCGGCGGTCATGGGCTGTTCCTTCACTGCTTGAGTGATTGTTCGATGGCGGCGGCGATGGTGGCGAGATTACGCAGCACATCCTTGTCCAGCGGGTCGATGGGGACCACGCTTCCGTTGATGGCCTGGGCCACGGTGGCGCCGCTCTTGCTGTCGAATTGCGGCTGGACAAAGATGGTGCGCACCCGATCCTCCCTGGCCTGGCGGATAAGTCCGCTGAGCTGCCTCGGGGTGGGGGACTTGCCGCCGATCTCCACACCCTTCTGTTTCAGGCCGTAGGCCTGGGCAAAATAACCAAAGGCCGGATGGAACACATAAAAGGTTTTGCCCCGGTGCGGGGCCAGGGCAGCGGTCAACCGTTTGTCCAGTTCGCTGATCTCGCGCTGGAGGGAGGCGAGATTTTTGTGCAGGGCTTCCTTGCGCTCCGGCATGGCGACGCTCATTGCGGCCGCCATGTTGTCGGCCATGATCCGCAGGTTGGCCGTGGCCAGCCAGAGATGTGGGTCTGCCTCGTTGCCGTCGCCGTGCTCGTCCTTGGCGTGTGTTGCGTGGTGCTCTTCCGGGAGCGGCAGGCGGACGATCCCTTTGGTGGAATCCACGATCCGCAGATTGCGGTTGCTGGCCGCGACCTTGGCTGCAAGTTGCCTCTCAAAGGGGATATCCACCGTGAAAAACAGGCTGGCTCCGGCCAGGGCGGCTGCCTGGCGCGGGGTCGGCTCAAAGGTGTGCGGGTCTTGCCCTTTGCCCACCAGGGTATGCACCTCCACCGCGTCGCCGCCGATTCTTTCGGCAAGATATGCCTGGGGCGGCACGGTGACAAAGATCCGCGTTTTTGTTGTTGGCGTCGCCGGGGCGGCGAGGGCGTCGATTGCCCAGCAGGGGAAGGTCAGAAAAAGAACAGCGGCTGCAATGAGTTGGGCAAGGTTCAATGTCGGCATGGGCTTTCCTCGCTTCCGCAGACCAGATGCACGGCCTTGCAGGCATCGCATTTCTGCAGGGAATGGGTGTTGAGAAATTTGGCCCAGTGGGTGCGTTGTTCCGAGGTCAGAATGCCGGTGCCCTGGCAGAGCGGACAGCCGTTTTCCAGGGCGTTCAGAATGGCGTTTCTGATGAATTCCGATTTGTTGGGCACCTTGTGCAGGGCTTCGGCCAGCGTTTCATCGGCCTTGAAGGTGATGGTTTCTTGTTTTTTGTTGCGCATGATTTTCCCCTGGAGGCGTAAAAGGTATTGTGTAATCGTAATACAAAGTATTACCCGTGTAAACGGGAATATCAGTGAGCCCCTGTCTGGTTGGTCGAGCCATCCGGGATGAAAAGGGGGGTTGCTTCTTCCCCTCCTTATGGTATACATAGGAAATTGTTTTTCTGATTGTATTGTCGGGCTGACCCATCATAAACGTTGTCCGCTGAAAGGGGTTTCTCATGTTTGGACTTGGAATGCCGGAGCTCATCGTTATTTTGGTGATAATCGTCATCATCTTCGGGGCGGGCAAGCTGCCTGAGATCGGCTCTGGAATCGGGCAGGGCATCAAGAACTTTAAAAAAGCCACCCGTGATGCGGACAAGCAGGAAAAGATCGAGGAAAAAGACAAGGAAGGGGGCTCCGGCCCCGCCTGATCACGATATTGAACGTTTGCTTGTAACGATTTAAAAAAGGAGAATTGATATGTTCGGCTTGGGAACTCCGGAATTGATTGTTATCTTGGGCATCGCTTTTTTGGTTTTTGGCGGAAAGAAGCTGCCGGAAATCGGCTCCGGCCTCGGTAAGGCCATCTCATCCTTTAAGAAAGGATTGCGCGAGGCGGAAGAAACCGTGCCGGGCGTGAAAGAGGTCGCTTCCCTTAAAGAGGAAGTAGGCAAGGTCAAGGAGTTGGCCAGTCCATTTGCAAAATAAGCAGGTGGTGATTGTCGGGCGCATAGGGCAGGCGGATACCAGGTATCCGCCTGCCTTTTTTTATGCGCAATATCCCGCTTGTATTCCAGCCCGTTCTGTATATACAATGATGCGTTGCCGGCAGAGTTGGCAAGCTTCGCAACATCTCGTTTCTTTCTGATCCGCGGTACACAAAAATATTTGTTGGAGGGGGCATGACTGTGTTGCATCGCATTCTTTCGCGTTGGGGGAAAAATCCGGGTTGTCAGGGGCTGGGCTGTGTTCTTCTGGGTTACGTTTTTCTTGTTCTCTCCGCCACGCCCTCCGGCGCCTCGGGCAATCCTGATCTCGTGAAAACCATTCCCGGACAAAAAACGGACATCATCAATGGGGTGGCCTGTTCTGCCGACGGCCAGAAAATCGCCTCCGCGGGAGATGATGGGACCGTCAAGGTTTGGGATCTTAATTCCGGCAAGGTGCTCCTCACCCTGGGCAAGGGTTTGCAAGGCGCGGATGCCGTGGCCTTTTCCCCGGATGGGCAGTTGCTTGCCGCCGCGGTGACGGCGGGAGGGCGTCGCGGCAATGCCGTGCAGGTCTGGGATCTGACAAACGGTCAACTTGTGCAGGACATGCGGGAACACACCCAGCTGATTACGGACCTGGCTTTTTCTCCGGATGGAAATCGCATTGCCTCGGTGGGCAACGACAATACCCTCCGGATCTGGAACGTCAGGTATGGAACCCTTGAAACCACCCAGAAGGAAACCAAGAATAATCTTCTGGCCCTTGCCTATTCGCCGGACGGCAAGAATATTGTCGCCACCGAGAACTGGGACGGCAAGATCCAGATGTGGGATGCCGTCAATGTCCGCCTGATCCGGTCTATCCAAGGGCATGCCGATTGGGTGCTCTGCGTGGCCTATTCCCCTGACGGCAAGGAGTTTGCCACCGGCAGCCGGGATGGTTCGGTGTATGTCTGGGATGCCGAATCCGGCGCGCGGTTGAGGGTTTTGCGGGATCCAGAGCTGGATCCGGTGAACAGCGTGGCCTATTCCCCTGATGGCCGTTATGTCATGGCCGCCACCCAAAGCAGGCATATCTTATCCTGGCAAAAAACAGGGGGCAGGTTGTTCAACTTTTATGAAGGGCACGATCTTTCCGTGACCTCCCTGGCTATTCCCTCCACCGGGAAATATCTCGTTTCCGCCGGGTTGGATGGCTCGATCCGGGTCTGGAATGCACCCGGCCAAGGCGGGCCGGATTCCGTGTATGCCCAGGGCATGAAATTCGAGAACGGGACAGATCCC
The DNA here is from genome assembly GCA_041675265.1 of Desulfurivibrionaceae bacterium. Classification (GTDB taxonomy): domain Bacteria; phylum Desulfobacterota; class Desulfobulbia; order Desulfobulbales; family Desulfurivibrionaceae; genus Thiovibrio. The sequence continues at coordinate 13,754 of JBAYUD010000044.1, read as the reverse complement.
ATGGAGCAAGACCTTGCCCAGGCCGCGAAGCTGTATCAGCAGGCAGCGGAAAACGGACAGGCCGAGGCCATGTTCCGGCTTGGCAATCTGTACAGTCAGGGCAAGGGGGTGGCCAGGAATACGGATGAGGCCAGGAAGTGGTGGGCTCTTGCCGCGGAAAAGGGTCACGCTTCGGCCAGGGCGCAGTTGCAGGTAGGGCAAAAGGTTGTCGTGGCTGCCGCGCCGGTGCCCCCCCAGGCAAAGGTCGAGGAGGTGCGCGTCCAGGCAGAGCCGAAAGCCCTGGAGCCGGAGGAGAAAAAGATCAAGGGTGCGGTGAAGGAGGTGGCCAAGCCGGAGCAGGTTGCCAAGGCTGCCCCGCCGGTCCCGGCCGCCCATCCCGTTCCGGCGCCGGTTGCCAAGGACAAAAACGGTCTGTACGAGGAAGGGTTGCGATTCTTCAAGGGCGAAGGGGTACCCCGGGATTATGCCCAGGCCCACAAGCTCTTTGTCGAGGCGGCGGCCATGGGACAGGTCAAGGCGCAGTACCGCCTTGGTTTCATGTATAGCCTGGGCAAGGGCGTGAAAAAGAGCGACCAGGAAGCGGTCAACTGGTGGCAGAAGGCAGCCAAGCAGAATGACCCGGATGCCCAGTACTATCTTGGCTACATGTACGAGATCGGCGGCGGGGTGAAGCAGGATATGGGCGAGGCCAAGAAGTGGTACCAGAAGGCCGCTGCCAATGGCAATGTCAATGCCGCGCAAAGTTTGAAGATGATGCCCTGATCCTTTGGTGTTGCAGGGATAATAAAAAAAGGCGGGGTTTCCCCGCCTTTTTTTATGTCTGGAACCGAAAGCCGCGCTTACGGTCCTGGAAGGATCAATAGGTCATGCAGGCGGCGTTCAGGATGCCGACGGCAATGGATACCGCCCCCAGAAAGATCCCCTTGGAAACCTTGTTGGCGGGAATATCGGCGACGAGATTCGGAAAGATCACCCGTACCATGAGAAAGGTGAGGATCTGCACCACAAGGGCGACAATTCCCCAGAGCACCATGTCGGCCAGCGCCACGCTGTGGGCGATGGCGCTGCCGAGCGGCAGGGCAAATCCGATCAGCGCGCCGGTAAAGCTGTAGGCCGCAGCCTCATTGCCGTCGGCGATCAGGGTAAATTCGCGGTAGGGCGTGACCCGGGAATACAGAACCGCAAAGGCAACGAGCAGAAGCACCGAAATGCCGAAATAGACGGCAAAGTTGGCCAGACCCGGAAGATTGTTGGCAAGATCCATGGTGATCGATCCTCTTTTAAGGTTTGAAGAAATGGGGCACAAAGGTTGACGAATTCTTGGTGACGGGGGTCGAGTCCTCCCGGATGCCGATGCCTGCCGGGCGGTTATCGACAATCCACGAGCCGACCAGGGTATGGTTTTCCCCAAAGCGGGGCAGCTCCCGGTACTCCTGATAGATATAGCCTTCCTCCCCGTAGTTGCCGCCGGTTTCCTGGATAATCTCGCTGCCGGCAAATACCGCGATGTTTGCCCCTTCCCGCGAAAAAAACGGTTTCCTGACGCTGTGGGTTACTCCGTCCAGGGGCGACAGGGAGGCGGCCAGCAGGTTGGGGTGGTTTGGAAACATCTCCCAGAGGATAGGGAGGATCCCCTTGTTCGAGAGCACCATCTTCCAGGCCGGTTCCAGGATCATCCGGAATGGGTCTTTCAGAAGATGGGGGCCGAACTCGTCGGCCATGAGCCATTCCCAGGGATAGAGCTTGAAAAAGTTCGCGATGGGCAGGTTGTCAAGATCCCGAAAGCTGCGGTCCTGATCGCTGTAGCCGATATCCTCGACAAAAATATGCCTCGCGTCGATCCCTGCCTGCAGGGCCACATCCCGGAGATACTCGACAGTGACCAGATCCTCCTCGTGGTCGCGGACACAGGCAAAATGCATGGCCTCCTCGGAGGCCATGCCCCTTTTCAGCCCGGCAAAGGCTTCCTGGAGCTTTTCGTGGATGGAGTTGAACTGGTCGCAGGCGGGGAAGAGATCCGCGAGCCAGATCCATTGGGCGATGGACGACTCAAAGAGCGAGGTGGGCGTGTCGGCGTTGTACTCGATGAGCTTTGCCTCGCTCTCGCCGTCATGGACAAGGTCGAAACGGCCATAGAGCGAGGTGTCGCGGCGTCCCCAGGATCTGCGGATGCACTCTTCCCACGCCACCGGAATCTGGAGCCGGTGAAAGAGATTTTTCCGCAGGACATGGTCGACAGCCTCCAGGCACATATCGTTCAGGGTAAGGGTCACATCCTCCAGGTAGTCGATCTCCCCGCTGGTGAATTCATAGCAAACGCCTTCGCGCCAATAGAGGCCGTCCATGGAGTGGAAGGAAAACCCCATTTCATCGAAGCGTTCTTGCCAGCGTTCGCGCACCGGCACCTCAAGCCGTTTCATGACGAGGCGCTGTGAAAGGAGGACCGTCCGCCAAAACCGCCGCGGGATATGGAGGAGGAAGTGACCGCGGCCGCGCGGGGCGAGGCGGAGCCTGCGCTCACCCTTGAGAATTGGGCGCTGGCTGGCACCGCCATGGGGGCTTTTGAGTTTTTGGAATAGTAATACGGCCGGCCGCTATGGTAGTAATAGTGCGGTCCATGCCAGTGGCCGTCGTTGTCGTCGTCTTCGCATTCGTCATCGCTGCCCCAGTCTTCAACACACGCCTGCCGGGTGAGATACATGGCCCTCTGGGTCGGTTCCTCGGAGTCGCAGGCCGCCAGCGATAGAGAGGCAAGGAGGGTGAGGCAAATGTGCCGTGAACGTTTCATGAAATTCCCCTTCTCGGTTGCGAGTCGTGCGGGAGTATTCTCTTGTTTCCAATCCTCCAAAAAAACCTGCCTCAACCCGTCTGTGCAGGCGGGTTGAGGCAGCAAGGCAAAAGCTATTCTTTTGGGGTGTCGCAATTGCTTCCGGTCGATCTCATTGAGCCGGGGGAAGGTTGGGAAACCGCATGCTGATCGCGAGATTCCAGGCCTTGAGCTTTTCCGGCACCTTTGCAAAAAGTCCGGCCACATCGCCTTCGATGGTCACCGTGGTAATGGTGTCGCCCTGGCGGATGCTGTCGATCACTTCCTGGTCGTTTTCGCCGGTGATTTCTCCGAACACCGTGTGCTTGCCATCTAGCCAGGGGCAGGGGACATGGGTGATGAAGAATTGGCTGCCGTTGGTGCCGGGCCCGGCGTTGGCCATGGAGAGGATGCCCGGTTTGGTGTGGCCGAGGCTGGCATCGAATTCGTCCTCAAAATCATAGCCTGGGCCGCTGGTGCCGGTGCCCTTGGGGCAGCCGCCCTGGACCATGAAGTCCGGGATGACCCGATGGAATTTGAGACCGTTGTAAAAACCGCGTTGGGCGAGATTGGCAAAGTTGGCCACGGTGATGGGGGTTTTCTCGGCAAACAGCCTGAGGGTGATGGTGCCTTTGCTCGTTGTCATTGTGGCGGTCAAGTCGCTCATGATGCTCCTCGTGATTTGATAGAGTTATCTGAAGTATTACTGCTGCAATTCTTTAACTATTGCGTCGCCCATGGCAGCGGTGCCAATAGCCTTGCTCTTGTCCACGGCAATGTCCGGGGTGTGCACGCCCTTGTCGAGCACCGCGGCAACCGCCGCTTCAATGGCGTCCGCCGCCGCGCCCTGATCCAGGCTGAAACGCAGCATCATCGCCGCGGAAAGGATCTGGGCGATGGGGTTGGCAATGCCCTTGCCGGCAATGTCCGGGGCGGAGCCGCCAGCGGGCTCGTAGAGGCCGAAGCCTTCTTCGTTGAGGCTGGCCGAGGCCAGCAGCCCCATGGAGCCGGTGATCATGGCGCATTCGTCGGAAACGATGTCGCCGAACATGTTGCCGCAGAGCATGACGTCGAACTGGTGCGGGTTTCTTACCAGCTGCATGGTGGCGTTGTCCACGTAGATGTGGTTCAGGGTAACGTCCGGGTATTCCTTGGCGATCTCGATGACCACCTCCCGCCAGAGCACCATGGTGGTCAGCACATTGGCCTTGTCCACCGAGGTGACGATCTTGCGGCGCAACCGGGCCGCGTCAAAGGCGCGGCGGGCGATGCGCTCAATCTCCCAGCGGTGGTAGACCATGGTGTCGTAGGCCTTTTCGTTGGGGCCGGAACCCTCGCGGCCCTTGGGCTGGCCGAAGTAGATGTCGCCGGTGAGCTCCCGCACGCAAAGGATGTCGAAGCCGTCCCCCACGATATCAGCCCGCAGGGGGCTGGCCGCGGCCAGGGATTTGAAGATCCGGGCTGGCCGGAAGTTGCAGAACAGCTCGAAATGTTTGCGCAGCGGCAGCAGGGCGGCGCGTTCCGGCTGCTGGGCCGGGGGCAGGGATTCCCACTTGGGGCCGCCCACCGAACCAAAAAGGATGGCGTCGCTGGCCTCGCACACGGCAAGGGTCGAGGCGGGCAGGGCCTCGCCGTGGTTATCGATGGCGCAGCCGCCCACATCCGCATGTTCGTAGGTAAGGCTGAAACCGAATTTCTTCTGGACCGCGTCCAGAACCTTGATCGCTTCCTGCATGACTTCCGGGCCGATGCCGTCGCCGGCCAATACTGCTATCTTTTTCATCTGGCGTGTCCTTGGTGTTTTTGGTTGGAAAGGCAACTCCCTTGCAAGGGAAGGTACGGGGCAACACCATACCTGATCAGGGCAAAGATGCGCAAGATCAATGTGGTTGTTGCCCGTAAACCCATTTCTTACATATTTGGCTAAATGGGATAGTCGACATAGACCCGGTTGCCGGTCAGTTGGGCCGGGTAGCTTGGCAGGTTGCTTTTGGCCGGCCCCGCCGTCACCCTCCCCTCGAGGTTAAAGGCTCCGCCGTGGCCGCTTGCGCAGGCAAGTATCCCTTGCTCCGGCAGCAGAACTTCGTAGCCAGCATGGGTGCATTGCGAGGAAAAGGCCGCGACCCGTGTCTCCGTGACCCTGGTGATGATAAGGGGTTTTTCCTGACGGTTGATCTCGATTTTCAGGCCGTTGCCGATGGTGTTGAGTGGCTGGTAGCGGCGTTCCTCCAGGTTGAGAACAATCCTGCCCTGTTCGATCACCAGCTCGGCGAGCTCGCTTTTTTGGGCATCTTTATTGGTGCAGGAGCAGATCAAGGCGCTGAAAGAGGAGAGCATGACCAGCACTCTTCCCGAGTCGAAGAGAAATTTCCGGCGGTCCGGTAAATCAGCGGGCTCCAGATTCTGCATGGTGCGGGATCTCCCAGGAAAGTGGACTGTTTTGCCCTTGACATCCAAGGGTCGATTGTATGCAATGTAACTGATGTGACATGCGCGCGGTCCCCCGAATCCGTCCTGGTTTTCAGGGGAAAACTCCCGGGATAATTTCGGACGCGCGGCCAACGATACCGTTGTCAATACAGAGAATACCATGGCTGAAATGCGGAAAAATAGAGAAAGTATCACCCTGCCGCTGGTTTTTCCCTTGGCCTTCGCCCTTGTTTTCAGCCTTGCCGCCTCGTTGTATGGGATGCGGTGGGTCCAACAGCAGAATACCAATCAGCATCTGCATGATGAGGCGCTTCGCGGGCAGCAGCTGTTCCAGTCCCTGCTTGCGACGGAAGCGGGGCAGTTGCGGAAGCGGATTGAACTCCTGCAGGCGGATGTCCCCTTGCAGGAAGCCTTCCTGGCCAGGGATGCTTCCCGAATCACGGAGATTCTCTCCCGCCTCGATCCCGCCGTGGTTGACGTCTCCGGCGCGGTGCAGCTGTTTCTTGCCGATGCCGGGAGAAAGCTTGTTTTTTCCGCGGACAATCGGGCGCTGGTGGGCGAGATCCCGGAGCACCAGACCCTTCGCCAGGCTTCCCTCACGCAGGGGATGGCCCATGGTCTGGAGCTCGACCGCAATGGCCGCTTCCTTTTGCGGGTTGTGGTTCCCTGGATTATTGGGGGGGAGGGCGCGGGCTATGTGGAACTGAGCCGGGATGTCGGCCATTTTGCCCCCGGGCTCAAGGAGCGTCTTGGCTACGAGATATTCCTCACCGCGAACAAGGGTGGGGTTGACCGGAAACAGTGGGCGGCCGAGGCGGCGGCAGGCCGCAGGAGCGGCAGCTGGGAGGATCTGGCCCAGTGTGTGATTCTGGCGCGAACCTCGCCGGTCGGGGAAGGAAAATTGTGCACGATCCTCGCGGCCGAGTCCACCAAGCAGGGAGTCAGAACCTTTGATTTTGCCGAAGGGAAAAGGAATTTCAGGGGTGGGATGATCGATCTCCTCGATCCTTCCCGTCATCCCATTGGCCTTCTGGTCATGATGCAGGACGTTACCAGCGAAGTGGTTTCCCTCTGGACCATGGGCGTGTATCTCGGCGGGGTGGGGCTTGCCATCGCGATCTTGCTTTTCCTGTTTTTTTACTTCTACATTGCCAGGCTGGACCGCAGGCTGGCCACGAAGCAGGAAAATCTTCGGGAGACCATTGTCAGCAAGGATGTCGCCCTGTCTCAAACCTCAACCCAGCTCCAGTACGACATTGCCAGGCGCGAAAAGGTGGAGCGCGAGTTTCAGAGGGTTTGCCGGCAGAATCAGTTGATCCTCGACGCCGTGGGCGAGGGGATTTTCGGCCTTGATTCCCAGGGGAATCATACCTTTGTCAACCCCCAGGCTCTCAGGATGCTGGGCTATGAAGCCGGAGAGCTTGTCGGCCAGCCAAGCCACGGCATCTGGCATCACAGCCGTCGGGACGGGTGCCATTTTCCGGATGTCGAGTGCCCAATTTACCGTACCCTGCAAGATGGCGAGATCCATCATCGCGAGGATGATTTTTTTTGGCGCAAGGACGGCACGGGTTTTTCCGTTGAATACACCAGCACTCCCATCCGGGAAGAAGGGCGGCTGGTCGGGGCCGTGGTCAGTTTCAAGGATATCTCCGAAAAGAAAAAGGTTCTGCGCGATCTCGTCGCCAGTGAAAACCGCTACCGGACCATTGCCAGCATTGCCCAGGACGCGATCATCCTCATGGACGACCATGGCCGGGTTGTCTACTGGAATCCCGCGGCCGAGCGGATCTTTGACTATACCGAGAGCGAGACCCTGGGTCGCGATCTCCACGAGCTGATCATGCCGGCCAGATTTGGGCCTGAGTTTCAAAAAGGGGCGGCGCGGTTTTGGGCCAGCGGGGAGGGAAACGCCATCGGGCAGATCCTGGAGATGACCGCCCAGCGTAAGGGAGGCAAGGAGTTCCCGGTGGAGCTCACCATTTCCGCCCTGCGCCAGGAAGAGGGCTGGTGGGCCGTCGGCATTGTCCGCGATATCTCGGAACGGGTGCGGGAAAGAACGGAGCGGGATGATTTGCAGGCCCAGCTGCGGCATTCCCAGAAGATGGAGGCCATCGGCACCCTGGCAGGCGGGATCGCCCACGATTTCAACAATATTCTCGCCGCCATCATGGGCTACACGGAGCTGGCCCTGCTTGAGGCAGGGGAAGGATCGCTCCGGGATACGCTCACCGAGGTGCGCAGGGCGAGCGGCAGGGCCAAGGATCTGGTCGCCCACATCCTTGCCTTCAGCAGACAGGGAGAAATGGCCAAGACCCCGGTCAATGTCGCGCCCATCATCAAGGAAACCCTCAAGATGCTGCGGGCCTCATTGCCGACAACCATTGAGATACGACAAATAATCGGGCAGGATAATGGGAAGATCATGGCCGACCCCACCCAGATCCATCAGGTGCTGATGAATCTTTGCACCAATGCGGGCCATGCCATGCGGGAGGCCGGGGGGGTGCTTGAGGTCGGGCTTGCCCAGGTGTATCTGAAAGAGGAGCCGGTCCTTCGCACATTTTCCCTGTCGCCCGGCAACTACCTCCGGCTCACGGTGCGTGATACCGGGCATGGTATCGAGCAAGCCATCCTTGATAAAATCTTTGATCCGTTTTTCACCACCAAGGAGCGGGGAGAAGGCACCGGCCTGGGGTTGTCCGTGGTCCACGGCATTGTCACCAGCCATGGCGGGGGGATCGAGGTGCGGAGCATCCCGGGGCAGGGAACGAACTTCAGCCTCTATTTTCCGGTGCTGGAAGCCGTTGCGGAAACCGTTGCGGTTGCGGTGGCCGATGCCCCCCCAACCGGCAAGGAACGGGTGTTGCTGGTTGATGACGAGGCCGCGCTCATCGAGCTGGGGGAAAGGATTCTCGTCTACCTCGGCTATCAGGTTACCACCAGAACCAGCAGCATCGAGGCGTTGGAGCTGTTCCGTTCCCAGCCGGATAATTTTGACCTGGTTGTCACCGATTACACCATGCCCAACATGACCGGCGGCGAATTGGCCAAGCACATCCTTGCCATACGGCCAGGGCTGCCGATTGTCCTGTGTACCGGGTTCAGCGAGGTGTTCACCGAAGAGAAGGCCATAGCCTTGGGAATTCAAGGCTATGTGATGAAGCCCGTTTCCATCCATGATCTTGCCAAGATCTGCCGCAGCGTGCTTGATAAGGCAAGAAAATAGGCTTCGGGCTCAGCTCATGGCCTGATGGGCAGATTGATCATCCGGCCGCTGGCCGGTTCCTTGTAGCGGATTTCTCCGCTGATTGCCCCGGAAGCCACGGCACGCTGCAGGCGCAGGGTGACGCTATAGCTGCCGGGGCCGACTTTGGTCAGCAGCCATTTCACTTCGCCTTTGCTTGCATCGTATTGGCTAAAGGCAGGGGTTGCGGCTTCGATCATCGTGCCGATCGGCAGATTCTGAATCACGATCAGGGTGGTGGGGGAGGGGCTGGCCACGGTGATCCGCAGCTGGATATCCTGTCCGGCTCCACTCAGGTATTGGCCGCTGACCAAAGCGGTGCCCGCAAGCAGGTTTCCCGGCAGGGAGAAAAGCAGGAACAGCGCCAGGAAAAGCAGGCCCATGGCGCGGGCATGGATTTTTTCAGCCGTCATTTTCTGTTCCTCCTGTCGGGTGGTTACTGGAGAATTTCATAGCTGCGCGTTTCAGGATTCCAGCGGTAGCCGTTGGCCGCCCAGATTTCCTCGATCTGCTTTTTGCCGAAATGCAACCCTTCGATCCCGCCGTAGGTTTCGTACACGGAAAGCAGCTCCTCATCGTCTATCCGGCCATCGCTGTTGCCGTCCGCCCAATGAAAGGGGCTTGCTTCCAGGGTGTCGGTCCCGGAGACCGGGATGCTGGGGTTGTCGTCCGAGCGGACCGTAATCCCCCCGGTGAATTGACGGACGGAAGCCATCTTCGTATCGGGCCTAAGCTTGGCGAGGTAGCTGTATACACCGTGCTCGCCGGTGATCTTGCCGATCCACTTGAGCACCGGGGGATCGCTTTCCTGGAAGACAAACTGCGGTTTCCCCTGGGCAGGTATGCAGTCCGGGGGAAGGGTTTCCTTGAGAATCAGGGAGAACGGGCTGGAGGCGCTGGTTGTCACTTCAATGACCACCGGAAAAGGCACGCCGGGAGTTGCGTGCGCGGGCAAGGTTCTTAAGGCCGCCACCTGATTTTCCCCATCGTTTGCATTCTGCCACCAGAACAGGGCGAGGCCGGCAACGGCAAGCAGCAGGAGAGCGGAGCGGAGAACAGGTTGCCGGGCAATCCGGGGCCTGGGTGGGGGGGATACCGGCGGCGCGGTTGTTTGCGGTGCATCTGCTTCGAGCACAGGTGGGGTTTCCGGCGCGGTTGGCTGAGGGGCTGGCTCCTCCTTGAGCACCACCTCGGAAATTTGTGCAGGTGGCTCTTCTGTTGGGGCTGCGGGCCGGCCGTGATCAATAATGTCCGCCACCTGGATTTCCAGGGCCTCGGCCAGTTTGACGGCGTTTTCTTTTTTGATGTTGGGATAGCGGCGGTTTTCCCAGCGGGAGATGGTGTCGGTGGTGACTCCGACCACCGTGGCGACATAGAGCTGGGTTAACCCTTTTTCTTCCCTGATCCGGCGAATCCTGGCGCCGTCTATGTTGACCATGGGGACGCCGCCAGCCAGGGGCTTTGTTGAATCCATACCGGGTGTCCTGCACAGGTTGAGTTTCGGGGGTGGCACATGAAGCGGCATAGTACCAAATCTTCAAGGGAAGCAAAAGCCCCTTGTGGATCGGCTGGAAATATGGTGGTAGTCCAGGATCGGCGAGGTTATTTCTGGTTTTTTTTCAGTCGGTCGAGCTCCGAGCGCACCCTGACCAGCTCCTCGTTGGCGGCGCGCAACCGTTGGGCAATGACCTCGGTGAACAGGCGGTACATGACGGAGACAAAAAGCGCCTGCTCCAGGGGCTCGGCAGCCTCACTCATGAAGGAGGCATCGATGGCCAGGCAGACCGTGGGGCCGATGGCCTGCACCGAGGCGGAACGGGCTTTGCCGTCGACGGCGGCAAGCTCGCCGAAGGCGCCGCCGATCTCTTCTATCCTGGCGATCTCCTTGCCGTGTTTGACAACCCGTACCGCCCCGGAGAAAAGGACGTACACCCAGTTGTCATAGGCTCCTTCCGGGGTGATGGTCTCCCCATCCTCATAGGTTCGGATCTTGCTGAGGCGCAGGATATGTTTGATATACTTGTCGCTCAGCGAGCCGAGAAAGGGAAGCTGGTGCAGCTTGTCCACAAGAAAGCCTTGGCCTTCCAGGTAGGGGGATTCCTGCATGGGGAGTCTCCGGTGTTTGGTTCAGATTCAGGACAAGGCAAAACCCGTGTGTCCTACAGTGTCTTCTTTATATCATAACGGAATTGGATTATAAACAGAAGCGCTCCCGGCTCTTTTCATTTCCCGGGAGAAGGAGAGGAACTCTTGGCGCACGAAAAAACAGGCGACTTCCTTCCGGCCTCCCGGGCGGAGATGGAGGCCCGGGGCTGGAAGCATGTTGATGTGGTGCTGGTCACCGGGGATGCCTATGTGGATCATCCTTCCTTTGGCGTGGCCCTGGTCGGCCGTTTGCTTGAGGCCAATGGCTACCGGGTGGCCATTCTTTCCCAGCCCCGCCACCACATCCCCGATGATTTCCGTCGGTTCGGCGAACCGCGCCTTTTTTTCGGCATAACCGCGGGCAACCTGGACTCCATCGTGGCCAATTACAGCGGCAACGCCAAGGTTCGCGACCGTGACGACTATTCCCCCGGCGGCAACCCCTATTTCGGCCTCCAGGCGGAAAAAAAGATGCGGCGCAGGCCGGACAGGGCCACCATCCTCTACAGCAACCTTGCCCGGGCGGCGTATCCCTCAACCCCGGTGGTCCTGGGCGGGCTGGAAGCGTCGTTGCGCCGGTTCGTGCATTACGATTACCAGCAGCAGCGGCTGCGGGGTTCGGTGCTCACCGACGCCAAGGGAGATCTGCTGATCTACGGCATGGGGGAGCGGGCGGTGCTGGAGGTGGCGTCCCGGCTTGCCAAGGGCCGGGATCTGGCCGGTATTCCCGGCACCTGTGAACGGTTGACCCAAAGGGACATGGAGGCGCGCGGGCTTGCCGCCCCCGTGGTTCTGCCTTCCTGGGCGGAAATACAGGCGGATCCGTCCCTGTTTCTTGAGGCCGAACTCACTGTGGACCGTCTGGCCAGATCCTATGCAACCGAGTCCATTTTGCAGCATCAGCAGGCCGCCTGGGTGGTGCAGCACCAGCCCGCCGATCCGCTCACCACGGCAGAGCTGGACGAATTGTACAGCCTGCCTTTCAGCCGCCAACCCCATCCTACCTGCGGCGATGTCCCGGCCTGCCGGATGATCCGGGATTCGATCACCATAGTGCGCGGCTGTTGCGGCAATTGCTCCTTCTGCGCCATCTCCAGGCACCAGGGGCCAAAAATCATCAGCAGGAGCCGGGAATCCGTGGTGCGGGAGGCGCGGCGGCTGGCCGGGCAGAAGGACTTTTCCGGCACCATCAGCGATCTGGGCGGCCCCACCGCCAATCTGTACGGCACGGGTTGCAGCAGCCCCCAGCCCTGCAAACGGCATGATTGCCTGTATCCCAAGGTGTGCACATTCTTCAGGATCGACGAACAGGCGATGCTCGGTCTGCTTACGGCAGTGGCGGATTGTGCCGGGGTCAAGCATCTTTTTGTCTCCTCCGGGCTGAGGATGGAGCTGTTGACCAGGACGCCCAGGCTGCTGCGGCAATTGCTGCTGCACCATACTCCCGGGGCGATGAAGATCGCGCCGGAGCACACCGAGGACAAGGTGCTCCAGCTCATGCACAAGCCGGGCGTGGCGGTGCTGGAGGAGTTTCTTGCCCTGTGCCGGGAGATCGGCAAAAAGGCAGGGAAAACCTTTCATTTCACCCCCTATCTGATTTCCTCGCATCCGGGCTGCACCCTTGGCGACATGGAGAGGATGGCGGCGCGCCTCGCTGCCCTGGGCCTTGCCCCCCGGCAGTTTCAGGATTTCACCCCCACGCCGGGGACGATCTCCACGGCCATGTATGTCACGGGTCTGGATCGCGAGAAAAGGGCGGCGCTTCCCGTGGCTAAAAAAGACAGCGAGCGCCGCGCCCAGCGCCAGGCCTTGGCCCCCCGGGCTGCCGGGCCTGCGGCGCCAAGATGCACCGGCAAGGCGCCAGGCCCGGGCCGTGGGCAAAAGGGAGTCTGTCGTCTCCGCTCAGAGAAGGCGGGAGAGCAGCGGCAGGGTAATAAAGGAAAGCATGATGCCAAGGCCGATCAGGGCCGCGGTAAGCTTCGGCGAAAGTCCGGCCATGATGGCTAGGGCGCCTGCGGAAACCATGGGCGGCATCCCGGCTTCGAAAACCGCTACCCGGGCGGCAAGGCTATCGAGGCCGAGGGTCCGGCAGAAAAGAAGGGCGACCAGCGGGGCAACGGCCAACTTGATAATGAGCCCCGCCCCCAGGGGCTTCATAACCTCGGGGCTGAGGCGCAGGCTCAGCTGAAAACCAACCGCGACCATGACCACCGGGACGAGGGTCGCGGCCAGACCATTGAGCAAGGTGAGCAGCGGCGCGGGAAAGGGCAGGGATCGGCAGGCAAGGGCGAGAATCAGGGCGATGAAGGGCGGGAAACCGACAACCCGGGCGAGCACCGATCCCATGGTCGGCTTGCCCCCGCCGCCATACAGGGCAAGAACCACAGCTCCATAGGTGGAGAGGGCCAGGAAAGAACCCAGTTGATCATAGAGCACAGCGTACGGAACGCCGCTCTCCCCGAAAAAAGCCTGGACCATGGGAATGCCGAAAAATGAGGTGTTTCCCAGGGGAATCAGGAGCAGCAGGACGCCGGTAATCTCTTTCTCCCAGCCGAGAAGCTTGCCGAGAATGACGATCAGCAGGGCGGAAACCGCGAGCATGGCCCAGGGCATGATGACCGGCGTCAGGATCTCCACGGAAAAATGCAGCTGCGGCACCTTGAGCAAGACCAGGGCCGGGAGGGAAAGGTATATGGCAAACAGGTTGAGAACCTGCGCGGTTTCCTTGGGAAAACGGGGCAGGCGCCGCAACCCCATGCCCATGAGGAGAAAGGAGACGGTGAGGATGAAGTTTTCCATGGCCGGTTTTTGAAACTCTCGGGAAAAGCCGGGGAGAGGGCATCTTTCCCTGGGAAGGATATTTTTGGGCTATTGCCGAGATTGCTTGACAATGGCCTGCTTGCGCTCGATAATTTGTTTTACAACGATAAACATATTGGGGAAATTGGCCGGTGTCAATTCCGATCTGGGACACCGTCCCGGCACCTCAGTTGAGAAGGGGGGATGTATGGAAAATGTGAATCCGAATCTGATAACCTGCATAGTTCAGCGCGGCGAGGCCGACCGGGTGGTGGAGGCGGCGATGCAGGCCGGCGCGGAAGGGGCGACCCTCTATTATGGCCGCGG
>JBAYUD010000043.1:0-22909 GCA_041675265.1 Desulfurivibrionaceae bacterium | reverse complement strand
CCCACCATGATGCAGCCGATGATCCGGTTGTTTTCGATGACCAGTTTTTTGTAGACGGTGTCGGAACTGACCACCTGCGCTTCGTAACGGCCTTCCGCGTCGATGTTGCCCGCGGCGGCGACGTCGATGCCCGCGACTTTAAGGATGTTGCTCATGGTGGTGCCGTGGTATTCGACCTCGCCGCCTGCCATGTTGGCGCCCGCCACCTTGCCCTGCTGCATGGACGCAGGCCAGATGCCGGAGACCACTCCCCGGTGCTCGGCCACGTCTCCTGCCGCATAGATGTCGCCGGCGCTGGTTTCCAGCCGGTCGTTCACCATGACTCCCTTGTCGCAAGCAAGCCCTCCACCCTTGGCCAGGTCCAGATTGGGTCTCACCCCGGCGGAGACGATGATCATTCGTCCGGCCAGGGTATCGCCGCCTTCGAGGACAATGCCGTCGGCCAGGCCGTTGTTGCCGGTGATGGTTTTGGTCATGGCCGAGAGGCGGAAATTGAAGCCCATCTTCTCCATGAGTTCTTGAAGCCGTGCGGCTCCCCGGCTGTCCAGCTGCCGGGGCAAGAGGCGGGGGAAAAATTCTATCACCGTGACCTTTTTGCCCAGCCTGCGCAGGGCATTGCCCGCTTCCAACCCGAGCAGGCCGCCGCCGATGAGGATCGCCTCCTCGACCTTTTTGGCCTGGGCCAGGATGGCTCTGGCATCCTTGATGTGGCGGAGGGCGAACACCCCCTGCTGGCCAATGCCCTCGATGGGCGGCAGGAAGGAGTGGCTGCCCGTGGCGAGGAGCAGCCGGTCAAAGGTCAATTTTTCGCCACTCTCGGTGGTCAGTCGCTTTTTGGCGGCATCGAGTCCGGTGATCCGGGTGTTGATCCGCAGGTCGATGCGCTGCTCCTGGTACCAGGCCTCTTTCTTGGCGATGAGCTTGTCTTCGCCGATATCCCCGGCAATGAATTCGTTGAGCCTGATCCGATAGTAAAAGGGGATATCCTCTTCGCCGACGATGGTGATGTTGCCCTTGGGATCCTGTTGGCGGATGGCTTCCGCCGCGGTGGTTCCGGCTACGCCGTTGCCGATGATCAGGTAGTTTTTTGTTTTCATGGCGAACACCCCAGAAGGAGGTTGAAGGGAGGGAAGATTAAAGATATTGTGGCACAGTCCGGCGGGGATGTACAAGGATTCCCGAACCGGGACCAGCAAATATATTGAAGGAAGGTGTGGGGATGAGCGAGAAAGAGAAGAAAACCCTTTGCCCGTGCGGCACGGGGCTGAAATTTGCCGAATGTTGCGAGCCCTTTCTCAAGGGGCAGCCCGCGCCGACTGCCGAGGCGTTGATGCGTTCACGCTATACCGCTTTTGCCGTGCAGGATGTGCCCTATATCCTGCGCTCCTGGCACCGGAGCACCCGGCCGGCCAGCTTTGATCTGGACGATCAGGCGGGTTTTGTCTGGCACGGCCTGGAGGTGCTGGAAACCGAGGCAGGCGGGGCAGGGGATACGGCCGGGGTGGTGGAGTTTGCCGCCAATTTCTCCGGGCATGGCCAGGATCACCGGTTGCATGAGCGGGCCAAGTTTGTCCGCGAAGAGGGGCAGTGGTTGTACGTGGACGGCAAGGTGAATCCTGGGAGGGTTCCGGTGACCAGCGAAAAGATCGGGCGCAACGAACCCTGCCCCTGCGGGAGCGGGAAGAAGTACAAGAAATGCTGCCAGCCCAAGTAAGCGTTTCGTTATCAAGTGCCGTCATTCCGGCGAAGGCCGGAATCCAGTAGGAAAGAATTTCTGGACCCCGGCCTTCGCCGGGGTGACGGAGCTGGATGCAACGATTGTTTCTCTTCCTTGCCATTGCGGGTCTTCGACAGGCTCAGGCCGAACGGATTTGCTATTCTGGTTGGCTGTTTACTCCAGGTAGTCCTTCAGTTTTTCCAAAAGGCTTTCCGGCGGATCCTCTCCATACATGAAGGCCTGGGCCTCTTCCCCGGTGATCCGGCTCTTGATTTCCAAGGGCAGGGAGCGGAGCAGGGCTACCCGCTCCGGGTCGGGCTTTTTCTTGTCGGCAGTGTTGTCCATGTGCATCCCCTTTGTTTGCGGGCGGTTCAGGAGCGCCAGGTGATCCGGGCCTCGTTTCTGGCCGGGATTTTGAAATAGGGAAATCTCGGGTAGCCGAAGATCATGGCTCCGTAAAGGTGGTGGCCTTCGGGCAGGGCCAGGGCATCGAGCAGGGGCTGATAACCGGCCGCCACGGCGCCCATCAGGATACCAGCCCAGCAGGTGCCGATCTCGCAGCTGGCCGCGGCCAGATCAAAATAGGTCAGGGCGATGGTGCAGTCGATCTCCGGTTTGAGGCTTTCCTCGTGGGCGTGGGCGATCAGCAGATGGGGCGCGCCGCGCAGGACCATGTCCTTGCCCTGGTCCCAGGCGGTGACGATGCCGGGATAGGTCTTGCCGGTCCGCAGCCAGTCCACGACCAGTCCGGCTACATGGCGCACCGCCTCGGGGGTTTCCAGAACCAGCCAGTGCACAGGCTGCTCGTTTTTGGCGGACGGGGCCCAGCGGCACAGGTCGAGCAGCTGTTCGATATGGGCGCGGGGAATCGTCTGGTGCTCGTACGAGCGGATGGAGCGCCGGGAGGTGAGAAGCTGCCCGGTTTTCTTGAGGGTGGGCGGGGAGCCGTTGCCGATGGGCTGGGCGGTGTTGGCATACTTGGTGGCAAGGGTCAGGGCGTCGTGGGGGCAAACCGCCACGCAATGCCCGCACTGGATGCAGAGGCGGGCGGCGGCCGGGCGGATCTCAGGGAAACCGTCCTCGCCGGTCAGCCCGATGAGGCTGAATGGGCATTCCGCCGCGCAGATTCCGTCTTTTTTGCATTTTTTTCTGTCGATGGTGATCATGGCCATTGTGCTGCTCCTGCAAGATTTTTTTCACAATAAGCATCCTCGCTGCCGGACGCAAACCGTGGGGGATGATTTTCTGGTGGCCGCCCAGACGGCCGGGTTGTCGCGCTACCGGGAAAGGACGGGGAGGTTCAGGCCGCGGGCTGGGCAGGGCTTGGTCCGGCCTCTGGCTCCGGCGGGATAACCTGACGGGGTCTGGCCGGGGCAACCACGGTGATGGTGGTTCCCTTGCCCGGGGCCGAATCGATCTCCAGCCTGCCATTGATCAGCTCCACCCGTTCGGAGATGCCTGCCAGGCCGAACCCCTGTCCTTTGAGGCCGGGGGTGAATCCCGCGCCCTTGTCCGCTACGGTGAGGGTGATCTGGTCTTTTTCAAAGAAGATGCGCAGGCTCGCCGAATCGGTGTGGGCATGGCGGAGCACATTGGTCAGCGCCTCCTGGGCCACCCGGAAAAGAACGGTTTCGATCATCGGATCGAGCCGTCGCTGGTCGCCCATGGCCTCAAAGGAAATGGCGATTTTGCGGCTGAACCATTTTTCCTCGGTCAGGTGGCGCAGCGCCGGGACCAGGCCGAAATCATCGAGTTGGGCGGGGCGCAGGTCGTGGACCATCCGGTACAGGGCCTGCGACATCTCCTGGCAGAGATCCTGGGAGCGTTGCAGCAGGGTGATGGCCTTGGGGTCGTTGCCGACCACGGTTTTCAGAGCGGCCATGTTCAGGCTGGCGGCGGTGAGAATCTGGGCGGTATCGTCATGAAGTTCCCTGGAGATGCGGCTGCGCTCTTCCTCCTGGGCCAGGACGATATGGCGGAAAAGATCCCTGCGCATTTCCCTCCGTTTCAGCAACTCGCTCTGGACCTGTTCCAGGGCGGCGAATTTTTCCAGCTGTGCCTGGTGCAGTTCCCGTTGCCGGCCTTTTTCGGCAAGATGCGAGGCGTGGATGAGGTTGCCCATGGTGAACAGGGCCAGGAGTGTGCTGACAAGCTGGATCGGTATGCCGGTTATTTCCCGGAACAGTTCGGCGTTGATAAAGGGCGCCGGATAGATCTCGGCCCGGCCGGGAAAGAGCTGGGCCAGGCCGAACAGGGCAAAGCCCCAGGCGGCAAGGCGGTAGGATTTGGCCAGGGATGCATGGGTCGCCTTGTGTTTGAGCGCATGGTTTTTCAGGGCCAGGGCGGCGAGCATGGCGCCGGGCAGAGCCAGAAGGTAGCGGGCCAGGGCATCGGCGCAGCGCAGGCAGTTCGGGGGCGATTTCCAGGGGATGATGTGATTGATGCCGATGACGATGGCGTAGACCAGGATGAAGCCCAGGCTGACATACAGGCTCGCCGCCACCCGGCGCCGGGCCGGGCGATAGGCCTGAACCCCGAAGGCGGTGAGGGCGGCAAAGGAGAGGGTCAGGAACAAAAGCTTGGTCAGCAGGAGCGGTTTCGGGATGGCAATTTCCTGCCAGACGGCCGGCAGAATGACGATCTCCAGCCATTGGCTAATGGCGTTGAGAAAGCCGAACACGGCAAGGGGCTTGAGGAGCGTGGCTTCGGCGACATCGGGCGAGCGGCTGACTTCAAGGGCCATGGCCAATCCCATGCTGAAGAAGGCCAGGCCATAGATGAAGTACATCAGCAGGAAATTGAGTTGCGGAAAATCAAGATGCATAGGCCGGTTGCAAACAGGAGGTTGGGGTAATTTTTGGGCAAACGAACACACTTTTCGCGCCTTCAGGACAGTCATACCTGAAACCCCGAAACTGTGCAAAGAAAAAGCGAAGAAAATTGGGTAGATATTACCATTCTGAATGGGTATAGTTGCATGACGTTTTCGCTCCGTGTTTGCGCGGGGCAGGGAACGGTTCAGGATGCAGGTTAAAGGGGAGCACATGGAGCAGGCACGCACATACGAGAAACTTGACCACCCCGAGGTTGTGGCCGCGCTTTTTTATCCACGACACGACACGACGCCCCCGCCCGCGGGCGCCCAGGACCACGGGATAGAGGTGGAGCCGGGGGTGGTGCTGGGGGGGAGATTTTTTCTGACCGGAGACCCTGCGGCGGTCAATATTCTTTTTTTCCACGGCAATGGCGAGGTGGTCGGGGATTATGACGATGTCGGGCCCCGTTACAACGAGCAGGGCTTCAACTTTCTGGCCGTTGACTATCGCGGCTACGGAAAAAGCACCGGCACCCCCACGGTCGGCACCATGCTCCGGGACGCGCACCGCATCTTGGCCTGGGTTCGGGATTGGCTGGCCGGTCAGGACCGCACCGGCCATCTGGTGGTGATGGGCCGGTCGCTGGGCAGCGTATCGGCCATCGAGCTGGCTGCCTCGGAAGAATCGGTTGCCGGCCTCATTGTCGAGAGCGGCATTGCCCAGACCCTGCCGCTTTTGCGGACCATCGGCCTGGATGTCGAGGCGCTGGGCATCGACGAGGCGGACGGCTTCGGCAATCTGGAAAAGATCGCCCAGGTGCAAAAGCCCACCTATATTCTCCATGCCCAGCATGACCGGATCATTCCCATCACCCTGGCCGAAGGGTTGCAGAGTGCCTGCGGGGCGCGGAGCAAGGAGTTTCAGATGATCCCCGGCGCGGATCACAACAATATTCTGGAGCGGACCGGCAAGCTCTACTTTCAGGCGATCAAGCAATTTCTCAGAAGAGTCGGCAAATCCCACGGACCGAGACGATCCGGGATTCGCGGCTGAAAAACCCGGGGGGGTATATGGCAAGAGATCGACGACAAGTGAACCGGAGCGCCGGCGGTATGTTCCGGCGGGCTGGTTTCGCGGTCGGGTTGACAGGAGGTCTGGCCGTGGCCGCGGGGTTGTATGAGCCGGGCGGTGACTTTGCCGTCGCGGCCCTGACCATTGCCGGGGTGGTCGTGATCCTTGGGGTGCTGGAGATGTGGCAGGGAGGAGGGGATTCTCCGCCGGATGTTTCTTTTTTCGGCACTCCCGGGCCTCTGCTCTGGGTCGTTACTGTCTGGGCATTTTTTCGCTATTTCGGGCAGGTTGCCTCCCAGCTGATCCTGTTTCCGGTCGGGCTCATCGGCTGGCTGGTCATCAGTTTTCCCATGCAGGGACTGCTTGTCCCTTTTCTGGCGGTGATCGGCATGGAGGTCGGGCTGTGGGGCTTTGGGTTCCAGGAACCGGCCGGGCTGGCGGGGAATCTGGCGGCCTATGGCGCCGCCGGGGTCGGGCTCAGTATGTTCATGAGCAGCAAGGCCTACCGGCAGCGGATGCGAAAGGCCCTGATCCGGGCGAAAAGGGACACGGCCAGCCGCCAATATGCCCGGGATCTCGGCCTGTTTGCCGAGACGCCGGACCTTCTCAGTGTCTTGCCGGATCACGACCTCATTGAAGACCCGGAGGCAGGCAGCCAGCCCGCGGTGGAGACCATCACCGCTTCCTTTGACCTGCAGCTCGAACTCATCCGCCGGACCCTGGACCTGTCAACGGTGGCCCTGTTGTGGCCGGACCCGGAGGGTCTGGAATACCGGCTGCGCAGCATCGCCACCACCCGGAAAGATATAGCCCCCGGGCCGTTTACGGTCGGGGCCGGTATCACCGGGGCGCTGATGGGGGCGGAGGAGTTGGTGAGTCTGGCCCCGGCCACCCCTTCCCTGGGAGTGCCCTATTATCCGAAGCAGATCGAGGTGGGGGGGATTCTCGCGGTCCGTCTTCCCGATGACGCCGAGGAGTGGCTCGGGTTTGACGACAAGAAGATCGCCCCGGTGCTGTGTGTGGATCGTCCCGGCCAACAGCCTTGGACAGACGGGGAAAAAACGACCATGACCCTGGCGGCCCGGAAGCTCGCCCTGGACGTGGTCACGTCCAGGCAGTTTCAGGCCATGGCCCACGAGCGCAGCGCCATCCAGCGGGTTTGTCTCGCCATGCGGGAGCTGAACGGGGCCTTGGGGCTGGAGCAGGTTTTGTCCGCCACCATCAAGGCGGTGCGGACCCTGGTGGGCGCTGATTTTATCTCCATCAGCCTGGTCAAGGGCAACGGGCATTGCGTGGCCCTGGCCGAGGGGGAAGGGGGAGAGCAACTCATGGGCCGTGAATTTTCCAGGGAAGAGGGGTTGGTGGGCCAGGTGCTCAAGATCAACCGGCCCCTGCCGGCCAAGGGCCAGTGCCACGGGCCGACCCAGGTGTTCGGCCACGACCATCTGCTCTCCGGTTACAATTCCCTGCTGGTCCTGCCCCTGCAAAAAGTAAAGGGGGAGGCCACCGGCGCGCTCACCGTGGCGGTGAAAACGGCGGAGGTCTTCACCAAACCCCGGCAGGAGATTCTGGAACTCATTGCCGCCCAGGTGGCGGTCAAGGTCGATTTGGGCCAGGCCCATGAGGAGATCAACCGGCTGGCCACCATTGACGGGCTCACCGGCCTCATCAATCATCGCACCTTTCAGCGCGGCTTCGACGTGATGCTGCTCCGGGAGGAGCGGCGGACAGGGGCCTTGAGCCTGCTGCTCTGCGATATCGACCATTTCAAGAAGATCAACGACAGCCATGGCCATCCCTTTGGCGACAAGGTTCTCAAGGAGGTGGCCGGGATCCTGCGCAAAGCGGCGCGCGGGGTGGATCTGGCGGCCCGCTACGGCGGCGAGGAGTTCGTCCTCGTTTTAGAAGGCTCCGGCGAGCAGGGTGGGCTTCAGATGGCCGAGCGCATCCGGCAGGAGATCGAAAAGATGGTGCTCCACAACGAAAGCGGGCCGGTGCGGGTCACTCTCTCCCTGGGGCTTGCCGTGTATCCCGATCATGGCACGGACAAGGAGCGCTTGATCAGCCGGGCCGATCAGGCGTTGTACCGGGCCAAAAAACAGGGGCGCAACCGGGTGGTGGTGTGGGAGGCGGAATAATCCGTCGCGTGCCCCAGGCATCGCAGGCATGAGACGTTCACTGCGCCGGAGCGAGAGTTACCCCCGGCCGATCCGGCAAACATCCCGGAATCACCAGGTGAGCAGCACAATGGCGGCCACGGCGCAGAGCATGCCCATGATCTGTTTGGCGGTGATGGGTTCGCGCAGGAAGATCGCGGCAAGCATGATGGTGATCAGCGGGTACAGGGCGGTCATGCTCACCACCACAGAGATCTTGCCCCGGCTGGCAGCGGCAAAAAAGAACAGGGTGCCGAGCATCCCCGCTATCCCGGTGAGCACGGCAAAGAGGATGCCCTTGGGGTGGGTTTCCGGCTGGAATCCCACCCAGAAGAGGCTGACCAACCCGACCAGCATGGCGCCCGCTATCTCGTAGATCAGGGCGCTGGCCGGATTGATGTAGGTTACGGCCAGCTTGGGAAAAAATCCCCAGAGACCATATATGACCAGGGCGGCAGAGGCGGGGATCAGCCAGCTTTCCATGGGGAGCTCCCTGTGGTGTGGGTCGGCGGTTGTGCCTTCCGGGTCGGAGTCTTGCTCCGTTCGCTTGTCTCCGGTTTTCCCGGGAAACGGGCGCGTGAATAATCACATATAACCAAAGTCTATCGGCGATTTCCGGGCCAGGCAAGTTTTTTTGCCCCGTGGTCCGGCGTGCCGCATGGGAGAGGCCGGCCGATGCTGTTCAATACCTTTGTGCATATCCCCGGGATCGGCGAGACCACGGAACGGCGGCTCTGGCAGGCCGGGGTCACCACCTGGGATGATTTTGTCGAGCCGTATCCGGAATTTCTCTCCGGCCAAAAGGTGAGGCTCATCCAGGACCACCTGGCGCGGAGCCGTGCCCAGGCCGCGCAGCAGGCGCCCCTTGATTTTCTCCGGCAGCTGCCCGCGGCCCAGCGGTGGCGGATCTTTCCGCATTACCGCGATTCGGTGGCCTATCTCGACATCGAGACCACGGGGTTGAGTTTCACGGACCACTGCATCACCACCGTCAGCCTCTACGATGGCAAAGAGGTCTTCACCTATGTGCAGGGGGAGAATCTCGCCGATTTTGGTGAGGATATCCAGCGATACCAATTGCTGGTCACTTACAACGGCAAGGCCTTTGACATCCCCATGCTCGAGCGCCATTTCGGGTTTAAGCTCACCCAGTCCCACATCGATCTGCGCCCCCTGTTGCAGGGGCTCGGCTTTGTCGGCGGCCTCAAGGGGTGCGAGAAGCAGCTGGGCCTTGATCGCGGCGCCCTGGCCGGGGTGGACGGCTACTTCGCCGTGCTGCTCTGGCGGGAGTATTGCCGGACCAAGGAGGCCAGGGTGCTGGAAACCCTGCTTGCCTACAATGTGGAGGATGCGGTGAACCTTGAATCGTTGCTGGTGCAGGCCTATAACCTGAAACTGGCGTCCACCCCCTTTGCCGAAAGCCATCGGTTGGATCTGCCGATTCCGCCGGAGAGGGCATTTCTGCCGGATTTAGGGCTTATCGATAGGCTGCGGGGGCGGCTGCGGAGTGGATACTGAGGAAAAGCGGAGAGGACCCGGCAGCAGCCGGGCCCTCTCCCAGGGGGTGTCACGCGCTTTGTAGCAAGGCAGAGAATCAGGGTACGGTGTATGGGCAGTGCGCGCGTGGCGGTAGGGTGATCCGCCCGCAACAGAGCGAAGCCACCCAGGGTTAACGGTCCCCCCCCCCAAACCTGGATGTTTTTGTTGGGCATAAAAAAACCCATCTCTGTTGCCGGAGATGGGTGTGAACAATCCATTTTCCCTATCGGCAACCCGGCCATCCGCGCTGGCGGACCCGTTGGCTTTGCGTCCCCGGATTACTCCGGGTTTGCCTTTTTCCAAGACAGCGTTGAGCTGTGCAATCATACTGGCACAGCCCGCCTGTTCCTGTCAATCTGTTTTTCCCTCCGGACATGAGAGAAGGTGGGATTTTTCCCGGCCTGTGGTACACTGATCCCGAAAATTCCGGTTTTCAACAACCACGGGAATCGGCCCCGATCTCTTCACCCCGCGCGGCCATACCGTTTTCTGGAGCACTGACCATGGATTTGCGGATTCTTTCCTATAATATTCACCGGGCCATCGGCGTTGACCGGCGGTTTCGTCCGGAGCGCATCGTCAAGATTCTGGACCATTACGATGCCGATATCGCTCTGCTGCAAGAGGTGGATGTGGGGGCGCCCCGTTCGCGGGAATTGAATCTGGCCCGGGAGCTGGCCGAGAGTTGCAATTATCCCTACTACGCCGTGGGGCTCAATGTCCAGCTGCGCAAGGGGATGTACGGCAACGCCACCCTGAGCCGCTATCCCATCGCCCGGGAACGCAATATCGATCTGACCCTCGATGGCCGCAAGGCCAGGGGGTGTCTGTTCACCGAGCTGGAACTGCCCCACGGGGCATCCACCCCGCTATTGCCGGTGTTCAATCTGCACCTGGGGCTTTCCTTCAAGGAGCGGCCCCAGCAGGTTGGGCGGCTGGTACGAGCCCCGGAGTTCACCGGTATCGGCGCGGATGCTCCCTGTCTGGTGGCCGGGGATTTCAATGATTGGTGGACGCGGCTCGCGCCGATGTTCACCGAGGCGCTGGGCTTTGTCTGCGCAACCAACCATGGGGCCGGCTACCAGAACGCCATTCTGACCTATCCTTCCTTTTCCCCCTCCACCGGCCTGGGCAAGGTGTTTTGCCGGGGCCCGGTCACCGTGCTGGGCGGCAGGCGCTGCCGGATGCGGGTCTCAAAGGTCGCCAGCGATCACCTCCCCGTTATTGTTGATCTGCAGCTGTAAGTCATCTTGTCGCGGCAAGAGTTTTCCGTTGACTTTGCCGGTTATTTTCCTGAGCATATCAGTATGCCTTTCCTTGAACACGCCGTTGCCGCGCAGACAGGTGGTCTGCGCGGGCGGCACACGCCATGGAGGACGCGCATGCCTGATTCTCGCGGGGAAAAAATGGAAAAACCGGCCATTGCAGGTGGGCAGGGCGGCAGGCAGCGGCTCGTTTTTCTGCTGGCGGCGCTTTCCGTTCTGTTGCTTGGCGGCTGCAAGCGGCAGGAAGCGCCCACAGTGGCCACGGTGGCGCTCTGCCGGGGGACGAACCTGCAACTGCCCCTGATGGTGGCCGAAAAGCAGGGTTTTTTTTCCGGACAGGGGCTTTCGGTTTCGGTCCGGGAGTTCATCTTGGGCCGTGATTCACTGGAGGCAATGCTCAAGGGCGAATGCGACTTTGCCACGGCCGGCGAGCCGCCGGTGGTCGAATATGCAGGGCAGAGGGATGATCTGCGCATCCTCGGCTCCCTGCAAAGCACGGACAACATGGTGCGCATTCTGGGCCGGGCGGACCGGGGCGTCGGTGCGCCGATGGATTTGCGCGGCAAGCGGATCGGGACGGTCAAGGGAACCAATGCCCATTATTTTTTGGACTTGTTTCTTGAAAAACATGGACTGGCATCCGGGGATGTTGCCATTGTCTTCATGAAAGCCGACGGGCTGTTGTCTGCGCTCACCTCCGGTCGGATCGATGCCATCTCCATGACCCACAATGTCATTGCCCAGGCCCAGCAAGCCTTGCAGGACAAAGCGGTCCTCATGGAGTCCCGAGGCCTGTATCGAAACTATGTCATGCTCCTGACCACCACCGGCCTGCTCGAAAAACGGCCCGGGGTGGCGGTGCGATTTCTCCGGGCCGTGGACCAGGCCGAGGAATTTATCAGGCAAAGGCCCGCGGAAACGCTGGCCCTTGCCCTGTCCGCCCAGAAGGGAACCCCTGCGGAGGTCAAGGAATTGCTTGAGTCTTACCGGTATCAATTGACCCTGGAGCATGCCATGCTGATGGGTTTGGAGGATACGGCCCGTTGGACGATGCAACAGGGTGGGGATGGTCAAGGAGGTCCGGCTCCCAATTTTCTCAAACGGATTGACTCCGAACCATTGCGGGCCGTGCGGCCGGATGGTGTCAGGCTTGGAAAATAGGAGGCTTGCCATGGACTGCCATTCCGGTATGCGTGTTTCAGGTGCGGCTTGCCGTTGGTTTGTCGCCGCAAGCCTCGTGCTGCTGCTCCTGGCGCCCGGCTGCAAGCAGAAAGAGGAGTCCGTTTCCCCTGGGGAGCAGGTTGCGCCCGTCGCCGTCACCATCTGCCATGGCAGCGTCACTGACATCCTCCCCCGGATTGCCTTGGAGCAGGGATATTTTGCCGAGGAGGGCCTTGCCGTTACCCTGAAGGATCTCGACGACGGCAAACAGGCCTTTGACGGCATGCTCAAGGGCGAGTGCAATTTTGCCGTGAGCGGGGCGCCGCCCATTGTCCTGGCCGAGCCCAAAAACACCCCCTTCGCCATCCTGGCCACGGTATTGTCCGACGATGATTCCGCGAGGATCATCGCCCGCCGGGACCATGGCATTGCCAAGCCCCAGGATATCAGGGGCAAGCGGATCGGCGTTAAAAAGGGGATTATCGGCCACCTCTTCCTCGACCTGTTCATGATGCGGCATGGGCTGGAACAAAACGAGGTTGAGCAGGTGTTCATGGATTCGGACAAACTCCAGAGCGCCCTGGCCACCGGTGAGATCGACGGGTTTTCCATGACCGATAAAATGGTCAATGACGCAGCCAGAACCCTTGGCGACAAGGGGGTGGTTTTTGCCGAGCCCGGGCTCAATACCATCCATGGCATCCTCACCACCCGGCTCGATACCCCGCTCAACCTCCAGGCGGCCCCGAGGGTTTTGCAGGCACTGGTCAGGGCCGAGCACTACGCGAAGAGCGAACCTGCGGCGGCCAAGGGGCTGGTGGCCAGGGGGTCCGGCTTGCCGGCCCGGGAAATGGAAGAGGTTTGGTCCCGGTCCACCATGGAGGTGACATTGACCAATCCCCTCTTTGTCCATCTGGAGGATCAGTATCGCTGGCAGATGGAACGGGGTGGCTCATCCGCGCCCGCAACCATGCCCAATTACCTGGATATGGTCTTCCCGGAATATCTGCGCGCCATCAAGCCGGATGCGGTTTCAATCCTCAAGCATTGAGAGGCCGGAGTGAAGATTCGGACCAAACTCCTTCTGATCGGCATTATTCCGGTGGTCCTGCTGCTGGTTCTGGCCGCAACCTTTCTTTTCGCGACCAGCCAGGTGGAGCGCGCCAACCACAAGGCCATCGTCGCCGATGAGATCGGCGAGACCCTGGGCGACCTGGCCATCCTGACCTATGAGCATCATGCCTATTTTGAAGAACGCTCCCATGTGCAGTGGGTGGAGAAACACGAATTCCTGGTCTGTCAGCTGGAGGATGATGGAGCGCTCTATGACACGGCCGAGGAACAAGAACTGGTGGAGCGGCTCCGGCGGACATCCCGGAACCTGGGCTTCCTCTTTGCCCAGTACGGACCGCATCCCACCCAGGGCCAAGGGGTGCGGCAAACCGCGCAGGGGAAAAATTTTCATCAGCGGATTACGGCCCGGCTCCTCCAGGAACTGGCGGTGGTCAGCCCGGTGGCGGTTACTCTCCATGAACGGAATTACGCCCGGGCCCTCGCCCTTTCCAGGCAGATCTATCTGTCAAGCATCCTGGTGGTCGGAGGGATCGCCATTCTCATCCTGGCCATCTCCTTTCTGATCATCCGCGCCTTTACGGTGCCGGTGGGGATTCTGAACGAGTCCTTCGCCAGGATCAGCGGTGGTGATCTCAGCTGCCGCATCGGCAGTGCGGCCAAGGACGAACTGGGCGTCCTCTCCCGGGGCTTTGACGCCATGGCGCAGCGTCTTCAGGAGAGCAACGATTCGCTCCGCCGTCTGAACCTCGAGCTGGAGCAGCGGGTGGAGGAACGGACCGGCGAACTGTCGCACGCCAATGTGGAGCTGAGATTGAATGAAGAGCGGCTGGCGGTTCTTCTCGCCCTCAGCCAGAGGGAGTTCGCCACCGAGGAGGAACTGATCCGTTATGCCCTGGAAGAGGCGGTGCGGCTCGCTCGCAGCAAGGTCGGCTATCTCCATTTTTTTAATGAGGATCAGCAAACCCTGGGGCTCTTTCTGTGGTCCGAGGCGGTCATGGGGTTCTGCACCGCGACGAAGACCCCGCATTATCCCCTGGAGGAGGCCGGAGTCTGGGCAGATTGTGTGCGGCAGCGCCGGCCGGTGGTGCATAACGATTACCCGAGCCTGGCGGAGAAGAAGGGGTTGCCCAAAGGCCATTTCCCGCTGTTGCGGCATCTGAGCGTTCCCATCTTCGATGGAGAGAAGATTGTCGCGGTTCTCGGGGTCGGCAATAAGGAAGAACCGTACGAGGATGCCGATATCCGGCAGCTCATCCTCTATATCCGCAGCGCCTGGGAGATGGCCAAGCGCAAGCGGATCGAGACCCTGCTTTTGGAATCGGAGCAACGGTATCGCACCATCTTCAACGAATCGCCGGACGGTATCCTGCTTTTCGACGTGGAAACGGGTAAGGCCGTTGAATTCAACGAAGTTGCCCACCGGCAGTTGGGCTATACCAGGGAAGAGTTCGCCGGGCTTACGGTGGCGGATTACGAGGTTCGGGAGCAGTCCGGGGAGGTCCAGGTGCATATCGAGGCAGTCAAACGGCTCGGACGCGATGATTTTGAAACCATGCACCGGACCAAGTCCGGCGAGATCAGAAACGTAGCGGTGTCGGCGCAGGCCATGACCCTTGGCGAGCACCAATACCTCTACGTCATCTTCCGCGACATCACCGAACTGCGGCAGGCCCAGGAATCGCTGAAGCAATATGCCGATTCCTTGAAACGGAGCAACAAGGAGCTTGAGCATTTCGCCTATGTGGCCTCCCACGACCTGCAGGAGCCGCTGCGCAAGATCGGCAGTTTCACCGAGCTGCTGGCCCGGAAATACCAAGGCAAGCTGGACGAAAAGGCCGACATCTACATCGGCTACATCGTCGATGGCGCGCGGCGGATGCAGGTTCTGATCAACGACCTGCTCGCTTTTTCCCGGGTGACCACCCAGGGGAAGGAGTTCGCTCCGGTTGATTGCAACGCGCTTCTGGCGCGGGTGCAGCAGGATCTGGAGCTTGCCCTCAAGGAGAGCTCCGCCCGGCTCAGCGTGGGAGAATTGCCGACGGTCATGGCGGATGCGGTGCAGCTTGGGCAGGTCTTTCAGAACCTTATCGGCAACGCCATCAAGTACCGCGCTGCCGGGCAACCCCCGGAGATCGGCGTGGCGGTTGCAGAGCTGGACGGCGAGTGGCTTTTTTCGGTGCGGGATTCCGGGATCGGCATAGAGCCGAGGCATTTCGAGCGGGTTTTTCAGCTTTTTCAGCGGTTGCACACCCGTGAGGAATACTCGGGCACCGGCATTGGCCTGGCGTTGTGCAAGAAGATCGTCGAGCGGCACGGCGGAAGGATCTGGCTTGAATCGGCCGCGGGCCAGGGCTCGACCTTTTTCTTCACCGTGCCGCGCGCGCCGGGGCAGGAAGACGGACAACGGAAAACTTGACGGAAAAGGGGGTAACCATGACCGACTCAAATCCATGTAGAGTAGATATCCTGCTGGTGGAAGACGATTCCGGCGACGTGGAATTGACCAGGGAAGGGCTGCGGGCCGCCAAGATGCTGGTCACGCTCCATGTGGTGGATGACGGCGAAAAGGCCTTGAAATTTCTAAGGAAGGAAGCGCCTTACACCGAGGCGGTGCGGCCGGATATCGTCCTGCTTGATCTCAACATGCCGAGAAAAAACGGCCAGGAAACACTCCAGGAAATCAAGAGCGACCCTGCCCTCCGTTCCATTCCCGTGGTCGTGCTCACCACCTCGGAGGCGGAGGCCGACATTGCCCGCTGCTATGATCTGGGGGCCAACTGCTACATTACCAAGCCGATCAGCTTCGAGGCCTTTGCCAGGGTAGTATCCATGATCGAGGAGTTCTGGTTCACCATCGTCAAAATGCCGCCGAAAGGGAAATAGGCCGGGTGCGCGGGCAGATTGAGGCCGTCGCATTTGGGCGATAACGATATCAACGCAGGGAAAAAAGGTGCCACCATGGGAATCAGGGTTCTCCTCATCGAAGACGACCAGGCCGATGCATTTCTCATCCAGGAGATGCTGCTGGAGCCGGCGGCCGGCAGGAATGGCGCGGCCGGCAACGCCGTCATCCAGCATGTCCCCCGGCTGGAAGACGGCCTCGGGTTGGTCGCGGAAGGCGGGTTCGACATCATCATCTCCGACCTCGGCCTGCCGGACAGCCAGGGGCTGGCCACCGTCAAGAAGCTGGTCGCGGCGGCGCGGGACTGTCCCGTTGTGGTGCTCACCGGTCTGGCGGATCACGAGGTCGGTCTTGAGGCGGTGAACGCCGGAGCCCAGGATTATCTCGTCAAGGGGCAGGTCAACGGGGAGATGCTTATCCGCTCCATCCGCTACGCCATTGAGCGCAAGAGGATCGAAAATGAAAAGGCGAAGGTCATTGTCGAGCTGCAGGAGGCCTTGGCAAAAGTGAAGTTGTTGAGCGGGTTTATCCCGATCTGCTCCTCCTGTAAAAAGATCCGGGACGATACGGGATACTGGCAGCAGATCGAGGCCTATATCCAGCAACACTCCGATGCGGAGTTCAGCCATTCGATCTGTCCGGACTGCTGCAAGCGATTGTACCCGGAGCTGTACCCCGAATAAGGGCGCGGTACGGAAATCGTGAGCTTTTCCGGTGCGTTTGGAAAAAGCGGTTGAGCGTGCGCAGGGTGCGTTGCGGAATATCTTCAAAAAGGCAGGGGAACCTGCCTTTTTTTATTTCCCCATTCTCCAGGCATGCTTTCGGGGGGCTCGAAATAACCTGTTGATGGAAACGGGAAAAAATGATTGTATCGTGGTTCGCGTTGGTCCGGCCTTGGAACAGGAGCACAATGGGTGCGGATCGTGGGGGAGTCGGAACGGTATTCGGAGGAAGAGCATGGATTGGCAGGCCCTGGACTGGCATACCCGCATCGCGGTATTCTTTATCGCCTGCGGCGCCGCGATCATCGGGGTCAGCATCGTCCATCTGCGGGGTCTGTTCAAGGCCATCCCGCTCATCGCCGAGCGCAGTCAGGGCTATGTGCTGCGGTCTCTCAAGATAAACCGGCTCTTGATGTTCTTCTTTCTGGCCGGCTATGTCGTGGTCGCCATGAGCGTGCTTTTGGGCAAGGCGAGTTTCGGCATATTCTGGGTCAGTATCATCTTTCTTTTCGGCGCGGTCTTCGTGTATCTCGGCATCGCGCTCCACGCCAGGATGATCAGCGAGATCCAGCAGACCATCCAGGGGCTGGTGCCCATCTGCATGGAATGCAAGAAGATCAGAACCACGGGTGCTGATTCTTCGGCCCAGGAATCCTGGAAGGAGATCGAGTCGTACATCTCCCAGCGGACGGATGCCAAATTCTCCCACGGCATCTGCCCCCAATGTCTTGCCAAGGTGCGTCAGCGCAGAAAATAGGCGCTTGCCATTTTCCGGCGGGTTCAGAAAAAGCGGTAGATGACCGAGGTGGCCACACCCCAGAGCAGGATCAGGATTGTTCCCAGTGCGCAGAATGCGCCAAGCAGCCGGTGGCTGAGCATTTCGCGGCGGTTTTCCTGGTAGCCCAGAAGCAGCCCGCAGAGAATACCCGTTGCCATGCCGCCGCCATGGGCCCAGTTGTTGATCCCCGGCACCAGCAAGCCAAAGATGAAGATGCTTATGGCCCAGCCGCCGATCTGCTGGTACACCTGTTGGCCATAACTGCCGCCCCGGCTTTTCCCGTAATAGAGCGCCGCCCCGATCAGGGCGCAGACCGCGGCCGAGGCGCCGATGGTAAGGGGAACCCCGGCCAGATACGAGAGCAGAAACCCGCCGATGCCGCCCAGGGTATAGATGGAAAACATCCGGGGCAGACCGTATTCCTGGATGACCAGGGGGCCGATCTGCCGCAGGGCGATGAGGTTGAAGACGAGATGGAGCAGGCTGCCGTGCAGATAGCTGGCGGAAACTAGCGACCACCAGCGGTGCAGCGCCTCGATGGGCATGGCGCCGGTCGCGCCCAGCAGCAGGAGACTCCGGTTGTCCGGGGAGAGAAAGCCGAAGGGGCTCATGCCCAGGGACATGCCGCGCGGATTCAAAATCAGCGAGAGCACGAACAGGGCGATGTTGAGGCTGCTCAACCCGGTGAGAAAGGAATCCTGGTCGTGGAACAGGCGGAGCATGCCGTTGTTTTTCCACCAGGATCCCGGAGACCCGAGGCCGCAATAGGGGCAGCGGGGCTCGTCCCGGCTGATGAGGCGGCGGCAGTTGGGGCAGAGCAAGGAAGTTTTGCGGGAGGCGGTCATATGGGGGCTTGTCTGGTTGAGAGGATCATGTTTTGTTGCCCCAGCTAACCACACCTGTTCTGAAAAAACCAGAAAAAGCGTGACTGCATGGTCTGGGTCATTGGCGGAGGCCACCATGGAGTCGCAGCCTCTTTGTACCATGCAGGATTTTTACGGCGGCAACATCCACGCCCGGCTCACTGTGGCCCAGAGGCTCCATGCCGAACTTGGGCCGGAACTGGCGGCAAATGGTGCGTTTTCCCGGATGCTGGCCCAGGCGGAGGTTCTTGAAAAGGAATTGGCCCGGACCATGGCCTCCCTGGAATTGGGCGCCCTCTGCACCGCTTGTAGTGTCAAGGCTGGGGGCGGATGCTGCAGCAGCTTCATGGCCGGGGAGAATGACGCGGTCCAGTTGCTCCTGAACCTCATGGCCGGAGTGCCCGTTGCCATTCTGCGGGAGGACGAGGAGTGCTGTTTTTTGGGGGAGAGGGGGTGCCTGCTCCGGTTCAAGCCCATGTTCTGCCTCAACTACAACTGCCGGCAGATCAGGGATGGCGCGGGGATGGTCCGGATGCAGGGCCTGGAGCAAGCGGCCGGCCGCCTGCTCCAGCAGCAGTATGGCTTGGAACAACTGCTGCTGGAGTTTCTGCGGCAACGGGGCAGGCTGGCCGGTTGATCTGTTGTTAACAGCCTTCCACGGCCTTGCCCTTCTTCTTGGCCGGCGCCGGAGCGGCAGCGGGAGCAGGTGCGGTGGCCGGGGCAGTGGTAACAGCCTGGTCAGGAGCGGCAGCGGGTGCCGGCGCTGCCTTTTGCTCCGGCGCAGCCGCCCCCTTATGACAGGCGGTGCAGGCGGTGGGGCCCTTCTTGCCGTTCACTCCGGCGGTGTGGCAGGTCTTGCACCGGGCATGGAACACGTCCATGGGCTTCTGGAGTTTGGCATTGGCAAACTTCGCGTTGTGGCAGGTTGCGCACTGCAAGCTCTCCGTGTTCTTCACGCCGCCAATGGCCGCCTCGTTCAGGGGCTGATGCTTGGCGTCATGGTGGCAGGTGGTGCAGTCGAGGCCAAGGGCGGTATGCTTGGCATGGCTGAACAGGGCGGGTTTCTTGCCCTTGATCACCAGATCCTGGGCCGGGGCCGTGGTCTTTCCGGCGGCCGGGGTGCCTGCCGCATGCAGGTCGGTCATGGTCACGGTCAGGCCGGCCGCGCACACCATGGCAAGGGCAATCATGGTCTTTTTCATCGTAATTCCTCCTAAGGTTGTTTTTTGTTTTCCAGGGGTGGTCCCTGGGGATTCCTTTTCCGTTGCCTGTATCCTATGCACAATCCTCCGGTTTTCCTAGAGGACATGGGGCCATATCTGGCGACATCGGTTGCAGGGCGGGGGATGTCGGGTGGCCGCATCGGGCGGTCACCGATTTCCATTGCTCCTGCTTTGGCGGGCGTGGTAGTCTGGCCCCCGGCGAAAAAGACGGCAGGGTGCGCGGTTGCGCCTTTAGTAATGGACAAACAAGATGACGCACCAGAAAACAAACAGAAAAACCGAACTCCTGGCCCCGGTGGGGAGCCTGGAGTCGTTTTTTGCCGCCCTGGAGAACGGGGCCGATGCCGTGTACTGCGGCCTCAAGGATTTTTCCGCCCGGGCCAAGGCCAAGAATTTTACGATGCCCGAGGTGGAGAAGATGGCCGCCCATGCCCACCACCAGCACCGGTCCCTCTACATCGCCCTCAATACTCTGATCAAGGAAAAGGAACTGCCCCAGCTGGTGGGGATCTTGGCCGACCTGGCCGGGATCGGGATCGACGGCCTCATCATCCAGGATCTCGGGGTCTGGCGGCTGGCCAGAAACCATTTCCCCCAGCTGCCCCTGCACGCCTCAACCCAGCTGGCCGTGCATAACGCGGCCGGCGTACTGATGCTGGAGCGGATGGGCTTCACCAGGGCGGTGCTGGCCCGGGAGCTTTCTCTTGCCGAGATCGGGGCCATCCGGCAGCAGAGCACCATCGAGCTGGAGCATTTTGTCCACGGGGCACTGTGCTTTTCCGTTTCCGGCCAGTGCCTGTTTTCCTCCGCCGTCAGCGGCATGAGCGGCAACCGGGGCCGCTGCGCCCAGCCCTGCCGCCGCCGCTATCTCAACCGGGAGCAGCCCGGCTACCATTTTTCCACCAGCGATTTTTCCGCCCTGTCCCTGCTGCCCCAACTGCTCAAGGCCGGGGTCATCAGCCTCAAGATCGAGGGGCGGATGAAGAGCGCCGAGTATGTGGCCCGGGTGGTGGCGGCCTACCGGCTGGTGCTGGACGCCTCGGAAAGCGGGCGCAAGCAGGCGATGCAGGAGGCCGAGGAGCAGCTGGCCCTCTCCTTTGGCCGCAAGGCAACCAAGGGGTTTCTTTCCGGCTCCGTTCCTTCGGCGATTGCGGATTCCGCCACGCAGGGGACTCTCGGTAAGCATCTCGGCCAGGTGACCTCGCTGCGCGGCGGCATGTTGGGCTTTACGACCGGTGACCGGCTGCATGTGGGCGACCGGATCCGCGTCCAGCCCCAAAACGATCAGGCCGGCACCGGCTTTACGGTGCGGGAGCTCTGGGTCGAACAGAAAAAACTGAAAGTCGTCAAGGCCGGGGATTTTGTCCGGGTGCGGATCCCCGACAAGGGCGGCTTTTTCCAGGTGGGGGACACGGTCTTCAAGGTGGGCGGCAAGGCTGCTTTTACCATGAGCCCGGAGGGTTGTCGCGCCACGCTCGATCAGGTGGTTGTACCGGAAAAGAGCCCGGCCCAAAAGGAGAGACTGGCCCAGTCCCGGCAGCAAGCCCTGGCCGGTCTGCTGTCCGCTACTGTTCCCCAGGCCGTCCCTGCCCAGGCTCTGACAGTGCGGGGGAGGGAATCCCAACAAGATTTCCGTATCCTCGATGAACCAGGGGTTGCCGAGCTTGAGCTGATGTTGACCCCGGAGACCCTGGCGGGCCTAAAAAAGGTGGATCATCGGCGTGGTGACTGGCAGGGGAGGGTCATCTGGGAAATCCCGCCCATGCTCTTCGGCCCGGAGTGGGACGAATACCGCAGGGCGGTGGGGATGCTGGCAGCACAGGGCTTTCGCCGGTTCCGGATCAATAATCTCGGGCATCTCCCCCTGTTTGCCGGGTTGTCCGAGGTGAGCCTGCTGGGCGGCTTCCGCTGCTACACCCTGAACAGCCAGGCAGCCCTTGCCTGGCAGGAGCTGGGTCTGGCCGAACTCACCGTTGATCTGGAAGACGACCGCAAAAATCTGCAGGAACTCTTCCGCCGGGGTGATCATCTTCCCCCCCTGGCGATCACCGTCTACAGCCCGCTGGTGGTGATGCTTTCCCGCATCCCTGTCCGTGGGGTGCGACCCGGCTCGGTGCTGCGGGCGGAGGGGGGCGAGGGCTACCGCGTTTTCCAGCACCACGACCTCACCGAGGTTCTGGCGGAGCAGGATTTCTCCCTGTTGGGCCATCTCGCAGCCCTCAAGACCATGGGCTGCTCCCGAATCATCGTTGACCTGAGCCAGTGCGGGGGTATGTCCGCCAAGGGCAAGCAGGTGCTGGCCGCCCTTGCTGCCGATCAGCCCCTGCCGGAGACCACCCCCTTCAACTACCAGCGCGGCCTGGCCTGAATCCTTCCCCTCATATTTTTTATCGTTACAAAACAAGACATATTTATCTTCTTTTTAGAGATACATTACTGCGGTGGGTTCAGCGAGGTGGGCAAAGGTTTCTGGTTGAGGAGGCAGAATATGGGGGTGAAAAGCTGGCGAAATATGCGCTTATGCTGGACACGGTGCGGTTTACGCCGTCTCGGCTTAGTGTCGACTTTCTCGTAAAAAATACAATTTGACGCACGGTATGACTATGGTTATACTTGAGACATGAAAACAGCAATCTCCATACCGGACAAATTATTTCGTGCCGCGGATCAGTTCGCCAAAAGCCACGGTTTTTCCCGAAGCCAGCTCTTTTCCGAAGCCGTTGCCCAATATCTTGAACAGCATCCTTCCGGCCAGATCACCAGACAACTCGATGCAGTGTATTCATCCGAGCCTGCGCAACTGGATGACGCTCTTGCAGCAATGCAATTCAGCTCGATAGATAAAGAAGAATGGTAGTAAATCGGGGGGAAATCTGGTGGGCTTCGCTTCCTGACCCGGTTGGCTCAACCCCCGGTTATAAAAGGCCGATACTCATTGTCCAAGCAAACGAATTCAACAAAAGCAAAATCAACACCCTGATTGCCGTGGCAATCACCTCAAATCTCCGTTTAGCAGCCGCGCCGGGAAATATCCTGCTCACAGCCAAAAACTCGCAACTACCGCGAGAAAGCGTGATCAATGTCTCTCAGATAATCACCATAGACAAATCATTCTTAACCGAAAAGGTTCACACCCTTCCAAATGCAATTATGGACCAGGTTGATGATGGGTTGCGGTTGGTCCTGAAACTATAGGATTATCGTCTCGCCGGGTTTCTGGTTTGGCTCTTCCACTCGCCTCTTCGAGGCATTCTCGTTATGGTTTTTCTTGCAATCCCGCGATGCCTGAACTACAAAATCAGTGTCGGCTCAGGTGACAGAGAACGCGAGGCACAGTCTGACTTTTCCAGACATGGCAGGGGAAGATTAAGCTAATAGACTACCTCCGTCCCCTTCGACCCCATCTAGTTGACAGGGATTAAGTATTATGTCACCGGAATCCGCTATGTCACCGGAATCCGCTTACTGCAAGCCCCCGGCGCGGTCAGGTTATCCGTGGCGTTGAGCCTGTAGGAAAACTCAACTCATTGTAATTTCGACTTTATTTATGTGCACAAGCACTGTACAATGACTGCAATATCCCGGAACAAAACCGCTTAACTACAGCACAAGGATATTGCAT
>JBAYUD010000042.1:0-24782 GCA_041675265.1 Desulfurivibrionaceae bacterium | reverse complement strand
GTTCTTGTAATCCGACTGCGACATATCACGGGCGGTATTGGTGATATAATACCCATCCGCTTGCCGCATAATCTTGAGTACCTCGGTGATACCCATACCTTGAACAATGCGTTCCATTTCAACTCCTTTTAAAGCTGAGTTGAGCAGCTTGTCTGCTCAAACGAAACTTATACCCTCTGGGTGCAAAGAAGGATAAAGGCGCAAGGCAAAAGGTGAAAGATGACAACAACCAAGGGTTTTAACCTTTCACCTTGCGCCTTTATCCTTGTGCCTGTTTTTTCTAAACAGCGTAGGGGTTTTCCCCTTTGTAATGAATCTCCGCGATCAGATGGGCCAGCTTGTTTCCTTCGTTGGCCTGTTCCTCGTAGTTGATCAGGTGCGAATGGGTTTCAATGAAGGAGGTGTCGAAATCACCCTTCTTGAAATCCGGATCCTGCACCAGATTCACATAGTAGGGAATCGTGGTCTTCGGGCCGGTGATCACAAAGTTGTTGAGGCAGCGGAGCAGCCGGTCCACGGTTTCATTCCAGGAAAATCCGAACACGGTCATCTTGACCAGCAACGAGTCGTATACCTTGGGAATGGTGAACCCCTGGTAGACAAAGCCGTCCAGCCGCACGCCATAGCCACCCGGCGAACGGTAGACGGAAACGGTCTTGCCTCCTTCGGGCATGAAGTTGTTCTGCGGATCCTCGGCGTTGATCCGCATCTCCACGGCGTAGCCGCGAATATGGATGTCATCCTGGGTAAAGGAGAGCTTCTTGCCCAGGGCCAATTTGATCTGGGTCCGGACGATATCAATGCCGGTGACCATCTCGGTGACCGTGTGCTCCACCTGGACCCGGGTGTTGATCTCCATGAAATAAAAGTTCCAGTCCCGGTCGACCAGGAACTCGACGGTGCCCGCGTTCACATAATGGGAGGCCTTGGCCGCCGTAACCGCGGTTTCGCAGATCTTGTCGACCAACGCCTTGTCCTGGATCAGCGAAGGGGCGATCTCCACCAGCTTCTGGTTGCGCCGCTGGATCGAGCAATCCCTGGATCCCAGATGCACGGTATTGCCTTCCTTGTCGGCAATGATCTGCACCTCGACATGCTTGGGATTGATCACCACTTTTTCCAGATACACCGAGTCGTTATTAAAGGCGGATTTTGCCTCTGCCCTGGCCATGGGCAGCTCGGCCCGCAGCTGTTTTTCATTCTCCACCCGCCGGATGCCGCGCCCGCCACCGCCGGCGGTGGCTTTCAGCATCACCGGATAGCCGTATTTGTCGGCAAAATCAATGGCTTCCCTGAGACCGGCATCACCGGCGGACAGGTTGTCGGTGCCGGGCACCATGGGGATCCCGGCTTCCTTCATGATCCGCCGGGCCGTGACCTTGTCGCCCAGCGACTGGATAACATCGGAGGGAGGACCGATGAAAATAATGCCACTGTGCTCGCACGCCTTGGCAAAATCGGGGTTTTCCGCCAAAAATCCGTACCCGGGATGGATGGCGTCAGCCCCCACTTTTTTGGCGACCCCGATGACCTTGTCGATGTTCAGGTAATCGCAGCGGGGGCCATCCCCAAGCCAGATGGCCTCATCCGCCGTGCGGATATGCAGGGCATCCTTGTCCGGCGTTTCGTAAATAGCCACGGCAACATGCCCAAGCTCTTGCACCGCCCGAATGATGCGCAGGGCAATTTCACCTCGGTTGGCTATCAAGATCTTCTTCTTCAACGGCTCACCTCATTATAAGACAATTTTCAGGCCCCACGCATGACTCGGCCCGTATAAATGGAATATCTTTTTCCGGCACAATCAACGCAACACCGCAAGAAAACGCGAAAAACAACCCCGGGCCGACACCCCGCCCAAGACACTCAACTTTACAAGTTACCATACCGGATTTTCAAGGGCAACATTTTATGTCCACAAAAAAAAGAGGGGGCGAGTGCTCTTCCACCTGTGCGGAATCCCTTGAAAAATCACGGCTCAGGGATCAGACCGCACTGCCCCCTTCCCTTGTAAACCCATCCAGCACCTTGGGCAACTGGGCCCGGCAGGCAGCGGCAAAATCCTCGGGAAAATGACCATTGACCCAGCGCAGCTGGGCCTCGCTGAAGGCGCCCATGGAATATGGGAGCTTGGGCAGCAGCGCATAGAGCAGCCGCTGCCCGGCAGGTTGAGCCGTTATCCGGCTGGAATATTCGATACTGCTCACCAGCAGGGCGCCAAGACGCGCAAGAATCTTCTGGGCGATGAGCAGGGCGCGGTCCAGCGAGGCGCGGGTGGCTGCGTCCGCCTCCAGGATATTGCCCACCTCGCCCAGGACCATGATCTGCAACTCCCACTGGGAGGTTTGCGCCTTGGGCACGAAGAGTATAACCTTATCATCCTCATGGACAACCAGGCTCGTGTTGTCGTTTTCCCTTCCGTCCATCCGCTTGTTGTCGCGGATAGCCTTGAGATAGGCGCTGAAAAAGTCGCACCCCGTCTCTTCCTTGTACCGTTCACAAAACTCAGCCACAAGATCCCCGCAGGCGTAGCTTGAAAGCGGCTCGTCCGCCGGTTGTCCGCCATGATGCCAGGCGGCAACCGTCCGCGGCAACAGAGCGAACTGCTGATGGATCTGCTGATGCGAGGCATGGAGCCTGTAGCCGCTGGGTGCGAAATCAAAGCCGTAGTTCCAGCCCCAGAGGGTGGCGGTGAAGGGCAAGGGAGGCGCGTTCTTTTGCCGCAAGGCCTGGAGAATCGCCAGCCGCAGCTCTTCGAGCGCGGTCCCGGTCATGGTCTTCCGCCCGGGAGGCAGGGGCAGGCCCAGCTGGCCGCCAAGCCGGAGGAAGGTGCGCTGGTAATAGAGGTGCCGCATCCCCTGCATGTCGGCGCAGGCAAGATCCGTTGTATTGTAGCGAACAGCATCATCCGCCATGTTCGCCGCGTAATGCCCCCAGGGGATATAGCTGTTGCTCCGCAGATATTCAAAAACATGACACCCCTCGGCCGCATCGCGATACTCGCCCACGATTTCACTGCCCCCCTGCACCCCGGGCCGCAAAACCATGACCTTCCGATACACCTCGGGCAAATGGCGATTGTTGACCACCACCTCGAACAGATCATGCCGGAGAATCCGGGCCCGCGCCTGACCATTTCCCTCCCCTGCATAACGAAGGCCGACCGGTTGCCCTGACTGGTCTCGGAGAAACTCACAACTCATGGCGGCCAAGACCGCCAGATCCTCGGGATCGGTGGAAGTGGCGGCCAGAGCCAGCAATACCGGTTCCGGAAGCACAGCGAAGCTTTTCGGCAAATCCGGGTCTCCACCCCCGGCGGGCAGAAGTTCCTTCAACGCCTGGGCCATGGACACCTCCGGGGGGGACGGCAACTTGATGGAGGATGGATTGGCCGCCCTGGGAGTAGCCCAAGCGCTGCTGATGTAGGTAACCCCCCGAAAGGGCAAAGGGTTGGCGACCTCATAGATCATTTCCGCCTGGTCAACCTGGAGATCGCCTTCGGGGAAATTTCCCTGATTCAAACAGGGACTGTTGTCCGGAAATGCACCAAGCGGCTCGACCCAATCGTTTTCCCGCAGATTGACAACCTGGTATGAAGGCGCATGCACACCATAAACAAACTGCCCGGAAGGGTGGACGCAGGAACGTACGGTCATATCAAAACCTCCGATGGATCATACGAAAGGAGCGGCAAGGTTGCCGCAGGGCAATATAACCGGGAACCATCCCCATCCTCCACAATAAAAATCGAAAAATTCTCCGCCGCGCTTGCCTTTGCCCCGAAATCTGCTACCATGGGAAAAATCTCCGAATTGTTTCCTTCTGCCTTGCGGTGTGTCTCTCTTGATAAAAGCCATGTTTCATAGACTGCTGCCCAGCCGAAACAGTGCGCCCTCCCTGCCCAAGGACGCCTTCTGCAATGCTGTCTGCATTTTTACCGATGTGTTGCGGGATATCGATACAGGGCTCATCATTCTCGACACCGTGGAGAAAAAGCTTTTTTTCAAAAACGCCCATGCCGTAAAAATCCTTGAGCCGCTCAAGGCCGCCCAGGATTACGAGGGGCTCTCCGCCCTGCTCTGCAACGATCTCGACCCCCTCCAGCAGCCGGGCCGGACCAGAAGCCGGCAAACCATCATCCATTACGAACACCGGGTGCTTGGCTATACCGTGTACCGGATTCCAGGGAATCAACGCCACATCTCGATCTTCATTCAGGACATCACCGACCGGCACCGCCTCGCCGCCATCGACGAGGCCACGGAGACGATGAACAATATCGGCTGCCTCTTTTCCGGCATCCGCCACGAGATCGGCAATCCCCTCAATTCCATCAAGATGGCCTTGACCGTCCTGCAAAACAACATCAACAAATATTCCCCCGAGGAAATAGATGTCTATTTCAACCGGATATCCGGGGAAGTCAGCAAGATGGAAACGCTGCTCAAATCGCTCAAGAACTTCAGCATGTTCGAGACGCCCAGGACCAGCGATATCGATCTGGCGATGTTTTTCGACAACCTCATGCAGCTGCTGGGGGCGGAAATCCAGGCCAAGAAAGTGGAATTCAGGATAGACATCGCCCCGGACGCAAAGCGGGTCATGGTCGACCCCCGAGCCCTGCAGCATGTCACCATGAATCTGATGGCCAACGCCGTCGACGCCATGACGGAAACGCCCAATCCCCTGTTGCAGGTCCGCAGCCAGAGCCGCGGCAATGTCATCCTCCTTTCCATCACCGATAATGGCTGCGGCATGTCGGAAGAGCTCGCGCGCGATGCCTTCAAGCCGTTTTTCACCACCAAAGCTCACGGCACCGGACTGGGGCTGGTGATCTCCAAAAAGATGCTGACCCAGATGCACTGCGGGATTGAGCTGGTCAGCGAAAAGGGCAGCGGCACAACCTTTCACCTGACCTTGCCCAAGAGCACGACAAAGACACAGCGGGGAGATTCCTTAACCGGAAGATCCCGCGAAAACCTGCCGCCTTCGGCTTTCGCCTGTTGATCAGGGCGCAACGGTTAGGGTATAATCCATCGGTAGTCGGGGCAGTGCTCCCTTTTCCAGGCCTGCCCCTGCAAAACGATTCCAATTTCAAGGAGACATAGATGGGGATTCGGTCACGCTTCATGATCATCATGGCAATTATTTTCGGTATCGCAACCGTGGGCATCGGCACGGCCAGCTACCTGTTCAGCAAGCGCAACGCCATGCTGGAGGCGAAAAGCAAGGGAGAGCTGATTTTCAATTACATCCTGGCCAACCGGGATTTCTACAAGGAAAAGCAGCGCCCCCTGATCATGGAGGTTTTCGAAAAGGACCGGTTCTACCCCGAGCTGATGTCCGGCTTTGTGCTCACCCGCGGCACCTTTGACATCTTCAAAAAAAACCTGACCGGCTATGACTTCAAGCAGGCAACCCTTGATCCCCTCTACGCCCCGAACAAGGCGGACGAATGGGAGACCAAACTGATCGCCATGTTTGCCGCCCAACCGGAACTCAAGGCACACGAAGGCACCATGCAGCGCAACGGCGAAACCTTCTTTTACCTGTCAAAACCCATCAAGGTCGACGACAAGGATTGCCTGCGTTGCCATGGCGATGTGAACGACGCGCCCAAGGATCAGGTTGAGATCTACGGCTCGGCCAACGGCTACAACTGGAAAGCCGGCGATACCGTGGCCGCCTACGTGGTTTACGTCTCCGTGGAAGAAGCCCTGGCCAACGCCCGCAAGGGGGCCATCACCCTCTATCTCATCGGGGCCGGCTGCCTGCTGGTGGCGCTTATCGGCATCTGGCTGTTCATGGACCGCTTCGTGGTAAACCCCATTGTCCGGCTGAGCGTCAAGGCAGAAGAAATCAGCCTTGGCAAAAATCTGGAAGAAAGCGTCGGCATCAAACAGAATGACGAGATCGGCGCCCTGGCCAGCGCCATCGAGCGGCTGCGCATGAGCATGGTCCGCATCCTCAAACGGTGAGCATATGTCCATATTAAGCACGCACAAACAACCCAGGCCCGTGGCCCGGCATGCGGCGATCTTGGGCCTCGTGCTGTTCTGCACCCTGTCGTTCCCGGCCCTGTCGCCTCCCCCCGCCTCGGCGGCGGATTGCAAAAAGATTGCCGAGGAGGTCGGCAAGGAGCGGGATCTCATTGCCAGGCGCGACCTGCTGGCGAAGGCCATCAAGCAATGCCCGAAGGATCCCGAGATCAACTTCATGCAGGGGTACAGCTTGGAGCGGTTGCGCGATTACAATGAAGCCCTGCGTTACTACGTCAGCGCCTCGACCCTTGACCCGAAGCATGCCAAGGCATTTTTCGGCCTGGGCGATATCTACATGGTGACGAACAAGGCGCAGGATGCCGTGACCGCTTACGAAAAAGGATTGGGCCTTGATCCCGGCAACAAGCGGGCGGCAAAATCCTTGGAATCGGCGCGGATCAAGCTGAAGGCACAGCGGGGAGAATCGGTGAGTTCCGAGGAGGCGGTCACCGTTCTTTTCGAGGAAAAATCCAAGGATCGGGAGATCAGCCCCATCGAGGCCACGATCCTCAGGCTGTTGGTCCTCTTCCCCGACAAGTCGACGGCGCTTCCCGAAGAAGGCGGCGACCAGCTCAGCATCGTGGGGGCGCGCGCCTTTACGAGCAAGGAGCTGAAAGGGGCGACATTCGAGGTGGCCGGCAATACGGACGACTCCGGAGATGCCAAGGCCAATCTGGCCCTTTCCAAAAAGCGGGCCGAGGCGGTGCGCAACTATCTGATCAAAAACTGCAATATCGACCCGAAGAAGCTGCAGGTGGCGGCATACGGCCATACCCACCCCATTGTCCCCAACTCCACGGAGCAAAACAGAAAGATCAACAACCGGGTTGAGTTCAAGCGCTTGAAATAGACGTGGTCGTTACAAAAGGACACAGAAGGCCTTGCTCTCTTCCCAAAGAGCAAGGCCTTCTTGTTTGTGCAATTCAGCGGGGAAGAAGCCGGGCCGTGTCTGCCCGAAATTCCTTTTCAAGAGGTGCGTCGCCGATCTCCTGACAGAAGAGATCCACCAGATCCGGGAAGCGTTCCTGGGCGCAGGCCCCTCCCTGCAGCCATTTGCCGACGATCTCCTTGACCAGCATCGCCGCGATGGGACCGATGGCCCTGGCCAGCGCATCCTGAAAAACAGGAATGGCGCTTTTCAACGGCTCTTCGTTCTGCGCCTGGGAAAAATCCATGCTCCCGGCCTTTTTGGCCGAGATTGCCCGCTGGGCCGCCTCCGGATCGGCACGGACCTTGTCCACTCCCAGAGCGAGTTCGCCCAGAAGCATGTTGCTGGTCATATTGATCAGCGAAAAATTCGCCTCCGTCTCGCAGAGCATCACCAGCAAGGCGCCGTCGCAGATATGTTTCACCAGAACCATTGTATCGGGAAACCGCATCTCCACGGAATTAACACTGAGCTGACAGGAGGCGTTCATCTTGATGATCCGCTGCAGCGATCCCCCCGCCAGCTTGAGCGTCTCATGCT
This sequence comes from Desulfurivibrionaceae bacterium, assembly GCA_041675265.1. Taxonomy (GTDB): domain Bacteria; phylum Desulfobacterota; class Desulfobulbia; order Desulfobulbales; family Desulfurivibrionaceae; genus Thiovibrio. The sequence goes on along the minus strand of JBAYUD010000042.1, from coordinate 17,273 downwards.
CATACCCGTCCGGCACATAGGAAAAGATAATATCCGGTTTATCGACCGAGACAAAAACCCCCACAACGCCGGGGAGCATTTTTATTTCCTGTAACAGTTCATCCATGCTGCACGCTCCTCATTAAGCCCGCTGCCCAAGCTGCTGGGCCTCGGCAAGGGCCTGGCCAATGGCCGCGACAATCTTGATGGGTGAAATCCCCGGCTGCACCTCTATCCCCACCGACAGCTCCGGCCCTGGAATAATCAGCAATTGTTCGCCTTTTTCCTGGGTGAGGATGATGTGGGAAGGCAGCTCTCCATACCCGAGAATGCCCCGGATTTTATCCGCAGCCACGGCAACATAGGTGACAAAGGGCTTGAACTCCTTGTTGTCGATGTTCCGCTGCTGCCTGACGGTTCCATCCTTGGCGACAAGGACCATCCGGTTGATCCCCGAGGCCTCGTTGAGTGTCTCTTCAAGATCTTTTTTCCCGCCTTGCGCCAGGGCCTGCGCCATGGCCGCGGTGGACGGTGGCGCGGGCGCCGTGGCGAAATCCAGATCGTCCAGTTGCGCGAATTCATCGTCATCTTCTTCCGCCGACAGGCCTGCGCCCTGAACCGGCTGATCGCCCCGCTCATCGCTCAACCGGGCGCCTTCGATGAGGATGAATCCCAGGGGGGCGTCGATGGTTTGCTTGCGGTTCCGGCAGAAATTGTGGATCTCGATCTCGGCCTGATCCCAGCTGATGACCTCAAAGGCGGCATCAAGGCCGGTAAGGGGCTCGGCATAGGCGTTGATCAGGCTACCGTTCTTGAAAAACAGCAGGCCGACGCGCTTCCCTGCCCGTGCCATGATGGTGCAGGTTTTCCGGTCAAGCTCAAGAAGCTGCAAAAACGAGGACAACGACACGCCGGACACCTGCCCCTTGGCGCCCGCTGCCAGGCCATCCTTGATTTTTTGCAGCAACAGCTCGAAATCGACAGGCTTTTCGATGTATTGAAAGGCACCCAGGTCCATGAGCCGGTCTTCCATCTCCGGGGTGCCGAAGGCGGTCATGGCAATGATCGGCACCGAGTTTTTCAGCCTGCTCATCCGGCTGACCAGCTCGAAGCCGTCCATTTCCGGCATCTTCAGGTCCGTGACCACCAGATCTATCGATTGCGCGGCAAGAACGGCCAGCGCTTCCTTGCCGTTGCCCGCGGTAACGACCTCGAAGGAATCGACCCGCTCACGGCACATGTCCTGCAAGCTCAGCAAAAAACCATGGTCGTCGTCAACAACCAGTACTTTCTTCATACAAACCGCCCCTGTTCCATGGGTGAATGTTTCAGCCCGTTATTTGATACAGGCCGCCCGCACCTGCAAGAGATCGGTCTGCCCCGCCATCACTTTGCGGATGCCGTCCTGTTTGAGGGTAAGCATGCCCACCCGCATCGCCTCGTCCCGGATCTCGACGATGGGGCTGTTTTTAACAATGAGAAGCTTCAGCGGATCATTGACCGTGAGCAGTTCATGGATAGCGAGCCGTCCCAGGTAGCCGCTTTTTTTACATTTGTCGCAGCCCTTCGGCTTGTACAAGGCTGCCTTGTCGAGCTCCGCCATGGTCAGCGGACTCAGAGGATGCTCCCCGTATTCCGCGAGGATCAGCTCTTTTTCCGCCGCATCGGGAGTGTATGCTTCCCGGCAATGGGGGCACAGCCTGCGCACCAGACGCTGGGCCAGGATGCCGAGCAGCGAATCGGAGAAATTAAACGGGTCGATCCCCATGCCCAGAAGCCGGGTAACTGTTTCCGGAGCGGAATTGGTATGGAGCGTCGAAAAAACCAGATGCCCGGTGAGCGCCGCCTCGATAACGGTTTCAGCGGTTTCCTGATCCCGGGTTTCGCCGACCATGATAATATCGGGGTCGGCCCGCAAAAATGCCTTCAGGATCTTGGCGAAATCAAGACCGATCTTGTTTTCCACCTGCACCTGCCGCAACCCGTCCTGGACGATTTCCACCGGATCCTCAACGGTCCAGATCTTTTTTTCCGGCCGGTTGACGTAATTGAGCGCGCTGTGCAGGGTGGTCGTCTTGCCGGAGCCGGTGGGACCGACCACCAAAACCAATCCGTAGGGCAGATCGAGGAGACGGCGCAACTCGACAAGATTTCTTTCGGACAGCCCCATTTTCTCAAGAGGCAGGGCGGAACCGGCGGCGAGAATACGCAGAACCATATCCTCGTTGCCGCCGTGGGTGGGAAGGGAGGCAACCCGCAGCTCGATCTTGCCGCGCCGGGTCTTGAACTTGATCTTGCCGTCCTGGGGCAGCCGCCTCTCGGAGATATCGAGTTTGGCCAGAATCTTCAAGCGGGAGATCAATGGCCGTTTGTAGGTAAAGGGAATATTTTTATAATGGGAACAGATGCCGTCAACGCGAAAACGGACCGAGGTTCCCTTTTTGCCGGGCAGCGATTCGATGTGGATATCGGAGGCGTTGCGGGCCACCGCATCCTCGATGATCTTGTTGGCCATCTGCACCACAACCCCATCGGCGGCGCCGCCGACCTCCTCATCGTCATCCTGGCGCCCGTCGGATTCCTCGACAATCTCAAGATCCTCGAAAACATCCTGGCCCCCCTGATCAAGGGAGTATTTCCCGTAAAAGAAATCGATGAATCTGTTGATGTCATCCTTGAGGCCCACGGCAAACTGGAAATCCGCCCCCTTGAGTACGGAGCGGATATTGTCCTGTTTGCCGAGATCGTTGGGGTTGTCGGTCAACACAACGACACGCCCGCCCTCCTGCCCGATGGGGATAAAGACATTCCCCCGGAAGTAGCTCTCCTTGGCCCCCTGGATACAGGCGGGTGGCTCCGGGGCCTCCGTGTCGACGAACTCGACAAACGGACACCGGTAATATTCGCTCAAGGATGCCCCAAGCTGTTTTTTGTCAATGCCGAAATCACCGAGCAGAACGCTGTCCAGGGTTTTACTGTGCTGTTTGGCTTTGACCCGGGAGGCATCGAATTGGTCCGGGGTCAGCAGGTTGTTGCGGATCAGCCCGTAGAATTGGCCATATTTGGTCGCTCTCTTGGAGAGAATGGCGAGACGCTGCTTTGCGTTGCGATAGCCCGGATCAAGACCGACCATTTCCTCCAGGGTTTTGATGGTGGAAGAGATGGAGCCGGTGCTTTCATAGGTAAGAGCCAACTGGTCGAGAAGCTGGAGACGCTCGACCTTCCGGCCAAGACCGCTTTGCTTGAGGGCACCCTCAAAATGTTCAATGGCTTCGAAGGGATTATCGAGCTGAAGACAGCATTCGCCGAGCTTGGCAAGGAGTGCGGCGGGCCGGTACCCGGTGGGGAGCAACAACCGCAAATCCTCCGCAGCCTCGCTGTAAAAACCGGCCACCATCAACCCCAGGCAATTCTCGAAGCGGGTGTCTTCGGAAAGGACTGTGTCGGCGGGAGATGCGGCAACGGAAACCGCGGTGCCCTGCTCGGTCTGCAGGGCGACCAATCTTTCCTCGACCAGATCGCGGAGAATCGGCTCGCTGTCACCGATTTGGGACAACAACGATTCACACAGGGCCAGGGCCTCATCCACGAGACCTTGCCCGGCATACAAATCGGCTTCGACAAGTTTTGCCTCAATGACTTCCCTGGAGGCCACGGTGGTTGTCATAGTCATGCCGACCGGTTACACACTCCGCATGGTTATGACCGGCACGGATTTTCCCCTGACCGTGAGATTGCCGGCGACAAGGGTGCCGGGATCAGCCAAAGGCTCCCAACGGCAACCGGAGGAAATGTCGAGCTGCTCCGTCGGCGCGTCAAGCCAGAAGGCCAGGCCGCTGTTCTCTTTAAACAGGACAAGCAGACGGCTTTCCGCCGTGGGTTCCTCCGAGGATTTGGCCACCGGAATGGCCAGGGTTTTCAGGATGGCTTCCTTGTGTAGGCCAAGCTCCCCCTGCACCACAAAGCCGACCTTGCCGAAAAACCCGCGTTTCAAATCTTTTACGGACAGAAACGGCCCGCATTTGCTGACCTTGGCCGCCGGTTTATCGTTATAGGCAATCTGTTCCGGGAGGAAAGCAACCGTTTTCCCGCCCCAGGTGGCTAACGCCACACTCCGCCAAGGGCAGGCCGCCGCCGCTGTTTTTGCCGACGGCCCGGAAACAGCCTCGGCCGGAGCAGGGGCATCGGCCTGATAATCCCCGCCCAATGCCCTGAGCAGGTTCTGCCGTTGCCTTTCCAAGCGCTCCCGCAACTCGGTGTGGATGGCATGCAGCTTTTCATAGCCGGGTGTTTTGGCAAAAAGATTTTCAACCGGGATAATCCGCTTGGTGATGCACTTGCCCAGCACGGTGAGATGGGCGTTCACCGCGTCGATCAGCACCGCGGATCTGCCGGAGGCCACGGGAAGTTCCGGCAGCAGATACTCTTCCGCTCCACCGGACTGAACCGGAGCAACGGAGGGAGCGGGAGCGGCCTGGACAGCAGCCGCGGTCTTCAGCTCGGCCCCGAAGGTGTCCTGTTTCCTTGCCGCAGCCGCCTGGCAAAGCTTGCTGTAATCCTTGGGGATGTTCGGCACGGCGGAACGCAACTCGGAGAGGGTTGGGTCAATCAACGTTTTCTCGATGAGCGAGAGATCCTCGGCCCCCGCCGCGACCCGCAAGGTTTGCAGACCTTCCTGCAAGGTCTTCGGCGCGGAGGTGGAAACGCTCTGCGGGGCAATGGCCATGGCCTCAAGCAACCTGTCCATGAGCGCGAAAACTTCCGTCAGGGCGACAGCCTTGTCCACCTCGAAAACGCCCTGAATTTCCTTGAGGGCTCCCCGGGCTTTTTCTATGTTGCTGGCGGATATCTCCCAGTCCAGGGAAAGAAGGGCTTCCTCGAAGGGACTGAAGGCGTCCGGCCCGTCGGCCACGGGCAGGCCGGCCGGCGCGGGCGCGGTTTTTACCGGGGCCGATTCGGCCGGGGTCTGGGGCGCCGCGTTCTCGGCGGCCGCCGGCGCTGGGGTTGCAGGCCCTGCTCCGGCATGCGGGGCGAAGAGGTTGTCAATGGCGTCGTCTATCTCGGCGTGAAAATCCCGCCCGGGGGCCTTGTCAGTCATAAACTCCATTCTCCTTGAGCAAACGCCAACCGCATACCATCAGGGGAGGCTTATTTCGTCTCATGCAGCAGATGCTTATTGGTGACATAACGCACAGTCTGTTTACTGATTTCCCGCAAGGTTTCAAAAACTCCCATTCCCGTAACCGCCGAGGCCTCAAAGGTTTTCACCTTGTAGGCGCTGTTCAAATCAGCGTCAAGCTCTTCCACGGTCAGGGTGGGAATCGGGGTGTCAACAAGATCGCGTTTATTATACTGGATGACCAGGGGCATTTCTTCCAGCTTGAGTCCGTACTCCAGAAGGTTCGTCCGCAGATCTTCCAGACTTTCGACGTTTCTTTCCCTGCGCACCTGAAGCGGGTCGGCCACGAAGACCAGGCCATCGGCCCCCTTGAGAACAAGCTTGCGGGTGGCGGCATACATGACCTGGCCCGGCACGGTATACAGCTGGATCCGGATATTGAATCCCCGGATCGTCCCCAGGTTCAGGGGAAGAAGATCGAAAAACAGGGTCCGATCGCCCTTGGTTTCGATGGTCAGCATCTTGCCCCGGGCATTGTCCGCCATGGAGCTGTGCACCGTGAGCAGATTGGTCGTCTTCCCGCAACGGCCCGGCCCGTAATAGACGATCTTGCAGTGAATTTCCTTTTTGCTGAGATCAATGAGCGCCATCGGTCATCCTTCAAAAATTTGCAGGAGGGTCTCGGACAGGTCGGTCACCCGGCAGCGCACCAGACCGAGCGAGACATCTTCCCCGAAAATGGTGATCAGGATAAGCTCGTCGCCGATCCGGCCGAAATGGATGTTCCCGTTTTTCCCTTTGTGAAAGAGCAGGGAAAAATCCTCCTCGCCGATCAGCTTGGCGATCTGGGAGGTTGCGCCCAGGTTGGCTGCGGCCAGGGCAGCCAGGGAAATGGCGTCGATTTCGTCGGAATCATGTCCGCAGTTGGACAGGATGTTGCCGGCTCCGTCAATGAGCAGGGCGGTGCGGACGCCCGCCTGGATGAGCGAACCTTCTATGGCATTCCTGGCTTTTTCCAGAATTTCCGCAGTCAGGATAAAATCTTGCATAACCCGTTTTCTCCCGTGGTGAGGGTTGGGGTACTCCATCACAGCAAACAGGGTAAGGTTGCCGCACACAGAGGGGGCGAAGCGTCTGCCGAAGGGGGCGCGAAACCGGCTGAAACGCTGTGTATCTGCTGAATTTCCGGCAAAACACGTTCCTATCGTCTACATGGAAAAAAAATCCGTGTCAAGCGGAAAACGTGAAGAAATCCAAGAAGGGAGAACGCCCCCGAACCCGCACCCGGTTTTTTAGGCGGCCCCCCTCTTCTCTCCTTGTCTAACCGGCTGAAGATGGAGTATCGTATCGACTTTGGAAGACAATAAAAGTATCAACAGGTTAGGCGATAAGGATATTCATCATGGACAAACCCGGATATTTTGGACAATGGGGCGGCGCCTATATCCCGGAAGTGCTGTACGAAACCTTCCGGGAGCTGCGGGAGGTCTACGCCAAGGCCAAGGCGGACCCGGCCTTCTGGCGGGAATACGTCGAACTCATGGGCTCCTACTCCTGCCGCCCCACGCCCCTCACCCATGCCGAAAACCTCAGCCGCCACTTCGGCGGAGCGCAAATCTTCATCAAGCGCGAGGATCTCAACCACACCGGGGCGCACAAGGCCAACAACGTCATGGGCCAGGGGTTGCTGGTCAAACGCATGGACAAGACCCGGGTGATCGCGGAAACCGGCGCGGGCCAGCACGGGGTGGCCTGCGCCACCATGGCCGCCAAGTTCGGCTTTGCCTGCACCATCTACATGGGCGCGGAAGATGTCCACCGTCAGCGGCCCAATGTCTTCTGGATGGAGAAGCTCGGCGCCACCGTGGTGCCGGTGACCACCGGCAGCCGCACCCTCAAGGACGCCATCAACGAGGCCTTCCGCGACTGGGTTTCCAACATGGACACCACCCACTACGTGATGGGCACGGTCTGCGGGCCGCATCCCTTTCCGGAGATGGTGGCCTGGTTCCAGTCCATCATCGGCCAGGAGGCGCGCAAACAGATCCTCGCGGCCCACGGCAAACTCCCGGCCCGGGTCTACGCCTGCGTGGGCGGCGGCTCCAACGCCATGGGCATCTTCCAGGGCTTTCTTGGTGACCCCGAAGTAGAGTTGATCGGGGTGGAGGCGGGCGGCAAGGGGATTGACACCGGCCAGCACGCCGCACGGCTTGCCAGCAACGATGCCTCGCCAGGCGTGGCCCAGGGCTACAAAACCATGTTCCTCCAAGATTCCGACGGCCAGATGCGCGATACCCATTCGGTGGCCGCGGGGCTTGACTACATCGGGGTCTCCCCCCTGCTCACCGACCTGTGGGAAAAAGGGCGGGTCCGCTTTGCCGCGGCCACCGACCAGGAGGTCATGGCGGCGCTGGATCTGACCATCAAAAAGGAAGGAATCATCCCGGCTCTCGAATCCAGCCACGCCTTTGTCCAGGCCTTCAAGGAGGCGGGCGGGCTGAGCCGCGACCAGGCCATCATCATCAATCAGTCCGGCCGGGGGGACAAGGACATCTTCACCATTGCCCATGCCTTTGATGATCCTTCCTGGAAGGAGTTCATCCGGAAAAAAGGAGAGGAATATGCAACTCGCTGACCAGCTCCGGCAGGCCCGGAGCAAAAAAGATATCCTGCTCATGACCCATCTGGTCCTGGGCTACCCCTCCTTTGCGGTAAACCGCGAGGTGATCCGCCAGATGGTGGAAAACGGGGTGGACGTGATCGAGCTCCAGATCCCCTTTTCCGAGCCCATGGCCGACGGGCCCATGATCATCAAGGCCAACCAGGAGGCCATCGCAGGCGGCACCAAGGTTGCGGACTGCCTCGCCTTTGCCGCGGAGATGGCGGCGCAATACGAAATCCCCTTCCTGTTCATGACCTACTACAACATCCTCTTTAAATACGGGGTGGAGGATTTCCTGCGCAAGGCCAAGGAGATCGGAATCAAGGGCTTCATCATCCCGGATCTGCCGCCCGAGGAGGGCGCGGAATATCTCCGGCTGACCAAAGCGCTCGATCTTGCCCCGATCCAGATCTTCGCCCCCACCTCCACCGAGGAGCGGATGCGGGCCCTGGCCGGACATGGGGACGGATTCATCTACTGCGTGGCCCGGAGGGGCGTCACCGGCAGCAAGACAGAGTTCGACGCCTCCTTCGACGCCTACCTGACCCGTTGCCGCAAGGCCACCAATCTGCCGCTCGCCGTGGGATTCGGCATCAGCAGCAGGGAAGACGTCCGGATTCTGACCGGCAAGGCGGATCTGGCCGTGATCGGCACCGCCACCATCAGGCTGGTGGAAGAAAAAGGTCCGGAGGCGGTGGGCCCCTTTATTGCAGGGCTCCGCTAAAAGATGAACGCCGGAATCCCTGCCGACAAGTCCCTGGCAAGCGAAACCGCGCGCTTCCATGAACTTGCGGCCCAAAGCCTTGAATGGGTCTGGGAAACGGACGCCATGGGAAACTTCACCTATTGCGCGCCAAGCTGCATGGCTCTCTACGGCTACGAGCCTGTTGAACTCCTGGGGCGCAACGCCATTGAAATGCTCACCCCTCCGGAAGACCGGGAGGAGCAGCGAAAAATCATCGAGGGGGTCCGCCTGAGCAAGAAACCCAGCAAAGGTTTGCGGGGACGGGCGATGCGGAAAAACGGCACTGTTATCCCCATCGAAACCCGCTACCTGCCCGTGCTGGCCTCAAAAAAAGTGCTCGGCTTCCGCGGCATGAGCCGGGACATCAGCGAAATGCTGCTTCTGGAACTCCGCCTCGACCACAAGGCCAGGGAACTCACCGAGGTCAACAACGCCCTCAGCCTTCTTTTGCACCAGAGCGCCGAGGCCAGCGCCGAGCATGAACGCAGGATCCACGACAATCTGCAACGCCTGGTCCTGCCCTATCTGGAAAAAATCCAGGAACGGTGCAAGGACGAAGAGCTGGCGCTCTACCTCCGGGTGGCTGCGGCAAATCTGGAAAAAATCACCTCCACCTTCAGCCTGACCCTCTCCGCCAGACTCAAGGGCCTCACCCCCCGCGAGCTGGAGGTGGCTGAACTCATCAAGCAGGGGAGAGCCACCAAACAGATAGCCGCAATTCTCGATCTTTCCAGCCGGACGGTGGAATTCTACCGCGACCAGCTCCGCGTCAAGCTCGGCATCAAAAGCAAAAAAACCAACCTGCGCTCCTACCTTTCCTCCCTTGCCTAATAGGCATCCAGTCAAACCCCGTATTTTTCCCGTATTGCTATTAGAGCCCAAGTCCATTATTAGGAAAACCTCTGTTCCGTCACATTTGTGTTATTTTTTTCATTTCATGTCTAGAAAGATGCTGCATTAGCCTGTCACCAAACCGGGGGGAACGGTGCCAGATAAAGAAGAACGCACCGCCTGACTGACACGGCCGGCCGGAAGTCACCTTTTTTCGACTCTTCCGCCGCGGATACGACGGTCAGCAGGAAAACCAACAGGAGCGGATATTGAACACCCCCGGCGCCATTCCCCTCAACCTACTCCAGCAACTCTTCACTCCCCTCTGCAACGACTCAGGATGCGCGCTCCTAGTTGTCGAAATCACCCCAAACAACACCGGCAATGCCCCCGGGTTCGTAGGCAGGGTTGCCAACCACCGGTTTTGCGAATTGCTTGGTGTAAACGAAAGCGATCTCCTGGGAAAAGAGCTACCACCCTCCCTCTGTCGGAGCTTGGATTTGCCCGCCTTACTGCACGAGCTCCCTCTCTCCGGGACGACACGGATGATCCGCCGGGATCTCCCTCTGGGTCCGGACCGGACCTGCACCCTGCAGGCGCACCTCCCCTGCCCGGAGCTGCTGACCATGGCCCTTCATACTAGCCACCCCAAACAAACAATGGTCAACTCCCAGGCAGAGGTGATTCTTGCCAGCCTGGGGGATCCCTGCACCATCATCGACAGGAATTTTTCCGTTATCTACGAAAACGAAACCGCCAAGGAACTGTGGGGTTCCAACCGCGGCAAAAACTGCTACACCATCTACCATGGCCGGCAGAGCCGTTGCGAGGTATGCCATGCCGCAAAGGTATTCAGCGATGGCAAGATCCACAAAAACGAAAAGATGATCCACATCAGCGGGAGCGAACGGCACATGGAGATCACCTCCGCGCCGCTGAAGGATGGCGCGGGCAAGGTCACCGCCGTGGTGAACATCACCCACGACGTAACCATCCGCAAGATGACGGAAAAGGGCAAGGAACACCTCATCCGGGAGCTGCAAGCCTCCCTGGCCAAGACAAAAAGGCTCAGCGGCCTGCTGCCCATCTGCTCCTACTGCAAGAAAATCAAGGACGACATCGGGGCATGGCAACAGCTGGAAAGCTATCTGCGCAGTCACGCCGAGGTGGAATTCAGCCACGGCATCTGCCCGGAATGCGGAGAAAAACACCATCCCAAACTCTAGGGGCAGCCGAAAAAGCTTGAACGCGCCGGATTCATAATCCGCACCTGTTTTTTTTCACATTTTGTTTACAGTTTCCTGGTATCCTGAGTAAATTTACAAGATAGGAAAAATGTTCGGCCTCCACGGCACACTGCGACCGTTGCTCCACCAGGAAGACGACAAAGACCATGATTCCGAACAAAACCTTAAGCGAGATATTCAGCAAGGTCAACATGAGCGAGCTGCCTGCCATGTCCGACCATGTCCAGGAGCTGCTTTCCCTTCTGAACCGCGACGACTCCAGCGCCGAAGAGATCGCCGGGATTATCCTCAAGGATGCCTCCCTGACCACCAAGCTGTTGCAGGTGGTCAACTCAGCCTTTTACAGCCGGGGCACCCCCATCTCCAATGTGAGCCGGGCCATCACCGCCCTTGGCCTCACCACTCTCAAGGAATTGGCCATCAGCTTGGCCCTGTTCGAGGATTTCATCAAGGCCGGGGTCGAAAAGGAAGAAATCAGCAAGCTCCTGGCCCTCTGTTTCGTCAGCGCCTCCCAGGCAAAAATCCTCTGCAAGGTCAAGAAAATCAATGTGCCCGAGGAAGAGGTTTTCATCTGCACCCTGCTGCACCAGCTGGGCAAGCTCATCATCCTGGTCTATCTGCCGGAGCTGTACCGCAAGGCCCAGGAACTCATCGACCGGGGCTATTCCGATGAATTTGCCGCCAAAACCGTGTTGAACGACCTCACCTTTTCCGCAGTGGGCATGGAAATCGCCCGCTTCTGGAATTTTTCCGAAAAAATCGTCTTAAGCATGGGGCAGAACCCGCCCCAGCCGACCAGTAAATTCGACTCCCAGCTCTACCTGCTCAACGTCTCGGCCTTCTGCAACCGGTTGACCTGGATCCTTTGCTACGGTTCAAACCTGGAGCTTGGCGAACTGATCCTGCATTACGGGCCGATCATGGGGCTCAGCAAAAAGGAGGCCTTTGGCCTGGCCAACAGAAGCCTGGATGTCGCCGAAGCGATGCCGGACAATATCATCCGTTTCGGCCTTGCCAAGCTCAAAATCCGCTCGAAGATTTCCCAAAAAGGAAGAGCCGCCTGATTAAAGCCCAGGGGTTCAGGCGTGAAAAAAGGAAAAGAAGGCTTCGTGTTGCAGACGATCAGATGGTTTCCCCGGTGGCGATGAGCAGCGAGGGAAAATCCCCGGCTTTGCGGGAGGGCGTCACCACGCAGTTGCGGCCGATCACCGCCTGGGGCGGCACCTCGGCCTCCTTGCCGATCATGGTGATCCCGGTATAGAGATGCTTGGGGCAGGCCTTGTTGGGCGTGGTCTTGTCCTCGCCCTGCCCCACCACCGCCCCCGCCCCTACCCGGACCCGCTTGTCAAGAATGGCCAGATCCACCACCGCCCCTTCCTCCAACACGCAGTCGTGCAGAATGATCGAGTCCCTGACCCGGGCATTCTTTCCCACCCGCACTCCGGGTGAGAGCACCGAATTGATCACCTCGCCCTCGATGACGCACCCGGCGGAGATCATGGAGCCCTCCACCACGCAGCCGGAGGCAAAACGGGCGGGGCAACGATCTACCTGCAAGCGGTCCGCATAGGGATTTGGCCGGATGCCCCAGGCCTGCGGGGAGATCTCGGAATCACCCTTGAGCAGATCCATGTTCGCCTCCCAGTACGCCTGCACCGTGCCCACATCCCGCCAGTAGCCGTGGAAGGGATAGGCAAAGACGTTATCCCGTTCGATGGCCTTGGGGATGAGGTGCATGCCGAAATCCACCTCATCGCGATCTTCCTCCAGAAGCCGGAGCAGATACTCGGTGTCAAACACATAGATTCCCATGGAGGCGAGATCGGTACGGGGAATCCTGGGTTTTTCCTCCCACTCGACGATGCGGCCTTCGGTGTTGGTGATGCCCGCGCCGAACTGGTGGATCTCGGAAAGCGGCACCACCATCATGGCGATGGTCACATGGGCTTGCTTTCTCCGGTGAAAGCGGAGCATGTCGTCAAGATCCATGCGGTAGATATGGTCCCCGGACAAAATGACCGTTTCCTTGGCCGGGTGGGACCGGATAAAGTCGATGTTCTGGCGCACTGCGTCGGCCGTGCCCTTGTACCAGTCCGAATCCTGAAATCCGGTGCGGGGGGGAAGAATCTTCACCCCCCTGGTGCGGCCCGTGAAATCCCAGGCCTCGCCGGTGCCGAGGTGGCGCATCAGGGAAAGGGGCTTGTACTGGGTAAGCACCCCGACCTGGCTTAAGCCCGAATTCATCACATTGCTCAAGGAAAAATCAATGATCCGGTAAAACCCGGCAAAGGGCACGGCGGGCTTGGCCCTGGTCTGCACCAGGATATTGAGGCGGCTGCCGACCCCGCCGGCCAGCAGGAGAACCAGGGTATTATCGCCGTGGATCATCGGACCACCTCATTGTTCTTGATTTCCCCGCCCATCTGCTCGGGGCGCAGATTGGGGTGCAGGGTGCAGCCGGAGCCGATCACCGTGCCGTCCAGCACATGGTTGTTCCAGCCGATCACCGTCACCTTGTCGGCCTGCGGAACCCCTGGTTCGCCGATCCGCACCCTGGCTCCGAAGGTTACGTTGACGTCGCTGACCACCGTGTCGAGGATGGCGCCGTGCCCCACCACATTATCGTAAAAGAGCACCGAGTTTCTCACCTCCGCCCCGGACTTGACATGCACCCCGGGAAAGAGGATGGAATTTTCCACCCGCCCCTCCACGACACAACCGTTGTAGACCAGGCTGTTCTCGATATGCGCCCCGGGACCCGCCTTGAGGGGCTGACAATCCCGGACCGAGCGGTGCTCCAGGTTGGTGCGGATACCCCACTCCTCAAGCTGGATCTTCGGCTCCGCACCCAGCAGGTCCATGTTGGTCTGCCAGTATTCGGCAACGGTCCGGGTGTATCCCCAGTAGCCATGAAACTTGAAGCCGTAAACCCTGTACTGGCCCGCCATGATCCGGGGCAGGATATCCCGGCCAAACTCAAAGGAATCATCCTCGCGGGCATTGGCCTCCAGCACCTCGTAGAGCACCGAGGGCCTGAAACAGTAGACCGTGAGCGAGGCCCAGTTGAATCTGGGGTCGGCCGGTTTCTCCTGATACTGATGGATGCGGCCGCCGCGCTCGCCGTCCTCGTCGTCAATCTCCGCCACCCCGAACCGGCTCGCCTCGGCCATGGGCACTTGCAGGCAGGCGATGGTCAGGTCGGCGTCCTTGTCCCGATGGTATTGGAGGATCTCCCGGTAATCCATGTTATAGACATGGTCGCCGGAAAGCACTAGGATGGTTTCCGGGTCGTGGTACTGGACAAAATCGAGATTTTGATGGATGGCATCCGCCGAGCCCCGGTACCAGCTGCTCTGCCCAGAGCCTTGCGAGGGAGGAAGGATGGAAACTCCGCGGTACCGGCCGGTCATGTCCCAGACCGCGCCCACCCCGATATGGCTGATCAGGGAAAAGCTCCGGTACTGGCTGAGAATGGCGACCCGTTCCAGGCCGGAGTGCATGAGGTTGCTCAGGGCAAAGTCAATCACCCTGGCAAAGCCGCCAAACGGGACAGCCGACTTGGGCCGGTAGGCGGTGAGCACGTTCAGCTCGTCAACGCGCCCGCCCGCGAGGATCATGGCCAGAACCTTCGGTTTCAGTTTCATGGAATGCCTGAAGGGAAAGGGGAATTTCTACTTCGCTTCCTGAGTTAAAATTCATTATGGAAAGGGTTGCGTCAAAAAGCAAGCACAGGAAGGAGGGAGAGAGGAAAAAGATTTTTTGAAGATTATTGAAACCGGCACAAGGTAGGCGATTACAGAGTGGTGCAGATGCGCGGAAAAGGTCCGCGAAGTGTGCTATTGCACATGAGCGGGCCGATGACAGCTAAGCGAGCTTGCGAGACTGCGAAGCAGATAAGCGAGCTCGCGAGACTTCGGATGCGCCGCCCTGTGATCGCCTACTATTGCAAGTGCTTCGTTGTTAGGCGCATCAGGGTCTTGGTTGAAAAATCCTGCATCTCCGTGGGCAGATTCCGTAGCGGCACCTCGGCCCGGGCCGCTTCCCGGTGTCCGCCCGCCGAACCGATCGCATTGAACATCTTCTCCGCCAGCCGTCCGGCATTTTTCTTGTAGCCGTCACAGCGGAAGATGACCACCAGCTTATCGTTGTGCATGCCGGAAACAAACACCCAGGCGACATCGTGGACCTGATTGAGAAAATCGGCGATGAGCACCAGCATATCCGGGCTGGGAACCTTGCCGAGATGGACATAGAGCCGCTGGTTGCTCACCTTCATTTCATTGAGGGCGATCTTGAAATAGTTCAGTTCGGAACGGCGGAAGGAGGAAAGCTCTATCTTGCGGACCAGATTCTGGTTGGCGATATTGAAGAGGTAGCGGAAGGAAATGGCATCGGCCAGGGTGGCCTTTTTTTCAAAATTCCGGGTATCCACCTTGATCGCATAAAACAGGGCGGTGGCCAGGGCCACCGAAGGCTTCAGGCCGGCGGCCCGCAGGTACTCGACGAGCATGGAGGCGGTGGCGCCGAAATCCTTGCGGATATCGACAAAGGGCGCCACCCACCCCTTGGTGGCGGGATGGTGGTCAATGACCACATCAAAGGTGATATTCTCGAAACAGGGCAGATGGCTGGGCTGGGAATCCAGCATCACCTTCTTGGTGAAACTCCCGATCTTGACCGTATGCAGCCGCTCCATGGGGATCTTCAGCAGATCCACCATGACCACGTTGTTGAGCCGCCTGATTTCGTTGGGATAGGCGATGGTGACGCTTTTGACCCGGTAGCGGAGCAGACGCTTCAAGGCCATGGCGCTGGCAATGGCGTCCGGGTAGGCGTTGATGACCACCAGAACCTGATCCTCCTTGCCGAAAAGACCGCACAACTCGAGCAGACGTTCCTTGGCGGTCTTCTTTTTATTGGATACCGGCTTTTTGGGAACCTCAAGACTTCCGTTTTCGCTCACGCCATCATCCCCGCCACCCCTGAAAACCAGACCGAAAATCGGTCGCCCAACTCTTTGCTTCATCAAGCAACCGAAGCCCTATACCACATGCCGGGAAAAATTTCAAAGATTTGCCCTTAGCATTCTATTCCCCGTCAAAGAACGGGACCGAGGGGAACAGCGCATGATCGGTGTGGGGGATAAAGCGGGAGCCGGAAAAGCGGAGCATGAACTCCTGATTGACGTTCAATTCGATATAGGTGATTTTCCTGACCAGCTCCAGGCAACGCTCCCGCGCCTGGCCTTCAAGCAGTATCCGCTGGGCGCCCGCCAGGGAGCTGTTGCCCACCGGCTCATAAGTGGCAAGGGGCAGGTCGGGCAGCATCCCCAGGACAATGGCCTGCCTGGGCGAGATATGCCTGCCAAAGGCGCCGGCCACATAGATGCGGTGCAGATCAGCAAAGGCCACGCCCACCTGATTGGTCAGGGTGGTGAGAATCGAGTACATGGCCGCCTTGGAGCGCATGAGCGCGTCGAGATCCACCTGGCCCAGCACCACGGGCCGGCCATCCGCCGAATCCTTGCCTTCCACCACCACGAACTGATAGCCTTCGCTTCCCGCAATCAGCCGGTCTCCGGCGGCCTGGGGCCGGAACTTGCCCCGGATATCGATCTGCCGGGTAAGGTAGAGCTCCGCCACCAGATCGATGAGCCCGGAGCCGCAGAGCCCCTTGGGCTTGCCCTTGCCGATGGTCTGATAACGGATTGCGCCGCTGGCCGGATCGATTTGCACATGCTCGATGGCGCCGGGGCCTGCCCGCATGCCCATCCGGGCCACGCCGCCCTCCAGGGCCGGACCTGCCGCCCCGGCGCAGGCGATGAGCCATTCCCGGTTGCCGACAATCACTTCGGCGTTGGTGCCCACGTCAATGAGCATGCAAGTCTCCGGTTGCTGGTCAAGCCCGCTGGCCAGGACGCCGGAAATCAGGTCGCCGCCGAAATAGCTGCCCACGCTGGGCAGGAGCCAGACCACCGCGGCCGAATGGATGGCCAGCCCGAGTTCCCCGGCCAGGCAGGGGTCCGGGGCATTGACCATGGGGATGTATGGCTCGCGACAGAGATGGTAGGGATTGATATTGAGAAAGAAATGCACCATACTGGTGTTGCCGGACACGGAAAGCGCCCGGATTGCATGCACCTCCAGACCGGCAATCCTGGCCAGCTCCGCAGCCAGTTGATTGATCGAATCGATGATCGCCCGGTGCAGCTCGAAAAGCCCTTCCTCCTTGGCCGCATGGTGGATGCGGGTAAGAATATCCGCTCCGAAGCGGATCTGGCCGTTTTCCAGGTCGGCCCGCGCCAGGGTTGCGCCGGTGGCCAGATCAAGCAGGGTTGCTTCGAGATGGGTGGTCCCCAGGTCAAGGGCCATCCCGGCAAGAACCTTTGGCGGCTGGGGGAGAAAATCGACCAGAACCGGGGTGCCCGCCATGTCATTGATAATGGCCGCGCCCGCAAAGCCCGCGACGCGAAACCGCCCGGCCACCTTGCTCAGCCGCTGGTAGGGCACCACCGGCATAACCCCACCCAACCGCGGGGCAAGCACCTTTTTCAACCGGTCCAGATCACCGGTGTTGTCGCCAAGACTGGGAGGGGGCGCGGCAACGGCAACGGCGCGCACCAGGGGGGTCAGCATAATCGGGCAACTCCAAAAATGTTCTCCATGGGCAACTGCATTCTGCCCGATATAC
>JBAYUD010000041.1:0-25182 GCA_041675265.1 Desulfurivibrionaceae bacterium | reverse complement strand
TGCAAGACCTCTTCGGGAGTGAGCAATGACAAAAATCAGGGTTTACGAGTTAGCTAAGGAAGCGGAAATGGAAAACAAGGACTTGGTGGCAGCCCTCATTGAGATGGGCTATGCCATTAAATCCCACAGTTCCACTCTGGATGACGAGACAGCACAGGATATCCGCCAAAGGCTCGGGATAGGACAGACCCGGACGGAAGAAAAAAGGATCCAGGGCGCCGGGCGGACAACCATTATCCGCAGAAGAACCAAAACCGTTCCGGTTGAAGTGCCCCCGGCGGAGGAAGCGGTAGCCAGGCCGAAGCCGCCTGTCGTTTCGGAGGAAGAGAGGGAAGAGACTGGGGCGGACCGGGCGGCGGATATTGCGGAACGCGAAGAAGCCGGGCCGGGCGAGGTTGCCGAACCGGTGATGGCTGCAGGTTCCGAAGGCGAGGAAGAACCGGAGGTGTCCGTTCCGCTTGCGGAAGAGGAAATAAAGCCTGCCGTTGTTGTTAAGGCAGCCGGAGAGGAAGAAGTCCCCGGAGCAGGGATGGCCGAGGATGAACTGGAAGAGGAAGCGCCCTTCGTGCAGGAGCCGCACCGCAAGGGCTTTGCCCGGGTGATCAAGAGGGCGGCCATTGTCATCCCGCCGCCAGCCCCACCCCGCACCTTCCCGCCCCGGCCGGCGAAAAGACCCGAGCCGGTAAAAGGAAAGCCCGTTGTTGCCGAGGTTCCCGCCGCCAAGGATGAAGGCGAAAAGGGCGATGCGCTCAAGGGGAAAAAGGGCAAACGGTTTGTTAAGTTCACCACCGAGACCACCGAGCATGACCGGGCGAAAAAGGCCCCGCTGCGCAGTCAGCGGCAGGCGGATATAGATATCGAGGATGTTGATGATGCGCTCGGCGGAAAAATCCCCGCCGGTTTGCGGGTCGGACGCAGCTTGCGGAGCGGCGGCAAGAAAGGCAAGCGCCAGGGTATTTCCCAGCAGGTCTCGGAAACAAAGGCGATCAAGAAGCGGATCAAGGTGCATGAAACCATTACGGTCGGTGATCTTGCCCACCGGATGGGCCTCAAGGTCGGCGAGCTTATTGCCAAATTGTTGGGGATGGGGGTCATGGCCACCATCAACCAGGCTCTTGATGTCGATACCGCGACCCTGGTAGCCTCTGATTTCGGTTATGAGGTCGAGCAGGGGGTCACCGAGGAACAGACCATCCTCAATCTGGAAGAACAGGAAGGCGGCGGGGAGATGCTTCCCAGGCCGCCGGTGGTCACGGTCATGGGTCATGTCGACCACGGCAAGACCTCGGTGTTGGACGCCATCCGGAAAACGGACGTGGCGGCCGGCGAGGCCGGCGGCATCACCCAGCATATAGGCGCCCATTATGTCCGCTCCCCGCAGGGGGATGTGGTCTTTCTTGACACCCCGGGCCATGCGGCCTTTACGGAAATGCGTTCCCGTGGCGCCCAGGTGACCGATGTCGTTGTTCTGGTCGTCGCCGCGGATGACGGGGTCATGGATCAGACCCGCGAGGCGGTGAACCACGCCAGGGCGGCCAAGGTTCCCATTTTGGTCTGCGTGAACAAGATTGACAAGCCCGATGCCGACCCCATGCGGGTGAAAAGGGAATTGGCCGATCTGAATCTGGTCAGCGAGGAATGGGGCGGGGACACCATCTTCTGTGAAACCTCCGCCAAAACCGGGCAAGGCATTGCCGAGTTGTTGGAAAACATCCATCTCCAGGCGGAAATTCTTGAGTTGAAGGCTGATCCCAATCGGCGCGCCAAGGGGCATGTGATCGAGGCCCAGCTCCATAAAGGACGCGGCCCTGTGGCCACGGTTCTGGTCGAGCAGGGTACCCTGCGGGTCGGCGATGCCTGTGTCGCCGGAATATTCTACGGCAAGGTGCGCTCTCTGACCAACGACCGCGGGGAAAGCGTCAAGGAGGCCGGACCGGCCATCCCCGTCGAGGTCCAGGGGTTGAGCGGAGTGCCGCGGGCTGGTGATGAATTTGTCGTTCTGCCCGATGAAAAAAGGGCACGGAGCGTGAGCGCCGACCGGCAGCTTAAAAGCCGCGAAGCCGAACTGGGCACAACCACCAAGATTTCCCTGGAAAATCTGTTTGATAAATTACAGGCAGGAAACGTCAAGGAGCTGCGGGTCGCCCTGCGCGCCGACGTGCAGGGGACACTGGAGGCCTTCAGTAAGTCCATAGAGGATCTGGCAACCGATGAGGTCAAGGTCAAGATCCTCCATGCCGGCACCGGCACCATAACCGACTCGGACGTCTTGCTCTCCGCGGCATCGGATGCCTTTATCATCGGCTTTAATGTCCGGCCCTCCGCCAAGGTGCAGGAGCTCGCCAAGAACGAGAAGGTGGATATCCGCACCTACGACGTTATCTACCATGCCCTGGATGACATCAAAAAGGCCATGGTCGGGTTGCTTGACGCCCGTTTCGAGGAAAAGATCATCGGCGCGGCAGAGGTCCGGGAAACATATCAGGTTCCCAAGGTCGGCACCATTGCCGGCTGCTATGTGACCGACGGCAAGATCGAGCGCAACGCCAAGCTGCGGGTCCTGAGGGAAGGCGTGGTGGCGTTTACCGGCCAGCTTGCCTCCCTGCGGCGTTTCAAGGACGATGTCAAGGACGTGCAGAGCGGATATGAGTGCGGTATCGGGGTTGCCAACTATAACGACCTCAGGATCGGCGATGTGCTTGAGTTCTTTGTCCTGAAAGAGGTTGAGAGAGAGCTGTAATGGCGGCCGGAAAAGCAAAATCGCGGTTCGGCCTTCCTGCCGGTCTCAGCCGGACAGGCCCGAAAAGGCGGCCGATCCGGGTGGGGGACGCCATCAAGGCAGAGATTGCCTCGCTCTTGGTACGGAAAATCAAGGATCCTCGCCTGTACAATATTGTCGTCACCTCGGTGGAGATGAGCGATGATCTTGGACATGCCAGGGTTTTGTATAGTATATTGAGTAATGAAGACCCCAAGGATGTTGCCAAGGGGCTGGAGAGCAGCAAGGGTTTTATCAGAAGCAGTCTGGCCAAGGCGCTGGAGTTGCGGCATGTTCCGGCGCTGGATTTCCGGCTGGACCTTGCCGGCCGGAAGCAGGCTGAAATGGAACAGTTGCTCAGGGAGATAGCACAAGAAGATGGATCATCCCCGTGACGAGATTGTTCGCACCCTGAACGCGGCTCAAAACGTTCTGGTGGCAACCCATATCCACCCGGACGGGGATGCCCTCGGTTCGCAGATAGCCATGGGCAACATCCTGCGTTCCCTTGGCAAGAATGTTTTTCTCTACGGCGAGGATCAGGTTTCCCACCTGTACCGGTTTTTGCCGGGCAGCGCGGAGATAGAGTCCTTGCTTCCGGCCCTGAACGGCTTTGACTGCGCCATTGCCCTTGACTGTGGTGATTGCAACAGACTGGGCGCGGCCATGGATGCCCTGTTGACCGTCCATCCCTTCATGGTTGTGGACCATCACGTCGGCCACCGGGAGTTTGGCGATCTGAGGTGGATTGCCTCGGACCGGGCTTCAACCGGCGAGATGGTCTATGATCTGGCCGAGGCCATGGGCGCCGAGCTGAGCTTTGAATCAGCCTATTGCCTGTATGCGGCCATTGTTTCCGATACCGGCTCCTTTAAATATTCCTCGACTTCTGCTGAAACCTTCCGTATCGCAGGCGAGCTTCTGCGCAAAGGGGTAAAACCCGCGGAGGTTTCCGGCAAGCTGTTTGACAATTTCACGGTCAAGCGTCTCAATCTCATGCGGTTGGTGCTCGATTCACTGCAATTGCATGCCGATGATCGGTTGGCAATGATCGCGGCGCCCCGGGAGGTTTTTATCAAAACCGGCACCACCCAGGCGGACGCGGAGACCTTTATCAATTACCCGCGCTCCCTGGATACCGTCAAGGTGGCAGCTTTTTTAAAAGAGACCGAGAAGGGGCTTGTTTCGGTAAGCCTTCGCTCCAAGGGCACCGAGTATGATGTGGCCCAGGTTGCCGCCGCCTTTGGCGGGGGCGGCCATCGCAATGCGGCAGGGTTTAAACTGCCGGATACAACCATTGACGAGGTGCGGGAAAAACTGCTGGTTGAGTTGCTGCCGCTGGTAACGCGTTAAGAAAATGGAACTTCTGTCGCACATGCCAAGCGAGGCGCATGCCGCCTCGCTTGGGAAGAAACCCCCTGCCGAACCGGCCCTTGAGGCCGGTATTTTTTTGGTGGACAAGCCGGTGGGGCCCAGCTCCTTCCGGATGGTGCAGTTGGTGCGGAGGGCTTTGTCCATAAAGAAGGTGGGGCATGCCGGCACCCTTGATCCCTTTGCCTCCGGCCTGCTGGTTATCTGTGTCGGCCGCCCGGCCACCCGCCTCATCTCCCGGTTCATGGACGGGAACAAGCGCTACGAGGCGGTGCTCAAGCTTGGCATTGAAACCGCTACCCAGGATCTTGAGGGAGAGGTTATTGCCCAACATGCAGTCAGGGCTTTCTCCCGGGAAGAGCTGGAGCAATGCCTGGCCGGTTTTTTGGGCGAGCAAATGCAGACCCCTCCCCAGTTTTCAGCGCTCAAGCACCAGGGCAAGCCCCTGTACCATTATGCGCGGCGGGGGATTATCATTGAAAAGGCCCCGCGGCCGGTAACGATCCTGCGTTTGCAGCTTTTGGAGGCCGGGGTTGATACCCTGCGCATCCAGGTGGATTGCAGCAAGGGCACCTATATCCGGACCCTGGCCGCGGATATCGGCCGCGTGCTCGGTTGCGGTGCCCATCTTATCGTCTTGCGGCGTTTGGGAAGCGGCCCGTTTGGCGTCGAAAACGCCATGGATGGTAGCCTGTTGCAGGAGCCCGTCCCGGCGCGCCAGGCGCTTTTGGCCAAGGTCTTGACCGTGGAAGAGGTTTTGGCGGTGCTGTCTCCGGCAGAATGATCACCGTCCGGGGGAAAAAGCACGCAACGACATTCAATTGACATTGGCGCAGGGATCATTTATTAAGAAGCGTACCCAATTAGGAATCGATGGTTGTGAAATTCTGTCGATCTCCCGAATTATTAATTTTAGTGCACGAGGATGTCATGACACTGCAAGCGGAACAGAAAAAAGAGATTATCACCCAATACGCCCATCACGAGAAGGACACCGGCTCGCCCGAGGTACAGATTGCCCTGTTGAGCTCCCGGATCACCTATCTGACCGAGCATTTCAAGGAGCACAAAAAAGACCATCATTCCCGCCGCGGGCTGCTGAAGCTGGTCGGCCAGAGACGGCGTCTCCTGAATTACCTCAAGAACAAAAATGTTGACCTGTACCGTGACCTGATTCAAAAGCTTGGCATCAGAAAGTAAGATGCGATAACAGCCACCGCCTGGTTACGGCGGTGGCTCCATTTTTGCCCCTGTGCAATTAAGATCGCCGCTTCCGCGTGCGGTTGGGGCAGCGAAGACACCACCTTTCATAGCGGTTAATGATATAGCATCCGCCGGCGTAGAGCCGGGTGCGTTGTTGCTGCCGACAAGGGAAGGGGCGGTTGTCAGAGGAGAGTATATGTACAAAAAAGTAACGATTGATCTTGGCGGACGGCCCCTCAGTATTGAGACCGGGCGTTTGGCAAAACAGGCAAACGGCACGGCCCTGGTGACCTACGGGGAAACAGTGGTGCTGGTTACGGCCACCGCAGCCAAGGATCCCAAGGCTGAAATCGATTTTCTCCCCCTCACCGTGGAGTATCAGGAGCGTTTTTATGCGGTGGGCCGTATTCCGGGGAGCTTTTTCCGGCGTGAAATCGGACGGCCCAGCGACAAGGAAACCTTGTCCGCCCGGTTTATCGACCGGCCCCTGCGCCCCCTGTTTGTCAAGGGTTATCAGCATGAAACCCAGGTGATCGCCACCGTTCTTTCGGCTGATCAGAAAAACGATCCCGATGTGCTGGCCATGATCGGCGCTTCCTGCGCCCTCATCGTTTCCGACATCCCCTTCAACGCGCCGGTTGCCGGTGTGCGGGTGGGATACATTGATGGCCAGTATGTGCTCAACCCCACCCCGGAAGAGTGGGAAAAATCCCGGATGAACCTCATCGTGGCCGGGACCAGAAACGCCGTGGTCATGGTGGAAGGCGGGGCGGACAGCCTCTCCGAGGCCGAGGTGCTTGAGGGTATTTTTTATGGCCACAAGGCGTTGCAGCCCATCCTGGACATGCAGGAAGAGATGCGGGCTGCGGTGGGCAAGGCCAAGATGGCGGTTACCCCGCCGGTGGTCAACGAGGCCTTGAAGGCCAAGGTGGAAGAGCTGGCCCGCGGAGAGATGCAGGCGGTTATCACCATGGCCGACAAGCAGCAGCGCAGCGAGCTCTACCATCAGCTGCAGAAAAAAGTCCTCGAAGCCTTGGGCGAAGAGTATGCCGATAGCCTCAAGGAGGCCAAGGAGCATCTCCATTCCCTGAACAAGACCATGATGCGCGACCGGATCGTCAAGGAGCAGTGCCGCATCGACGGCCGCCGTTTTGACGAGATCCGCCCCATCAACTGCGAAGTCGCGGCCCTGCCGCGGGTTCATGGCTCCGCCCTGTTTACCCGGGGCGAGACCCAGGTCATGGTTTCCGCCACCCTGGGCAGCGGCGAGGACGAGCAACGGGTTGAATCCCTGAGCGGCATGTCCTTCAAGCCCTTTATGCTGCATTATAACTTTCCCCCGTATTGCGTGGGCGAGGTCCGCTTCATGCGTGGCCCCAGCCGCCGCGACATCGGGCATGGCGCCCTGGCCGAGCGCGCCCTTGCGGCCGTGCTGCCCAAAAACGATGATTTCGCCTACACGGTGCGGATCGTTTCCGAGGTTCTGGAGTCAAACGGCTCCTCCTCCATGGCCACGGTGTGCGGCGGCAGTCTCGCCTTGATGGACGCGGGCGTGCCGATCAGGAAGCCTGTTTCCGGCGTGGCCATGGGTCTGATCAAGGATGGGGAGACCATCGTCATCCTCTCCGATATCCTGGGTGATGAAGATCATCTCGGCGACATGGACTTCAAGGTAACCGGCACCGACGAGGGCATCACCGCCCTGCAGATGGACATCAAGATCGAAGGCGTCTCCAAGGAGATCATGACCAGCGCTCTTGCCCAGGCCAGAGGCGGTCGTCTCCATATTCTCGAGAAGATGAAGATGGCCATCGAGCAGCCCAGAACAGAGGTGCCCGAGCATGCGCCCAAGATCTTCAGCCTGCAGATCAATCCCGACAAGATCCGCGACCTCATCGGTCCGGGGGGCAAGATGATCAAGTCGATCACCGCCGATTACGGGATCAAGATGGATGTCGAGGATTCGGGCAAGGTGACGATCTTCGCGCCCAACGGCCAGATCGCCCAGCAGGTCATTGCCAAGGTGAACGAGCTCACCGCCGACCCTGAGATTGGCAGGATCTACGACGGCGTGGTCCAGAAGATCCTCGATTTCGGCGCTTTCGTGCAGATCATGCCCGGTGTTGACGGCCTGGTGCATATTTCCGAGCTTGATAGCAAACGGGTCGAGAAGGTCACCGATATTCTCAAGGAAGGCGACGAGGTCCGGGTCAAGGTGCTGGAGATCGACCAGCGGGGCAAGATCCGCCTGAGCCGCAAGGCTGTCCTCCAGGAGGAGTCGGGTTCCTGATCCGTCGTCGTATGTATTTGTGATTCTTCCAAGGGGAAGGAGGGCGCGGCCCTCTTTCCCCTTTTCCGTATCCACCCCAACCTGTAAGGAAGATCGTGGCCAACAGCTACCAGAAAACCGTGCTCGACAACGGCATCCGGATCATCACCGAAAAGATTCCCTCCCGCACGGTTTCGGCGGGGATCTGGGTGGATGTGGGGGCGCGGGACGAGCAGCCCCACAACAACGGGAGCGCCCATTTTGTCGAGCATATGCTCTTCAAGGGCACGCCCAGCCGGACGGCTCAAGAGATTGCCCAGGAGTTCGACACTCTGGGCGGGATGTCCAATGCCTTCACCTCCGGCGAGACCACCTCCTATTACGCCACGGTTCTGGATGATCAGGTGGAACGGGTTGCCGGGCTGATGGGGGATATTTTTCTGAATTCGCTTTTCGAGGAGGACGAGGTGGTCCGGGAGCGGGAGGTGGTGCTCCAGGAGATATCCATGGTGGAAGACACCCCGGATGACCGCATCCACGAACTGTTCACCGGCAGCCTCTGGGGCGAACACCCCCTGGGCTATACGGTTCTCGGGCGGCGTGAGGTGGTGGCGGCCATGGATTCCACCAGCCTGCGGGAGTATATGCGGAGTGAATACACGCCGGAGAGGATCGTCATCGCCGCCTCGGGCAATGTGGATCACGCACGGTTCTGTCATCTCTGGCAGAAACAGATGGGCAATCTGTCCGGACTCAACAGGGGAAACAGTCGCCGTCGGCAGCCCACCCCGCTTGCCCCGGTGCGTAAGCTCCACAAGAAGAACCTGGAACAGGCGCATTTGGTCTTGGGCACCTACGGATTGCCCTTGGTGGCGCCTGAGCGCTATGTCCTCTATCTGCTGCATGTGCTTCTCGGCGGCAACATGAGTTCCCGGCTGTTTCAGGAGGTGCGCGAGAAAGAGGGGCTGGCCTATTCCATCTATTCCTATCTCTCCTCCTTCACCGACAGCGGCTATCTCGGCGTTTATCTGGGGGTCGACCCCACGGTGGTGAACAAGGCCATGGCGCTGGTCGCCAAGGAGATTACGGGGTTGCGCCAGAACAGTGTTTCCGAAGAGTTGCTGGCCAGGGCCAAGGATTACGCCAAGGCCGGGATCTTTCTTTCCGCCGAGAACATGGAGTCCCGGATGACCCGAATCGCCAGAAATGAGCTGACCTTTGGCCGCTATGTCTCCTTTGACGAGGTTGCCGCGGGTTTTGACCAGGTGCGACCGGAGGATATCTCGGACCTGGCCGGGCGACTTTTCAGTAAGCCGCTGTTCGCCACGGTTCTTGGCCCGTTGAAGGCAAAGGATGTTGATTGGCACCCTCTCGACTTGGAGTAGAAGATGATGGAAACACAGAGCAAGGAAACACATATTATCCACCTGTCCTGGCTCGATCCGGCAGCGCATGCCGATCTGCCCCTGCCCACCTACCATTCCGAGCTGGCCGCGGGCATGGATGTTGCCGCAGCCGTGCTTGAGCCGGTGGTGATCGGGCCGGGCGAGATCCGTCTGCTCCCCTCCGGCTTTGCCGTGGCCCTGGCTCCGGGCTATGAGTTGCAGGTGCGTCCCCGGAGCGGGCTGGCCATCAAGCACGGGATCACCGTGGTTAACAGCCCCGGCACCATTGATGCCGATTACCGGGGCGAGGTGAAGATCGGCTTGATCAACCTTGGCCGCGAGCCTTTCACCATCCACCGGGGTGACCGGATCGCCCAGCTGGTGCTGGCCCCGGTCTGCCGGGCCACGGTGGTTGCGGTGGACAGGCTGGATGAAACCCTCCGTCAGGATGGCGGCTTCGGCCATACGGGCCTAGGGCAGGTAAAAGGCTAAAGGGGCAAGGAGAAAGGACTATGCCCAGGCGGACAGAAAGACGAAAGCCTTTCGCCTTTAACTTTTAACCTTTTTCCTGGTGATCCATGCGCTTTTGTGTTTTGGGCAGCGGCAGCAAGGGCAATGCGACCTTTGTCGAGTCCGGGCAGACGCGGTTTTTGATCGACGCCGGGTTTTCCGGCAAGGAGATCGAGCATCGGCTGGCCGGGATCGGGGTTGGCGCGGAGACCCTGTCCGGTATCCTCATCACCCACGAGCATGGCGATCATGTCAAGGGCGCGGCGATCCTCTCCCGCCGCTTCCGGTTGCCGGTCTTTATCAACGAAGCGACCCTGGCCGCGGCCGGGCCGGTCTTGGATAACCTCCACCAATGCCATGCCTTTGTTACGGGGCAGACCTTCGTCTTTCAGGATTTTCAGATCCATCCCTATGCGATCTCCCATGACACAGCGGATCCCGTGGGGTTTCTCCTGAACAATGGCCGATTGCTCATGGGCTACTGCACCGATACTGGGGTGGTGTCCAAACTGATGCGCCACCGGTTGAGCAATTGCCACGGGCTGGTGCTCGAATGCAACCACGACCCGGAGCTGCTCCGCAACGGGCCCTATCCGCCATCCCTGCAACAGCGGGTGCGCGGCAAGAGCGGGCATCTGGCCAATGAAGACGCTGCCGGGTTTTTGAGCGATATCCTCCACGACGGCCTGGAGCATGTGGTGCTGTCCCACCTCAGCGAAACCAACAACCGTCCGCATCTTGCCCAGGAGGCCATGAACGCCATGCTGGAGACATTCCGGCAGCAGCGAGGCATGTGCCCGGTGCCCGTCATCTCCCTTGCCCATCAGGATCGGGTTGGCGAGGTGGTCATTCTTCGAGGCAGCGCGGGGTGATGGTATTTAAGAAACGCTTTCCGTGGCGGCTGGGCGTGACCTCCTGTGTGCTGCCTGCGGATATCATGACCAATGTCCGGCAACTGGCCCCACTGGTGGACGATGTCCAGCTGCTCTTTTTTGAAAGCGCGGCCAAAAGCCGTCTGCCCCAGCCTCTGGACGTGCGGCTTTTGCGCGATCTTGCCGAGGCGCACAGCCTCACCTATACCGTGCATCTGCCCACCGATCTGGCCCTGGGCGCGGCATCGAGGGCTGGGCGGCAGGAGGGGATCGGTGAGATTCTCCGGCTCATGGCGCAGCTGGCCCCTCTTGGGGTGCAGAGTTTTGACCTGCATCTGGTCCGGGAGCCGGACCTGCCCGAGGCTGCATGGCTAGATAATCTGGCTGCCGGCCTTGAGGAATTGGCGGGTGCTTTGGGCGACGAGAAAAGGCTGGTTGGTGTCGAGAATATCGAGTATCCATTCGGGCTGGTGGCCCCTTTGGTTGCGGAGTATGGCTTTGGCGTGTGCCTTGATCTCGGGCATCTTGTCCACTATGGCCATGATGTGGAAGAAGGGTTGGGATTATTGTCTCAAGTCCGCCATCTTCACTACCATGGGGTGCGTGAAGGCAAGGACCATCAGGGGCTGCATGATGCGGGGCAGGCCGGGATGCTGGGCCAGCGGCTGGCTGAGGCTGGGTATGACGGGGTGGTTACCCTGGAGATGTACAGCCTGGAAAAGTTGCAAACATCGCTGGCGCTTCTCGATGAGGCGTGGCAGTCTTTTAGCCAGCAAAAAAACAGAACAGTGCTCTTTGCAAAAGTCAAAAAAGTTCCCTCCCCCCTTGCGGGGGAGGGTTAGGGAGAGGGGGAATCAGCCATGGAACTCGGCAGGTTGCAGCTTCACCCACCCCCCGGCCCCCTCCCGTCAAGGGAGGGGGAATTAATTCGGAAGAGCTTGGCAAAAGCATCAACAATATCGCAGTGCAAGTCGGCGGCGGAGAAATACAGGAGAAGAGAACATGATATGGACACCGGAAGAATTGCAGGCTGCCTGCGCGGCCATTGAACCCGCCAGCAAGGATGTTTTGGTCCAGGCCCAGGCCAGGCTCGATAATCTGACCAAACCCCAGGGCAGCCTCGGCAAGCTGGAGATGCTGGCGGCCAGAACCTGCGCCATGCGGAGAACCATTGCTGCCAAGGTGGAGAAGAAGATTATCCTCACCTTTGCCGGAGATCACGGCGTGGTGGCCGAGGGGATCAGCGCCTTCCCCCAGGAGGTGACCCCGCAGATGGTTCTCAATTTTCTGGCCGGAGGCGCGGGGGTTAATGTGTTGGCCCGCCATGTTGGGGCCGAGGTGCGGGTGGTTGATGTGGGCGTGGCCGTACCGGTCGAGGCCGAGGGGTTGCGGCAATGCAAGGTCCGGCCCGGAACCGACAATATGGCCAAGGGGCCGGCCATGTCCATCGACGAGGCCGTGGCTGCCATCGGGGTCGGCATGGCCATGGCCCGCGAGGCTATCGAGGACGGAGCCGAGATTCTGGGCACCGGCGACATGGGCATCGGCAACACCACCCCGTCCGCCGCGCTCTTTGCCGCCTTGCTGCCTGCCAAGGTATCCGATGTGACGGGTCGTGGCACCGGCATCAATGACGCTACCCTCCAGCACAAGATCGCGGTGATCGAGCAGTCCCTGGCCGTGAACCGGGAACGGCTGGATTCCCCCCTTGGCGCCTTGGCCGCAGTGGGCGGCTTGGAGATCGCCGCCATCTGCGGCTGTATTCTGCAGGCGGCGATCAGCAAGATTCCGGTGGTGGTGGACGGCTTTATCTCCAGCGCCGGCGCTCTGGTTGCTCTGCGCCTTGCCCCCAATGTGCTGGATTACTGTTTCTTTAGCCACATGTCGGCGGAACAGGGCCATCGAATCTTCTTTGAGAAGATGGGGTTGAACCCCCTGCTGCACCTTGACCTGCGGCTGGGCGAGGGAACCGGCGCGGCCCTGACCATGAATCTGGTGGAGGCGGGGCTCAAGATCATGAACGAGATGGCCACCTTCGGCGAGGCCGGAGTGAGCGAGGCCGGTTGAAGACCATGCTGCCGGCTGCAAAGATTGCCATCGCCTTTCTCACTATCCTGCCTGCCAGGCTGCCTGCGGAGCTGCCTCCTGACGGGCTCAAGCGGAGCGCCGGGTTTTTCCCCCTTGTCGGTTGGCTGATCGGCGGGTTTCTGGCGGGGTGTGCCTGGATATGTGTCCGGGCCGGTCTTCCCCCCATGGTGAATGCGGTGTTGCTGGTGATCCTTGGCGCCTGGCTGACCAGGGGGTTGCACCTCGATGGTCTGGCTGATCTGCTCGATGGCCTGGGCGGCGGGCAGACGCCGGAGAGACGCCTGGCGATCATGAAGGATTCGGCTACTGGGGCCTTTGGGGTGGTCGGGTTGGTGCTGTTGCTCGTCCTGAAGGTTGCGTGTCTTTCCTCGCTTATTGCCAACGGTGGGGAGCTATTTTTCTTTGCCCTGTTCGCCGCTCCGGTGGCGGCCCGCTGGGCCATGGCCACCCTGGCCTGCGGCACGCAATATCCCCGGGAGATTGGCACCGGCCACGCTTTTGTCGGCAAGGTCGGCTCAAGGGAACTGGCGCTGGGCACTCTCCTGCTGACGCCGCTGATCTGGTGGGATTGGTCGGCCGGGCTGACGGTGCTTGGCGCGGCAATGTTGCCTGCAATCTGGCTCCGGTTCAGGGCGAGCAAGGCGCTGGGCGGCGTCACCGGCGATGTATTGGGCGCTTCCTGTGAGCTGGGGGAGGCTTGTGGCTGGCTGGCCGCAGTGGTGTTGAGTTCCGTGCTTCCGTGAGCAACCGCTAGTTTTGTGGCGCTCCTTCCACCAATTGCACCAGGGCGACGATATTTTGCTGGAGCCGCGCGGCTTGGGCCGTCACTGTTTCAGATACCGCCGCCAGTTCCTCGGCATTGGCGGCAAGCTGCTGCGTGCCGCTGTCCATCAGGGTGATTCCCTCGGCTATTTGCGTGATCCCTTGGGTCTGTTCGTGGGAGGAGCGGGAAATCTCTTCCACCAGATGCCCCACTCTGCGGGAATCTTCCACCGCATTTTCCGTGCTTTCCGCGACAGAATTCACCGTTGCCAGTCCTTGGTCTACATTGGCGATGGCTTGCTCCAGAAGGGCGCTGGAGTTCTTCGCCGAAGCTGAGGTGCGTTGGGCGAGATTCCTGACCTCCTCCGCCACCACGGCGAATCCCTGTCCGTGTTCCCCGGCCCGCGCGGCTTCCACCGCGGCGTTCAAGGCCAGCAGGTTTGTCTGGAAGGCGATGCCTTCGATATCGGAAATAAGCTTCATGATTGCATCGCTGTCTTGTTTGATCCTGTGCATGTTCGTCTGCATGGTGCGTACTTCGCTGCTTGCCTTGATGCCGATCTCTTCATTCTTCTTCATGGCCAGATTGGCCGCGCCGGCGTTGCCGTCGTTCTGTTGCACCCTGCCGGTGATGTTTTCCAGGGTGGCATGGGTTTCTTCAAGGTTGGCCGCCATCTCCGAGGCCATTTCCGCTACCTGCTGCGAACTGCTTGCCGCGCTATGCGCTTCCTCGGAGATGGCGGCGGCGCTCAACTTGAGATCCTCCGCAACCCCGTTGACAAGGGTGACGATCATCCGCACGAGAAATAGGGACAGAAGCGGGATGCAGACAATGGCGAACCCAGCCCCGGCGTTGAAGAAGATCTTGTATGTTGTAACCTCGGCGATGGTCTTTTTTTTGATCGCATCCAGGGCAGCGCGGAGATCATCCACCGCCGTTTTGGTGTCGCTCATTACCAGGTAGAAATTTTCCAGATACCTTTCTTCGAAAATCTCCTCGGCCTCGCCGGATTTTCCTTCCGCGGCCAAGGGGAGGATCTTGCCGCTGGCAAGGGAACGCATCTCGCCCCAGCTTGCGGTGATTGTCCGCAGGGATTTTGTGATCCCCTCGGCCCGTTCCAGACTGTGACAGGAATTGCAAGCCATGGCGCCAGGTGCGGGCTTGTCCGTCAAATCCTCCTGCATCTCCGCGATCACCGCGTCCATTTTGCCAAGGATCTTGGCCAGGGATTCCTGGCGGGCTGGGTCGTGGTCCCGGATCTCCATCAGGATCATGGTGTTGATCAGATTGAAGTTGAGGCGGGCTCGGGCGATTTTGTCGATGTGATCGCTTTTCAGTTCGATCCCTTTATAGGTGCCGCCACCGATCTGTACCTTGGCGATGACGTACTGGGCGAGGCCCGTGCCGACGATGACCACCAGAAGGGCCGAGGAAACCAGGAGCAACAGCTTTGTCCGGAGCGAGAGTCTGTCGAACCATGCTCGCATTGCTTTCTCCCGAGGCTTTTTGTTCAGGGTGGAAATCTGCTTGCCGAGGCAGGGAAGATTCAGGCAGGATGAGGGGGAAATGCGGGCTTTCCGCGAGGTTTTGTGTTGTTTTTCTTGTATTCTACCTCGGGGCGGGGGTGGAAAAGCAAGGGAAAAATGAAGATGGGAAGTCGAGGCGGGATGTGGTGAAAAAAGGAGGGGGCCGATGGGCCCCCTCCTTTTGTGGTGCGTTGCAGGAAACCGAAGTTACAGGTTGAACAACAAATCGCTGTAGGTCGGTACCGGCCAGATGTCATCCGGCAGGATGGTCTCAAGCGCATCGATGTCTCCGCGCAGGTCAACCATGGCGGGGAATACCTTGTCGCGGTATGCAGCGCCCTGCTTGGCCACGTCGCTGACTCCCTGGGCCTTCGCGGTCTCATCCTCCAGCTTGGCCAGCTTCTTGCCTGCGGATTCAAGATGTTTGCCAACCTGCTCCAGCAGACCCTTCTGCACGGAGCCGTACTTGCCGGCTGCGGCCAGGGAAGCGCCGAGTTCGCCGACAAAGCGGATGGCCGCCGGGATGAACATGCGCTTGGTCATCTGGATGGCGGTGAGGGCCTCGATGTTGATGTGCTTGGCATACTGCTCGACATAGATGTCGTAGCGGGAATGCAGCTCATCTTTCGAAAGCACGTTGTACTTGCCGAACAGCTTGATCGCCTTGGGGGAGATAAAGGCCTTGAGCGCGTCCACGGTGTTGCGGGTGTTGGGCAGGCCGCGTTTTTCGGCTTCCTTGGCCCACTCGGCGGAGTAGTTGTTGCCGTTGAAGATGATCCGGCCATGCTTGGTCATGACTTCCTTGAGGATGGCGAGGATCTCCTTGTTCACGTCCTTGGCTTTTTCCAACCGGGTGGCGATCTCGTCCAACGCCTCGGCGGCGATGGTGTTCAGGGCCACGTTGGGGCCGGAGATGGACTGGGAGGAGCCGACCATGCGGAACTCGAACTTGTTGCCGGTGAAGGCGAAGGGCGAGGTCCGGTTGCGGTCGGTGTTGTCCTTGGGCAGCTCGGGCAGGGAATCGACCCCGATCTTCAGGGTCTGGCAAGCGCCTTTCTTGCTGCAAACCTTCTCGCCCTTGGCCAGTTTTTCCAGCACGTCGGAAAGCTCCTGACCGAGGAACATGGAGATGATCGCGGGCGGGGCCTCGTTGGCGCCCAACCGGTGATCATTGCCGGAGCTGCCGCAGGTGGCGCGCATGATGTCGGCATGGGTGTCCACCGCCTTGATCAGCGCGGAGACAAAGATCAGGAATTGGGCGTTGTCTTCCGGGGTCTGGCCCGGATCGAGCAGATTGATGCCGTCGTCGGTGGAGAGCGACCAGTTGTTGTGCTTGCCGGAACCATTCACACCGGCGTAGGGCTTTTCGTGCAGCAGGCAAACCATGCCGTGGCGCAGAGCCACCTTCTGCATGGTCTCCATGACCAATTGGTTGTGGTCGGTGGCCATGTTGGTGGTGGTGAAAACCGGGGCCATTTCGAACTGGGCCGGAGCAACCTCGTTGTGCTTGGTCTTGGAGGAGATGCCCATCTTCCACAGCTCGATGTCCAGATCCTTCATGTAGGCGGAGACCCGGTCCTTGATGGCGCCGAAGTACTGGTCTTCCAGCTCCTGGCCCTTGGGGGCGGGCGCGCCGAACAGGCTGCGGCCGCAGGTCATCAGGTCGAGACGTTGCAGGTAGTATTCCTTTTCCACCAGGAAGTATTCCTGCTCCGCGCCCACCGTGGAGCCGACGGTCTTGGAGGTGGTGTTGCCCATGGCCCGGAGTACCCGCAGCGCCTGTTTGGCAACGGCGTTCATCGAGCGGAGCAGGGGGGTTTTCTTGTCCAGGGCCTCGCCCTTGTATGAGCAGAAAGCGGTGGGGATGCAGAGGGTCACGTCGCCGGATTCATCTTCCTTGAGGAAGGCGGGGGAGGTGCAGTCCCAGGCGGTGTAGCCGCGGGCCTCGAAGGTGACGCGCAGGCCGCCGCTGGGGAAGGATGAGGCATCCGGCTCGCCTTGGATCAGCTGCTTGCCGGAGAACTCCATGATCACCCCGCCATCGTCGGTGGGGGAGATGAAGGAGTCGTGCTTCTCGGCGGTGATGCCGGTGAGGGGCTGGAACCAGTGGGTGTAATGGCTGGCGCCTTTTTCAATGGCCCAGTCCTTCATGGCGTTGGCCACCACGGAAGCAACGTCCGGCGGCAGGGCTGAACCGGTGTTGATGGTTTTTTGCAGAGCCTTGTAGGTCTCCTTGGGGAGCCGTTCCTTCATGGTTTTGTTGTTGAAGACGTTGGTGCCGAACAGCTCGGGCACGGTCATCGTGGGCTGGTCGTAGTCGTTGCCGCAACCGCAGGTGCAATTGTCACTCATTGTGTTTCTCCTTATTCTTTTGGTGCTGAAGGGTAAGGTTGAAAATTCCCCACGCCCGATGCAGAAGAGGGGTGGGCATTCGTTAAAGCCAACCGCCAGTGGTTGGTGTTGTATCCGTGTGCTGTTACCATTGCAGTTTTGTTCCTGTTCCGGTCTCGTTTTCCGCGATATGGAGAAGGGCCTTGGATATCTCTTCCTGGAAGGAGGGATTGTTGATTTTGGTGGCAAAGGAGTCCAGGGTGTAGAAAACATCCACCACCTGATCGCCGTCCGAGCTGATCCGGGCCCGGTGGATGTTGATTTCAAAATCGGCCAGGGTCCGGGTGATGTCATAGAGCAGCCCGGGGCGATCGTTGGCGAAAACCTCGATGATCGTATACTGTTCCGAAGCCTTATTGTCTATAACAACCCGCGGGGCGGCCTGCACGTTTTTTTGGCCGGGGCTGCGGAAGGCGGTGCGGAATTTATCGACCAGCCGGTGACTGAGGCCGAGCCGGTTTTTCAAGGCCAGGTTGAGATCCTCGTCAAGGGCCCGCCAGTCCTGCTCCGCGTAACTCTGCTCCGCCGCCGGACGAACATTGAGCACATCCACCGCCGTGCCGTCTTCCCAAGTGAAGATCTGGGCGCTCACCACATTGAGGCCATGCAGGGCCAGGGTGCCGCAGATCTTGGCCAGCAGGCCGGTGGAGTCGTGGGCCATCACCAGGACCGACCAGAACAGGGTGTGATCACCGGCTTCGGTGATGGCCTGTTTTTCGTGCTGTAACCCGGCGCGCAGCCGGAGGTGGTGGGCCACCTCTTCCGGGGGGAAGCTCAGCAGGTATTCCTCCGGCAGGATTGTGCAATCGGCCGGGGCTGCTTTTCCCATCAGCGCGCGAACCTGCGCCAGCATCCATCCCGCGCCCTGGCTTTTGTCGGGAAGGGTCGCATCCTTTCGTTCCAGCAGGTGGGCGATCTTCAAGGAGATTTCCAGGAGAAGGGCGGACTTCCATTCGGTCCAGGCCGTGGGGCCGGTGGCCTTGGCATCGGCGATGGAGAGCAGGTAGAGCATGGTCAGCCGTTCCGGGGTTTGGATCTGCTCGGCGCATTGCCGGATAAAGGCGTCGTCCTCAAGGTCGCGGCGCAGGGCGGTCACGGTGAGGAAGAGATGTTTTTCCACCAGAAATTGCAGGCAGGCGGTTTCCGCCTCGGTCAAGCCAAGGCGTTTAGCGATTCCCGCCACAAGTTTGCCGCCGCGCTGGGCGTGGTCTTCGTGGTGCCCCTTGCCGATATCGTGCAGGAGCGCGGCAAGGGCAAGAACATGGGGTGATTCGACACCCGCGAACGGGGTTTTGTTGAGGGAGAGTTTTTTCAACTCCGCCACGGTTTGGAGAAGGTGCCGGTCAACCGTGAAAACATGGTAGACATCGTGCTGGGCCAGGGCGCGGATCTGCTCGAATTCGGGGAGGTAGGCGGTGAGCAGCCCGGTGTCCAGCATGACCGAGAGAACCTCCAGTACGTTCCGCGCGTTTTCCAGGACGTCAAGAAAAGCCTTGGCCATGCGTTTTGAATGGCGCAGTCTGTCGTCCACCAGATGCAGGTTGGCGGCGACGATCTTTCTGCTGCGATGATGGATCTCAAGGCCGGTTTTACCGGCATGGGCAAAGAGACGCATCAGCAGATAGGGGCGCTTCTCGATCAATGCCTGGTCGGTGAGATGGAGCCGGTCCTGGCGCACCGTGATTCCTGGCTCGATGGTCTGTTCAACCGGGTTGGCGCGCGGGGAGCCCAGGGTTTCGTCGACATGTTCAAAAAAGAGGTCGGTGGTGGTGGCGATGGTTTGCAGATGCCGGTAGATATCCTGCATGAAGCGTTCAACCCCGAGGGTGCCTCGGGTGTTGGAATATCGGAAGGCCTTGGCCATCTCCTCCTGGTATTCGAAGAACAGCTGGTCGTTTTTCCGGCCGCTGAGATAGTGGAGCCGGTTGCGGATCTTGATCAAAAAATCCCAGGCCTGACCAAAGGATTCTTTTTCCTGGGACGAGATCAGCCCGGCCTCTTCGATGGATTGCAGATCCTGCAGGTTGAACAGGGCGTGGCTCACCCAGAGCATGGCCTGGATATCGCGGAAGCCGCCGCGGCTTTCCTTGATATGCGGCTCCAGCTGGTAGCCGTGCATGCCATAGCGTTGATGGCGTTCATTGCGGTGCTGCATCATGTTTTGCAAGAATTCCCGTCGGTGCCCCGCTATTAGTTCCCGGTGGAAGGCCTGGTGCATTGAGCTGAAAAGCGGCTGCGAGCCCGCCAGATGACGCGCGTCCAGCAGCGCCACCTGAAAAAAGAAGTCCTGCCTGGCGTCAGCCAGGCAGGCATCCAATGTTCTTACTCCGTGTCCGACCTCAAGGCCCGCATCCCACAGGGGATAGAACAGGGCCTGGGTCACCGGATCGAGGCGGTCCTCGGCCTCGGGCGCATGGAGCAGGAGAAGGTCGATGTCCGAATAGGGGAACAGCTCCCTTCGGCCATAGCCGCCAAGGGCGACAAGGCTCATGCCTTCTCCGGCCTCGGGACAGTTGGCAAAGCAGGCGACCAGATAATCATCGATGAGCCGCGAGTGTTTGTGGAGCAGGGGCTGACCGCTCAACCCCTGGCGCCAGAGATACTCCAGGGCGTCCCGCTTTGCCCGCAGCTCAACATCAACCACCTAGATCGCCTCTTTCCCGGTTTCCCCCGTGCGGACGCGGATAACCTCTTCCACCGGCAGGACAAAGATCTTGCCGTCGCCGATCTTGCCGGTGTTGGCGGTTTCCCTGATCTTGGTGACCACGGCATCCACCATGGCGGCTTCCACGATGATCTCGATTTTGACCTTGGGAATGAAATCGACGATGTATTCCGCGCCGCGGTAGATTTCCTTATGTCCTTTTTGGCGGCCGTACCCCTTGACCTCGGAGATGGTCATGCCCTTGATGCCCATTTCGTTCAAGGCGTCCTTGACCTCGTCCAGCTTGAACGGCTTGATGATTGCCTCGATCTTCTTCATGAAATTCTCCTTTTCTTGTAACTGCCCAGCAGCACCACATCTGCTTTGTCATCGGTCTGCTCATGTGCGGCGCTGCTGAACAGTTACATTCCGTTGGTTTTTCCCGCTTTCCGGCTCACAGTAGTTGCGCGTTGTTAGAGTGAGTACCCGATTTCGCTGTGCTGGGTCAGATCCAGCCCCTGTACCTCTTCCTCTTCGCTCACCCGGAGACCGATCACCAGGTCAACAACCTTGAGGATAATAAATGTTACCACAACCGAGTAAGCGATGGTTGTAAAGGCGTCCATGGCCTGGATTCCCAGGAGCTGCGGATTGCCGAAGAAGAGGCCGTCCTTGCCCGCGGCATTGACCGCGGTGGTGGCGAACAGGCCGGTGGCCAGCGCGCCCCAGAGACCGCCCACGCCATGGACCCCGACTACGTCAAGGGCGTCGTCGTAACCCAAGCGGCTCTTGGCAAGCACCGCGAAGTAGCAGAGGGCGCCGGCCACCAGGCCGATGAGCACCGCCGAGGTGGAGTTGACAAACCCGGCTCCGGGGGTGATGGCGACCAATCCGGCGATGGCGCCGGAGGCCGCACCCAGGGTGGTGGGTTTACCCTGCACCAGCCATTCCGCGATCAGCCAGGAAAGCAGGGCCGCGCCGGTGGCGACCTGGGTGGTGAAAAAGGCGTTGACCGCGACACCGTTTGCGGACAGGGCGCTGCCTGCATTGAAGCCGAACCAGCCGAACCAGAGGATGCCGGCGCCGAGCATGGTCATGGTCAGGTTATGCGGATGAAAGGATTCCTTGCCCCACCCCTTGCGTTTGCCGAAGACCAGGGCGGCGACCAGGGCTGCCGCGCCGGAGTTGATGTGGATGACGGTGCCGCCCGCGAAATCAAGGCCGCCGTGGCCGCTGATCCAGCCTCCGCCCCAGACCCAATGGCACACGGGCAGATAGACCAGGGTGGACCAGAGAACGGTGAACAGAAGAAAGGCCGGGAATTTGACCCGCTCCGCAAAGGTGCCGGTGATGAGCGCCGGGGTAATGACGGCAAACATCAACTGGAAGGCGCAGAACAGCAAATGAGGAATGGTGGCCGAGTACTTGCCGGGCTCAAGACCGACTCCGGCGAGGCCCGCCCAGTCCAGATTGCCGATCATGCCGTTCACGTCAGGGCCAAAGGCCAGGGAGTAGCCATACACCACCCAGATTATCGAGACAACGCCAAGGCAGACAAAGCTCTGCAAAACCGTGCTTAAAACATTTTTCGAGCGAACCATGCCACCATAAAAAAGGGCCAGCCCCGGGGTCATCAGCATGACCAGGGCAGTGGCAATCAGCATGAATGCGGTATCACCTGTGTCCATAAACGTATCCTCTCTCAGTACTCATTTTGGTTGAAGTTGTTCATTTGTCAGTGGGTAGCTATGCATGCTGCCGAGAAAGAAAGCAAATGTCGTGCCAATGATTTTGTTTCCGCGTAACATGCTGATTTGGCGTGTATATTTTGGCAGTCACAGGTTTCGGCTGGATAATGAAAAAATAACAAAAAAGTGTGAATCTATATATATAGATACAAATTTGTAATTTTTATTCTTTTGGGAGGGGCGGTCAGGAGAGATGGTACTGGTGAAAGATGATTGATTCGATGGGGGCTTCAGGCCACTGTTTCTGGAGCCAGGCGCGCAGTTCCTTGTTCATCTCGCCACGGGCGAGGGAATACCTGCGCAGCTCTTCAAGGGGTTTGTTCTGGAAGAATTGATAGATGATGTCGCGGACAAAGATTTTTTTGTCCGCGGGAGGGTCTTCCGCTTCATCAAGGGAAGCGATCAGGGTGATGTCAACGAGAACAAAGGTTACCGGCTGGTCACTCTCCGGGTTGTTCACCGGGATAATGAAACCGGGGAAGGCCCATTTTTTTCTGACTTTTCCCGGGTGAAGTTGGCTGGCTTGGCTCGCTTCACCTGGGGGGGCGGCAGGAGAAACGGCGTCCCCTCCCCCAGGCATGGTTGGAGAGGTGGCTGTTTGGAGAGGCGGCTCCGACGTGCTGCTCAAGAGAAAGATGGCCCCGATAAGGAGGGCAGGGAGGGCATACAGCGGGATACGTACAAAAATGGGAAAAGACTGAAGGCGGGTGAACTGCTGCTGCGCGATTGTCTTGGCGGAGAGAAGAAGGGCGGTTATGGCCCCTGCGCCGGGAAGGATTTTCTTCGCCTGGACGCCCGGTGCTCCGGCTTGATCCGGTATGCCGGAAAGGGTTTTTTCCAGGGAGGAGTCGAGACTTTGGGTGGCAGCTCCGGGAGTGACGGTCGGCTCGTTTTCCTCAAGGAAGAAATCCTCTTCCTCTTTTCCGTCGGAGAAAAACGCATCATCCTCGGCCTGAAAGGCGGATTCCCAGTCCTCCCCCCAGTTTGTCTCCTCGTGGTCAGCGGAAGTATCCTTGCTGGCTAGCTGGTCAACAGACTGGGGGCGGTCGTCAGCCATATTGTATGGTTAGAAGATCTTGTTGAGTTTTTCGGAAAGAGTTTCTGCGGTGAAAGGTTTAACGATGTACTGGCTGACCTTGGCCTTGACCGCCAGGATGATGTTGTCCTGCTGTGCTTCCGCCGTTACCATGATGAAAGGCGTATTGGCCATGCTGGCGTCGGCGCGTACCGCTTTCAGCAGATCCAGGCCGGTCATCTTGGGCATGTTCCAATCCGAGATGATCAGGCCGATTTTTTCTGATTTCAGGACGTTCAGGGCCGTGGTGCCGTCATCCGCTTCGATGATGTTTTTGAAGCCAAGCTGGGTGAGAATGTTTTTGACTATGCGTCGCATGGTGGCAAAATCGTCAACCACGAGAATTTTCATATTAGGATCAGCAGCCATATTTCCTCCCTGACAGCTTTATGGTGCGAATGGCCTGTGGGCGCGTTCGCAGTGGAGAGATCAACCGTACTCTTCTACTGTAACTGTAACAATTGGTTTTGGAAATAAAAAAAGAGGGTTGTGAAGAGCAGCCCCATCTTTCTGGATTTTCTCCGACTCTTTCCCTGGAAGGAAGCGCATTGCCTTGGGCGCGGATCAACTCGCCAGACTCTTTTTCAGTTTGGCCCGGAGGCGGAACATGGCCTTGCTGTGCATCTGGGAAATACGGGACTCCGTGTAGCCCAGCACCTCGCCGATCTCCTTCATGGTGAGTTCGTCCTGGTAATAGAGGGAGACGGTCAGTTTTTCCTTTTCCGGCAGATCGGAAATGGCGCCCGCGATGAGCTCCCTGATCTGGGACAGGTTGATGGCCGTGAAGGGATCGCGATCATCCATGGCGAAGGTTTCGGCCAGGGTGGGATCGTTCGCCTCCGTTGCTTTCTGCCGGAGAAACTCGATATCCATGAAGGAGACGGATTTGGTCTCATCGAGCAACTTGTAGAAATCATCAAGGGTGAGCCCCATGGTTTGGGCGACTTCCTCGTCCGTTGCCGGCCGGCCCACCTGTTTTTCGATGTCGGCGTAGGCTTTCTCCAGGTCGGTGGTTTTTCGCCGGACCGAGCGGGGAACCCAGTCCAAGGCGCGGAGTTCATCCAGCATCGCCCCCTTGACCCTGAATTCGGCATAGGTCTTGAACTGGACATTCTTGGAGACATCAAATTTGTTGATGGCGTCGATGAGGCCGATGATCCCGCAGCTGACGAGATCATCGAGCGAGACCTGGGCGGGAAGGCGTGCCGCAAGGCGTGCCGCGATATACTTGATCAGCGGGGTGTAGGTGAGGATCAACTCGTTGCGTTTTTCGGCGCTGAGCGGTTCCGCCTGGCTGAAAAAGGTGTTCGTGTAATCCTTGAACTTGGGTGAGGTCTGTTTGCTCATTCCGGGTAGGCCCACAGGGGCAAAGGAGATTGATGGCCTGCAATATGAAAAAGTATATTACAGATCAACGAGTCCCTGCCAGAAAAATTTTATGTTCCCATCGGCTTTCATCTCGGGTTCTTCCTGGGAAATATTCCCGGCGAGTTTGCTGAACATCTTGCTGGCCGGGGCATCAGGGAAGATGTCCGACACCAGCCGTTGCTCGCGAACCGCCGTGGGCAGCTTGCTGTCATAGGGGATATACCCCAGATAATCCAGGGAAAGAGAGTCGAGAA
Organism: Desulfurivibrionaceae bacterium; assembly: GCA_041675265.1. Lineage (GTDB taxonomy): Bacteria > Desulfobacterota > Desulfobulbia > Desulfobulbales > Desulfurivibrionaceae > Thiovibrio. Next base: position 957 of record JBAYUD010000041.1, on the reverse strand, counting down.
AACGGTCGGCCACAATGCTCAATTTGCGGAAAACCGACAGGGCTTCTTTTTCGGAACGGGCCAGATTGACGAGGATGCGGAATTTTTTCACGTCATGCCTGCTGGAGAGCACCTTGACCAGCGCGTAGGCGTCGGTCAGGGAGGTTGGTTCCGGGGTCAGGATGATGATGCGTTCCCGTGCGGCCAGGTTGAAGTAGATCACATTGTTGTTGATGCCCGCGGCCGTGTCGATGAGCATGATATCGATTTTCTGGGCCAGGGCGGACATCTCCGCCAGGAAGTACAGCCGCTGCTGTTCGGTAAGATCCGCCAGTTCCATGATGCCGGAACTGGCCGGCAGGATGAGCAGCCCGGCCGGGCCCTGCACCAGAACCTCGGCCAGGGTTTTTTCGCCCATGAAAACGTGGTGGAGGTTGTAGCGCGGGGTAAGACCGAGCAGGATATCGACGTTGGCCAGGTTCAGGTCCGCGTCAAGGATCAATACCTTCTTGCCGGTCTTTGCCAGGGCATAGCCGAGATTGGTGACGATATTGGTTTTGCCGACCCCGCCCTTACCGCTCGTTACGCAGATAACTCGTGGCTGGGGCTCGCTGTTGTTGCGGACCGCCGCCATTCTTTTTTTCTGGGGATGTGGGTGGGTCATAATCCGTTCCAGTGTTTCTGCCTGATTCATAAGATCACCACGGTTTTGCTCCTTGTTGTAATCGCGGAAAAAACACGATTACAACGGTTGTCCTTTGTAACCTTTGATCGTGTGCACGGACATGTGGGGAGTTTTCATTTTTGCGAGTCCATCATCATTGAGTCCACCTGCCTTGGGCCTCGGTGGCAAGTTCACCGGCGGCCGCCTGCCATCCCTGTCCGAACAGGGTCTGCAGGAACTCCCGGGAGGCGAGGAGGAAATCCTCCGGAACCCTCTGGCCGGTGCACAGGCAGGAAATGGGCAGCGCCGCCCCG
>JBAYUD010000040.1:0-25435 GCA_041675265.1 Desulfurivibrionaceae bacterium | reverse complement strand
GGCTTGATTCCCATTTCCAGCTGTGTTTGGATCATCGTTCGCTCTTCAATACTCAACTGCTCGTAGATTTTTCCCATGCAACATTATCTCCTAAAAATGTTGCACTTGGTATTTGAGCGCGCCCTGCATAATGTCATGCGCCAGATGGATAAATTGCCGACAGGCGACAAGCAGCGGATGTATGAAAAGATCAATGGCCTGAATATCGTCATGACCGAGCTTGATGATCGGCTGGATCAGTTGCGTACCGCATGCCCAACGGAATGGAGCCCGGCGCGGAAAGAGATCAAAAGTAAAATAGTAGACTTGGGAAACAAGTACGAAGAGACTGCCCGCGAGTTCTTTGATTATGAGATTGGCGGCTGACATCCAGTTTTTTTGTGGGATGCAGATTGAGTCGCAGTCTGATTTTAGTAGCGAACCTCAAAAGGAGGAAAATCATGGCCGCAAAAATCCAATGGCGCACGGAAATGGACGAGGCCCTGAGTCTGGGGCAGAAGGCGGGCAAACCGATCCTGCTCGATTTTTTTAACCCCAACTGAATTGGCTGCCAACAGATGGATACAGTTACGTATCCCGAAAGCAAGGTTGTCCGTTTCATCGAAGAAAATTTTATCCCGCTCCGCATTCCGTCCGACAGCAAGCCCCACTCGGAGAACTTCAATGTCAAGTGGACGCCCACCCTGATAACCTTGAGTCCGGAAGCCCAGGAACATCATCGGACCGTGGGGTTCCTCGGGCCTGAGGAGTTGATCCCCTCGCTCCTGCTGGGGCTGGGCAAATATCATTTTGAAAATGACCGTTTTGACGAGGCCTTGGCTCGCCTTGAGCAACTGGTTGACGGGTATGCCCAAAGCGGCAGCGCCCCGGAGGCCATTTTTTTGTGCGGCGTTTGTCGCTACAAGCGGTCGCATGATCCCAAGCCGTTGAAGGATGCCTATGAAAAACTGAGCGCGGTTTTTCCCGACAGCGAGTGGACCAAGCGAGCATATCCCTATCGACTCCTTTGAGCCCTTGTTCGCGGAAAAGTCTGGGCCATCTCCCTGTCTCGGGCTTTTCCGCTGTCCCGTCTTGTAAACGATTTCCTGCCGCCGGGGGGAGGACCAGGAAAGCCTATGAAAGAAAACCGTTACGACTGCATCATCATCGGGGCAGGGCCTGGCGGTTTGCAGGCTGCCATCCATCTTTCCCGCTATAACCGCAAGGTTCTCCTCATCGATCACGGCGGCGGCCGGACCCGCCATGCCCTGCAGATCGAAAACTATCTCGGCCTTGAAATCACCTCCGGCAAAGAGTTTGTTGACACCGGCATCAGGCAGATCAAATCCTTTGGCGCCGATTTCAGACGATTGCATGTTGTTTCGGTGCGGGCCGAAAATGGTTTTACCGTGTTCACGGAAAAGGGTCGGTATCAGGCGCCCTATGCCATCGTTTCCGCCGGGGCTGTTGAGCATCCGCCGAAAATCAAGGGGATGAACAAATTCTTCAGCCGGACGGTCTTTACCTGTGTTGACTGCGACGGCTACCGCACCACCGGCAAAAAACTCGTTATCCTCGGCGATTCCCTCGACGCCATGCGCCTCGCTTTTGCCATGCGGCAGATGTTCACTCCGGATATAACGCTCATCCTCCCGGCTGGTCTTATGCCGGAGGACCATGCCGAGCTGCTGGCCGAGGATGGCATTGCTTTTCTTGTTGGTGCGCCGGAGGCATTTCTTGGCGATGCGGTGTTGACCGGGGTGAAATTGACCAGCGGACAGGAGGTTGCCTGCGAGGTGGTCATGCTCAGTTACGATTATACCCTCAACGATTCCTGCCTTGCCGGGCTTGGTCTTGCGCGGGATGGCGGCGGAGGCAAACTTGCAACCGATTCTGTCTGCGAAACGTCTGTTAAAAATCTCTTTGCCCTGGGCGCCCTCAAGACGGGCAAGGCCCAGGCCATTATTGCCGCCGGGCAGGGAGCCATGGTGGGCATCGAGATCAACCACCGTCTGCTGGAGCTGTGAGCAGACAACGGGCGCGACGGGGATTTTCCCCGCCCGTCGATCATGAACCATCCAAAGACAGGAGGAACATCATGAAACGTCAGGTTGAAATGGAAGAGACCATGCTGCGTGCGCATCGGGAGTTCATGTGTCATCTCGAAAAATCACTCGATCTCCTGACTCAGGATATTGAAGAGGCCAGGGAGATGACCCATATCTGCACCGATGAGTGGTGCCTCGCCACCGAGAGCGTGCTCGATGAGCTGGCCAAGGTCATCTTTGCGATCAGCGAACCGCGTTGGCTCTCCAAGGAAGACTCCAAGAAGATCAGCGCGTTGCGTCACCGCATCCACGATCTGTACGCCCGGTACAAGGCAGTCAAAAAATAACCACGGGAGCCACGATCATGTCACTGGACATCCATCTGCTTATTGGCGGCGAGGCCGGCCAGGGTTTGGTGACCATAGGCCAGTTGCTCAGCAAGGCCCTGGTCCGGGCTGGGTATGAGGTTTTTGTCAGCCAGAGTTATCATTCGAGAATTCGCGGCGGGCACAACACCTTTGCCATCCGTCTGGGTGCGGGGCCATTTTTTGCGCCCCGCGTGTCCATTGATATCCTGGTGGCGCTCAACGCCGAAACCGTGGCGCTGCATCGGGAGCAATTGGCCGGCCGGGCGCTGCTCATTGCCGATGCTTCCTTTGCCCCCGACCTGCCGGGCGCCATTGCGGTGCCCTTTGCCGAGCTTGGCCCGGAGCAGCTCTGGAACACGGCAGCCCTCGCCCTGCTCGGCAATATTCTGGATCTTCCCTCCGAGGCTCTGTATCAGGCGGTGGAGGCGATGCTCGGCAAAAAACACCCGGAAGCCCTGGCCGAGAACCGGGAGGTCATGGAGAAAAGCCGGGAGTGGGCTGCGGCCCATGTGCCGGAGCATGGCTTTGCCCTGACCGGCGGGGAGCCTGCCGCGGATCGCCTTTTGCTGAATGGCAACGAGGCCATCGCCCTGGGCGCTTTGGCCGGCGGCCTTAAGTTTTGCGCTTTTTATCCCATGACCCCCGCCACCTCCATTGTCCTTGAGCTGATCACCCATGCCGAGGTCATGGGGTGCGTAATCGAGCAGGCCGAGGATGAAATCGCTGCCATCAACATGGCCATCGGTGCCGCTTTTGCCGGAGCGGTCAGCATGGTGGCCACCTCGGGCGGCGGCTTTGCCCTGATGGCCGAGGGGGTGAGCTTGGCGGCCATGACCGAAACGCCGGTGCTCATCGTGGTGGCCCAACGGCCCGGTCCGGCCACGGGCATGCCCACCCGCACCGAGCAGGCGGATTTGGAATTTGTGCTCCATGCGGGGCATGGCGAATTTCCCAGGGTAATCTTTGCCCCGGGCAGTATTGAAGCCTGCTTTGATTTGGCCCAAAAAGCCTTGGCCACGGCCGAGCGGTCTCAATCGCCGGTTTTTCTTCTCACCGATCAGTTTCTGGCCGATTCGTCCCGGCCGGTCGCGCCCTTTGACCTGGCGTCCATCGTTCCGATCGGAACGGGGAGTGAGACGGAGGCGGCGTCGACCCCATACCAACGCTACAGGCTTACGGAAAATGGCCTTTCGCCCCGCCTCCTGCCAGGATTTTCGCCGCAATTGGTGGTGGCGGACAGCGACGAGCATGACGAAGAGGGGCATATCAGCGAAGACCACGGGGTCCGCATTGCCATGGTGGAAAAACGGCTCCGCAAATTTGAGCTTCTCAAGCAGGAGGCCATTGCCCCCGAGCTTAGCGGGGAAAAGGGCACGGACCTTCTTTTCGTCTGCTGGGGCTCCAGCCTCGGGCCGGTGCAGGAGGCAGCCGCTGTTTTGCGCGGCCAGGGAAGGAAGGTCGCCAGCCTGCATTTTTCCCAGGTGTGGCCCTTGGTCCCTGGCCAGTTTCTCGACATCCTTCAGGGGGCTGGCAAGGTCGTGTGCGTGGAGGGCAATGCCACCGGCCAATTTGCCCGGCTCATCCAACGGGAGACAGGTTTTGCCATCCCTGAAAGGATAGCGCGTTACGACGGCCTGCCTTTTACCGTCCGCTATATTGTGGAACGCCTTGCAGCCGTGGAGGAACGCGCATGACATCCATCGAGGAATACGGCAAATACGAAACAGCCTGGTGCCCCGGCTGCGGCAATTTCGGGATCCTCAACTCCCTGAAACACGCCTTGGTCGCCTGCGGGCTTGCGCCCCATCAGGTGCTATTGGTTTCCGGCATCGGCCAGGCAGCCAAGACACCGCATTATCTGAAAGCCAATGTTTTTAACGGGTTGCACGGCCGCAGTCTGCCCGTGGCCATCGGGGCAAAGCTCGCCAACCCGGAACTCACCGTGATCGCCGAAAGCGGCGACGGCTGCATGTACGGGGAGGGCGGCAACCATTTCCTCGCCGCCCTGCGCCGCAACCTCAACCTCACCATCCTGGCGCACGATAATCGGGTGTACGGTCTTACCAAGGGCCAGGCCAGCCCCACCTCGGAGCAGGGATTCGTGACCAAGGCCCAGCCCCATGGCGCTTTTGCCCCGCCCTTCAACCCGGTGGCCGTAGCCGTGATCATGGGCGCTTCCTTTGTGGCTCGCGGTTATGCGGGCATGCCGGAGCACCTTGCCGGCCTCATCGCCCAGGCCATCAAGCATCGGGGCACATCCCTGGTGGATATCCTGCAACCCTGCGTCTCGTTCAACAAGATCAACACCTATCAATGGTACAAGGAGCATTGTTACGAGCTTGGCGAGGACCATGATCCCACCGATCATGGTCAGGCTCTGCGCATTGCCCTGGAATTCGGGGAGCGCATCCCGCTCGGGGTGATCTATAAGATGGGAAAGCCGCTCTTTGAGGAGCAGTTCGCGGTTCTTAAAAACGGGCCGCTCGCAAGGCAGGAGGTTTCCCGGGAGGGGCTGCGACAGATAATGCAGGGCTATTTGTAATCATCCGCCAAGCGGTTTTTTTTCAGGACAGGCGATACAGGGTGGCGGAGAGTTGCCATGCTGGGTAAGATCAGGGATCGTTTGACAATAAAGAAAAGGATCTCTGAATCGCATGCACGCCACCCCCCTGGAAAGCCTCAAAAAGATATTCGGCTACGACACCTTCCGGCCCCCGCAGCAGGAGATCATCGAAGGATTGATCCGGGGCGAAGACGCCTTTGTTCTGATGCCCACCGGCGGCGGCAAATCGCTGTGTTATCAGATCCCGGCCCTGCACCGCCCAGGCGTGGGCATCGTGGTTTCCCCCCTGATCTCCCTGATGAAGGATCAGGTGGACGCCCTTATCGCCTGCGGGGTCCGGGCGGCCTTTTACAACTCTTCCCTCAAGAGCGAGGAGGCGCGCCAGGTTCTTGCCCAGTTGCACCGGCAGGAGCTGGATCTGCTCTATGTCGCGCCGGAACGGTTGATGAGCGACGGGTTTGTCGAGCGGTTGCGCGAGATCCCCATTGCCCTTTTTGCCATCGACGAGGCGCACTGCATCTCCCAGTGGGGCCACGACTTTCGTCCGGAATACTGCAAGCTCGGCCAACTGCGTCAGCTCTTTCCCGACATCCCCTTGATCGCCCTCACCGCCACGGCTGAGCCCCATACCCGCAAGGACATCCTCGAACGCCTGGGCTTACGATCAAACCAGTGCTATGTTTCCGGCTTTGACCGGCCCAATATCCGCTACACCGTGCTGGAAAAACACAAGCCTTTTGCCCAGCTCGCCAATTTTTTGCAGGGGCGGCGGGAGGAGGCGGGGATCGTCTACTGCTTGAGCCGCAAGCGGGTGGAGAAGGTGACCGAGCAACTGCGCGATGCCGGGTTTTCCGCGGCCTCCTACCACGCCGGGCTGCCAGCCACGGAGCGGCAACGGGTGCAGGAGGATTTCCTGCGCGACGATGTCCGGATCATCGTGGCCACCGTAGCCTTTGGCATGGGCATCGACAAATCCAATATCCGCTATGTGGTGCATTACGACATCCCCAAGAACATCGAGAGCTATTACCAGGAAACAGGCCGCGCCGGTCGCGACGGCTTGGCGGCCGAGGCGTTGCTCCTGTTCGGCTACGGGGATGTTGCCCTGGCCCGCGGCCTGATCGAAAACAGCGGCAATGCGGAACAGAAGCGGATCGAACTCCACAAGCTCAACACCATGGTGGGCTTTGCCGAGGCCCTGAGCTGCAGGCGGCAGGTGCTGCTCGGCTATTTCGGCGATCGTCTGGCGCAGGATTGCGGGAATTGCGATATCTGCCTCAACCCCCCGGAGTTGGTCGATGTGACGGAGGATGCCCGTAAGGCGTTGTCCTGCGTCTTTCGGGTGGATCAGCGTTTCGGGGTGGGGCATGTGATCGAGGTGCTGCGCGGCTCCAAAAAAGAGCGGCTTTTGCAACTGGGGCATGACCACCTTTCCACCTACGGCATCGGCGCGGATAAAAGCCAGGAGTACTGGGGCAGCGTTCTGCGCCATCTGGTGCAGCAGGGGTATCTGGAGCAGGACGTGGGGAATTTTTCGGTGCTCAAACTGAATGATTCATCCCGGCCCCTGTTGCGCGGGGAACAAACCATCAGTATGGCCAAACCCAGGGCCAAGGTCGCTGCCCTGCCCAAGGCGGTGCGGCGCAAGGTCGGTGATCTGGAGTACAATCCTGAGCTGTTTGAGAGATTGCGCACGGTGCGCAAGGGGTTGGCCGACGCGGCCGGGGTGCCGCCCTTTGTCATCTTCAGCGATGTCGCCCTGGCGGAGATGGCTGCCCACCTGCCCATTGATGACGAGGCCTTTTTGCGCATCCACGGTGTCGGCGCCCACAAGCTCGAACGCTACGGCGCGGAGTTTCTTGGCGAGATCCGGCGGTTTTGTGAGGTGAGCAAGGAAGAGGAATAATTCCCTCCCCCCTGGCGGGAGGGGAGTTCTCCTGCTACTTCATAAAAGATGCATTCCGACCTTCACCACCACCTTTTTGGTAAGGACCGGTCCTTGCCGGGTCATGATCGACGGCATATGCGCATCATGGGGGAACAGGGCCATGAAGTCTCCCGGGAACAGGTCCACCCGAAGCAGCCCCTGCTTCGGGTGTTTATACAATTCCGCATCCTTGGCCGCGTCATAGGGGGTGTCAATCTCCAGGTCATCCACCTGGCTCCAGCCAATCCCCTCTTCTCCCGAGATAACCATTTGAATATCCAGATATTTCCGGTGCGCTTCGATCTCGGCGGTTTCCGGCGAGCTTGTTCGGTAGCTCATGACAATGGCGAAGAGGTCATCGCCAAGCAAGGGGTATTTCTTTTCTTCCGCGTCGGGCGGCAACGAGAGGAGAAAATCGAAGGTCAGTTGCCACGCCTTGCCAAACGGGTAACAGGTATAATTAGGTAAACGATCAACGATCATGGCTGTGAACTCCTCTGGGGTTGTTCCGCGTTACTCCAAATCCCGCTCTGTTTACCGGGGTAACCCCGCCCTGTCAAGCCTGTGGCAAGATCGCAGAAAATATTCAGCCGAGCTCCTCACGCCCCTGGCTGCCGGCAGGATTTGGCCAGCAGATCCTGGAGCTTCCAGGGCGAGGAGAGGCAGGCGCAGCCCTGGCTACACTCGTTGAGCAGGGCGCAGAAGTTGATGAACTCCTCCATAAGATTGGTAGTGGCCTTTTTCTTGTATTGAATGATTTGCAGGGTTCGTTTCATATCAACCCCCTCCACGGGCAGCCCTGCCAGCCATCCCTGTTCCACCTCGCGGCAGACCGCCAGTTTCGAGAGGCAGGCGACCCCGGCGTTCGATTCCACCGCCTTTTTGATGGCCTCGGTATGGCCGAGTTCCATGATCACCTTGAGGCCGGTTACATGGCGGCCCAGTTTCTTCTTGAAGATCTGGGCCGTGCCCGAGCCCTTTTCCCGCATGACCCATTCGCATCTCTCCAGATCCTCCGGCACCCGGAAGGTCTTTTGGGCGCCGATTTCGCTGGCTGGGCTGGCGATCACCATCAGTTCATCCTGCAGCCAGGGGAGCGTGGCAATCTGGTCATTGCTGACCTCGCCCTCCACAAAGCCCAGATCCATGCTGCCGCTGACGATAAGTTCCTCGGCATGGCGGGTGTTGCAGACCTCCATATCGATGGAGACCGAGGGATGCATATGCTTGAAGGCGCCGATCAGGTAGGGCAGGACATAATTGCCGACAGTGGAGCTGGCCACGATTTTCAGCGCGCCGATAACCTTGTCCTTCTTCTCGGTCATCAGGGTTTCGATGTTGTTGATCTGGCAGAGGATCTCCTTGGCAAAGGGCAGGAGGTAGCGGCCACGGTCATTGATCAGCAGGGTGCGGCCCCGCCGGTCAAAAAGAGGGCCGGCCAGTTGATTTTGCAGCTCGTTTAAGGCCATGCTCACTGCCGATTGGGTCAGGAACAGCTTCTCGCTTGCCTTGGTCACCTGCTGGGTTTCGGCCACGGCGACAAAGATTTCCAGTTGTCTCAGGGTGATGCTCATCAGGGGCGCCTCGCAGGATAATGGTTGGGCGTGCTGTTTTCTGGAATGGTATCATAAATTAAATTTGCATTAAAGATTTATATTATTCATTTTTATTTATCATTGGGGGCCGTTACAGTGTCTTTACTGCCGCTTGGTCGAATCATGAAGATATGCCAGCAAAAAGGAGGAATGGTCATGGGAAAGTCGGAAGATGGTATCTGTAGGATTACCCCTCTCAGCAACACCTCTCCGGTCGGAAGCGGAGAGGCGTTGGGGAATCGGCCTGGGAACCGGCTCGACACCGGGGGCGGCAAGCATGTCCGGGCCGGCAACGCGCCGGGAGCGCACCACGGGAAATTCCCCCGGTTTACTCCGCGCCATGAGATGTATGTGTTTCATCAGGGGGTTGGCCGGGTGCTCGATATCAGCATGGGCGGGGTGTCGTTTTCATACATTGCCGACAACCACCCGGTGGAAGAGCCGCCAATGGAAGGAATTCTCTTTACCCACAACGGTCAGCACATCCAGGGGGTTCCCTTTGAGATCGTGGCCGATGCGGTGTGTTCCCGGTTTTTTTCAAGCGACTATTTCGTCAGGGAAAGGCAGGTCCGTTTCGGCGAGCTTTCCGAGGTCCAGATCCGGCGGCTGGAAAGCTTTATCCTGACCAATGCCCATATCCCGCAGTTTTCCTACGACACGCGGTACACGGAGTATAAATCCGTGTATGTCACATCAGGGCTACCCTCTTTTGACAGGAAAACGCGGACGAGGGAGGAGAATGCGGATGTACGCCTGGTTTGATCGGGCCGATCTCAGGATTTCCGAGGGGATGGACAGGTACTGCCAGCCCCTGATGCGGTACTCCATCGCCCTCATCTTTATCTGGTTCGGCCTGCTGAAGCCTTTGGGCATGAGCCCGGAAGAGGAGCTGATCAAGCGGACAGTCTACTGGGTTTCGCCCCAGGTTTTTCTGCCGGTTCTCGGCTGGTGGGAGGTGAGCGTGGGGTTGTGCCTGCTCTACCGGCCGTTGATCCGCATTGCCCTTCTGCTCCTGCTTCTCCAGTTGCCCGGGACGATGTTGCCCTTGATTCTGCTGCCGGAAATTTGCTTTACCCAGCCGCCTTTTGGGCTGTCCCTGGAAGGTCAGTATATCGTGAAGAATCTTTTTTTGGTGAGTGCGGCTTTTGTGATTGGAGGAAAGGTCCGCGCCCAGTGATCGCCCTCAGCACCGGCAGTAAATCCCTCCCCGCCGGGGCGACTGCGGCCCTGTCCAGCCTTTCTCCCCTGGGCAGGGCCGCAGAGTTTTTGGCAACGTTTACCCGTAGCGCATCCGAAGTCTCGCAAGCTCGCTTACCTGCGGTTACACTCCAGAGGCCGGTTTACATTTTTCCGGCAAGCGCTGATTCAATTCACCGTTAATTCCAGCTTGGCGGGGACACTCTCGTCCTGTCCTTCTGTCTGCACAACAGGCCCGACGGTAATCCGGGCTGCATCGGCTCCGGCCCGGGTTGTGAGATCCTGGATAATTACCGTGGCCCGTTTTTCGGCCAGCGTCTCCAGCTCCGCTTGGGTGAATGGCGCTGTCTCCACCAGATAGTCGAACAGGGCGAGGTAGAAAGCGTTATCCTCGCCGGCTCGTCCGAGCAAGGCCAGGGCCGGGTTGACCCGTTTGACTTTTTTGCCGGTGGTTTCCTCGTAGCCGGTTTGAAAGGCGGTCAATTTGTCCCCAGTCATACTTTCCAGGGCGCGCTGGGTCTTGGCGTTGTCAAAGGCCATTGGTCCTGGCTTTACCCCAAATTTTTGCACCAGGGTCCTGCGGATCTGCGAAGTTTTCAGCGCTTTGCTGTCAAGGCCAGGCTCAACCCCCCCATGGACGATGAGCCGGAGTTGCTTCCGTTTTCCGAGCATCTCCGCGACATGTTGCAGTTTTTCCTGCTCCGGCGGGGTGAGTTCCGTTCGGCCCGATTCGAAAAGGATCGCATCCAAATTTTCCGACTTGCCGCCAAACAGGGCGCCCAGGGCGCGAAACGGCGCGGTCACGATTTTGGAGAGCAGGTTGAACAGCGCCTGTCTTATCACCTGTCCGTACGAGAATTCCGGGTGGTCGATATTGCCGCTGATGGGCACGGCGATGTCGATCTTGCCCTCGCTGTCGGTGAGCAGGGCAATGGCCAGGTCCAGGGGCAGGTCCATGGCACTGGGGCTTTCGACCCGCTCTCCCAGGGTGAAATCCTCCAGCACCACCGAGTTTTTGCCCAGCAGTTCACTGTTCTTGATGTCGTAGTCAAGGTCGAGATTGAGTTTGCCCGAGGCGATGGTTCGCCCGGCAAAGGTGGCGCTGTAAGGGGAAAGGGGCATCATGGCGACATTGCGGAAGGCAACCTTGATGTCGGTGAACTGTTTGGGGTTGGAAGTGGCCAGGCTGCCGTTGGCCTTGGCCTGACCGAACTCGCCGACCCTCCCTTTAAACTTGAGCGAGGCCCGGCTTGCAGGCGTGGTGGAGATGCCGGTGGCAGCACCCTTAAACTCCGTAATGCGGGTGGCAAAAGGCAGGATCAGGCTGAGATCGGCAAAATCGACCACCCCGTTGTCCAGGCGGACCCGTTCCACCTCCACGGGGAAGGGCGGTTTCTCCGTATCCTCCGGTTCTTCTTCCTTTGTCTGTTTGCGGATCTTGGCCAGATTGAGGCTCTTGTCCTTGAAGATGGTGATTTTCGCCTCCGGCTCCCGTAGCCGGATCTCCTTGATGGTCAACCGGTCCGGGTTGAGGCCGAAGTCAAGCCCGCCGGCGGCAAGTTCTTTCCAGGCAAGAAGGCGCGTGCCGCTTTTTTCCTCGTTGAGCAGCAGCGTGCCGATCCGGGCCTCTCCCTCCACGGTGAGCGCAGGCTCCGCCCCGTCCGTTGCATAGAGCAGGTGGGTGTTTGCCGAGAAATCGCCGGAGGCAAGGTCCAGGGCGGCATGTTCCGTAACCAGGGATTCCAACGGCTTGAGGTTCAGCTGGGCGATGGAGGCCTGCGCCTCGATGTTCCCCAGCTGTCCGTTTGCTTGCGACATGGTGCCGCTCAGGCTTGCCGAGCCGCCTTGTTGTATTCCTGTCTGCATCTCGAAGAAGACCGGTTTTTCGCCGGTGCTGCCAAAATCCTTCACCTCTGCCCGCAGATCGGTCAGGTCATAGGCCAGGGGCGGTTTGCGTTTCTGGTCAACAAAGCCAAAATGAAACCCGGACACGGCAAGCTGGTTCAGCGCCAGCTTCCAGGTTTTCTTTTGGGCAGCGGCTTCCGGTTGCGTCGTTTTCTTGCCGGACTCGGGTATGTTTTTATTCTCCGCTGCCTTGCGGGCGCCGGCAGGAGGCAGGGTCACGGTTATGCCGCCGCCGGTAAGGGCAATCCGTTTGATCGCGGCTTCCTGCCGGCCAAGGTCAACGCTGCCCCCGGCCAACGACATGGTCAGCTCCGCCTCCAGGTTGATGGGGGTATCGCGGCTTGCATCGCTGTATTGCAGGTCAAGGCCGGTGGTGTCGAAAGCCTTGATTGCAATCCGCCAGGGGGGCGGCTCATGGTCAGCAGGGGTGGTTTTGATGCGTGGGGATTTTTTTGCCGGAGATTGCGGGGGCTCCTTGGTGAGCCCCTGCCAGTTGCCGATACCCGCCTTGTCGACCAGGGCCGCTACTCGCCCACCCTTGAGTATGATGGACGGAAAAACCACTTGGCGGGTGACAAAGTCGATCCGCCCATCGGCGGCGATGAAGCTTTCCAGTTTCAGCAGCGGCTGGTCCGCGCCTTTTTTGGCAAGAGACAGGCCGCTTACCGTGAGGCTGATTGGATTGAGCGCAAAGGCTGATTCTCCGTTATTGGCGGAAAAACGGTATCCTGCTGTCAGCCCGATTGTGCCGGGAGGTTCCTCCAGATTCAGGTGGTCTTGCAAGAGGTTCCAGAGTGCGGCTGGTTTGAAATTCTTGATTTCGATGGCCCCGCTGGCCGCGATGGGCTGCAGCGACATTTCTCCTTTCCAGCCGAGGGTGCCGCCGCCGGGGAAGGAGGCGGAAACAGTGTAGGAGCCCCGATGCTCGGGAAGGGTGGAGATGGAGTTGGATTCAAGGGCAATGGGCGTGATGGTGGTCTTGCTCGGGTTTGCTTCGGATTGGTCGTCCACCTGCACCGTGCCGTTGGCTAGGGTCATGTGCTTGAGCAGCAGGCGAACAGGGGCCTTTTTTGCAGTTTTTTCAGTCGCCGGAACCGTATCCGGCTGGGGCAGCCTTTCAATGAATCTTGCCAGGTTGAGACTACCATCGGCGCCGGTTACCAGATGGAGGGATGGGCTTTCGATGGCAAGGTCTCCAATGGTCCAGGCCCGGCGGAAAAGGCTTTCCGTCTCGAAGTCGACAAAAAAACGCTGCACCGAGAAGATGGGCTCCTCCTCGTCGATTTGCAGGCTGAGGTCTTTGGCCTCGCAGGTAAACAGCAGGGGATTGATCCGCACCTGGCCGATCCGGACCTGGAGATGAAGCTGTTTGCTCGCATATTCCGGCACATATCGTGTAACGAGGTAGGGGGCCAAAAAGAACCCTGTGAGGGTGTAGATGGCGAACAACGCAGCGAGGACGGCACCCAGGATCGAAACCCGGCGGCGCCAGGCCGGCGGCAGGGAAAATATTTTTCGCGCTGTGTCGGTACGTTTTGGCATGGCGTTCTCCAAGGGAAAGCGCGCCTGGAGCGGCGGGCGGCAGGATGTTTTCCAGGCCGCATCCGCTGGATGTCGGGTCAGGGATATTTTTTATCCTAGTATAGCATAGCAGAAAAGTTGCAGGACAATGAGGCTGTAAATTCCGGCCAGCACATCGTCCAGAACGATGCCCATGCCGCCGTTGATCCGTTGATCGATGATCCGGATGGGGTAGGGCTTGAAGATGTCGAAAAGGCGGAAGATGAGAAAACCCAGCAGCCAGATCAGGGGGTTGTTCGGCGCACCAATGAGGGTGATGAGCATGCCGATGACCTCGTCGATCACCACCACGCCCGGGTCTTTGCGATCCAGGATCTTTTCCGCCTGTCCGGCGGTGATGACGGCGATGAAAAAGATCCCCGCCAGGGCAAGGGCATAGTGGTTCGGCGCCAGCCGGCGGAGGAAAAAATGCAGGGGTAGGGCCAGCAGCGAACCCCAGGTGCCGGGGGCCTTGGGCAGATAGCCCGAGCCGAAACCGGTGGCAATGGTCATGAACAGACGATCCATTAGGTATCCTTTGTGAAATCCGTGCGTTCGGCGCGAGCCACCTCGGCGTACACCGCTTTGATCGGGGCGTTGTGTGCGATTGCCACCCGTTTGCAATCCTCATATTCCGGGGTCAATACCTCCCCGGCAGGAGTTGTTACCTTCTTTACCCGTACCGCACCCCAGCGGGTGGGAACGGTGCCGGTCTCCCGGGGCAAGGTCCAGCGCTGTTCGGTGCGAAAACGCAACCCGATGGCCGTGGTCTCGCTGAGGATGCACTCCTTGGCGGCCAGGGATGCACCCCGGTCGCAGATCACCCGCAGCAGGAAGCCGGGCCGTCCTTTTTTCATCTGGATGGGGATCAGGGCCACGTCCAGGGCGTTCAGGGAAAAGAGTCGCTCGCTGAGATAGGGGAAGGTTTCCGGCGACCAGTCGTCCAGATGGGTTTCGATCACCTCCACCTCCTGGGCTTCGACCGCGATTCGGGCGGTGCCCAGGATCAGGCGGAGAAGATTGGGTTGGCCGTTGCTCAGTTCCTGGCTGCCCGCCCCGTAGCCTACCCCGGTTATGGTCATGGCTGGCATGGGGCCGAAATCGGCGGCCTGCGCCTTGACTATGGCCGCCCCGGTGGGGGTGACCAGTTCCTGGTCCAGCTCCACCCCGTAACTGGGGACACCGTGCAGCAGTTCGCAGACCGCAGGGGCGGGCAGGGGCAGCATCCCGTGGGCGCACCGGATCCAGCCACTGGGCATGGGCAGGGGGGCGCAATGCAACCGGGTGATGTGCAAGGCATCAAGGCCGATGGCCGCGCCGACTATATCTATAATAGCGTCGATTCCCCCCACCTCATGGAAATGGACGGTTCCCATCGGCTTGCCATGCACCTTGGCCTCGGCCTCGGCCAGCAGGGAGAAGATGGAGAGCGCTGTTTTCTTGATCGGCTCCGCAAGCCTGCTGGCGGTGATGATCTGTCGGATATCCCCCAAGGTGCGGTGCGGCTGTTTCTCCGCGCTTTGCACCGAAAGGGTGGTGGCGGCAATGGCCCCGCAGGTTTTTTTCCCCACGGCCAGGGTGTAGCCGTCAAGGCCGAGCAGGGCAAGCTGGCTGCGCAACTCCGCTTCCGGTAGCCCGGCATCGAGCAGGGCGCCAAGGAACATGTCGCCGCTGATCCCGGAAAAGCAGTCGATATAGGCGATGGTGCGCTGGTCAGTCATTTTTTTTCACCGGGCCAGGGGTGTTGGCGCCGTTTTCAGGAAAGGTCCGTCGGCTGTAGTGGGAGAGCCAGGCGAGAATCCGTTTGTGGTAGAAGGCGTACGGGACGGCGATCAGAGCGGAGATCGCCAAGAGAATCGCAAATTTCAGGTAATCGCCCTGGTAGATCTCAGCGCCCTGGAAGGAAAGGAGCAGGGTGCCCGGTATCCGCCCCACAACGGTGATGAACAAGAATACCGGCATCGGCATGTGGCTCATGCCCAGCAGATAGGCCAGGGAGTCCTTGGGGAAACCGGGCAGGAGAAAGAGGACAAAGGGGATGGCAAAATCACCCTTGCTGACCAGATGGTTGAACCGTTTGTAAAAGGCGGCGTGTTCCAGGTTCCGGCGGACCAGATCGCTCAGCAACCGGCCGATGACAAAGGCCAGCATCGAGCCGATGGTGAGTCCGAGGGTGGAGTAGGCAAAAGCGGGCAGGGCGCCGAAGAGGTAGCCGCCCAGGATGCCGCTTGCCTCGCCGGGGATGGGGGCGATCAGCACCTGGAGAACCTGCAGGGAGATGAAGATGAGCGGCGCGAAGACACCCTTGGCCAGGATGGCCTCCCGGATATCTTCTCCGTGCTGCCGGGAATTTTGCAGGTAGGAAAGAACCCTGCCGAACAGGTTGTCCTGCTGGAGCGCGTAGAAGGTAATGGCCCCGATCCCGGCCAGGATGAGAACAAGGTAAAAGATGCGGCTTTTGAGAAATCGGGTCATGTGGGGAACCGCAGCCCTGCTGCGAGCGGCCTGCCCCGGAGAAAGGCGTCCGCGCTCATCCGTTTGGATCCTTCCAGTTGCACTTCATCGAGGCGCAGATACCCTTCGCCCGTGGCCACGGTCAATCCGGTTTTGTCGGCCCTGCACAATGTGCCGGGCGCTTCGCGCACCGTGCCGGCAATCACCTGCGGGGCAAAAAGGCGCAGCCATTTGCCCCGCAGGGTGGTGTGCGCCATGGGCCATGGGTCCAACCCCCTGATCTGGCAGCTGATTTCCCGGGCCGATTTCTGCCAGTCGATGGGGCTCAACTCCTTGGTGAGCGGGGGCGCCGGGGTGGCCAGGCTGTCGTCCTGTTTCTGCGGGGGGAGATTGCCTGCCTTGAGGAGCTCCAGTGCTTCGATCAACAATCGGCCGCCGAGGTCGGCCATCTTCACGGCCAGGGTGCCTGCGGTGTCATCTGGCTCGATGGCCAGGCTTCCCGGCAGAAGGATGTCGCCGGTGTCCATGCCCTCGTCCATCTGCATGATGGTGATGCCGGTTTCCGGGTCGCCGTTCAATACCGCCCACTGGACCGGCGCCGCGCCCCGGTATTTTGGGAGCAGCGAGCCGTGTACGTTGATGGTGCCCAGGCGCGGCAGATTGAGCACCGGCCCGGTCAGGATGCGGCCATAGGCCGTGACCACCATGAGATCCGGGTGATAGGAGCGGAGCTCTTCCAAAAACTCAGGCGTTCTGACCTTGGTCGGCTGGAGAACCGGGAGGCCGACGGCCAGGGCCAGCTCCTTGACCGGGGGCGGGCTCAGCTTGCGGCCGCGGCCCTTGGGCTTGTCCGGCTGGCAGACCACGGCGACCACCTCTTCTCCGTGGTCGAGAAGCGCCTGGAGCGAGGGCACGGCAAACTCGGGGGTGCCCATGAAGATGATGCGGTACCTGCTGGGAGCCACCGGTTATTTCCCCTCTTCGGCCTTGAGCATCTTTTTGAGCTTCTTTTTATAGAGCGTCCGCTTGAGGGAGCTGATCCGGTCGATGAACAGGGTGCCGTTCAAGTGATCGAGTTCATGCTGGATCACCCGGGCGTAATAGTCATCCGCTTCAAAGCTCAGGGGCTGGCCGTTGATGTCCTGGGCCTCCACCCAGATTTTTGTGTAACGGGGAACCTTGCTGGAGTACTCCCGCACGCTGAGGCACCCCTCTTCGTCGATCTCTTCGCCTTCGCCCTTGATGATCTTGGGGTTGGCCAGCACGATGAGATCTTTCGGCTCATCCTTTCTGGAGATGTCGATGACGCAGAGCTGCAGGGGAATGTTGATCTGCGGGGCGGCCAGGCCAACGCCAGGAGCGTCGTACATGGTTTCCGCCATGTCGGCCACCAGCTTTTTGAGCTCCTCGCCGAAATCGGTCACCGGCTTGGCCGTGTCCTTGAGAATGGGAAAGGGATAGGTGACAATTTCTCGTAGAGCCATGGTGCGATCCTTATCTATGGTTGTCGCGTAACATGTTTTTTTGTTTAACCCCGACATCAGACCGGGGAATTACATTCTGCAACGGTGCAGGTTTTCAATATCCACTAAACAAAAAATCAAGCGCCGCAATGATCTCGCCCCTGCCATCAACCAGCGAGCCAACCTTTTTTCCCAGCAGGCGGATTGGGATGCCTGCAAGTTCGGCGGTGGACATAATTACCTCTGTTTGTCCGACCGTGAATCTGGGGTTGAGGTGTTGCGCCGCCTTGCCCATGGCCGAGGCCTTGACGAGCGGAACCACTACACGGGAAGCAAGGGTCTCCAGCAGGCCGGTCTGCACGTCCAGCAGATAGGGGATTTCTTCCCGGGTTGCCGGATTGGGGTTTTCGTACACGTCGAGCTGCGCCATCAGAACCGCCTCAACCCATCGCTGAACACCCCGTGCTGTTCGATGCGGGAGTTGTATTCGTCTATGGCTTCAAGGTTTTCGGCAAGCCACTTGCGGCGCTGTTCCTCCCGCAGAACTTCGGCCAGCCGCTGCTCAAGGGCTTGGGAAAGATTGATGTGGTTCTCTTTTGCCAATCGCAGCAAGTCGCTGTTGATACTGAGGTTGGCCGATTTTTTAGGGGCTGCCGGATCAAAAAGAGTTGCCTGCATCGTCGCCTCCGTATGCGCATTGTTTATGCGCATAATTGTATCCCGTGTGGCGCATGATGGCAAGGGAAAAGCGTGCGGCGTGAAGGCGGTCACATCCTGCCGCGCACCTCTTCGTAAACCCGGCTACAACATACTCTCCGGATCAACGTCCACCGACACATTCACCGTTCCAGCCAACCGGGCGTGTTCCTGTTCCAGCTCCAGACAAAGGGAGTGCAACTCTTCAAGGTCCGGACCCTTGAGCAGTATTTGCCAGCGGAATCTGCCCCGCAACCGGGCCAGGGGAGCCGGGGCCGGGCCGAGGATTGCGGTTTTGCGATACCGGCGCAGCGCTTTTCCCTTGGCGGCCAGGGCTTCAGCCCTGTTTTGCACCGCCTCTTCCTGTTCGCCGTCAAGAACCAGATTGATGAGTCGGCTGAAGGGCGGATAGCCCAACGCCTTGCGCAGCCCGATCTCTTTTTCGAAAAAACGGGGGTAATCGTGGTCCCGGGCCGCGGCAATGCTGTAATGGCCGGGTTGGTGGGTCTGGACGATGACCTTTCCCGGCTGCTCACCCCTCCCCGCCCGCCCGGTGACCTGTGCCAAAAGCTGGAAGGTGCGCTCGCCTGCCTTGTAATCGGGCATGCCCAGCCCGGCATCGGCCCAGACGATGCCCACCAGGGTGACATGGGGAAAATGGTGTCCCTTGGTGATCATCTGGGTGCCCACTAGGATGTCCACCTCCCGGTCATGCACCGCCCTGAGGATGCGGAGGAAATCCTGGCGGTTGCGGGTGGTGTCGTGATCGAGCCGGGCGATGCGTGCCTTGGGGAACATCCCCGCAAGTTCCTCTTCGATGCGCTCCGTGCCGAAACCGATGGGAGAGAGGTTGATGGAGCGGCAATTGGTGCAGACTGTGCGGCTGTTGGTGGCATAGCCGCAGTAATGGCAGACCAGTTCGCCCCTGCCCTTGTGCAGGGTCAGGGTAATCCGGCAATGGGGGCATTGCACCGCCTGGCCGCAGTCGGAACAGAGCATGGAACCGGCAAAGCCGCGGCGGTTTAAAAAGACGAGACTCTGCTCTTGCCGGGCCAGGGTCGCCCGCAGCGCCTGTTTGAGTTGCGGGGAAAAAAGCGGTGGCCTGCCGGAAACCGTGTTCACCGCCTGGAGATCGACCAACTCCACCTGAGGCAGGGGCCGGTCCTCGATCCGGGTCGGCAGGCTGAGCAGGGTGTACTTGCCGCTGAGCGTATGCTGGTAGCTGGCCAGGGACGGGGTGGCCGAGCCGAGCAGCACCGTGGCCCCGGTCTGGCTGCCCCGGAGCAGGGCCAGATCGCGCCCCTGGTAACGCAGGCTGTCTTCCTGTTTGTAGGCGCCGTCGTGTTCCTCATCGACGATGATCAACCCCGGGTCGACAAGGGGGGCGAAGATGGCGGAGCGGGCGCCGATCACGATGCGCGCCTCCCCGGAAACAACCCGCTGCCATTGGTCAAAGCGCTCTCCTCGGGCCAGGCCGCTGTGGAGCAGAGCCACCGTTTCGCCGAAGCGGGAAAGAAAATGCGCCTCCAACTGGGTTGCCAGGGCGATTTCCGGCACCAGGACCAGGACGCTGCGGCCCAAGGCCAGGGTGGTTTCCGCTGCCTGCAGGTAGACCTCGGTCTTGCCGCTGCCGGTGATGCCGTGCAGGAGGAAGGGTGCGTATTTTTTCTGGGTAATGGCCGGATTCAGCAGGGCCAGTGCGGTCTCTTGATCCGCGGTGAGCTGCGCGGGTCTGGGAAAAAAGAGCGGGGTTTCGCCAAAGGGGTCGCGGTACACCGGGCGATCCTCCAGGCGGATGATGCCTTTTTCGGCCAGTAAGGCGAGGGCTTTGGCCGCGCCGCTGTAAGCTCGAGTCATCTCCCTGCGGGGAAGCCCTTGGGATGAATGAGGCTGCATCTCCTCAAGGAGGGCAAGGGTCTTTTTCTCCGAGGGTTTGAGGCTGGCCAGGGTCTCCGCGGTCGGTGGTTCTGGGACAAAAAATACACAGGTCTCGGTCTTCTGGCCAATGGTCGCCCCGGAAATAATCTGCTCCACCGAGATTAGTCCCTGCTCACCCCATTGCTCGATGAGCCGCCTTTCTTTGCCCCGCCAGAGTTTGCGCACCGTGGCGGCACTCAGTTTTTTCTTGGCGGTCAAACCGGCGAGCCAGGGATGCTCCTCGGCCAGTTGGGGTTGTTCGGTGAAAAAATAGTGCAGCCCCGCCTCGGTGATTGTGATCTGGCGGCCGCTTTGCGAGGTGAGCCCGCCGGGCAGCGCGCCCCGGATCACTTCACCTATGGGGTAATGATAGTAACGGGCCACCCAGCGGAAAAAGGGAACCATGTTTTCCGGGAACACCGGGAAATCGTCAAGGATGTCGGCAATGGGCTTGAGGCGGAATTCGGGCTTATCTTCGGTTACGGCCAGGACATAGCCGGTGAGCAATCGTCCGGACAAGGGCACCAGCACTCGCTGCCCCACCCTGGCCACCCGCCCGTCGTGCAAGGCGGCGTAGGTCAGGGTCTGCGGCAGAGGTGCTGCCACGGCAACTTCAAGATAGGGAGGGGATGCGGAGGACATGGCGCGTTGTCGGTGAAAGTGAGAGGCCGCCCTTCTGACTCGGCAGAGGGGCGGCCCGGGATGGAGATTCTTTTTCGTTCTTCTCCTAAAAACCCGTGCAGATCTCCTTGATGTGTTTCTTGAATTCCTTGGATATCACGGGATGCCGCAGGGCATAGGCGACAATGGCCTTGAGGTAGCCGAGCTTGTCCCCGGCGTCGAAGCGGGTGCCGCTGAATTCATAGGCATACATGGGGCGCTGTTTGGCCAGGGCCAGCAGGGCGTCGGTGAGCTGGATCTCCCCCCCGTGGCCCGGCGTGGTTTTCTCGAGCATGGGAAATATCTCCGGGGTCAGGAGATAGCGGCCGATGATCGCCAGGTCGGAGTCGGTGGTGCCGGGGGCGGGCTTTTCCACCATGCGGTCCACCTGGTACACTCCATCACGGATCTTGGTTCCCTCCACGATTCCGTACTGGTTGGTCTCCTCGGCCGGCACCTTCTGGATTGCCACGATGGGTGCGTCCAGCTCCTGGTGCAGGGTGAGCATCTGTTGGCAGCACGGCACCTTGCTCAAGACCAGGTCATCGCCCAGCAGCACCAGGAAGGGCTCGTTGCCGATGACATTCCTGGTGGTCCAGATGGCGTGGCCCAGTCCCAATGGTTTTTTCTGACGGACCGTGGTAATGTCGATGAGATTTGAGATATGGTTGATTTCCTCGCAGAGCGCATCCTTGCCCTTCTGTCTGAGGATGGTGTCGAGTTCGAAATCGTAGTCAAAATGATTCTCGATGGCGGATTTGCCCTGGCTGGTGACAAAAACGATCTCTTCGATTCCGGAGGCGACCACCTCTTCGACAATGTACTGGATGGTCGGCCGGTCGACGATGGTGAGCATTTCCTTGGGGATGGCCTTGCTGGCCGGGAGAAAGCGGGTGCCTTTGCCTGCCACCGGGATAACAGCTTTGCGTACGTTCATGGGAGACCCGTTGCTGAGTGTTTTTCTTAAAAAAAGGGATACGCTGTTAGTATGGTATATCACATAGCCAAAGACAACTGCTTGTTCAAGGGAATAATGATCACCAGCCGGGGCGCATGCATTTTTTCGTAAAAAAGGTGGCAGAGGCTATCCGGCGAGAGGAACTCCTTGCCCCTGGAGAGCACTGTGTCGTGGCGGTATCCGGCGGGCCGGATTCCATGGCCCTGCTCCACGCCCTGGCGCAACTGGCTCCGAGCCTGGGGATTTCCCTGGTGGTTGCCCATGTGGACCATGGCCTGCGGCCTTCGGAGGCCGGGGCGGAGGCGCGTCTGGTGCGGGAGGCGGCCCAGGGGCTGGGGCTCGCCTGTGAACGCGGCAAGGTGGATGTTGCTCTCTGCGCCAGGGAGCAGGGACTGAGCCGCGAGCACGCGGCCCGCAATCTGCGCTACGAATTCTTAGCGGAGGTGGCAGCGCGCCACCGGGCCGCCAAGATTGCCGTTGCCCACACGGCGGATGACCAGGCCGAGGAGATCCTGCTCCGGCTTATCCGGGGCACTGGCCGTGCGGGCCTGACCGGCATGGCCCGGCTGCGCGACGGCCTGGTTGTCCGGCCTTTGTTGGGCATAGCCAAGGAAGAGATTCTCGGCTATCTTGCCGAAGAAAACATCCCCTATTGCCTCGACAGCTCCAACCTCCAGCGGATTTATCTGCGCAACCGGATTCGGCTCGATCTGTTGCCCTATTTGCAGGCCCATTTCAATCCCAATATCGGCAATTCCCTGCGGGAAACAGCGGATATTTTGCAGGGGGAAGAAGAATTGCTGGCCGGAATGGCCGGCCAGGCCTATGCCAAAGTGGTTGTTGAGGAGGGCGGCGAACCTGGAGGGCTGACGATTCAGGTGGCGGATTTTTTGTCCCAACCCCTGGCCATTCGACGGCGCATCCTGGAATCAGCCTGCTGGCGCATGGACTGCCGGCCATCGTTTCGGCAGATTGCCCAACTGCTTTCCCTGATCGAAACCGGGGGAGAAGGCGCAGGGTTGCATCTGGCCCGTGGCCTGCGGGTTGTCAAGGCAAAGGAGCGGGTGTGTTTTCGCTATCCCCAGGGGCGCCAGGCTGTGCGCGGCAATCTTTCGGAGGCGGGGAGGGAGGGATCTTTTTTTCAAGAGCTTTCCGGTCCGGGTGAATGTCTCCTCGAAACCCTGGGGGTAACGGTCATCCTCCGTTTTCTGGATGCGCTTCCCAACGGTTGGGAGACGCAAGTTCCAAAGATCATCTTTTGCGATGCCGACAAGATCTGTTTTCCTCTGGTGGTTCGCTCTTTTCGGGAGGGAGACCGGTTTCATCCCCTGGGGGCGCCGGGTTCAAAAAAGGTCGGCGATTTTTTCACCGACCAAAAGATCCCCGTGGCACAGCGGACGCGGATACCCATCCTGGCCGACCGTGAGGGGATCGTCGCCATTCTCGGAGTGCGCCCTGACCAGCGGGCGGCCATCGGTCCCAGCGCCAGAAGGATTCTGGCCGTAAGTCTGCACCCTCGTGCGACCGGTGAAAATGGCTTTACTGAAAAAGCGATACATGGTAAGTAGGTTGCCACTGTACATAAAAACCCGAGGGCGGGTAGCTCAGTTGGATAGAGTGTTGGCCTCCGAAGCCAAAGGTCGTGGGTTCGATTCCCGCTCCGCCCACCAGAAATCATAAGGAATCAGCCGAAAAGCTGGTTCCTTTTTTTGTGGGGATTTCTCCGTCCGCGAGCGGGGATTTATCCCATGAATTGCTTTGATTCCTCGGTAACCTCCGCTATAATCGGAAAATCAGGAGCATTGCAGGAGTTCCGCTTGCAGGATAACCTGGCGAAACGCCGTCACATGGCATGTGTTATGAAATGATGGAACCCGATCCGAACATGAAGGTGCTGGTGGTTGATGATTCGCTGGTCATGCGCCGCATTATCATCAATCATCTGCGGGCGTTGGGCTATTCCAATATCCTTGAGGCGGACAACGGGAAAAAGGCGCTGCGGATTCTTGAAGAAGAACAAGTTGATCTTATTTTCTCCGACTGGTGCATGCAGGTAATGCACGGCATTGAGGTGTTGCGCAATGTCCGGAAGAATGAGGCCACCAAGGACATCCCCTTTATCATGGTAACGGCCGAGGCGCAGCCGCATCTGATTCTCGAAGCGATTCGGGCCCAGGTCAGCGATTACGTGGTCAAGCCCTTTACCAGGGATACTCTGCGGGAGAGCATCGAGAAGGTTTTGGCCTTGGGGAAGGTGGGGGGCTGAGGGCTACAAGCTCCCCCGGACGTTCTACTCCTCAATTTCGGGTAAAGGTTCCCCCCAATCGTCATCCTCCTGATTTTCAGCCTGGCCCCACTCCTGTGCCTCATCGTCCTGGTCTGCCAGGTCACCGAACACCCCCCCTTCGTCCGGCGGGGTAATGGCGGTAAGATCCGCCTCGTGCCAGGCTTCGAAGGTGATTTCTTCCGTTGCCCCATCGTCATGCTGGAGCTCGATCAGCCCTTCCTCCTCGTCAACGGTAACCACGACGAAGCGGGTGCCATCCTCGATGGCCTCGTACCAGTTGCCTTCAATGGGTTCAGTGTCGGTCGGCATGGGGTTTTCCGGTGAGCTGGGTGTTGTTACATGGGCATGCAATCCTCTCGCCAGCAGCAGTCTTCCTGGCTGCAATGTTCCATGGCCGAGCCAAAGCAGGGGAAATTGCCTTCTCTTTCCTGGATGGCGCGGATGAGCTCCTCTTTTTTCATCTTGCCTGGGCTGATGCCAAGATCTTTCGCCTTTGCTTTGATGTCGAGCATTTTCATGGGGAAACCTCCGTGGATGTTGAGAGTGATGCCGGAAAACCGGGCCGTTAACTACAGGGATTCATGCTGAGCACAGGGCAATGGGCGGTTTTGATCACCCGTTCGGTAACGCTGCCGAACAGGGCTTTTTCCGTCCCTTTGCAGGTTTGGGTGCCGATCATGATCATGTCGCAATCCGTGGCCTTGGCGTGGCGGACGATCTCGCCGGGGACATTGCCGTTGAGCACCTCGCTTGCATGGGGAATGTCATGCGCCATGTGTTCTTCGATGAATTCCGTCATCTTGCGCTTGGCGCGTTCGAGCAGGTCTTTTTCCAGGTTTTCCAGGGGTAGATGGGGCACTGCAAAACCGGCATAGGCATCAAGGCTTTCCACCACAAAAACCACCTCGATGGCTGCCTCGAACTTGCGGGCGATCATGATGGCGGATTGCAGAACCCTGTTTGAATGTTCGGAGAAATCCGTTGGAACCAGAATTTTTTTGATGTCGTTCATGGCCGAGCCTCCTCGGAAAGAAATATTGAACCAGTTCGGGGTGATTCCGGTTCCCAGGGAAAAGCATGGTGTCCGCCAAGAGCTGGAATCCGGGTGGCGGCCCTTGGTAATTGATGATGGGACAAGGCAACCACGTCGAGCGTGTATGCCTCACGGTCTGGTGTTTTCCACCACAAAGGGGGTGCTGCGTATGGCAATGCTTTTCTTTTTCACCCAAATCCTGGCCATGGGAACCACCTCGCCGTCCATGGTGACGATGTTAGCCAGTTCTTCAACGTAGGAGATATCCTGGGTGTTGAATTCGTAATAAAAGGTGTTTTCGCTGTAGGGATCGACAACCAGACAGATTTTCTGCGGGTTGTTCGGATGTTTTTGCGGGGCGCCGGAAAAGGCGATGTGGGTGTCGCGCAGCCGTTTTTCGTCGCTGGGGCGCTGGTAAGCCTGGAGTTCAAAACGCATTTCCGCCTGGGGAAAATTGGAGAGGGGCATGACTGACCTCTGCATCGTGTGATGATTGCCGTGCGGGCAACAACCGTATCGAAGCTCTTACTTCATAGTATACAGATTCTCCGGGGTGAATCAAAAAATAAAGTGGTCGTGGCGGAAATTTTTACGATCTGTTTTGGCCGGGCCGGGCAGGCCTTATTTCTTCACCGGAACCGGGCGCATGGTATCGTCAACCGCGACAAAGGTGAACAGTCCCTCGATGGCCTTTTCCCTGTTCTCGTCGTACATCTGCTCAAGATACACGGTCACCCGGACCTGGATGCTGGTGTTGCCGACCTTGACCACCTGGCCGACCAGTTCGACAAAGGTTCCGGCCGGGATCGGGGTCTTGAAATCGAT
>JBAYUD010000039.1:0-25614 GCA_041675265.1 Desulfurivibrionaceae bacterium | reverse complement strand
GCACCGCGAAAGCCCAGGCTGCGCGGAACCGACCCGTTGTTCGTGGAAACAACGCCACCGCAAACAGGATGGCGAAAGAGCCGCGGTTTTTCCATCATCCTGAATGATTACAGATTACACTGCCGCCGGGCAATCGCTGTCAAGCGGAATGCGCATGGATTTGAGCGGATTGTGGTGTTTTTTTGCTCGACCACGGCCACTGCGGCGTGTAGAGTTGGGGGCGCCGCCGGTCGAGGGTCAAGGAAAGCTGCCCGCTCCTTCGCCCTCCCCGGGAAGACGAGACATTTTCAGGGAGCGCCACCCATGCAACGAGACCGGATCCGGGTCGCCCTGCTCTACCGCGGGCCGCAGCATGAAGGACGGGATGATTTTTCCTCCTTTGTCCCCATGGGGCTCTTCAATGTCCTGAAAAGCCTGCGCGATGCGGGCTATGACGCCAGCCTGCACAACCTTTCCCATACCCCCCGCGCCGAGCTGGCCGAAACCCTGCGCCACATCGAGGCCGCAGCCTATCTCATCTCCGCATTTTTTGGCTGCCACCATGAGGCGTACGGACTGGCCAGGGCGGCAAAGAAGATCTCCCCCGCAGCCCCCATTATCCTGGGCGGCCCCCTTTCCGTGCTCGGGCCGGCCGTGCTGGCGCGGGTGGAGGAGATCGATTTTCTCATCCGCGGGGAAGGCGAAGAGGCAAGCGTTGCCCTGCTTGACTCCCTGTTCTTCGGGCAGGGCGCCCCAGCCTCGGTTCCCGGCGTGGTTTTCCGCACCTCGAACGAGGTCAGTGAAACTCCCCCCCGGCTGCTGGCCGATATCGACTGCGGTTTCTTTCTGCCCTCGGAGGTGATGGGCCACTGCCACGGGGTGCAGCCGGAAAATTTCGCCGTGCTCATCTCCTCCCGTGGCTGCCCCTTTCGCTGCGCCTTCTGCTCCTCCACGGTGCTCTGGCAGAACCGGGTCCGCCACCACCGCGTGGATCTGCTGCTCCGCTACCTCCACGACCTGCGCGCTGCAACCGGAGCCATCTATTTCAGCCTGCGGGACGAGAATTTTCTGGTCAACCGGAGCCATGTGCGGGAATTCACCGAGGCGCTCAAACACAGCGGTCTCCATTATCTCTGGAACGCCCAGGGCTCGCCCCATCTGCTTGACGACGACCTGGCCCGCACCCTGGCCGAGGCGGGCTGCGACCAGATCCAGATGGGCATCGAGGCCATCCCCCCCCGGCTCTTGGCCCTGCTCAACAAACAGGGATCGCCCCCCAAAATAGCGGCGGCGATCCGCACCCTGCGCCAACAGGCCATCCGGCCTTTCGGCTATTTCATCTACGGGATGGACGAAACCGAGGCAGAGGGCGCGGAAACACTCAATTTCATCAAACATGCCGGGCTGCTTGACGCAGTGGCCTCCCCCCTGGCCCTGTATCCAGGCACCTGGCTTTCCCAGGGCGTGGAACCGGAGCATTTTTTTGCCAAGGGCGAGGTTCTCTTCTATTCCCCCGCCTCGGCGAAAAAATGGAAGAAGAAATACCAGCAGGCGCTGGCCACGCTCTACGAGCAGGAAGGGTTTCGCAGGGAGGAGGTTGCGCCGTCCACGACGCCGAATCCGGTCCGGACCGTGGCCCGCCATTTTCAGCTTCTGGCCCAAGGCGATCTGGCCGGGGCGGAAAAAATCCTGCTCACCCTGACCAGGGAGCAACCCCAAAACCCCTGGGGGTTTGAGCTGCTCTCCCGGTTGTATGGGGAGCTGGGCGAAAGAAAGAAGGCTACGGCCATGCGCCGAAAACTGCATCTGCTGACCGGAGTTTTTCCCCAATCACCAGAGGCTTGACTCAACGGTTGCTTGCGCTTTTCTGGTACTTGAGAACAGCCCGGTTGTGCTCGGCCAGATCGTGGGAAAAATAATGGGTTCCGTCATTTTTTGAGACGAAATAAAGGTAAGACGCCGAGGCGGGCTGCAACACCGCAACGATGGCGGCGCGGCCCGGATTGGCGATGGGGCCCGGGGGCAACCCGTTGATCTGATAGGTGTTGTACGGGGTCGGCGTGTCCAGGTCTTTCCGGGTGAGGTTGCCGTCAAAATCCGTCAGGCCGTAGATCACGGTGGGGTCGGTCTGCAACCGCATCCTCTGCCGCAAACGATTCAAAAAAACCTGGGCGATGAGGGGCCGCTCTTCCGGGGCAGCGGTTTCCTTTTCCACGATGGAGGCCAGGGTGAGCACCTCGTGGGGGGAAAGGCCCAGGGGGTTGTTACGCAGATCGCCCAGCTCCTGCCGCACCTGCTTGCCCCGTTCAACCATCAGCTCGATGATCTCCCTCGGGTTCTGGCCGCGCACCAGCTGGTAGGTGTCCGGAAACAGATACCCCTCCAGGCTCGCCGCCCGCACCCCGTGCCGGACAAGTATGTCCGGATCACGCGCCAGATCGAGAAAAAGCTCCCGCTCCCCCCAGCCGCCCGCGGCAAGAATCCCGGCAAGCTGATAGATGTTGCTGCCTTCGGGGATGGTGACCGACCAGCGCACGGTGGCCCCGGCCGCAAGGGCGCGGAGGATTTGATACGGAGTTTGTCCGGGGCTGAAAAGGTATTCCCCGGCCTGCAAGCGTTGGCTGAGGCGGGAGACCCTGGCGAGACAATAAAAGCCGCGTCCCGGCGGGATCACCCCGTTTTCGGCAAGAATCTTTTCTATCCCGGCAAGGCTGGTTTTGGGAGGGATCAGAACATGAATGTCACCCCCGTCCCGCACGGGCATGGGGGTGACGGCGTAGAACCAGAGCCAGAGTCCGAACCCGGCCAGCCCCAAAAAAGCAAGAGCACCCAGCCAGGCCGCCAGGCGGCGGATGGTGCTGGACCGGCGCTTGCCTTTTTTCCGGACTCCCCTTGCCTGAGCCAAAAACGGATCTCCCGCGGATTATTCCCATGCAGCGAGACGATCGCCCCCAGCGCAAACAACGGGAGGCGATCGCGTTATGCCTTCATTCCTGCCTAATCCTCAAAAACAATGGACAGAATGCGGTCCATGTTCTTCACCGGAATAAACTTGATCTTCTTGCGGAGATCCTCGGGAATCTCCACCAGATCCTTCTTGTTCTGCTCCGGGATGATCACTGTTCCGATCCCTGCCCGCAGGGCGGCCAGGGCCTTTTCCTTGAGGCCGCCGATGGGCAGCACGCGGCCCCGCAGGGTGATCTCCCCGGTCATGGCCACATCCTGGCGTACCTTTTTCCGGGAAAGGGCCGAATACATGGCCGTGGCGATGGTCACCCCGGCGGACGGGCCGTCCTTGGGGATGGCGCCGGCCGGCACATGCACATGGATGTCGATCTCCTCGAAATAGTTGTCGGAAAGCTTGAGCTTCTTGATCCGTGAGCGGCAGAAGCTCAAGGCAGCCTGGGCCGACTCCTTCATCACCTCACCCAACTGGCCGGTCATGGTCAGATTGCCCCTGCCCTTGAGGATGGAGATCTCGATATAGAGGATCTCCCCGCCCACCTCGGTCCAGGCAAGGCCGGTGGCCATGCCCGGCTGATCGATGATCTCGGTTTCCGACTCGGGCGTAAACTTGGGCGGACCCAGATACTTGCTGATGGTCCGGTCGGTGAGGGGAAACGGCCCCTTGTTGCCTTCCGCCACCTTGCGGGCGTTTTTCCGGCAGATGGTGCCGATCTCCCGCTCCAGATTCCGTAACCCCGCTTCCCTGGTATAGTTGGTGATGATCTTGGCCAGCATCCCGTCGTCGAACTGGACATGCTTGGCTGTGATGCCGTTTTCCTCAAGCTGGCGGGGCACCAGATAGCGGCGGGCAATCTCGATCTTTTCCTCCAGGGTGTAGCCGGCCAGACGGATCACCTCCATCCGGTCGTAAAGCGGGGCCGGGATGGTGTCCGCCATGTTGGCGGTGGTGATGAACATGACCTTGGAAAGATCAAAGGGCATGTTGAGGTAGTGGTCGGTGAAATCGACGTTCTGGGCCGGGTCCAACACCTCCAGCAGGGCAGAGGATGGATCGCCCCGGTAGTCGGCGCCGACCTTGTCGATCTCGTCGAACATGAACACCGGGTTGTTGGCCCCCACGGTTTTCAAGCCCTGGATGATCCTCCCAGGCATGGCGCCGATATAGGTGCGGCGGTGGCCGCGGATCTCGGCCTCGTCGTGCATGCCGCCCAGGGAGATGCGGTGGAACTTCCGGCCCATGGCCCGGGCTATTGATTGGCCGAGCGAGGTCTTGCCCACCCCGGGAGGGCCGACAAAACAGAGGATCGGCCCCTTGGTCGTCTTGTTGAGGGAGCGCACGGCCAGATATTCGAGGATGCGTTCCTTGACCTTGTCCAAGCCGTAATGATCCTCGTCCAGCACCGCCTTGGCGACCTTGAGATCAATCCGGTCCTTGGTCCCCTTGCGCCAGGGCAGGTCGAGAATCCAGTCGATATAGGTGCGGACAATGGAGGCCTCCGAGGCGTCCGGGTGCATGGTCTCCAGCCTTTTCAGCTGCTTGGTCGCCTCCTTCTTGACCTCGGGCGGCATCCGGCACTTGGCCAGCTTGTCCCGCAGCTCGTCCATCTCCTGGGAGCGTTCGTCGATGTCGCCCAGCTCTTTTTTCAGGGCCTGCAACTGCTCGCGCAGGTAGTACTCCCGCTGGGTGCGGCTCATCTCCTCCTTGGCCTCGGACTGGATCTTGGCCTGCATGGTGGAGACTTCCAGCTCCTTTTGCAGGTAGTCGGCCACCTTTTTCAAACGCAGGGCAGGGTCAAAGGTTTCCAGCACCGCCTGGGACTCGGAAACCTTGAGCTGGAGGTTCGAGACCACCAGATCGGCCAGCCTACCCGGCTCCTCCACGTTGTTCAGGATAACCATGAGGTCGGAGGACATGATGCCCTTGAGCGAGAGGATCTTTTCGGTCTGCTCGCGGACATTGCGCATCAGGGCCTCCATCTCCACGGAGACCTCCTCCACCTCCTCGTCCTCGATCAGCTCGATCCGGGCGATGTGGTGGGGCTCTTCCTGGACAAAGGATTCGACCCGCGCCTTGCGCAGGGCCTGAACCAGCACCTTGAGACGGCCGTCCGGCAGTTTGAGGGTGCGCATGATCATGCAGACCATGCCCACATCGTACATATCCTCGGATTGGGGCTCGTCCAGGGAGGCGTCCTTCTGGGTAACGAGCATGAGGAGCTTGTCCTTGGCCATGGCGTCGTTGACCGCGCCCACCGAGGCAGGCCGCCCGACAAAGAGGGGGATGATCATATAATTGAAGATAACCACGTCACGCACCGCCATGAGCGGCAACTCGCCAGGGATCTCCTGCCCTTCGGAATCATGGAAATCGTTCAGCTCTGAGGTCATGGAATCATTAATATCCACAACATGCCTCCAGGTTATAAGTTATCGGCAAACCGGCCCTGCCGGAAAGAACAAGGGGTGTAAGTTGGGCAACATAAGCACCCCTCCCAATGAAGTCAAGGCGATATCCGTAGGGCACAACCAGCCCGGAAATATGCTTGAAGAAATCACGGTTTTGCACCATAGTAACGCCTGCAATCGGTGGGATTTCCCGCAGGGGAGCAGACGTAATCTTAATAATCATGCCATGACGGCCAACAAAAAACAACCGGCAACCTACCCCGATGAATCTTACAAACGCTTCTTTTTTTGATCTCAGCCGCTATGCCCATGCCGCTCTTTTCGTGGCCGGGGAATACCCCTGGCAGGCACTGGCGCGGCTGAAAACCTATATGGCGGAGTATCCCTGGCCGCGGATCGCCTGGCCGCAAACTCCCGGCCCGCTCCCGGCCACCCTGGTCCTCCACGAAAATATGCTCATTGAAGCCGCCGACTGCACCATCGAGTTCGGCGATGCCACCAAGGGCACGCTCAAGGTTTTTCGCGAAGGCACGCTGCTGGAAGGGGCCAGCGTTCTCATGGCAGGGGCGGTGCTGGCCGGTGGGCCGCTCAGTATCGGCAAGGGGGTGCTGGTTGAGTCCGGGGCCTTTATCAAGGGTCCGGCGATCATCGGGGATCAGAGCGAGATCCGGCAGGGCGCCTATCTGCGCGGCCACTGCCTGGTGGGCGCCCGCTGCGTGGTCGGCCATGTCACCGAGGTCAAGCACGCCATCTTCCTCGACGACGCCAAGGCCGGGCATTTCGCCTACCTGGGCGACAGCATCCTGGGCAACGGGGTGAATCTGGGGGCGGGCACCAAATTGGCCAACCTGCGCTTCACCGGCGGGGATGTTCTGGTAAAGACCCCGGACGGCCCCATCAGTTCCGGCCTGCGCAAATTCGGGGCAATATTCGGCGACAAGGCGCAGACCGGCTGCAACGCGGTAACCAACCCCGGCACGGTGCTCGGCAAAAAATCCATTGTCCTGCCCAACACCACCGCGCCTTCCGGTTGGCACAGCAGCAACTCGCTGATCCGGTAACCGTTGAGCAGCACCGCATCTGCTTTGTCATCGGCCAGCTCGCATAGGCTGGCTATAGCTCGCAGGCCTCTTTCGCGCATCTGCGGCAGCAGC
Source organism: Desulfurivibrionaceae bacterium (assembly GCA_041675265.1). Taxonomy (GTDB): domain Bacteria; phylum Desulfobacterota; class Desulfobulbia; order Desulfobulbales; family Desulfurivibrionaceae; genus Thiovibrio. The sequence continues at coordinate 19,108 of JBAYUD010000039.1, read as the reverse complement.
GAAGCGGCGCTGCTCAACGGTTACTCTTTCGGGGTTGCCGCAACTTGGGAGTCCTTGATGAACGATTACCTGATCCGCTAAGCCGCCCCGTTTATCTCGAAATAGTGGGCAAGGCCGAGGATGAACTCCAGGCAGATGGCCACCACGAGAAAGAAACGCGCTGTTCTGCTGAACGGCAGCCGCTCCTTGACCAACCGTTGCAGGACGGCGACAATCAGCAGCGTGGCCCCCAGATTGATCGGCGCCACGGAAAGGACATGGATCAAGGTTTCCACCAGTGAATGCATGGCCCGTCCGGGAAAATACCGGACACTGGCCAGCAGATAGACAACAACCAGGATAGCCAGGGAAATCCGCTCCCGTATTTTGCTCATATGCACCCTGTTTGAAAGGTTTTTCCAGATAATCCCCACCCCGGGGAAATTTCCAGCCCATTGTAACAGGAATTACAAATGACACAATCGCTCAACGCCCTTTTTTCTCCGGAAACAAATCCTCACCCTGGCGAGTTGCTACCCTTTCGACTCCTGTGCGACGTCCTCTCTTTTTATACCCTGCCGGGCGGGAATCCCTCCCAACCGGGGCAAGAGGAATCGGAAACCGGATACACGCCGGTGCAACTTTCCGCGGAAGAACAATCCCGCTTTGACTCCCTTGCCCGTGAACTCAACGGCCATGAGGCTGAATTCCATAGCGGACTCCTTGCCTCTCTTTCCGCCGGATATGGCGACCGGGACGAAGCCTCGGTCGGCTCACTGGCCTCCAGCCTGCGCTCCGGCCCAAAGAGCGCCCAGCCTCAAAAGGCTGAAGACGCAATACTCTGGCAGGCCATGCTCCTCCTGAAGCTGGCCGAGATGTTCCGGGAAGAGGAACGGGAAATTGCCCAAGGGTTTCTGGCCATCTCAGGCAAGGAAGCCGAACTGTTTGCCGCCATCCGGGGCGAAGAAACCGAGGAAGAAGAGGAATACGAGGAAGAAGAACAGGCCCTGCGAGAGCTTGCCGCAGCCAGGGGGCCGAGTGGGCCGACGATCAATATCCACCGGCTGGCCAGGGCTTGGGGCCGCCTCTACACCAGGGATGCCAAGGCAACGGAATTCCCCCTGCTGGCTACGACCCACGCGGAACTCCAGGGGCTGCTCGCCGAGGAGTATGAAAATCTCACCGGCAGCCCTGCCAGACAGCTGGTCAGCCTCGCCCTGCCTGCCCCGGAGGCAATGCACGAAGAAGATGATAGCTTTGCGGAAAAATTCAGGGCGGCCACCGGGACGGCCAAGGAACATTTCAAACGGCTGCTGGTCAAAATTGCCGCAAGCGGAACACTCTCCGCCGAGCTTCTGGCGGAGCTGCAAGGAGCGGGAAACGACCTGAACCGGACGGCCCTTCCTTTTCTAAAAGGCAGCCCGAGCGAAAAGACCCTGCGTTTTTACGCCTACGAGGGAACCTCGCTGGTCGATCTTTTCGCTTCTCTCTGCGGCGAACCGCAAAAAGCCACGGCGACAACCACCGGCCTTCTCGCGGTTCTGAGCTGAACCCCTTTACCGGTAGGGGTTGATGGTCAGCACCGGGCAGGGCGCTGTTTTGACGATCTTTTCCGCCACGCTGCCAAAGAGGATCTTGTCCAGCCCCTTGTAGCCATGGGTACCCATGACGATCAGGTCCGCCTTCTCCTGGCCGGCAAAGCGGTTGATCTCCTCGACCACGTCGCCGCTCAGGATCGCCGTGACATGGGAAACCGAGCCATTGAGGGTTTCCGCCACGAAACTCTTCATCTTTTCCTTGGCGCTCTTGACCATCTCCTCCTCAAGCTGGATGATGGGCATATGGGGCACGAAAAATCCGGAATAATCGTCAAAACTCTGCACCACGAAAACAATCGCCACCTCCGCCTTGAATTTGGCGGCAAAATCCACGGCCGTGCGAAGAATCTTTTGCGAATTCTCCGAAAAATCCACGGGAACCAGAATCTTTTTAATTTCGTTCATTTCCCCTCCTTATGGTATAGATGTCACAATTTAACCGCGACCACCTGGCCGTTATCACTCTCCATGATCAGGCTAGCAGAATGCTTTTCCCCTTGTCAACAGGAGAGACTCCCCCTTGAATCCGCACCCAGAGCAGAGCCCGATGTCCACTTCCCTGCCAGAGGCCATGGCCGATATCTTTGCCCAAGGCGGCATCCTGGCCGACAAGCTGCCCGGCTACGAATCGCGCCCCAGCCAGCTGCGCATGGCCGAAGCCATCGGCGCCACCCTGGAAATGGAGCACGGCGAGGGGCCGGGGATGCTGGCGGTGGAGGCGGGCACCGGCACCGGCAAGACCCTGGCCTATCTGGTCCCGGCCATCCTCAGCGGCCAAAAGGTGGTGGTTTCCACCAACACCCTGAACCTGCAGGACCAGATTCTCACCAAGGAAATCCCCTTCATCAAAAAACACCTGGCCCCGAGACTGAACGTACTCTGCATCAAGGGGCGGCAGAACTACCTCTGCATCTACCGCTGGCAGCAATTCCTCGCCTCGCCCCAGCGCACGGTCCTGGCCGATGACCGCGACACCCAACGGGTCGCCGACTGGCTGGAAGAAACCGAGACCGGCGACCGCAGTGAACTGGCCTGGCTGGCGGACAACGCCCCCCTCTGGCAGGCGATCACCGCCTCGGCCAGCCAATGCCTGGGCGGTAACTGCCCGGACGGTTCCCAATGTTTTATCACCCGGCTGCGCAAAAAGGCGGGCCAGGCCCAGTTGCTGGTGGTCAACCACCACCTCTTCTTTTCCGACCTTGCCCTGCGCCGTTTCGGCCATGCCGAGGTTCTGCCCCGCTACGAATCGGTGATCTTCGACGAGGCCCACCATTTGGAGGGGGTGGCAACCCGCTACTTCGGCACCTCCTTCAGCCAGTATCAGGTGATCGATCTGGTCAAGGATGTGGAAACCGCGGCCCAGGCAGACCTGACAGGCCGCGCCAAGGAGGGGGTGGTGCAGACCGCCAGGGCGCTGGCCAAACAGGCCGACCTCTTTGCCGAACTCTTCCCCAGGGAACGGGGCCGCTTTGCCTTGCTGCAATTCATCGAGCGGTTCCCTGGCTGGGAAGAAGAGCGGCAGCGCATGGCCGACCAGATCAAGGGGCTCTGCAACCAACTGACCAAGGCGGCCCTGAACGGGGAAACCTGGCTGGGCATGCAGCGGCGGGCGGAGGAAATGCTCGCTGCCTTCACCGCCATCACCGAGGCGCAGGACACCTCGGCGGTGTATTGGTACGAACGACGGGAGAAAACCGTGGCCCTTTCCGCCTCGCCCATCGACATCGCCGACGAGCTGCAGGATTTTCTCTACGACCAGACCAGAAACGTGATCTTCACCTCGGCCACCCTGACCACGGACAATACCTTCACCTATTTTTTCAGCCGCCTCGGCCTGCCTGGCGACACCCCGACCCTGACCCTACCCACCCCCTTTGATTACGCACAGCGCACCCTGCTGTTCGTGCCGGGCAAGGGATTTCCGGAGCCCGCGGACCGGGAGTTCCCAAGGGCCAGCCAGCAACTGATGCAGGAGCTGACCATGGCCGCCAATGGCCGCACCCTGCTGCTGTTCACCAGCATCAGCGCCATGCGGGGGGCCCATGAGGTTCTTTTGGCCCGCTTGCCCTTTCCGCTGCTGGTGCAGGGGGAGGCGCCCAAGGCCAGGCTATTGGAGCAGTTTCAAGAGCAGACCCATTCCGTGCTCCTGGCCGTGGCCAGCTTCTGGGAGGGGGTGGATGTGGCGGGCGAATCGCTGAGCTGCGTGATCATCGACAAACTTCCGTTTGAAGTCCCCTCGGACCCTGTTATTATGGCCCGCATGGAACGGATCAAAAACGAGGGCGGCAACCCCTTCTACGATTTCCAGATCCCCCGCGCCATCCTGACCCTGCGCCAGGGCGTGGGCCGGTTGATGCGCAGCGCCACCGACCGGGGGGTGCTGGCCATCTGCGATGTCCGCCTCTTTACCAAGCAATACGGCAAGCTCTTCCTGAAAAGCCTGCCTCCAAGCCCGATCTGCCGCGAGATCCCCGCAGTGCGGGATTTTTTCCAGGAGGACACCCCATGAACAGTGCCGAGCTGCTTGCTCTCTTCAAAGAAAAGTCCGTGGCGATCGATGCGGTGATGGAGGCGGATCTGGCCATCATCCAAAGCCCGCTCCTGGCCCGGATCATCCGCCACGCCATCTTCCAGGGCGGCAAGCGCATCCGCCCCCTGCTCACCCTGCTGGGGGCAAGCCTGGTGGGCGATCCCCCAGCGGATACGACGCGACTGGCCATTTCTTTCGAGTATCTCCACGCGGCCAGTCTCTTGCACGACGATGTCATCGACCATGCCACCCTGCGGCGGGGCGCGGAGACGGCCAATACCATCTGGGGCATGGAGCCGGTGATCCTGGCCGGGGATTATCTGCACGCCCATGCCATGGCCCTGGCCAGCGAGGTGGGTGGGCCCGCGGCCATGGCCCTGATCGGCCGCGCCACCGCGGCCATGGTCGAGTCGGAATTTTTGCAGATGCACAACGCCCAGGAAAGCATCATCTCCGAGGAAAAATACTTTCAGGTTTTGATGGGCAAAACCGCCGCCCTCATTGCCGCGGCCTGCGAGGCAGGCATTGCCCACAACCAAGGCACAGCCGGACAACGGGCCGCCCTGCGCACCTACGGCACCAACCTGGGATTGGCCTTCCAGATCGTGGACGACCTGCTGGATTATCTCGGCGACCCGGCAAAAACCGGCAAGGCGGTGGGCAACGATTTTCAGGAGGGCAAGATGACCCTGCCCCTGATCAAGACCCTGGAACGGGCCGACGCCAAGGATCGCGAGGTGCTGATCGGACTGCTCAAGGAACCGCCGCAGGAACGCGCCGAACAGCTGCCTCTGGCCCACGCCATCATGGAAAAATACCAGGGATTCTCTTTGGCCAGAACGCAGGCGGAGTCGCTGCTGGCCGAAGCCCTGGCCGGGCTTGCCGTCTTCGGCGAGGCGCCGGCCAGGGAACCCCTTACCGGCCTGGCCCGGTATGTCTTGAGCCGCGACAAATAATGCCAACGTACTCTCATCACGAATAATTCTTGCCTCCTGTAGGAGCGGCTTCAGCCGCGATCACTCCCAAATCGCGGCTGAAGCCGCTCCTACAAAAAGCGTCTTGTTATCAACGAGAAACGGGATAAGGAATGGCCAAGGTCTCTCAAAAAAAATCCGCCCGGAAGGGCGCGAGAAAGAAGGGTCGAGGTCTCGGCCTCTTCTGCCTCTTTCTTTTTGTTGCCGCGACCCTGGCCGCCGGCGTCTATTTCATGGCGCTCTATCCGGGCGCCTCCCCCAAAAAAGCGGTGGTCACCCTGAGCGAACAGGCAAAAAAGAAACCCCACGCCCGGGAAACTCCGCTCTACGAGGAACCTGCCCTGCCCGGCCAAGCGCCACGGGTCGTAAGCCGCCCCCACAAAACGGAAAAAAAATCTCGTACCGCCATCCCCCGTGTGGCCATCGTCATCGACGACATGGGCAACCGGCAGGATACCGGCAAGGCTCTCATCGCCCTAGACCTCCCCTTCTCCTTTTCCTTTCTGCCCTTCACCCCCTTTTCCGCGGAATTGCAAAAAGAGGCCCAGGCCAGGGGGCGCGACATCCTTCTCCATCTGCCCCTTGAGCCCATGGACCCCAAAGCACATCCCGGCCCCGGCGCCCTGACCACTTCCATGGACCCGGAAACCATGAAAACCCTCTTCCGCCAAGATATGCAGGCGGTCCCCAAAGCCATTGGGATCAACAACCACATGGGCTCCCGCTTCACCGCCGACCACCAGGCCATGCGAACCCTGCTCTCCCTGGTGCGGACGCACAATCTTTTTTTCCTGGACAGCGTGACCGCCTCAAACAGCGTTGCCTATGATTTTGCCCGGGAGATGGGCATCCAGGCGGAGCGCCGCACCGTTTTTTTGGACAACGACCAGAACCCGGACAAGATCCGCGCCCAGCTTGACCTCCTTGTCAAACTCGCCGGGGAGCACGGACAGGCCGTGGGCATCGGCCACCCCTATCCGGCCACGGTGGAGGCCCTGCGCCGGTATCAAACCCAGCTGCGCACCCGCGCCGAGATGGTCGGCATCCACCGCCTCGTCCACTGAGGCGCCGCCGGAGAGTGGCGCGCAAAAAAGAAGGGGAACGAACTCGCTCCCCTTCTTTCACCCATGGCCAGTTGGCCGATTTTCCACCCGGTCGCCTGTCAAAAATCGGTGGCATTCGCGTCCACTGCGGGCATTGCCGGCAGCATCTTCTTCGGCGGCACTGTCCGGCTTTTGCCGATCTTTTTCACCGACGGACCGGAACTCATTTTCTTGATCTGCCTTGTGCCCATCCTCACCTGTTTGATCTGCTCGCCGTAAATCACCCCGGCCATGTCCGCGACATGCTCCTGGGCCTGGCCGCACTGGGAATGCAGCTTTTCGGCGGCAGAGGCCGACTCCTTCGCGCTGGCGGCAATCTGCTGCACCACCCGATCCATCTCGGAAATGGCCTTGTTGATCTGCAGAATGCCACTGGCCTGTTCCTTGGAGGCTTCGCTGATCTCGCTGATCAGGACACCCACCTTCTCGGTGCTGCCGGAGACCTGGGAAAAAGCACTACTGGTCCTCTCCACCAGCTGGGAGCCGGCGCCGATCTTTTCCACCGTCTCCTCAATGAGGGTCGCGGTGTTCCTGGCAGCCTCGGCGGCGCGCATGGCCAGGTTTCTGACCTCATCCGCCACCACGGCAAAACCGGCGCCCGCTTCCCCGGCCCGAGCCGCCTCAACCGCGGCATTGAGCGCCAGCAGGTTGGTCTGGAAGGCTATCTCGTCGATGGTTTTTATGATCTTCTGGGTATCCTCGCTGGCCTTGGAGATCTCCGCCATGGAACGGGTCAGCTCCTCCATCGCCATCCCGGCTTCCGCCACCACTTTATGGGCATCCTTCATATGGCTGTCCGCCTGACCGGCATTGTCGGCATTCTGCTTGGTCATGGAGGCCATTTCCTCCATGGAGGAAGAGGTTTCCTCAAGGGCGGCGGCCTGCTCCGAGGTGCCCCCGGCCAGCATCCGGCTCGAATCGGCAATCTGGGTTGAGGCCTGATCCACCTGGGCCGCCCCCTCGGTGATGCCGCTGATTGCCCGGATCAGCGGCACGGTGATGCCCCTGGTAATGAAGGTGGCGGCAAGAACCCCGAAGACAAGTCCGAAAAGGGAGAGACTGATGGTAGAGGTATTGATGAAGGAAATGACCTTCTCAAGATCCGCGGTATCCTTCTCAATCATCTTGTCCTTATGCTCGCGGAGTTGGCTAAGCAGCCCCTTGATCTCACCATAGGCCACAAGAGCCTTGGTGTTGTAGACCTGTTTTGCTCCGGCAAGATCCCCGGCGCCATGAGCCTGGCCGATCTCGATGGCCGATTCGTGCAGTTTCCGGTGCGGAGCCTCGATGGCCTTGAGCAGCCGCGCCTCCTCTCCGCCCTCCTGCAGCATGGCCTGGGTCGTGTCGCTGTAAAGCCATTTGCCGAAGCCGCACTTGTGGTCATCGGTTTCCACCTCGAGCTTGGTCACCCCGTTCCGAGAAAAAAGTTCGTTGATCTTGCCCAACCAGTTGAGGTGGTCGATCTGCTTTTCCAGGAGAAAGGCCTTGTCCGTATTGTACTCCAACAGGTCATGGGAATGACTTTGAATGGTCCGCAGACCGAGATAGCCGCCAACGGACATGGTCACCAACAGAACGAGAAAAAGCCCGAAGCCACCGCCGATTTTCTTCCCAACCGAGACATTGTTGCCGATCATTCCGCAATCCTCCCCTGGTTGTTTCCTTGACACCGCACCTCTTCCTCCCCTTGGAACCATTATCCGCAAAAAACGATCCGCTTGTACAATGAAATTTTCCAACCTGCCGATTCTCCGACGAAAACATCAAACACGGGTCAGGATGCGACGCCCTCTTACTTTCCTGCTCGCCCTGGAGCCGATTCTCGTTTACATTGCTCGACAGCATCGCAAAGCAAAATCACCCCCCGCAGCAACAGGAAAACAAAAAACCGTTCCCCCTGCCGCGTTTCAAAAACCATGGAATCATAAAAAAACACCATGCCGCCCATCATCACCCTAACCACGGATTTCGGCCTTCAGGATGAATACGTCGGCTTGATCAAGGGGGTCATGGCCACCCTGGCCCCGCAAGCGCGCCTCATCGATCTCTGCCATACCATCCGTGCCCAGGATATCCGGCAGGGGGCCTTTATTCTCCAGGCCGCGGCCCCGTATTTCTCCAACGGGACCATCCATCTGGCCATTGTCGATCCCGGGGTGGGCACCGACCGGAGGCTTCTGGCGATCCGGGCCATGGGCCAGACTTTCCTGGGGCCGGACAACGGCATCCTCACCCCCTTCCTGGACCCCTTGCTCTTTGAAGAGGCAATCGCCATTGATTGCCCGCACCTCTACCTTGCCCCGCTCAGCGCGACCTTCCATGGCCGCGATATCCTCGCCCCGGTCGCGGCGGCCCTGGCCAATGGCGCGGGACTCTCCTCCCTTGGCACGCCGATGCTTAAGGAAAATCTTACAAAACTCGCATCCCCCACCTTGCAAATTGATCGGATTCATGGCAAGATAGCCGGATCCGTGATCCACATCGACCATTTCGGCAACCTGACCACGAATATCCACCAGCGGGATCTTGCCGGGCTGACGGATGCTCCGGCTTCCCTCCGGATCTCTCATAAAAAACAGCATGTAACGACCGGCCTGGCCACCGCCTATGCCTCGACACCCAACGGGCAGCTCCTGGCGATCATCGGCAGCCGGGGCTACCTTGAACTGGCAGTGGCCGGAGGAAATGGTGCCCGGATGCTTGGGGCGGAGGTGGATGATCCTGTCGGGGTGACCCGCGGATAACGAAGATACAGGGCGCAATATTTTTCTATTTACAGACAAGACTCCCAGGGATTAAAGTTGTCGCTTAACTTCAGGTGAGGAAACAACTCCATGCAAGACAACCATATCGAGGATATCGCCAGACTCCTCAAGACCATGTCGCACCCCATCCGCATGAAGATCCTCTGCCTGTTGCAGGACAAGGAAATGACCGTGGGCGACATCCACAAGGAAGTGCACACCACCAATGCCAATGTCTCCCAGCACCTCTCCATCCTCCGCAATCAAGGGATAATCGCCTACCGCAAGGATGCGAACTTCATCTACAACCGGATCGCGGAAGGGAGGGTGACCGAACTGATCAAAACCATGCGGGAACTCTTCTGTCAGGTTTCCTGATTCCCGACCACACCGACAAGGAGATTTCCCCGATGATCGTCACCGACTGGGTCCATGTTGTTGCAGGGGCGCTTATCATGACCAGCATGGCCCTCGGCACCTGGGTTCACCCCTACTGGTACTTCTTCACCGCCTTTGTCGGAGCCAACCTCTTCCAGTACGGCTTCACCAAATTCTGCCCGCTGGCCACCATCCTCAAGAAACTCGGCGTGCCGGAAACCCGCGACGGGCAAGGCTGCCGCCAAAAATAAGCCTCCGCCCGCCGCGAGACCTCGGGGCAAACCAAAGCGCCCGGTTTGCCCTTTCCGCCCTCTTTTCCGCGAAACACCCTCCCCGCCGCCTGCCTTGCTCAATTGCTTCTTGCCGGATTACCGGCCATCGTGATACAACCATTCTGACCGATGGACACTGTATTCCCGGTCGCGTTTTGACCCTTTCCCTCACCACGGATACCTGCCCATGAAAATGGCCATAAAAACCAGGCTGACCCTTGCCATCTCCCTGCTTTTTCTCTGCCTGATGGGCGCCACCTCCTTCCTGGTCCTTTCCATATTCAAACAACAACTCAAGGGGATTATCTCCACCGAGCAGCTTTTCATGCTCTCCGAAATCACGGACTCCCTGGAGGACAAGCTTTCCCTGGCCCATGCCCAGCTTACCTCCACCGCCACGCTGGTCTCCACGGAAACCCTGGTCTCGGGAGAGAGCGCCCAACAATTCCTTGACTCCCGCAAGGGGTTGCAACGGGTTTTCGACAACCACATCTTTCTGTTTTCCCCGGAGGGCAGGATCATTGCCGAAGCCCCTTTTATCCCAAACCGGCGGGGGCTGGATTTTTCTTTCCGCCCCTACATCAAGGACACCCTTGCCACCTCCGCGCCGGTGGTCTCCGATCCCTATGTCACCTCCCAAAAACACAAACACCCGGTAATCATGATGACCGCCCCGGTCTTTGACCAGGAGGGCAAGATGATCGCCATCCTCGCCGGCAGCCTCGACCTCATGAGCCGCAATATTCTGGGCAAACTTTCGGAAAAAAAGATCGGGAAGACCGGCTATCTGTATCTGCTCACGGCGAACAGAATCATGATCATGCATCCGGACAAGACCAGGATCTTCAAAAAAATCCCCCCAGGGAAAAACCCCCTCTACGACCGTGCGCTTCAGGGCTTTGAGGGCACCGACGAAAACCGCAGCCGCGAGGGGGTGCCCATGCTTACTTCCTTCAGGCGGTTGCGGGTAAACAACTGGCTTTTAGCCGCCAACTACCCACAGGCAGAGGCGTACGCCCCCATTACCCACGCCGGACAGGTTCTTCTGGTCGGCATGCTGGTCATCACCCTCACGGCCTTCGTGGTCATCATGTACTTCAGTCAGTACCTGACCAGACCCCTCCTGGCGCTTACCCAACATGTCGTGGATTTGGAGGGCAAAAAAGGGGAAGCGCGACTGTTTCGCACCACCGCGCAGGACGAAATCTCCACCCTGGCTCAAGCCTTCAACACCATGCTCGAAAAACTGGATCGGCAGCAGGAGGAATTGCGCCGGAGCGAGGAACTCTATCGCACCGTCACCGAGTTTGCCTCCGACTTCATCTTTTGGCGGGCGCCGGACAAGAAGATGATCTTCGTTTCAAATAATTGCGAGGCGCTCACCGGATATGCCGAGGAGGAGTTCCTTGCCGATCCGGGACTCCTGGACGCGCTCTTCGACCCGGAAGACCGGGAGAGATGGGCCGGCCATGTCCATCCCAAGGACGAGGGAGGCAAGGAAATCCCCCTGGAATTCCGGATCATCACCAAAGCAGGCCAGGTTCGCTGGGTCAGTCATGCCTGCACCGAGATCCACGATGAGACGGGCAGGCTGCGCGGATTGCGGGGGAGTCTTGCCGATATCACCGAACTGAAGCAAGCGGCCACGGAACAGGAAAAACTGAAGAACCAACTTGCCCAGGCCCAGAAGATGGAGTCCATCGGCCTCCTGGCCGGCGGGGTTGCCCACGACTTCAACAACATCCTCTCCATCATCCTGGGCTACACGGAGTTGCTGCTGCTGGAGCTGACCGAGGATGCTCCGGCCAGGGGAAAAATCCAGACCATCCAGGAGGCCGGAAACCGGGCAGCCACCTTGACCCGGCAGCTCCTGGCCTTCAGCCGCAAGCAGAACATCCAGATGGCGCCGTACGGCCTGAATACGCTTATCCAAAATCTTGCCAAGATGCTGCGCAGGATGATCGGGGAAGACATCTCCCTGGAGGTCAGGGCCACGGCCCGGGAAGACACCGTGCTCATCGACCCGGGACAGATGGAACAGGTGCTCCTGAACATGGCGGTCAATGCCCGGGATGCCATGCCCAAGGGCGGCAGCCTGATAATCGAGACGAAAAACCGGGAACTGGATGCGGAGTATGCCAGAACCCACGAGGGGGTGCCCCCAGGGAACTATGTGGAGCTTTCGCTGAGCGACACCGGCCATGGCATGCACAGGGATGTTCAGGAAAAAATCTTCGACCCCTTCTTCACCACCAAGGAACGGGGCAAGGGGACCGGTTTGGGGCTGGCCATGGTCTTCGGGATCATCAAACAGCTGGGCGGTCACATCTTCGTGTACAGCGAACCGGACCAAGGCACGACCTTCAAGATCTTCCTGCCCGTTGCCCAGCGTGCGGTGGAGAAAACGCCGGAATCAACCGCACTGCCCCTGCCCCGGGGCAACGAAACCATTCTGGTGGTGGATGACGAGCCCTCGCTCAGAACCCTGGTTGTCGCCATCCTGCAACCACGCGGCTACACCATGCTTGAGGCGGGCAGCGGCGCGGAGGCGCTCCAGGTGAGCCAATTCTTTTCCGGCCGGATCGACATCCTGCTCACCGATGTCATCATGCCCGGCATGAACGGCAGGGAGCTGGCAGAGGCCATCACGACAACACGGCCTGAAATCAGAATCATCTATATGTCCGGCTACACGGATGACGCCATCGCCCACCACGGGGTTCTTGATCCGGGCGTGGTTCTGATCGAAAAACCGATCACCGCCGACAAGCTCAACAACGTTCTGGGGGCAACACGCGAAAGCACAACGGAAAGAGCCGGGGTTCAGCAGAGTTCCTAAAAAACACTCAACCCCGCAAGGCACCGGCAATAGCCAGGCCGACCGGGAGAAAATCCGCACGGGCCTGGGCGGGATCAGCAAGGCGGCGCAGGCGGCCAAAAACCTCCACCCGCCCCATTTCGGCAATGGTCCGCATATTGTCCTCGACCAGCAGCACATCTTCCCCGGATTCACCATCGGAAAACACCACGCCCAGGACCGGGATCTCCCTGTGACGCAACGCCTCCAGGGTGAGCAGGGTATGGTTGATGGTGCCGAGGCCGCTTTTCGCCACCACCAGGGTGGGGGCCTTCAACTCCCGAAGCAGATCCGCCAACAGCAAGTCACGGCGTAGCGGCACCATGACGCCGCCAACCCCTTCGACAATGAGCAGCTCATACCGGGCCAGCATTTCCTGATACCGGGCGCGGATCAATGCCGGGTCAACGACCGTTCCTGCATGTTCGGCGGCGAGATGGGGTGAGGCGGGCAGGGCGAAATGACAGACCACCTGACTGCTGACCAGCTCCGGCGCAAAGGGAACCCCAGCCATGCGCAGGCAGGCCTCCAGATCAGCAGGCGGAGATTCCGGCCCGGTGGCCACCCATTTCTGATACCCGGCCTTGACGCCCTCTTTAAGCAGAAAATCAAGCAGCAACCCGCAGACATGGGTCTTGCCCACATTGGTGTCCGTGCCGGCAACAAAGATCGCGCTCATTTCTCACCCCTGACGACAAAGGCCTGATAGGTGACGGGATACCCGCCATGGGTTGCCTGAAACCAACCATCGAGCCGGCGCAACCGCCCCCGGGTCAAAGGAGCGGGCAGCCAGCCGCCGCCGGTGCCGGTTTTGCGGATGTGATCCAGCAACTCCATGAGCGACCCATGGGTTTTCTTCTTGCGCTCTTCCTGCACAATAACGCGCGGGAAGATCCCGTTCAGCATGGACTCCAGCGTCTCCTTGGAGGGAAAACCGTGGGGCGGCAAGTGCACCTCCTGACCAAAAACCTCACGCAACCCCTGGGCCAACTCGTTGAAGGTCCCAGGCCCGAACAGCACCCCGGCAAAACATCCTTGCCGGGAGAGCAGCCTCCCGATCCGCCCCAATCCCCCCCCGAGGTCATCAAACCATTGCAGGGTGGAATTGGCACAGATCAGATCAAAGGTGGTGGGGCACCCATCCAGAAACCGCTCCGCATCCTCGCAGAGCACGGAAACATTGCCCTGCCCCGCCAACCGCTTTGCCGCCAGTTGCGCCATGCCTTGGGCAAAATCAAGGGCAATGATCCGAGCCTCGGGGTAGCGCTGGGCGAGCAGTGCGGTGAAATACCCGGTGCCGCAGCCGATCTCCAGAATATCTCCCACCCCGCTGCCTTCGGGAAGCTCCCGGAGCAACCGGAGCGCCATCTCCTTCTGCACCTCGGCGTGGGCGTCATAGGTTCCGGCGGCGCGGGAAAACCGCTGCCGGATTCTTTGCTTGCCGGCCTCACTCACCGAGGGCAAACTCCTGGTCGAGAAAAAGCGCATGCCCGCCATGTTCGATGATGAAGGTGCGGGCTCCGGCGATCACAACCTGTTCCGCCACCGGCGCGATGATATCCCGTCGCCCGTGCCAGCAAGAAACCGGACATTGCACCCCTTGCGCGGGCAGACGCCATTGGGCCAGGTAATCAAGCCCCCTCCCCAGCACCTGCATATCGAGGGATTGCATCAACGCCTCCTGCTGCTCGACCGCAAACCGGTGGGCTTCCTTTTTATAGCCCAGCAGACTTTTCCGGTAAAAATCCCGCAAAAATGCCGGGGGATCGGCTGCAAGTCCCAGGCGGATGGCGGCGATTTCCGAAGGGGGCCAGGAAGCCCGCATGCCCAGCAGGGTAAGAGACGTAACCTTTTCGGGGAAAGCACCGGCACAATCAATAGCCAGAAAAGCGCCCATGGACCAGCCGACCAAGTGGATGGCGTCAAGATGGTGTTCCGCGCAAAAAGCCATAATCTCCGCCACCACGGTGTCCGGGTCCAGGGGGACGGACGGGCGTGCCCACGGGTAGTGCCTTTCCGCCAGATCGAGCACCTGCCCGGAAAATCCCCAACCCGGCAGAAAAACAACCGGAGGGGACGGCGAGGGGGTGCCTTCCCCGGCATTATACAGCCAATTTTGCGCCATCACTGTTCAGGCATGCACGGGTTAAAAAAGAACACCGGCTTGCACCGGTGCCAGGGAAGAAGATGTACAAAACCGTTGCTCACTCTCTGAACGCATCCTGATTCTCCAAAAACCATTGATACACCTCGGCAACCCCCTGCCGCAGAGGGATCCGCGCCTGCCAGCCGAGCTTGGTCAATCGTGACACATCAAGAAGCTTGCGGGGGGTTCCATCCGGCTTCGTGGCATCATAGACGATTCCTCCGCCAAACCCCACCACCTCTCCGACCAGTTGGGCCAATTCACCAATGGTCAGATCGTGGCCCACCCCGACATTGACGATCTCCTCCCCGGCATATTCCCGCATCAGGAACACGGCCGCGTCGGCAAGATCATCCACATGCAGAAACTCGCGGCGCGGAGAGCCGGTGCCCCAGACAACCACCTCCTTGGCCGCACGCATCTTTGCCTCGTGAAATTTGCGGATCAAGGCGGGGAGCACATGAGAGTTGGCGAGATGGAAATTATCCCCTGGGCCGTAGAGGTTGGTGGGCATCAGGGAGATGGCGTCAAACCCGTACTGGCGTCGATACGCCTGGCACAGCTTGATCCCGGCGATCTTGGCGACGGCGTACCATTCGTTGGTTTCCTCAAGGGGGCCGGTCAACAGGCAATCTTCCGGCATGGGCTGGGGCGCGAATTTCGGATAAATGCAGGAGGAGCCCAGGAAAAGCAGCTTCTGTGCCCCGGTCTTATACGCAGCGTCAATGATGTTCAGCTCGATCTGCAGATTGTCGCGGATAAAATCAGCCGGATAGCTGTTATTGGCCTGAATGCCCCCCACCTTGGCCGCAGCCAGAAAAACATACTCCGGCCGGACCTCGGCAAAAAACGTCTGGACCGCGGCCTGACTTGTCAGGTCCAGCTCCGCGTGCGTGCGGGTGATGAGCCGGGCACAGCCCTCCCGCTCGAGCCTGCGCACAATGGCCCCGCCCACCAAGCCGCGATGCCCGGCGATATAAATCCTGCTCTCTTTATTCATGATACTGATAGGTTTTGAACCCTTCCTGCCGGCACATGGCATCCCGCTGCGCATCGGCCAGATCTTCGCGCACCATCTCCGCCACCATGTCCATGAAGGCGATCTCCGGCACCCAGCCTAATTTCTCCTTGGCCTTGCCGGCGTCACCCAAGAGGGTCTCCACCTCGGTGGGCCGGAAATAGCGGGGGTCAACCCGGATAACCGTGTCCCCGACCTGCGGGAATTTCTTCGCGATCCCTTGGGGCAGTTTTGTTGTATCCACCGCATCGATGATCCCGACTTTCTCAACGCCGGCCCCCTGCCACCGCAGGGTTATGCCGAGCTCCGCAAAGGCAAAGCCACAAAATTCCTGCACCGAATGCTGTTCGCCCGTGGCGATCACATAATCCTCCGGGCTCTCCTGCTGGAGCATGAGCCACTGCATCCGGACATAATCCTTGGCATGCCCCCAATCCCTTTTGGCCTCAAGGTTGCCGAGATAGATACAATCCTGCAATCCCAGGGCAATGCGGGCGGCCGCCCTGGTGATCTTCCGGGTGACGAATGTTTCGCCGCGAATCGGAGATTCATGATTGAACAGAATGCCGTTACAGGCATAGATCCCGTAGGCCTCGCGATAATTTACGCAGATCCAATAGGAGTACAGCTTGGCCACCGCATAGGGGGAGCGGGGATAAAACGGGGTTGTTTCCCGCTGCGGGGTCTCCTGCACCTTGCCGAACAACTCCGAGGTCGAGGCCTGGTAAAACTTGGTCTTCCCGGCAAGCCCCAGAATCCGGATGGCCTCAAGCAACCGCAGGGTTCCCAAGGCATCGGCATTGGCCGTGTATTCCGGAGTCTCAAAGGAAACCGCCACATGGCTCTGGGCGGCGAGATTATACAACTCATCCGGCTGGACCTTCTGGATGATCTGGATCAGGTTGGTGGAATCGGTCATGTCGCCGTAGTGGAGGATAAATTTCCGCCCGGATTGATGCGGATCCTCATACAAATGATCGATGCGATCCGTATTAAACGAGGAGGCGCGGCGCTTGATGCCATGGACCTCGTAGCCCTTTTCCAGCAAAAATTCAGCCAGATAGGCGCCGTCTTGCCCTGTCACCCCGGTGATCAATGCTTTTTTCTTCATCTCCGCTCACGCTCCTGAAGCATTGCCGTTGCAGGCCCGGTCATTTTTCCTTGGCCTGCTGGGCAAGATAATGCTGTATAGTGTAAAAAGTGCGGATGGATCCCGCCGCGCTCTCTTACCGGACCTGTTCTGCGGCCCATCCTACTATGGAAGCTGCAAATTCTCAAGCCAACGCTGTCATAAACCTGAGCAGGACGGAGAAAAAACAGCATGGCAAACCATGAGTATGACCTGGGTATCATCGGCGGCGGCGCCGCTGGGCTTACCGTCGCTTCCGGCGCGGCGCGGCTTGGCGCCAAGACCCTGCTGGTGGAAAAAGAAACAGAGCTGGGCGGCGATTGCCTCCACTTTGGCTGCGTGCCGAGCAAGACCCTGCTCAAGACCGCCCATGTCTACCATCTCATGAAAAACGGGCCGCAATTCGGTCTTCCGGCCATTAGCCCGCCCGCAGTGGATTTCCGGCAGGTCGCCGCCCGGATCAAGTCGGTGATAGATACCATCCAGAAGCACGATTCGGTGGCGCGGTTTTGCAAGCTCGGCGCCAGGGTCGAATTCGGCAACCCGCTGTTCACCAATGAACACGCCATCCGCTTGGGAACCAAAACCATCTCCGCCCGCGCCTGGGTCATCGCCACCGGCGCATCCCCGGAGATCCCAGCCATTGAGGGGCTTACGGCAACCCCCTTTCTGACCAACCGCGACCTTTTCTCCCTGAAGACGCTGCCCGCTTCGCTGATCATTCTCGGCGCCGGTCCCATCGGCGTGGAAATGGCCCAGGCCTTTTGCCGCCTGGGCTCACAAGTAACGGTGATCCAGCGCAGCGGCCAGATCCTGAGCAAGGAAGACCGGGACATGGCCGAGACGGTTCAACAGGCACTGGAGGAGGAAGGCGTCACCTTTCTGTTGAACACCACGGTGGTCCGGGTGGGGGATCTGGGAAACGAGCGTGAGGTGGTGGTGCACAATGCAGCGGGCGAGACCCTGCGCCTCAGGGGTGAGGCAATCCTGGTCGCCCTTGGCCGTAGCCCAAACGTGGCGGGGTTAGGTCTCGAAAAAATCGGCATCCCCTTCGACCACAACGGAATCGCGGTGGACAGCCGGCTGCGGACCAACCACCGCCATATCCACGCGGCAGGTGACGTCATCGGCGGCCATCAATTCACCCATGTCGCAGGATATGAAGGGAGCGTGGTGTTGCGCAACGCGATTCTGCATCTGCCCAAAAAAGCCGATTACACCCTGGTGCCCTGGTGCACCTACACCCAGCCATCCCTGGCCAGCATCGGCCTGAACGAAAAACGCGCGCAAAAAGCAGGGATCGACTACACGGTCTGGAGCGAGGAATTCGCCGACAACGACCGTGGCTTGGCCGAGGGAGAAAGCGTGGGAAGGATCAAGCTGTTGCTCGACCGCAGGGGCAAACCCCTTGGCGTGCAGATTCTCGGCCCCCAGGCAGGGGAGTTGCTGAACGAGTGGGTGGCGGTGATGAACGGCGGCGTGGGGTTGTCAAAAATCGCCTCGGCCATCCATCCCTACCCCACCCTGGGCGAAATCAACAAACGGCTGGCAGGCGCGGTTTTTGCCAAAAAGCTGTTCTCCGCGCCGGTGCGCAAGGGACTCAAGTTCTTTTTCGGTCTCAGAGGCAGGGAATAACCCCTATTCCACGGTGACGCTCTTGGCCAGGTTCCGGGGCTGGTCCACGTCGCAGCCGCGCAGGACGGCAATCTCATAGGCCAGCAGCTGCAGGGGCAGGACAAAGAGGATCGGATTCAGCTCCTCGTGGCAGACCGGCACGGTGATCACCTGCTCGGCGATGCGCTTGCAGTTTTTATCCCCCGCGTTGGCCACCAAAAGGATCCTGCCGCTCCGGGCCTTGACCTCTTCCACGTTGGAAATGAGCTTTTCATAGACGCTGTCCCTGGGGGCCAGGGCCAAAACCGGCATGTCCCGGTCGATGAGGGCGATGGGGCCGTGCTTGAGTTCGCCGGCCGCATAGCCCTCGGCGTGGATATAGGAAATCTCCTTGAGCTTCAAGGCCCCTTCCAGGGCAATGGGGAAATTGCTCCCCCGACCCAGATAGAGAAAATCCCGGCTGTGGGCAAAGCCCTCGGCGATGCGGGCGGTTTCCTCCTGCAAGCGAGGCAATTCCTGCTCCATGATCCCGGGCAGATTGAGGAGGGCCTGGCCGATGGACTTGCGCTCCTTGGGGGCAATAGTCTTGCGGATCTCGCCTAAGAATAGGGTGAGCAGCAGCAGGGCCGTGAGCTGACAGGTAAAGGCCTTGGTGGAGGCCACCCCGATCTCAGGCCCGGCATGGGTGTAGATGGTGCCGTGCGCCTCCCGGGTGATGGTGCTGCCCAGCACGTTGCAGATGGCGATGACCTTGGCCCCCATCTTC
>JBAYUD010000038.1:0-25699 GCA_041675265.1 Desulfurivibrionaceae bacterium | reverse complement strand
GTGATCGGTCACGGCCAGGAAGGTGATTTCGTGGCGCTGCATGATGCTGAGGGCGTCGGCGGCGAGAAGTTCCGTGGTAATGGTTTTAGGCTTGGCAGTCATGGCCTCCGCCAGCGGGAGTCCGTCCAGGCTGCCGCCTTTCTGGCTCAGCAAACGGCGAAGATCGCCATCGGTGAGGATGCCGGTGATTTTTTCTTCCTGCATGACCAGGACCGCGCCGAGGTTTTTGGCGTTCAGCTCGGCAATGGCCTCGGGCAGGCTGGCGGTTTGGGAAACCCTGGGAACCGCCGCGCCGGTAAGCATCACCTCGGCGACATTGACCTTGAGGCGCTCCCCCAGGCTGCCTGCGGGATGGTTGCGGCGGAAATCGCTTTCCTTGAACTGCTTGAGGTTCAGCAGGACCACGGCCAGGGCGTCGCCCATGGCCAGGGCGGCGGTGGTGCTGGCCGTGGGGGCCAACCCCAGGGGGCAGGCCTCCTGGGGCACCGCGACCTTGAGCACCGCGTCCGCGCTCCTGGCCAGGCTGGAGGCCGGGTTGCCGGTCATGGCAATGATCCGGGCGCCGCGTTTCTTGAGGTTGGGGAGCAGGAGGGAGAGTTCCGCGGTTTCGCCGCTGTAGGAGATGGCCAGAATGACGTCCTGTGGGTCAACCATGCCGAGATCGCCGTGCATGGCTTCCACCGGGTGCATGAACAGGGCCGGGGTGCCGGTGCTGTTCATGGTGGCGGCGATCTTCTGGCCGATGATCCCGGATTTGCCGATGCCGGTGATCACCACCCGGGCCGGGCATTCCATGATCATGGCCACCGCCTTTTCAAAATCGGCGTCGATCTGGTCGAGCAGGGCGATGATGCCGTCCGCCTCGATCCTGAGGACTTCCTTGGCCTGTTCGATACTCATTGGCTGGGGATTCCTATTTTTTGCCCGTGGACTGGCAGGCATTTTTGGGGCCGAGAACCAGTTTGGAAAAGGTCTTGTCCGGTTCCACCGGGTAATTCCCGTCAAAGCAGGCCTTGCAATACTCCTCCGGCGGGCCGCCGCACGCTTCCAGCAACCCCTCGAGGCTGAGGTAATACAGGGAGTCAAGGCCCAGGTAATCGCGGATTTCATCAACGGTTTTCTTGTTGGCGATGAGCTCGCCGCCCGAGGGGAAGTCGATCCCGTAGTAGCAGGGATTGCGGGTGGGCGGGCAGCTGATCAGCATGTGGATCTCTTTGACCCCGGCCTCGCGCAGGGATTTGACCCTGGAACGGCCGGTGGTGCCCCGGATGATGGAGTCGTCCAGGATGATGACCCGCTTGTCTTTCAGAAAGGAGCGGATGGGGTTCAGTTTCACCCGTACCGAGAAGTCGCGCATGGACTGGGTGGGCTGGATAAAGGTGCGGCCCACGTAATGGTTGCGGATCACCCCCATCTCCAGCGGAATGCCCGAGGCCTGGGAAAAGCCGATGGCCGCGTAGTTGCCGGAGTCGGGAAAGGGCATGACGAAATCCGCGTCGATCTTGCATTCCCGGGCCAGGATCTCGCCCATGCGTTTGCGGCTCAGGTAGACGTTCCTGCCGAAGATGTCGCTGTCGGGCCGGGCAAAATAGACCTGCTCGAAGATGCAGAGGCTGCGGCGCTGGCTGGTGTCGAGGTGGAGAGAGCGCTGACCTTCGCGGTCGATGATCAGGATCTCGCCGGGCTCGATGTCGCGGACATACTGGGCTTCGACCAGGTCGAGGGCGCAGGTCTCCGAGGCGACGATGAAGCCGCCGTTGTTGAGCTTGCCCAGGCACAGCGGCCTGAAGCCGCCGGGGTCGCGCACGGCGATGAGTTTGTCCTCGGTCATCAGCAGGATGGAGTAGGCGCCCTTGATGCTCTCGAAGGTGTCGATGAGTGCCTTTTCAAGGCCAAGATGGGAGCAGCGGGCGAGCAGATGGACCACCACCTCGCTGTCCATGGTGGACTGGAAGATGGAGCCTTTTTTCTCCAGCTCGTTGCGCAGGGAGCGGATATTGACCAGGTTGCCGTTGTGGGCCACGGCCACGGTACAGCCCTGGTGGGTGGCGGTGAACGGCTGGGCGTTGATGATGTTGGAGGCGCCGGTGGTGGAGTAGCGGACATGGCCCACGGTGAGGTGGCCTTTCAGTCCTTGCAGGATGGCCTCGCTGAAGACCTCGTGCACCAAGCCCATGCCCTTGTGCAGGGAGACCTGGCTGCCGTCGCTGGCCACGATGCCCGCGGACTCCTGGCCGCGATGCTGGAGGGCGTAGAGGCCGAAATAGGTGAGCTTGGCCGCGTCCTCATGGCCGAAAATCCCACAAACGCCGCATTCGTCCTTGGGGCGTGATGCGTCTGAGTATGTCATGGCGTGTTCCCTCATTATGTAACGGCCCAGCAGCACCACATCTGCTTCGGAGTCTCGCTGGCTCGCTTACCTGTCATCGGCGTGCTCATGTGCAATAGCACACTTCGCAGGCCTCTTCCTCGCATCTGTAGCAGCAGCGAAGCGGCGCTGCTGAACCGTTACATTCCGTATGGTATGCTGGTCGGTCACCCGGAAAAAAGGAAGAAATATACATCCTAATTATATGGATGGGAAATATTTTTTTCTCGGGCCTATTTCTGGCCTTCCCCGGCGTGGTCCAACCCCCGGAAAAAATTGAGCCAGGAGGAGGTGTTGTTGAGCGCCCAGTTGCGCGGGGGCACAAAGCCCTCCTGCATGGATTCCGGCAGGCCGCAAGCGGCAAGGCGGTCGTAGATCCGCACATAGAGGCAGCGTTTTTTGCCGGGGTACACCTCGCACCAGCCGTCGCGGCTGCCGCCGCAGGGGCCGTTCAGCAGATATTTGGCGCAGCCGGATTGCGGGCAGACAAAGGCGAGGTCGCCCAGGGTGCAGTCCCCGCAGTTCTGGCAGCCGAAGAGGAGGAACTTGGTCACATGCTCCAGGTGGGTGAGTCCGTTGTCCAGCCCGCCGCCTTCCAGGGCAAGGCAGATTTTCTTGCACAGCGGGTAGAGCGGCGCCTCCGGGGTGAAGGCCAGGTTGTGGACGAGGCGGGCCATGCGGTAGTTGATCTGCAACCCCGCCTGCCTCTCGTCGCGGGGCGCGGGTTCACTGGTGTTGAGGCCGGTGTTTGCATCCTTTTTATAGAGATAGAAGCCGTCTTGGTGCCAGTAATTCATCTCCGGGACCAATTCCCGCCAGTTTCCGGCAAGGGAATCGGCGGTGGTGAGGAGAAAGTCGATGTTTTCGTAGGTGAGCCCCGGTCCGCCGAGATGGGCGCCCGCGTAGCCCAACCCCCTGAGGATGGCCAAGAGCTTCGCGCCCCGCAGCAGCCGGGCCTGTTTGCCCTTGTCCGGGCTTGTAGCCTCGCGGCGGATTTCCGCGTACAGCGCGTCGGTGATGATGCAGCCGGGAATTTTCCCGGTATGCATCAGGGTTGCCACCGTAAGGTTGGGAATAAAGACATTGCCCAGCATCGGCAGATCCAGCCCGGTTTGGCGGACATACTGGATGACCTCGTGGAACTTGCGGGCGTCGTAGCCGACCTGGGTGATGATATAGTCCGCGCCGCGCTCGGCCTTGCGGTGGAGCTTGGCGTACTGCATCAGCAGCTCCGGTTCCAGCCGTTTGAAGGGGGAGAGGGCCACGCCCATGAGAAACGAGGTGGGACGGATTGCGCCTTTCCCCCGGTCCGGGCCGTAGTTGCCCTTGTTCAGCCGGGAGATGAGGTCCAGAACATGCACCGAGCCCAGGTCGAAGACCGGTTTTGGGCAGCCCTGGTAGCCTTCCTGGGGGTAATCGCCGGTGATCACCAGCAGGTCGCGGATGCCCAGGCGGTCCCAGGCAAAGAGCAGGCTCTCCATCTGGTTGCGGTTCTTGTCCTTGCTGGAAAAATGGACAATGACGTCAAGGCCCATGGTCTGGATCTCGCGGCCCAGAACCTCCGGAGACAAGGCGGCCTGGCCCCCGGCGTTTTCGGTGATGCTCACCGCCTGGATGCGCGGGTCGCGGGCCAGCTTTTCGGCCAGCTCCAGGGTGCGGTCGTGTTCCCGGCTGTGTCCTCCCCGGCTGGGCACCAGTTCGAGGGTGATGGTGAATTGCCCGGGGGCACAGAGCGATTGCCGGAAAGGGGATTTGTTTTCAGCCAGCATGGGCAGGGTATCCGGGGTGTGGGTTAACTTTTTTTCTTGCTCATCAGGAGAATGCAAGTAACCATAACCATTATTTCGGGAAAAGGAAACAATCGGGCTGGCAGCTGAGAGCAGATGACCGAGGGCTAAAAGATGGGGAAAGATACGTTCCGGCACCAGGCAGCCCAGGTTTTTGACGAGCGGGCCGAGGAGTATGATGCCTGGTTTGAGGAAAGCCTGCTTTTTGCCATTGAGCGGGGTGCCCTGCAAGAGCTGGTCACCCCGCTTTTGAGCCCGAAGCTTGAGATCGGCGTGGGTCCGGGCCGTTTTGCCGAGGCCCTGGGGGTGGAGTTCGGGGTTGATCCGGCCTTGGGCCCGCTGGCATTAGCAAAAAAACGGGGAGTGCGGGTGAGCCGGGCGGTGGGGGAGGCGCTGCCCTATGCCGACCAGAGCATGCGGACAGTGCTCCTGCTCTTCACCTATTGTTTTCTCGCCGATCCCATCCCGGTGCTGCGGGAATGCCGGAGGGTGCTCAAGCCCGGCGGGCATCTGGTGCTGGGGCTCATTGTGGCCGACAGCCCTTGGGGCCGAATGCTCCAGCAAAAAAAAGAGGCAGGCCATCCCTTCTACCAACAGGCCCGGTTTTATGAGCCGGCAGAGGTGGAGCAATGCCTGGCCGGGTGCGGTTTTGTCGTGGAGGAGAGACGCTCCGGCCTGGTGCAGCCGCCGGAAGCGTTGCGGGAGATGGAGCACTCCCGGGAGGGGGTGGTCAGTCAGGCGGGTTTTGCGATTCTGGTCGCCGGGGTGGCTCGGTGAGCCAGTTTTTCCGCTCCCGCAGGAACTCGACGGCGAGAAAGGCCGCGCCGCCCGCGATGATGCCCGCAACGGTGATCGCCGCCAGCCAGCCGGAGGAGTTTTTTCGCCGCCGCTGCTTCACCGGGGGAAGATCGCGGCTGCAATAACGGCAGACCAGGGCCTGGCCATGGATCTCTTCCTTGCAGAATGGGCAGATTCGTGTGTGCATGGTGATAACCATATAGCGACTGCTTGTTGGTTGTCAAGCAGGAGGTGCGGCTCTTTGTGCGCTTTTTGCCTCCTTACTCTCGGGGGAAGCCGGGAGCGGACAAGATTTTCCTTGTCAGTACCCGGTTCCCTTTGTAAGATGAACCAATTATACTCTGAATACAATTATCCCTATGAAATAAAAGGAGAAAATTATGGCGAGCGATAAGGTTATCCAGGTTTCCGACGGCGATTTCGGCGCAAAGGCCCTGCAGTCCGAGGTGCCCTTTCTTTTGGATTTTTGGGCGCCCTGGTGTGGACCCTGCAAGGCGATCGGCCCGGTCATCGACGAGCTGGCCGCCGAGTTTGAAGGCAAGCTCAAGGTCGGGAAGATGAATGTCGATGACAACCCCGTCACCCCCGGCAAATACGGGATTCGGGCCATCCCCACCCTGATTCTCTTCAAGGGCGGAGAGGTTGCCGATCAGGTGACCGGCGCGGTGGGCAAGCAGCAGCTCAAGGCCATGATCGAAAAGGCTTTGTAAACTCGATGTGGCAGGTGATGGCTTCCGGGCCCGGTTCGTATGCGCCGGGCCTTTTTTCTTTTGGCTGAAATGAATGGGCGGGACATGATTTTTTCACAACGGAATTGTCGATTTTTTCGGGCCTGTGTCCTGGCTCTTGTCTTGCTGACCGCAGCCACCGGGCTCAGCGGTTGCGCCACCCTGGATACCATGCTGGACTGGGTGGGTTTTGGTTCCGGGGGAGGGCCGGAAACCCCGGAAGCCCTGGCCATGGAGGGGATGAACGACTTCAATCGCGGGAAATACAGCGCGGCCTTGAAGCGTTTTGTCGAGATCAAGGACAGGTTTCCCTTCAGCGAGGTGGCGCTTCTGGCCGAGTTGAAGGCGGCCGATTCCAATTATTACATGGATAAGTTCAGCGAGGCCAAGACCCTGTATGAAGAGTTCGAGGCCAACCATCCGACCAACGAGGCTGTCCCCTATGTCCTGTTCCAGATCAGCATGTGCTATTATTCGCAGATCGGCACCCATGACCGGGATCCGGGCAATGCCCAGAATGCGGTGCAGGCCTTTGAGCGCTTGAACCGCTCCTATCCCCAATCGCCCTATTTTGTCGAGGCCTCGGCCAGGGCTCAGGCTGCCCGGGATTTTCTGGCCCAGCACGAATTTTCCGTGGCCACCTTCTATGTGCGCATCGATGAAGATAAGCAGGCCCAGGGGCGGCTTGAATATCTGCTGGCCACCTATCCCAAGTCCAGCGTCGAGCCCCAGGCCACGGAGCTGTTGGCCCAGCTGAAATCAGGCCAAGGGGTTGAAAAAACCTGGCGACGGTTCGTGCCCACCATCTCCCTGCCGGACTGGCAGTCCTTTACCTCCGCCTTCGGCATCATGCCCGGCGGCAGCGGCAGCGGCGGGGCTGCCAAGGAATAAGCCCCCAGGGGCGGTTCC
Source organism: Desulfurivibrionaceae bacterium (assembly GCA_041675265.1). GTDB lineage: Bacteria > Desulfobacterota > Desulfobulbia > Desulfobulbales > Desulfurivibrionaceae > Thiovibrio. The sequence goes on along the minus strand of JBAYUD010000038.1, from coordinate 19,109 downwards.
GGTTTATCTTGATGGGCCTTCCCGCGTTGCGGGTAAGGCCCATTGTCATTTGTCCTTCTTTTTTGTCTTCCGAAACTTCTTGTCGTAGCGTTCCTGCTCGCTGTAGATGCAGCCGCAGTAAGGCTGCCGGTAGAGTCCCATCTCAAGGCTGGCGTCGATCCCCTCCTGCCAGCCGACCCGGAAATCCTCGTACAGAAATGGCACCCCGAATCGGGCCCCCAGCTCTTCGCCCAGCTGCCGGATGGTGTCGTGGCGCTGGTAGCGGCTGTACAGCAGGGTGGTGCTGAAGGCCTCCGCCCCGGTCTCCCTGGCTTTTTTGGCCGTTGCCTCAAGGCGCATCCGGTAGCAGAGCGGGCAGCGTTCTTCCTCGTGGAACACGACCTGGCGCAGGTATTCCTTGAGGCCGTATTCCCGCTCATACTCCACGGGCAGGGAGGTCCGGCGCGCCAGATCCTCCAGGGTGGCGAGCCGCTGCTTGAATTCCCGGAAGGGATGGATGTTGGGGTTGTGGAAATAGCCCTTTACGGCAAAGCCCTGGTCGCGCAGGGCGGTGAGGGGGAAGATGGTGCAGGGGCCGCAGCAGAGGTGGAGGAGAACGGTCATGGCGCACCCTAGGGCTTGGCGAGCTTGAACTGGCGGGGGTTGATGTTGAGCTTGGCGATCTTATAGTTGATGATCCTGAGGCTGGTGTCCAGCAGCTGGGCGGCCTTGGTCTGGTTGCCCTGGCATTTTTTCAGGCTGTCGATGATCAACTCCCGCTCGAAATTTTCCACCGCCCCGGTAAAGGAAACCGGGTTGCTGCGTTCGTTCACCGAATCGGAGGTTTGCAGCGACGGGGGCAGGTGGTAGCTCTTGATCGAATCCTCGTCGCAGATCAGGACCGCCCGTTCGATGCAGTTTTGCAGCTCCCGGACATTGCCGGGCCAGTGGTACTGGACCAGGAGATCGATGGCCGGGGTGGAGATGCGGCGGATCTGCTTGGCGTTTTCCTCGTTGTATTTCTGGAGAAAGAAGTCGGCCAGCAGCATGATGTCGGTGCGGCGTTCCCTTAAGGGCGGCAGGTAGATGGGGAAAACGTTGAGCCGGTAGTAGAGATCCTCCCGGAAGGAGCCGTCTTCCACGGCCTTTTCCAGATCCTTGTTGGTGGCGGTGATCAGCCGGACGTTGCAGCGAATGGGGGCGATGCCGCCCAAGCGCTGGAATTCGCGATCCTGCACCACGTTGAGCAATTTTACCTGCACGGCCTGGCTCAACTCGCCGATTTCGTCGAGAAACAGGGTGCCGCCCTCGGCCTGCTCGAAGCGGCCCTTCTTGGCGGTCTGCGCCCCGGTGAAGGCGCCCTTCTCGTGGCCGAAGAGCTCGGACTCCAGCAGGGTTTCCGGCAGGGCCGAGCAGTTGACCGCCACGAACGGCGCCTTGGCCCGTTTGCTGTTGTGGTGGATGGCCTTGGCCACCATGGTCTTGCCGGTGCCCGATTCGCCGCGCAGCAGGATGGTGGCGTTGGAATCCGCCACCCGGTGGATCATCTCGAACACCTCCTGCATCCGGTTCGAATTGCTGACGATGCTGGCCACCCGGTATTTTTCGGAAAGCTCCCGCCGCAGCTGGGTGTTTTCCTGCTCCAGCCGTTCCCGTTCCTGGTTCACCGCCTGGATGCGGACCACGGTTTGGGCGATGAGGCCCGAGAGCACGGTGAGGAACTGGAGATCCTGTTCAAAATCCAACCCCTCGTGGTAGCCGCGGTCCACGCTCAGGGCGCCGATGGTCTTGGCCCCGTGCTTGATGGGCACGCAGAGAAAGGAGAGGGCCTCCTGGTTTTTCTCGGCCCTGGCCCTGGTCTTGTTCAGGAAAAGCGGTTCCTGGCTGATCTGGGGCACCACGATGGGGGAGCCGCTGGCCACCACCCTGCCGGTGATGCCTTCGCCGAATTTATAGATCCCGCGCTTCCGGGCCTCCGCGGTCATGCCGGGGGCCACTTCGGTTTCGATCTGGCCGGTGAGCGGGTTGGCGATGGTCACCGCCCCGTTGCCCAGGCTGGTGCGGGCGGCCAGCACGGTGAGGCTTTCTTCCAAACATTTGCGCAGGTCGTCCGATGAGGCCAGGGCCCGGGTTATTTCGTACAGGGTGGCCAGATCGATGGGTTCGCGGTTGTTCTCAGGCATGGCTTCTCCGGGCTCTTTCTTACGGTTTGGTATGCGTTGTTTTGTAAAACGGAGGCCATTGTAACAAATTTGTTTGAAATTGCATCTGAAAACGTGCGGGATGGGGAGGTATTCAAGGTTCTTGCCGCAAACCTCGGGCAAGGCAGGCTGACCAGATTGCGTAGCCAAGGTCGCTGAGGTGCACGCCGTCTTCGGTGAAGCAGGCATCAACGGCTGGTGCGTCTGTGTGGAAAGCCGAGAACAGATCCAGAAAGGAGGTTTTTTTCTTGCGGCTGAGCTGGAGCAACCCGTGGTTTACCCGGGCAACGGCCGATGGGGCGAGATGGGCGGCCCGGATGGGCGGCAGGGAGGTGACGGTAATCCGGGCCGGGGAAAGCGTGTTGCCGAGGGTGTTCAGGATTCTCTCGTAGTCCGGCAGAAAACCATGCTCCTCCCTGAGCAGATTGTTGGCGCCGATCATGACGAATACCCGCTCCGGATCGGGGCAGCGGCGCAGATGGCGGGGAAGATCGGCGAGCAGGCCGGCCACGGTTTCCCCGGCCATTCCGGCGTTGAATACCGCATGGCCGGGAAAGCGGTTTTGCCAGTTGCCAAATTCAACGAGGGAATCGCCGAGGAACAAAAGGCGCATGGCTGTTGCTTCAGCAGGGTTTGGAAACAAAGACCATGGCGGCCAGGTCCGCCACGGTGACCGAGGCGGTGCGCACCGGCTGCCCCTGGGTTTCGCCGACGATATCCCTCGGGGATGCGGCACCGGTGTCGATCAGCCTCTGCCAGAGGCGGCCCTTTGGCGGCGCCGGGATGATGAAGTCGGCAGGGGTGTGGCCGCCATTGAGCATGACAAAAAAGTCGTCATCGCGCCGCCCCCCGGCGGTGGCGCCATGCAGGGTAAAGGCTAGGGTCTTGCAGGATGGAGACCAGTCCGGTCTTCCCGGCGTGGTGGACTGCCATTCGATCTCCGGCTCCCCCTCGGCGGGAAAGAAATCGGTGCGGTGGAAGACCGGGTGGTTTTTCCGTAACCCGATGAGCTGGGTAAAAAAGCGCAGCAGGCCGTGGTTTTTTTTCGCCAGCTCCCAATTGAGCCAGCTTATCTCGTTGTCCTGGCAGTAGGCGTTGTTGTTGCCCTGCTGGGTCCGGCCGAATTCATCGCCTGCCACCAGCATGGGCACGCCCTGGGAAAGCATGAGGATGGTGGCGAAGGTTTTGATCCGCCTCCTGCGCAGCCCTTCGATGGTTGCGTTGGCCGTTACCCCTTCGCTGCCGCTGTTCCAGCTGAGATTGTCGTTGCCGCCGTCCCGGTTGTCTTCGCCGTTGGCCAGGTTGTGCTTGGTGTTGTAGCTCACCTGATCGTAGAGGGTGAAGCCGTCGTGACTGGTGATGAAGTTGATGCTGTTGTGCGGTCTGCGGCCGTCGTCCTGGTAGAGGTCGGCGCTGCCCGCGATGCGGGTGGCGAGCGGGGCCACCATGCCGTCGTGTCCGCAGAGGAAGCGGCGGACGTCATCGCGGAACTTGCCGTTCCATTCGGCCCAGCGCCGGTTGGTGGAAAAGCTCCCCACCTGATAGAGGCCCGCGGCATCCCAGGCCTCGGCAATGATCTTGGTGTCGGCGAGGATCGGATCCTCGGCGATCTTTTCCACCATGGGCGGGTTACTCAGCACGTTGCCCTGCTGGTCGCGGCCCAGGACGCTGGCCAGATCGAAGCGGAAGCCGTCCACATGCATCTCGATCACCCAGTAGCGCAGGCAGTCCATGATCAGATGCCGGACCAGGGGATGGTTGCAGTTCACCGTGTTGCCGCAGCCCGAGAAGTTGAGATACTCCCTGCTCCGCGGGTCCAGCAGGTAATAGATGACGTTGTCCAGCCCCCGGAAGCTGATCACCGGGCCGTTGCCGCCCCCTTCCGCCGTATGGTTGAAGACCACGTCGAGGATCACCTCGATCCCGGCCTTATGCAGCGCCTTGACCATCTCCTTGAACTCCCGGACCTGATTGCCGTTGCGGCCATTGACCGCGTAGGCGGCCTTGGGGGCGAAAAAGGAGATGGGGCTGTAGCCCCAGAAATTTTTCAGCCTCTCCCCGGTGAAGGGGTTGGAGTTGGTGATCTCATGTTCGTTGAATTCGGTGACCGGCAGGAGTTCCACTGCGGTGATGCCCAGTTTCTTGAGATAGGGAATCTTTTCCACCACCCCCTGGTAGGTGCCGGGATGGTCCACGCCGGAACTTGCATCACGGGTAAAGCCCCGGACATGGAGCTCGTAGATGATGCTCTTTTCCAGGGGGATATTGAGGGGCCGGTCGCCTTCCCAGTCAAAGTTGTTGCCGATGATGCAGCAGCGTCGCTGGAAGGTGCTCAAGGGTCCGCAGAGGCCGGTGCGGCAATAGGGCACGCCCCACTCGGAGCCTCCGGTCAGGGCCTTGGCGTAGGGATCGATCAGCAGTTTTTTTGGGGAAAAGAAATGCCCCGCTCCCTTTGGGTCGTAAGGGCCGGACATGCGATAGCCGTAGCGGAGATTGATGTCCAGGTCGTGGAGCAGGATATGCCAGATGTTGCCGGTCCGGTTGATCTTCGGGTCAAGGGGGATCTCGGCGCAGGGATCTTCCTGCCCGGATTTGAAAAGCACCAGGGTCACGGTTGTTGCATGCCGGGAGAACACGGCGAAATTCACGCCTCCCGGCTTCAGGAATGCGCCCATGGGCAGCGGGTATCCGGCGCCTGTGGTGAATTTTTCTTTGCTCATGGAATATTTCCCCTTGCGTGGAACGGAAACCGGAACTATTATTGGTAATAATTACTAATTAAAAAAGCGCTTGTTTCATTATATCGTTTCCGTACAGAGGATGACAATAAAACTGAGGAGGTGTGCCATGGGATTATCGGAAAAGTTGGGTATGGGTGGTCAGCCTGTGTCGATCGACTGGGATCTCACCCCTTCGGACACCTTTGCCATGTTCGAGAGCTGGGGCGGCAAGGGCAAGGAGCGGATTCGCAACAATTCGGAACTCCATTATTACTTTTATATCGATAACTGGAATTCGCCCGCCAGGCTCTGCCTGATGGAACGGGGCGTCAAGCACGCCAAGATTCTGGCCCACATCGACTGCCCGCAGGAGATGCTGAAAAAATGCGTGGCCCGGCAGGGCAAGGATATGCGCGACCAGAGCTACGCCATTGACGAGGGGATCAAGCAATGGCTGCTGGAGAAAATCATCGAGAGCGAGGATTCCTCCCGGATTGTCTTGGTGGACAACTCCGTACCCAAGGAGGAGTTGGAGACCGGGTTGCCGAGGAAGGGCGATCCCCTGCCATCCCTGAGAAAGGTCAGTCTGCGGGGAGCCGGGGGAGTGATGAACGAAACGGAAGCCGCAACCCTTGCGGCCCGGCTTGGCTGTTATGACGGCCAGCACAATCCTCAGGGCAATTTCCGCAATGTCCTGGTGGACAACGGCGACGGGCTCACCGTTACCGACCACGTCACCGGGGTCATGTGGCAGCGCGGCGGCTGCGACCTCACCACCATCCGCAATGTGCAGAAATATGTGGAGGAGCTTAATCTCCGGCGGTTTGCCGGATTTTCCGACTGGCGGCTGCCCACCATGGAGGAAGCCTTTTCCCTTCTGGAGCCCAGGGTGAATGCAAAGGGCGTCCATCTCCATCTCTGTTTTTCCAAGGAGCAGCCCTTTATTTTTCTCGCCGACCAGCGCAAGCCCGGCGGGTATTGGTTTGTGGATTTCAAACAGGGGACAACGTTTTGGGCCTCGGGCACCATCCCCGGCGGGGTCGGCAGGGTGTGCCGCACCATGTGATCCGGTAACAAGAAGCGCACAAGAAAAGGGCTGCCCAAGGGCGGCCCTTTTCTTTTCCGGGTCAGGGGAAAGGGGAGCAACAAAATCTTGCAATTTGTCCGGCCCGGTTATAAAGAATCTAGGAGGCTGAAACGGAGATCACGTCTTCCCGTCCGTAACGTGGCGGGAATTTTTTATTGAAAAAACGCAAGAGAGGAAACATCCATGCCTGAGTTCAACAATGTCACCATCGTAAAAAAAGCCAATGTCTACTTCGACGGCAAGGTCACCAGCCGGACGGTGGTGTTTGCCGACGGGTCCCAGAAGACCCTGGGCGTCATGCTGCCCGGAGAGTACGAATTCAACACGGCGGACAAGGAGATCATGGAGATCATGGCCGGCGAGCTGGAGGTTTTGTTGCCCGGCGCATCGGAGTGGAAGACAATCCATGGCGGCGAATCCTTCGAGGTTCCGCCCCATTCCAAGTTCGGCTTGAAGATCAGAATCCTTACCGATTATTGCTGTTCGTTTTTGAAGTAGGCTGACCCATAAAAAAGCCATCGGCGCCTTTGCTCCGATGGCTTTTTTTCACCCAGGGCGCGTCCGCCCGAGACCTCATCGCCTCTTAGAAATCCTCAAAATCCTCGTTGTCAAAGGGGATCACCTCTTTGGCCGTGCTCTTTTTGCTGTGGGAGATGGCCCGGGGTTGCGCCTGTTTTTGCGGCGGTAACGGCCGGCGCCCCGTATTCTTGCCGCGCGCCGGGTTGCTTTGCGCCCGGGAGGCCGTCGCGCCCGAATTGCCTCCGTCCTCGCCGGTGATCATGGTCTGCAGCTCGCGGACATGGCCGAGCAGGGTGTTGCTTTCGGCAAAGAGTTCCTCCGAGGCGGAGGCGGATTCCTCGGCGGTGGCGGCGTTGCTCTGCACCACGGTGTCCATTTCCTGCAGGGCTTTGTTGATCTGGCCCACGCCCTCGGTCTGCTCTTTTGCCGCGGAGGAAATTTCGTTGATCAGCACCGAGATCTTGCCGGTGCCCTTGGAAACCTTGTTGAACTCGTCGTTGGTCCGGTCGACGAGCACCGTGCCTTCCTGCACCTTGCTCACCGTCTGTTCGATCAGGGCGGCGGTTTCCTTGGCCGCATCCGCGGCGCGCATGGCCAGGCTGCGGACCTCGTTGGCCACCACGGCAAAGCCTGCGCCTGCCTCACCGGCCCGGGCCGCTTCCACCGCGGCATTCAGGGCGAGCAGGTTGGTCTGGAAGGCGATCTCGTCGATGGTCTTGATGATTTTCGAGGTCTTTTCGCTGGCGGAGGAGATCTCGCCCATGGCGGAGGTGAGCTGCTGCATGGAGGCGGCAGCCTGGCTGGCCACATTGTTTATATCGGTCATGACCGCATTGGCTTCATGGGCGTTGTCCGCGCTGTGCTGGGTCATGGAGGAGATTTCCTCCATGGAGGCGGAGGTTTCCTCAAGGGCGGCAGCCTGCTCGGTGGCGCCTTCCGCCAGCTGCTGGCCCGCGCCCGCCACCTCGCCGGCCGCGGCGGAGATATGATTGGCGCCCGCAGTCAGGCCGGTGATCGCCTTTTTAAGGGGGACGGTGATGCCGCGGGTGATGACAAAGGCCAGGGTGCAACCGCCGATAAAGATGCCGACGGCAATGAGGATCATCAGGGTCTGGAGCGCGTTGCCTTGGGCAAGGGCGTTGTTGGCGACCTGCGCACCCTCGGCGGTGTTGATTTCGTCGAATTCGGTGATGGCCTCACGGATCTTCCCGGCCGCCTCCTCCTGGGCTCTTTCTTTTTCCGCCATCAGTGCGGGGTCGCCCGCCTGGGCTGCGTCCATCATCTCCCTGGCCGTCGGAGCCAGCTTGTCATGCAGTTGGACGATCTTTTCCAGTTTTTCAGACCAACCGGCCCGCACCAGCTCCTCGTCGGCCTGGATAACTGCCCGGGCGCGGGCAAAGGTTTCATCCGCCGCCTTGTCCCTGCTGTCGAACCGTTCCCGATAGACCGCCTCCTTGTGGATGACGAAGTTCGCGGCCGCAAGCTGCTGGCGGCTGACCAAGAGGGACAGTTCTCCGCCCAGATAGGCAAGGGGCAGGTGGATTTTTTCCAGATCCTTGACCGAGGTCACCATCTGCGCGGATTTGAAAACGGCAAAGCTGGTGCCGATGGTGGAAAGAACAACCAGAAAGCCGAAGCCGGCTGTCAGCTTCTTGGACAGGGAAAGTTTCGTGAAATCCATCGGTCCACTCCAGGTGAAATTATTGTTCTGTTATGGGACGGGTGCGACGGGAACGCTTTGAGGTGTCGTGCCGGCAGGAATTTAATCTTTTTATTATATGGCAATTGTTACTATTGTTCAATTTCTTTTTTATCGCCCACGGAATCCCTTGCCGGGAAAATGTAAAAAAACATCCGGAGGCTGCCTCCGAGCATTGCCCGCGAAAAACGCGGGATCCCCGCCGCGTTCCATGCCTGGTCACGGTCAGGGCCGCGGGGAGCGCAAGGGAAAGCAAAGCAAATATTATACAGCTTACGCAAGCAAGAGGTGGGATGCAAGTAGTTCGCCGGCATGGAGGGGATTTTTCCTTCCGGGCATGGCGCGCGGGCTGCCCGGCCCCGAGTCCACGGCGGAAAATGGTTTTGCGGCCCATTGTCTCTAAAAATCTCCTGTGCTAGTATGGAAGGTAACCGTTGTTCAACGCAGGAAAATTATTTTAGGAAAATCATCATGGGAATGCGGATGAAAATAGTGTTGTTCCTTGTCCTCTCCCTTGTTGCCACGGCTGTTTGGGCCGGGCAGGGGTGGAGAAGCGTCGCCGTGCAAAAGGGCGCGGTAAGGGTTTCCCCCATGCCCTTCGGCAAGATTGTCGCCACCCTCGGCTATGGCGAGCGGGTGGACGTGCTGGAGGAACAGGGGCTCTGGCTCAAGGTGCGGGACCAGCAGCAGGGCAGGGAAGGCTGGATGCACAGCGCCAGCCTCATTGCCAAAACCATTACCCTGAAGCCCGGAGAACGGGTGGGGGCCGGAGCCTCGGAGGATGAGCTGGCTTTGGGCGGCAAGGGCTTCAATGCCCAGGTGGAGGCCGAGTACAAGGCCAGGGGGAAAAACCTCGATTATGCCTCGGTGGATTGGATGGAGCGGATTCAGGTGAGTCCGGAGGCCATGCGGGAATTCCTTGCCAAGGGCGGCTTGCAGAACCCCGAGGGAGGCAACGGTCATGAAAAATAAACGAATCCCTGTTTTCGCCATGTTGCTCGCTCTTTGTTGCGGTGTGCTGGTTTCCGGATGCAAAACCACCGATGTGATCGACGGCCTCGGGGCGGTCCAGGTGGGCGGATTCCGGCTCAGCGAGTCCCAGGTGGGGGCGCTCAAGAAAACCGCCGTGGCTTTGGAAAAGGCCTTCACCGATATCACGCCGGAGCAGGAATACTATGTGGGCCGCGCGGTGGGCGCCACCCTGCTGGGAAAATACCATCCCCGCACCGACCAGCAGACCGTGCAGTACCTGAATCTGGTCGGCCAGTCCCTGGCCAGGGTCTCCGACATGCCGGAAACCTACGGCGGTTACCATTTCGTGCTTCTGGAGGATGAGGGGATCAACGCCTTTGCCGCGCCCGGCGGCTTGATCTTTGTCAGCCGGGGCATGCTGCGCTGCTGCCGGGACGAGGATACCCTGGCCGCGGTGCTGGCCCACGAAATCGCCCATATCCAGTTGAAGCACGGGCTGCAGGCCATCAAGACCAACAGGCTGACCAGCGCCTTCTCCATCATGGCCACGGAAGGGGCCAAGCAGGCCGGGGGGCCGCAGCTGGCGCAACTCACCGGAATTTTTGAAGAGTCGATTCACGATGTTACCGCAACCCTGGTCAACAGCGGCTATTCCCGGGCCTTTGAGCGGGAGGCCGATGTTGCGGCCCTGGTGATTCTCGGCCGGGCCGGCTATGACCAGCGGGCCCTGGTCGCGCTGCTTGGCGAGATGAAGCAGCGGCTCAACCCGCAGGGGCTTGATTTTGCCAAGACCCATCCCGACCCGGCGGACCGGATCGTTGAACTGGAGCCCCTGCTTGCCGAGGCCAAGGCCCCGGCCGGGATGGCGCTGCGTCAGCAACGGTTCAAGAGCATCTTGGGCAGCATCTGACCGTGATCAAAAAAGGTCTTACCGGGCTTACCCTTGGCCTGATTGCCTGTGTTGTGGCGTTCCTCCTCTGGCATCAGGGCGCGCTCGCCGGGTTCGAGCATGCCACCTGGCAGTGGCGGGTTGCCCATTTTGCCCGTCCTGCTCCGGCCACCAGCCAAATGCGGATCATCGCCCTGGACCAGAAAAGCCTGGACTGGGGCCGCAAGGAAAACGGCCTCTCCTGGCCTTGGCCCAGGGAGGCGTATGCCACGGTGCTCGCCTTTTGTAAGCGGGCCGGAGTCAAGGCGGTCGCCTTTGATGTGTTGTTCAGCGAGCCCTCGCTCCACGGGGTGGGTGATGACCAGGCTTTTGCCCAGGCCATGCGGGAGAACGGCCCGGTGGTGCTCAGCTACACCCTGGCGCCTCCCGGCGAGGCGCAGGGTGGGGATGGAGCCGGTCCGCCCGCGCTGGCAATCTCTGGTTTCTCCCAGTGGTTTGTCAAAAGCCGGGCGCCGGTGCTGCCCCAGGCGGTGACCATGCCGGTGGCCGAGTTGGCCGACAGCAGCGCAATGCTTGCCAACATCAGCAACCGCCCCGATCCGGACGGGGTGTTTCGCAGGGCCCCTCTCTTTGTCAACCTCGCCGGCCGGCCCGTGCCCTCCCTGGCCCTGGCCACGTATCTTGCCGGAGCCCCCGGCCCGGTTCCCCTGGCGCTTGGCAAAAACCATCTCCAGATTGGTCCGCTCGGTGTACCCCTCGATGAAACCGGGCAGGCCATCCTCAATTTTCGGGGGGTATCCCGCACCGTTCCCACCATCTCCCTGGCTGCGGTGGTGCAGTCCGAGTTGCAGCTTGAGGCAGGGGAGGTTCCGGTCATCGATCCGGCCGAGTTCAAGGGCGCTTACGTTTTTTTTGGCATGACCGCCCCAGGCCTTTACGACCTCAGGGCCATTCCCATGGACGGGGTCTATCCGGGGGTGGAGATTCACGCCACCATGCTGGACAACCTCCTGTCCCAGGATTTTCTCCGCGACAGCCCGATCTGGCTGGCTGCGGTCCTGACCCTGTTTTTCGGGGTGCTGGCCTCAATTGCCATCCTTTTTTGCCGCAATGCCTGGCAGTCGTCCCTGGCCTTTGTCCTCCTGCTCCCTCTGCCCTTTGCCGCGGGCTTTGCCGCCTATGGGCAAGGGATCTGGCTGCCCGTCGGGGTCCAGGCCGCGGCGGTGCTGCTCGCCCTGGTCAGCGGGGTGGTATTCAACTTCGCCACCGAAGGCAGGAAGAAACGCTATATCAAACGGGCCTTCAGCCAGTACCTCCATCCCACCGTGATCGACCAGCTGGTGGCGAATCCCGAGCGCCTGCGGCTGGGCGGCGAGAAGCGGGAGCTTTCCATCTTCTTCTCCGATCTGGCCGGATTCACCACCATGTCGGAGCGGCTGGACCCGGAGCGGCTCACCTTGCTGCTCAATGAATACCTCTCCGCCATGACCGACATCATCCTGGAATCCGGGGGAACCATCGACAAGTATGAGGGGGATGCCATCATCGCCTTCTGGAACGCGCCGCTGACGCAAAACGATCATGCCCTTCGCGCGGTGCGGACCGCCTTGCGCTGCCAGGAGCGGCTGGCCCTCCTGCGCCCCGATTTCAAGGCGCGGTTCGGCTGCGACCTGTTCATGCGGATCGGCATCAACACCGGCCCGGTGGTGGTGGGCAACCTCGGCTCCAGTCAGCGTTTCGATTACTCCATCCTGGGCGACAGCGCCAATGTCGCGGCCCGGCTGGAAGGGGTCAACAAGGAATTCGATACGGAGATCCTCATCTCCGAGGCGTGCCGGAACCAACTGCCCTCGGAAATACTGGTTCGGGAGATTGCCCGGGTGGGGGTGGTGGGCCGCAAGGAGCCCATCACCGTGTTTGAGCCTCTGACCCAAGGCGATGCGGACCGGGATGAGCGGCTCAGCCGCTTCGCTACGGCCCTGGCCCAATACTACGGGGGCGAGGTGGCCGGGGCCATGGCAATGTTTCAGGAGCTGGCTGCGGACGATGTGGTGGCCGGACGGTATGCCGCCCGTTGCCGGGAGATGCTGGCCAATCCGCCCCTGACCTGGGACGGGGTGTGGCGGATGGGCTCCAAATGAGCGGGGGCGGGTCCGGGGGCAGGGGCGGAGCCTCCCTGGGGCTTATCCGTCCTTTTGTCCGGCGATATTCCCCCCGCCTCGTCGGCGGGCTTTTCGCCCTGCTCACCGTTGATCTTCTCCAGCTGGGCATCCCCCGGCTGGTGAAAAGGGCGGTGGATCTTCTGGCCCACGGCACGGCCAGCCAGCTTGCCTTGGCGCAAAGCGCCTTGGCCATCTTTGTGCTGGCCTTGGGCATTGCCTCCTGCCGCTTTGTCTGGCGGTATCTGATCCTCGGGTTTTCCCGGCTGGTGGAGCGCGACCTGCGCGACGGTTTTTTTCGCCACCTGCTCACCCTGGACCGGCCATTTTTTCAGAAAAAACCGGTGGGCGCGATCATGGCCCTGGCCACCAATGATCTGGCCGCAGTGCAACTGGCAGGGGGCATGGGGTTGGTGGCCTGCGCCGACGCCGCCATCATGGGGACCGCCGCCCTGGCCTGCATGGCCTATATCAGCCCGCGCCTCACCCTGATTGCCGTGCTCCCCATGCCATTGCTCGCCCTGCTTACCAGGGTGCTCTCCGCCCGGCTGCACCGCCGTTTTCTCAAGGTGCAGGAGCAGTTTTCCCACCTCACCGAATTTGCCCGCAACACCATCACCGGTATCCGTCTGCTCAAGGCCTATACCCAGGAAAGTTCGCAAGCCGAGGCCTTCGGCCGCCTGGGGCATCAGTACCAGCAGGACAACATCCGCCTGGCCCGAGTGCATGGCACCCTCTTTCCCATCTCCGGGCTGGTGGGCAATACCAGCCTGCTGCTGGTGATCTTTTTCGGCGGCCGCCTGGTGATCGGCAATGTCATCACGGTGGGGGATTTTGTCGCCTTCATCTCCTACCTCTACCTGCTGACCTGGCCCATGATGGCGGTGGGCTGGGTGGCCAATCTTTTTCAGCGCGGCCTCACCTCGTTGGGGCGGCTGGGCGAGGTCATGGCCGCCACCCCCACCCTGGTGGATCCTGCGCAGCCCGTCCCCTTTCCCGGAGGGCAAACGGAGATCAGCCTGCGGAATCTCCATTTCCGGTACGAAGGGCAGGAGCAGCCGGCCCTGGCCGGGGTCAGCTGCCTCCTCCGGGCAGGGGAGATCGTCGGCCTTGTCGGGAGAAGCGGCTCGGGGAAATCCACCCTCTGCCATCTTCTCGCCCGGCAGTATCCCGTGGCGGACGGCGCCATTTTTCTCAACGGCATTGATATCAACCGGCTCTCCCTGGCCTCGGTGCGCGAGCGGGTAGCGTATGTGCCCCAGGATGTGTTGCTGTTTTCCGATACCGTGGGAGCGAACATCGGTTTTGGCAACCCAGGGGCGAGCCAGGAGCAGATCGAGGGTGCGGCCCGGATCTGCCGGATCCATGAGGAGATCCTCGGGTTCAGCGAGGGGTACCAGGCTCGGATCGGCGAAAAGGGGGTCAATCTTTCCGGAGGCCAGCGCCAGCGCATCGCCCTGGCCCGGGCGCTTCTCCTTGACCGGCCCCTGCTGATCATCGACGACAGCCTTTCCGCCGTGGACCTGGAAACCGAGCAGGAGATCATTGCCGGCCTGGCCACTTATCTGCCGGGGCGGACCTGTCTCATCGTCTCGCACCGGATAGCTCCCTTGCGCGGCGCGGCCCGGATCATGGTTTTGGAGGAGGGGCGGCTGCTGGCCCAGGGCAACCATGCCGAATTGCTGGCAACCAGCCCCTTCTACCGCACCATGTATCATCAGCAGCAGATGCACCACCGGTAAACGCTCACCAGTACCGCATCTGCTTTGTCATCGGCCTGCTCATGTGCAATAGCACACTTCGCAGACCTCTTCCGCGCATCTGCGGCACTGGTGAGCGTTTATAGTCAGGAAAAGGAAAATGGATTGTAACTGTGCGGGATAACTACGGATATTTCGAAGAAGATCAGCTGGGCAAGTTCGACGATCTCAGCCTGTGGCGCCGGATCGTTTTTCTGGGCAGGCCGTATTGGCTGGGGGCCGTGCTGGCGGTGCTGCTTTCCCTGGTCGTGGTGGGCTGCGGCCTCTCCCTGCCCTATCTGATCCGGCTGGCCGTGGATGATTTCATCCTCAACCCCACCGCTGCCGCCGAGGTCCGTCTTGCCGGGCTCAAGCGTTTGGCCCTTGCCTTCTGCGGACTCATGGCCTTCGAGTTTTTCGGCAACTTTGTCCAGGTGCTGATCCTGGAATGGACCGGGCAGAGGATCATGCACCGGATGCGGCAGATGATGTTTGTCCATCTCCTGCACCTGGACCTGAGGTTTTTTCACCGCAACCCGGCCGGGCGGCTGGTAACCCGGCTGACCAACGATATCCAGAACATGCACGAGATGTTCACCTCGGTGATCGTCACCCTGTTCAACGACGGGGTCAAGCTCTTGGGTATTATGGGGATACTCTTCTGGATGAACTGGCGGCTGGCCTTGGGCATCTGCCTGCTTCTTCCGCTGATGGTGGGCAACACCCTCTGGTTCAGCCGGTTGGCCCGCGACGCCTTCCGGCAGATCCGCACCCATCTGGCCCAGATCAACTCCTTTTTGCAGGAGTCCCTTTCCGGTGTCTCGCTCATCCAGCTTTTCCGGCGGGAGGAGTCCAGCCAGGCGCAATTCTTTCTGCTCAACCAGGCCTTTTTTGCCAAGGCCCTCTATCAGATCAAGGTGTTTGCCGTGTTCCTGCCGCTGACCGAGTTGATGAGCGCCATCACCATCGGCACCATCCTCTGGTACGGCGGCAGCCAGGTCATGGGGGGGAAGATGACCATCGGGATGCTGGTGGCCTTCCTCTCCTACATGCGCCTCTTTTTCCAGCCCATGCGCGAGCTGTCGCAGAAGTATTCCATTGTCCAGTCGGCCCTGGCCTCGGCCGAGCGGATCTTCCAGTTGCTTGATTCCAAGGAGACCATGCCCCTGGCCCCTGCCCCTTTACGGCCTGCTTCCGGCAAGGGCGAGATCGAGTTCAGGGAGGTGCGCTTCGGCTATGCGCCGGAGCATCCGGTGCTGGAGAATTTTTCCCTGAGGATCCCGCCCGGCCGGACCCTGGCCATCGTCGGCGCCACCGGCAGCGGCAAAACCACGATCATCAACCTGCTGGAACGGTTCTACGACCCGGATGGAGGGGAGATTCTTCTGGACGGCATTGACCTGCGCGAACTTGATCCAAACTGGCTGCGGAACCAGGTGGGGCTGGTGATGCAGGACGTGTTGCTCATCCCCGGGACCATCCGGGAGAATATCCTGCTCGACGGGGAAAAAACCGACGAATCGTTGTGGGAGATTCTGGAAAAGGCGCAGCTGGCCCGTTTTGTCCGCCAGTTGCCCGAGGGGCTTGCCACCCGGGTGGGCGAAGGCGGCATGGACCTTTCCGCCGGACAGCGGCAATTGCTGGCCTTTGCCAGGGTGCTGGCCCGGGAACCCCGCATCCTGGTGCTGGACGAGGCCACCGCCAGCGTGGACCCGGAAAGCGAGATGCTCATCGAGCAGGCCATTGGCGCAACCTTTGCCGGCCGGACCAACATCGTCATCGCCCATAGGCTTTCCACGATCCGCAGGGCGGATCATATCCTGGTCATGGCCGGGGGCAGGATCATCGAGCAGGGGAGCCATGCGGAGCTGGCCGTGGCCAATGGGGCTTATCGAAGGTTGCTGACTATTTTCAGCGCCGGGTCTGGGGCAGGATCATCGCAATAGGAATACGCTTTATCCCTGACGAGCTCCATCGGCAATCGGTGCATAATAGTTGACGCCTTCAGGCGCAAGGAAGTATTCTTTACTCGGGATGGCGGAGGTGTTTTGCCATCCATGGCAAGGCGTCTTGCCTTGCCGACGCTGCTCCTTAAGCGGTCCGTCATTTCATGAGTGTCGGAATCAATCATGCTTATTTTGCGGGAACAATGGAAAAAGGTTGCCAACGCCACCAGCGAGGTTGACCTCACTTTTCTGCTGTTACGGGTTTTCTGCCTTGCCGGCGGCATTGCCTGGCTCTTGATTGTTCCGGTTTCTCCAAGGCAAGGGGCCATTCTGGCCAACGCCCTCATCTGTTTTTCTCTCTACAGCGTTCTGTGCTATCTGGTTATTTTTTTCAGGCCGGAGCTGTTGCGAAAGGTCTATCTGTCGTCCCTTTTTCTTGACATGGCCTTCCTGTCAATCCTGGTCCATGCGGAAGCAAGCTTTGAAAGCAGCTTCTTCCTTGGCTATTACCTGCTCATCTGTCTGCACACCATCTACTTCGGTCTCGGCTTCGGCGTGCTGGTCGCGGGCTTTTCCGCTCTGTGCTACGTTGTCAGCATTCAGCCCGTGCTGGCGGACATTCGGTGGATCAGTCTTGCCATGAGGATCGGGTTTTTCTTTTTTATCACCGTGCCGGTGGGGCTCCTGACAGAGAAGGTGAAGCGCGACAAGGAGAAGGTGGAGCATTTCAACCAAACCCTGGAGGTCAGGGTGGCCGAACGGACGGAGAAGATCGAATCCCTTTTGGATCAGGAGCGGTATCTCCGGGAAATCCTGGATACGGTTGCCCATATCAACAAGCTGCTGATCACCACGCCGGATATTGTCAGCCTGTTGAAAAGCTCCTGCGCCAGATTCGTGCAGCACGGTCATTATGGCTTTTGCTGGATCGGCCTGCTGGAAGGTGATGATATCCAAACAGTCCACACCTCCGATCCGGGCGGCCACCCTCTTGTTGACCCTCCCTATGCGGTGCATGATGCCGGTGGATTCTTTTACCCGAGCACCTATGCCCAATGCCTCCGGGACAATCGTGCGGTGATTCGGTCGGACGGCCTAAAAACGCCGGACCCGGCCCTGTGGCGCGATCCGGAAGTGGTGCAGGGGTTTCAGTCAGTTATCAGTCTTCCCCTGCGTGCCCATCAGGCTGCGCAACCACTGGGGGTTCTGTCCATCTATACCTGGCGCAAGCAAGGCTTTGAGCCGGAAGAAAAGGAGATGCTGGACGAACTTGCCGGCGACATCGGTTTTGCCATTGCATCATTCAGGCAAAGGGAGGCGGTGGCAAGTCTCACCGCCGAACGCACGGCCAATTATGAAGAGACGATCTTCTCTTTTGTCGACATGATCGAGCAAAGGGATACCTACACGGCCGGCCACACCGAACGCGTTGCCCATTATTGTGAATTGATTGCCAAGGAAATGGGCATTGCCAACGAACAGATAAGGAAACTCTATAAGGCCGCCATCCTGCATGACATCGGGAAGATTGCCACGCCGGATTCCGTTCTGCTCAAGCCCGGCAAGCTCACCAGCCTGGATTATGACCTGATCAAGCTCCATTCCTGTGCCGGTTATGAGATGCTGTCGAATATCGAGATGTACAAGGATTTGGCCGTGATCATCCTCCATCACCACGAACGCCACGATGGCGCAGGCTATCCCGACGGCCTGCGCGGAGACGCCATCCCCCTGCTTTCCCGCATCATGGCGGTTGGCGATGCCTTTGATGCCATGACCACCAACCGTGTCTACAAGGCGAGAAAACAGATCCCCGAAAGTCTGGCCGAGCTTGAATCCTTCTGCGGCACACAGTTTCATCCCGAGGTTGTAAGGGCAGCGGTCAGGGTGTTGCCCGAGATCACAATCTCTACGGTCATCAGCCAACTTCCGGTAACCGATCTTGAGAAAAAGAGGTTCTCCTTCTTTTTCAACGACAAGCTGACAGGGCTCTACAACGAGGATTACCTGAAGATCATCCTGAACAATCTGGATCTGAACCAATATAGATGTCTGCACATGCTCCACCTCCTGAATGTGCCGGAGTACAACAAGCGCCACGGTTGGGACAAGGGGAATCTGCTTTTCAAGGAGTTTGCCGCCGAGCTGCAGGCCGGTTTCCCTGAAGCCCTTGTTTTCAGGGTCTACGGAAACGACTTCGCCCTTATCTTCAAAGAGCATCGGGACGTTGATGACAAGGCATTCAACGCCTTTCAAAGCATCGACGCCACCGAAATCGAGGTCGAGTGCCACCATGTTGATCCCTTGGTTGGGAAAGGGTATGCCATCGATAAGCTGGACAAGTTGGAAGTCCTGGCCCTTGAGCCCCGCCAGCCAATGGGCGATGAGCCCCAGCCGGGACAGTATCGCTGATTCATCTTTTTTACTCCGCTCCTAGTGCCCTCGACCGCCGGTATTGCATGGTGTGCCTTCTGCGCAAGGCACTATCATGTCGGGTTTCGCTTTGCTCTACCCGATCTACCGGCTAACCCTGACCCTCCTGATTTCGGACCAGAAGATCATTCTGCTTGATGTCGGTAGCCATGACGAGGTGGATCGGTAAGAAGCGGGATGTCCCGAAGGTGTTGGGCAGAATGAGCGTGCCGATATCCCTGCTTACTCGACAGTTATCCGCCGCGACATAAAAGCCCGTTGGCTATCTGCTCAATTCCTGTTACCATGCTGGTTGAGGGGAAAACCTATAAGAGTACGGAGCATCAATGAAACGTTTCAAATATCAGATGAAAGACGGCAAGGAACTTTGGGTATGCGAGGAGTGCAAAAAATCGCATGCCGAACTCATCCTGCTGAAGTCCTGGAAGCTCATTGGCAAGAAAAATGACGACTCTGCCTGTGAATACTGCGCGCCTTCAATCTATGTTCCCGAGCAGCCCGCCGAGCTTTGCGCGCATCCTTGAGGGGAAGAACGCCGCCTAGGCTTAACGCACCGCCGGGTCATAACAGGGTGTTCTTGAGCGTGGTGATATCCCGTTGTTCCGTGATGTAGCGGGTGATGGTGTTGAAGTTTTTGGTGTCCCCCACCATGATGCAGCCGATGATCCGGTTGTTTTCGATGACCAGTTTTTTGTAGACGGTGTCGGAACTGACCACCTGCGCTTCGTAACGGCCTTCCGCGTCGATGTTGCCCGCGGCGGCGACG